>CAWBLR010000014.1:0-168140 GCA_963789675.1 uncultured Solirubrobacterales bacterium | reverse complement strand
GCTCGCGAAGGAGCTCGGCTACGACGCGGGCTTCTCGAAGGGCACCTACCCGTACCACGTCGCGAGCTTCATCGTGCGCGAGCTGGCCGCGCGCGTGGCGGCCGAGTAGTGCTGTCGGATCTGATCGCCCCAACAAGGCGGCTGGCCCTGGTCGGCCTGGCGAAGAACACGGGCAAGACGGAGACGCTCGCCGCGATCTTGCGGGAGCTGGCGGAGCGGAAGACGTGCGTCGGCGTGACCTCGATCGGCCGCGACGGCGAGGCGCACGACGTGATCGACGCGCGGATCGAGAAGCCGCGGATCGTCCTGCAGGCCGGCAGCCTCGTCGCGAGCACCGACGCGCTCCTGCGGGCGAGCGGCCTGGCGCACGAGCAGCTGGCGCAGACCGGAGTGAGGACCCCGCTCGGGGAGGTCGTGATCGCGAGGCTCGCGGAGCGTGGCGCCGTCGAAGTCGCCGGGCCGAGCAGCGCCGAGGACCTCGGCGCAGTGAGCAAAGAGATGCTCTCCTACGGCGCCGAGCAGGTGTTGATCGATGGTTCGATCGACCGCCGAGCGGCCTCCTCGCCGGCGGTCGCCGACGGGCTCGTGATCGCCACCGGCGCGGTGCTCGGTGAGGATCTCGAGCAGGTCGTCGCGACCACCAGGGACGCCGTCGACCTGGTCAGGCTGCCGGTTGCCGGCGACGCGCTCGCGGACACGTCGAGCGATGGGGGCGAGCGGCTGGCGCTGGAGCGCCAGCTGGTGCTGAGCGCCGAGCCGGCGGAGATCGCCACGCTGTTGCGAGAACACCCGAGGGCGAACACGTTCCATGTCGAGGGCGCGCTGAGCGAGCGCTTCCTCGAGGGCCTGCTGGCCGCCCGCACAGCGCGGGCCGGACGCGAGCTGAAGATCGTCGCGCGCGACCCGACCAAGGTCTTCCTGACCCAACATGGACCGGGCTGGTACCGCCGTCAGGGTCTGGAGATCGAGGTCAGAACAACGATCGACCTGAAGGCGATCACGGTCAATCCCGTCGCGCCCCAGTCGCACCGGTTCGACTCGCGCGAGCTGCGCGAGCTGATCGCGGCGGCCGTGGCGGACGTGCCCGTGCTCGATGTGCTCGACCCGAGCTACGGCGCGGCGACCAGCCGCCCCTGACGCTACTTGGCGTTGGCGAAGTAGTCCGCGTTGATCTGCGTGAACTTCTGCCACTCGTCGGGGAGCTGGTCCTCGGCGAAGCAGGCGTCGACCGGGCAGGCCTCGACGCAGGCGTCGCAGTCGATGCACTCCTCGGGGTCGATGTAGAGCATCTCGGCAGCGTCATAGCCGGGCTCGTCGGGCGTCGGGTGGATGCAGTCCACGGGGCATACCTCGACACAGGAGTTGTCCTTGGTGCCAATGCACGGCTCGGCGATTACGTAGGCCATTCGCTTCTTTCTTGGGTCGTTTTGCGGGGCTTGGCGGGTGGGGCAGTCAGACGAGACGCATATTGTACGAAGCCATGCTCCTGCTTACCGGCGCGACCGGCCTTGTGGGCTCCGCGCTCTTGCGGCGCCTCGTCGACGAAGGGACCCAGGTGCGCTGCCTCGTGCGCGACCCCCGGCGCCTGGGCGCCCAGCGCGTGCGCGTGCAGATCGCGCTCGGCGACCTCGCCGACCCCCCGTCGTTTCGCAACGCGATGCGCGGCGTCGACACCGTCGTGCACCTCGCCGCCTCGATCCGCGACCAGCCGCGCGGCTCGATCGAGGAGCTCAACGGGATCGCCACCTGGCGGATGGTCCGCGCCGCCCAGCGCCAGGGCGTGGAGCGCTTCGTGTTCTTCTCCGTGCTCGGCGCCTCCACCCACCACCGCGCGCGCTTCTTCCGCGCGAAGGCGCTCGCCGAGCAGGCCGTCGCCGAGGCCGAGCTGCGCAGCACGGTGTTCGCCCCCTCGATCGTCTACGCCCCCGGCGACCCGTGGCTGACGCTGCTCGAGCGGATGGCGTTGCTGCCGGCGATGCCCGTCTCCGGGCGGGGGCAAGCCTCCTACCAGCCGATCTGGGCCGAGGATGTCGCCGACTGCGTGATCGCCGCACTGCGCGCCCCGGCGCCGGGAGGGGAGCGGAATACCACCGAGCGTTTCGAGCTGGCCGGCCCGCAGACCCTCAGCCACAACGAGATCATCCGGCTCGTGCTGCGCTCGCAAGGCCGCAACCGCCCGCTGCTGCACGTGCCGACGCCGATCGTCTCGCGCGGGCTGCGCCTGCTCGAGGCGACGCTCGGCCAGCGTGCGTTCGCGACCTGGGACGAGGCCGAGCTGATGGAGGTGCCGATGCTCTCCGAGCGGGGGGCAGCCGACGTCGAAGGTCTGGGCGTCACGCCTCATGCGATGGGATTCGTGCTGGGAGCCGGTTGAGGTCCCGGGGCGTTCGCCTCTCTACCGTGTAAATCTGAAGCACTGGTTCAGAATTGCACGGTTAAGTCATGCGCCGTAGCCCCACTGTTGCTATGTCGTCTCTGGAACCGGCACGGCGATTACCTCGAGATCGTCGATCCCGCTGAAGTCATTGGGGTTGCAGGTGTACACGGGCAGATCTTGAGCGAGGGCAGTGGCGGCAATCATCGCGTCGTAGCTCCGCGCGGTGGCCTTACGGCCGGCGCGGCGCAGCGATGCCGCGACACGCCCAAAGGCCCGAGCAGCGCCGGCGTCGAAGGGGAGCGGATCAAAGTCGGCCTCGGCCTGCTGAAGCTGTGCCTGGCGTGCGGAGCGCTCCCGCTCATCCTCAGCAACGAGCGGACCGACGGAAAGCTCAGCGAGTGTCACGGCCGTGATCAGCGGTTCGGCGGGAAGCGCCGTCGCGTCAGTGAGCTCCCCCAGGAGGATCACCGTTGAGGTGTCGAGGACCCCCCGCCCAGCCGGGAGCCCCGTGGCCATCTCCGACTCCTCGACCTCCCGCACGGCAGTAACAGGCTCCTCGGTCATAGGCCGGTGTCAAGCAGCTCATCGATGTCCCTGCGCAGGGCGACAGGGTCCACCCGGGGCAGCAGGCGCCAGCGCCCGAGCAGGGTCGCAGCCGAAAGCGGTGTCTGGGATACCGCTCGCAGCTCGGCCACAGCTTTTCCCGTACGTGTGATTGTGATCTGCTCGCCACGCGCGGCACGATCGACGACATCGCCGCCATGGTTGCGCAACTCCCGGATGCTCACCTCGGTCATATCCTCAGTGTATCACGCGTGATACTCACTGATAGATGCTTCCTTTACTTGCGGTTCTTCTAGAGCCGAGAGCCGGCCGAAGCCCAGGAATCCGTCTTTCTACCGTGCAAATCTCTATCTGGATCTGGAGTCCGCGACGGACCGGGCTCGCCTGGCTGGCCCAGTCCGGCGAGAGCCTGGCAGGCAGGATCGCGTTCGTCGAGCTCGCGCCGTTCGACGTCACCGAGGTGGGCGAGGAGCAACGCTGGCCGACAAGGAGGCGGTGCTCGGGCACCCCGTCGCCGGGCCGAGCTGGGAGGGCATGGCGATCGAGAACCTGCTGGCGGCGGCCGGCGCGGACGAGCATCGAGTACAGGGAAGCTTCTACCGGACGAGCCACGGCGCGGAGATCGACCTCGTCCTCAGCTGGCCCGGCGGCGAGGAGTGGGCGATCGAGATCAAGCGCAGCCTCGCGCCCACCCCGGAGCGCGGCTTTCACTCCGCCCTCGCCGACCTGAGCCACAACGCGCGCTGATCGTCTACCCCGGAGCCGAGAGCTACCGCCTCACACCACCGGTGCAAGCGATCGGCCTCGCAGAGCTGTGCAAGCAGGTGCTGGCAC
Organism: uncultured Solirubrobacterales bacterium; assembly: GCA_963789675.1. GTDB lineage: Bacteria > Actinomycetota > Thermoleophilia > Solirubrobacterales > Solirubrobacteraceae > Palsa-744. The sequence continues at coordinate 164,365 of CAWBLR010000014.1, read as the reverse complement.
GCAGCGCGGGATGATCTATCGGGAGACGGGCGCCCGGCGCTCCGCCCACGGCCTAGCCTCTTCCAACTGAGCTCCGAGCGCCAGCAGCGCCGCCTCGCCAGCCGGCCGACCCACGAGCTGCACCCCCAGCGGCAACCCGTCCTCGCCCTGATACAGCGGCAGCGAGATCCCCGGCTGCCCGGACGCGTTGAAGATCGGCGTGAACGGCGTGAACAGGCCCGAGCGGGTGAACGTCGAGATCGGGTCGGGCGCGGCGGTGTCGAGCGTGCCGAGCGGCAGCGGGCGCTCGGCCAGCGCGGGGGTGAGCAGCATGTCGTAGGGCGCCAGGAAGGCGACCAGCTGCCGGGTGAGCGCCTGCAGCTGGATTTCCAGCCCGAGGCCCTGCACAGAGTTGATGCCCTGGGTCATCTGGTAGATCGCCCAGCTCATCGGCTCCATGTCCGCGGCCGTCGGCTCGCGGCCGGCGACGATCCCGGAGTAGGCGATCTGCAGCGCGATGTGGATCGAGAAGACCGCCCCGAACAGCTCGGAAAGGCCCTCGATGCGCCATGGCGGATCGACCTCCTCGACCTCGTGCCCGAGCGAGCGCAACAGCCCGGCGGCGTCGGCCACCGCCTGCGCACAGATCGGATCGACAACCGCATCGGCGGTCGGCGGGAACGTGGTGGCCGCGATCCGCAGCCGGGTGCGTGGGCCTCCGTCACGCGTCGCGGACAGCGCAAACGGCTCGGAGGGCGGCGGCGCCCAGGTGGCATCGCCCAGCTCGTAGCCCGCGAGCACGTCGAGGATCGCGGCCGTGTCGGCGACCGTGCGCGTCAGCACGCCATCGACGTCGAGCGGCGCCTCGCCGCGTTCGGGCGCCGCGGAGATCCGTCCGCGCGCCGGCTTGAGCCCCACGAGCCCGCAGCAGGCAGCGGGAATCCGGATCGAACCGCCTCCGTCGTTGCCGTGCGCGACCGGCACCATCCCCGACGCGACCGCCGCAGCCGAGCCGCCGGAGGACCCGCCTGGCGTGCGCTGCAGGTCCCATGGATTGCGCGTGGGACCGAAGATGCGCGCCTCGCTGACCGGCAGGATGCCGTACTCGGGCAGCGTCGTGGTGCCGACGATCACGAAGCCCGCATCCTTCAGGCGGCGCGTGATGTTGCTGTCGTGATCGGCCACGTGCTCGGCCAGCAGCGAGCAGCCGAGCGTGGCGCGCAGTCCCGCCACCGGCCGGTTGTTCTTGATCGCGATCGGAACACCGGCGAACGGGCGCTCGTCGCCGGGTCCAATTCCGTCCGCCACCGCGAGCGCACGCTCGCCGTCGACCTGCACGAACGCGTTGAGCCGCGGGTTGAGCTCCTCGATCCGCTCGAGCGAGATCTCGACGAGCTCGCGCGCGGAGACCTCCCCGGCGCGCACCATGCCCGCGAGCTCGGTCGCGGGACGGAACATCAGATCGCTGTCGGGCATTGGCTCCTCCTCAGATCGCCACTCGCTCGGACGGGCGTCCAAGCGCTTGGAGCCTACTCACGTGCGCTTCCTGCGACGATATGCCTCTGCCCACAAGGCAGCCGGGAGGGCGGGACCCAAAAAGATCAAGCCCAGAAAGCGAGTGCCATGAGCGCGGTTCAGTCAGCAGCAGGAGAGGTCCAGTCGGGCCTCGAAGGAGTCGTCGCCTTTGCGACAGAGATAGCCGAGCCGGACAAAGCCGGTGGCGCGCTGCGCTACCGCGGCGTGAACATCGAAGACCTCGTCGGTCAGGTCCCCTACGAGCAGGTCTGGGGCCTGCTCGTCGACGGGCACTTCAAACCCGGCCTGCCCCCCGCCGAACCGCATGCGCTGACCGTGCGCTCCGGCGATCACCGCGTCGACGTGCAGTCGGCGCTCGCGATGCTCGCGCCCGAGTGGGGCTTCGGGCAGCTGATCGACATCACCGACGAGGAGGCGCGCGACAACCTCGCGCGCGCGTCGGTGATGGCGCTCTCGTTCGTCGCGCAGTCCGCCCGTGAAGCCGGCCAGCCGCCGGTGCCCCAGGCGGAGATCGACGAGGGCAGGACGATCCCCGAGCGCTTTCTGATCCGCTGGCGCGGCGAGGCCAACCCCGACCACGTGAAGGCGATCGACGCCTACTGGGTCTCGGCGGCCGAGCACGGCATGAACGCCTCGACGTTCACGGCGCGCGTCGTCGCCTCGACCGGCGCCGATTGCGCCGCGGCGCTGTCCGCCGCGGTGGGCGCTCTCTCCGGCCCGCTGCACGGCGGCGCGCCCTCGCGCGTGCTGAAGATGATCGACGAAGTCGAAGCGAGCGGCGACGCCGAGCGCTGGGTCAAAGACGCGCTCGACCGCGGCGATCGCCTGATGGGCTTCGGCCATCGCGTCTACCGCGCCGAAGACCCCCGCGCGCGGGTGCTGCGCCGCACCTCCCAGGAACTGAAATCCCCGCGCGTGCAGGCCGCCGAAGCGTTGGAGAAGGCGGCGCTCGCGGAGCTGCACGCGCGCAAGCCCGACCGCGTGCTCGCGACGAACGTCGAGTTCTGGTCGGCGGTCGTCCTCGATCTCGCGGAAGTCCCGCCGGACCTGTTCACGCCGATGTTCACGTGCGCGCGCGTGGCCGGCTGGTCGGCGCACATCCTCGAGCAGAAGCGCGAGGCGAAGCTGATCAGGCCGAGCGCGAAGTACGTCGGGCACGGGCCACGGTCGGTCGCGGAAGTCGAATAACGACCGCGCAGCGACAGCGGCGCAGACCCGCGCCCGCGCGGCCACGACACCCAATCCCGGCCCCTGAGAGCCGGGGACGCCCGGATCGCGGAGATAGATGTTAACAGAACGAGGGCCCGGCGTCCCTGCCGGGCCCTCGTTACATGCGCCATCGACTATACAGGAGATTCCTTTAGCAGGAATCTTTCCGCCGAATCCTTACATCATCCCGCTCATGTCGGGCATGCCACCGCCGGGCATGCCGCCGGCGCCTTCCTTCTCCGGCACCTCGGCGACGATCGCCTCGGTGGTGAGGATGTTCTTCGCGATCGACGCCGCGTTCTGGAGCGCCGAGCGGGTGACCATCGCCGGGTCGATCACGCCCGCCGCGACGAGATCGACGATCTCGTTCGTGGAGGCGTTCAGGCCCTGGCCTTTCTTGGCCTTGCGCACGTCGTTCACGACGACGGAGCCCTCGAGCCCAGCGTTCTCGGCGAGCTGACGCAGCGGCTCCTCGAGCGCGCGGAGCACGATGCTCGCGCCCGTCCGCTCGTCGTCAGAACCGTCGACCGACGCGCCGCTCTCGCCGAGCGTGATCGCCGCCGAGGCCTGCAGCAGCGCGACGCCGCCACCGGGCACGATGCCCTCCTCGAGCGCCGCCCGCGTGGCCTGCAGGGCGTCCTCGACGCGGTGCTTCTTCTCCTTCATCTCCGTCTCGGTCGCCGCTCCGACCTTGACCACGGCGACGCCGCCGGAGAGCTTTGCGAGCCTTTCCTGCAGCTTCTCGCGATCGAAGTCCGAGTCGGTGTTCTCGACTTCGGCCTTGATCTGGTTGATGCGGCCCTTGATCGCCTCGGCGTCACCGGCGCCGTCGACGATCGTGGTCGTGTCTTTCGTCACGACCACGCGACGGGCGCGACCGAGCTGCTTGACCTCGGTGTTCTCGAGCTTCAGCCCGAGCTCCTCGGTGATCACCTCGGCGTTCGTGAGGATCGCGATGTCCTCGAGCATCCGCTTGCGGCGGTCGCCGAAGCCCGGCGCCTTCACGGCCACACCGGTGAAGGTGCCCCGCAGCTTGTTGACCACGAGCGTCGCGAGCGACTCGCCCTCGACGTCCTCGGCGATGATCAGGATCGTCTTGCCCGACTGGATCACCTGCTCGAGCACCGGCAGCACGTCCCTGACGGAGCCGATCTTCTGGTTGGCGATCAGGATGTAGGGGTCCTCCAGCACTGCCTCCATGCGGTCCTGGTCGGTGACCATGTAGGGCGAGATGTAGCCCTTGTCGAACTGCATGCCCTCGGTGAACTCGAGGTCCATGCCGAACGTCTGGCCCTCCTCGACGTTGACGACGCCGTCCTTGCCGACCTTCTCGATCGCGTCGGCGATCACGTCGCCGATGTCGTCGTCGCCGGCGGAGATCGTCGCCACGCGGGCGATCTGGTCCTTGCCGGAGACCTCCTTGGACTGCGAGGCGATGTTCTTGACGACCTCGTCGACGGCTTTCTCGATGCCGCGCTTGAGCGCCAGCGGGTTGGCGCCCGCCGCGACGTTCTTCAGACCCTGGCGAACGATCGCCTGGGCCAGCACCGTCGCGGTCGTGGTGCCGTCGCCGGCGACGTCGTTGGTCGCCGTGGCGACCTCACGCACGAGCTGGGCGCCCTGGTTCTCGAAGACGTCCTCGACCTCGATCTCGCGGGCGATCGTGACGCCGTCGTTGGTGATCGTCGGGGCGCCGAACTTCTTGTCGAGCACCACATAGCGGCCCTTTGGGCCGAGCGTGACCTTGACGGCGTTCGCGACCGCATCGACGCCGAGCTCCAGCGCCTTGCGTGCCTCGGAGCCGTACTTCAGTTCCTTGTTAGCCATATCTCTTCAAATCTCCTTAGGAAACCTTGGCGAGGACATCGGACTCGCGCAACACGAGCAGGTCCTCTCCGTCGATCTTGATCTCGGTCCCGCCGTACTTGCTGTAGAGGACCTCGTCGCCCTCCTTGACCTCCAGCGGGATACGCTTGCCGTTCTCGTCGAGCTTGCCGTCGCCGATCGCGACGATCTTGCCCTTCTGCGGCTTCTCCTTGGCAGTGTCGGGGAGCACGAGGCCACTGGCAGTGGTCTGCTCCTCCTCGATTGCCTGCACGATCAGACGATCGCCCAGGGGCTTGAGCTTCATGTTGAAAACCTCCGTCTTAGGAATACGTCCGGCGAGGAGCGGCTCTCTCAAGCGAACGCCCGCCGCCTACCGATGGCTGGCACTCTCGGGGCGAGAGTGCCAACGACGCCCAATATACCCAAGCCCCGCCGTAATTCAAGGCCAGATTTGGCAGTATCCACCTCCGACTGCCGATCCAAGCTCAATTCTGGGCGCCGCCGAAGCCTTTCATCGCCTCGGTCATCCCCGTCGGCTTGTCCATGATCTGCGAAAACCGGACGACCGTGACGGTGTCTTCCGGGGAGACCGAGCGCCCGTAGATCTGTTCGAGGAAGCTGATCAGCTCCTCGTGGCGGCGGAACTCGGGGTTGTCGTGCTTGATGTCGCGCGGCGAGAGGTCGGCGATCTTGGTCACCTCGACCTGGTCGATCACCGCTTCGAAGATCCGTTCCCGCGGCGAGTACTGGTAGCCGATCGTGACGAGCACCGCCTGGTTCTTGCGGTACTTGCCGGACTTGTCGCCGAGCCGGATCGTCGCCGTCTTGCGGCCCCGCATCAGCTCGTCGGCGAAGATCGTCGAGTAGAAGTTGAGCACCTGCACGACTGGGCAGGCTACCGGTCTTCTCGCAAATAGGCCAGCGCGCGCTCGATCATTTCGCGCTCGGCGGCGTGCGTGAGCGCCGTGCGGGCCTCGCGCAGGTCGATCCAGCGGGCCTCCTCGACCTCGTCGTCGTGATCGGCGGTGTCGCCGGAGAGGTAGGAGAAGAGGTAGAACGTGACCGACTTCGGGATCGTGCGCCCGTCGCGGCGGTACCAGTAGCGCACCTCGCCCAGCTCGCGCACGAGCTCGACCGCGACGCCCGCCTCCTCGCGCACCTCGCGCTCCGCCGTCTGCAGCGTGTTCTCGCCCGGGTCGACGTGCCCCTTCGGCAGCGCCAGCACGCGCGAGCCGTCGGGCGCGCGGCGGGTGGGCACGATCACGACGACCTGCTCGCCGCGCAGCACGACCCCGCCGGCCGAGAACTCCTGCGCGCGCGGCGGTTTGCCGGGCTTGCGCTTGCCGCTCGGCTTCTGCTTGCCGGCGCGCTTCCCGCCGCCGGCGTTGCCCTTCCCGCCACCGGCGTGGCCCTTCCCGCCGGGCTTCCGATCGCCCCTAGAAGACATACTGCTCCAGCGCGCGCGGATCGTGCACGACCAGGCGCCCGCGCCCCTGCGAGATCACCCCGGCGCGCTCGAGCACCGCGAGGAAGCGGCTGGCCGACTCGCGCGAGGAGCCCGCCAGCTGCGCGAGGTCGGCCTGGGTGGCGGTCACGAGCACGTCCCCGCCGGACTGCGCCCGCTCCCCGTCCTGACCCTCCCCCTCGGCCGCGGCCAGCTCCTGCGCGACCAGCTCGCTGAGCACGACCGCCACGCGGCTCTGCACGGTCTGGAAGGACTGGCGCGAGAGGCGCTCGTTGGTCTCGCGCAGGCGCCGCCCGAGCGCGATCACCAGCCGCGCGGAGATCCCGGGGTGCTCGACCATCAGCCGGCGCATGTCGGGACCGAGCACCGCGACGACGCTCGTCGGCTCGATCGCCTCGACGGTCGCCGAGCGCCGCTCGTCCTCGAACAGCGCGAGCTCGCCGAAGATGTCGCCGGGGCCGAACGTCGCGAGCGTGATCGTGCGACCGCCGGCGTGCTCGCGCACCGCGCGGGCGCGCCCGGAGCGGACGATGTAGCAGGTGTCGCTCGCGTCGCCCTCGCGGAACACGACCTGGCCCGGCTCGAACGCGCGCGGGACGGCGAGCTCGGCGATCCGCTCGAGGTCCTCGCGCTCGAGCGTCGAGAACACGGGCACGCGCGCGAGCAGCTCGACCACGTCCGCTGAGCGCATACCCGCCATGATCGCAGGGGATATCACACCCTCGACCGGCTCAGCGTGAGGCCCCCGGCGCTATCTTCCAAGGATATGACCGTCGCCAGGCCAATCATCCTGCTGGTGATGTTCGGAGTGCTGCTGTCGGTCCCCGCGTCCTCCCTGGCCGAAGCCACCACGACGGGCGCGCATCCGGCCGGGAAGCCCACCACCGCCGCCGAGCGCAAGCTGCTGCGCTCGCCGCAGCTGTGGGCCACGATCGACGTCTGCAAACCCTCCGATCAGCCGGACACGATCGGCGTGCGCGGCTCGATGCCCGGCGACGAATTCTCCAAGGACGAGATGTACATGAGCTTCCGCCTGCAGTACCTGGACGAAACGACCAAGCAGTGGGTCGACCTCTCGAACACGGCGCCCGCCTACGTCCCCGTCGGCGCCGCGAAGACCGCACGCCAGGGCGGCAGCAGCTTCGAACTGCAGCCCGTGACCGGCAAGCCGCCGTTCAAGCTACGCGGCGTCGTGGACTTCCAGTGGCGGCGCGGCACGACCGTCGAGTACACCGTCTCGCGACCGACCACCGCCGCACACGAAAGCCTCGCGGGCGCCGACCCGAAGGGCTTCAGCGCGGCGGAATGCTCACTTAGCTGAGCTCGAGCAAACGGGGATCGTTCGTGATGATCCCGTCGACGCCCAGCGCGCTCAGCCGCGCGATCTGCCGAGCGTCGTCGACCGTCCAGGCGTACAGCTCGCCGCCGCCGTCGGCGACCGCGCGTACGAGCGCGGGGGTGATCAGGCGCCAGTGGGCCATGATCGCGTCGAAGCGGCCGGCGAGCAGCGCCGCGCGCACGCGCCGGGGCAGCAGCGCGCGGTAGCCGCTGAGGATCACCAGCGCGGGGATCGCCGTGAGCATCTCGGTCGTGTAGTCGCGGCGCAGGCGCGGCACGGACCAGCCGAGGCGCAGCGCCGGCTCGAGCGCGCGGATCGCGTCGAGCTCGTCGACGTACATGCCGCTGACGAGCGAGCGCTCGACGAGGCCGGCCGCGCGCAGGCCCTCGACGACGCGCCGGCCGTAGCCGGGGATCTTCACGTCGACGTCGAATTCCACGCCCGCGAACTCCTCGCCCGCGAGGTGCGCGAGCGCCTCTTCGAAGGTCAGGGGAGTGCGCGCGTGCATGTCCTCGTAATCATGTGCGAGCAGCAGCTCGCCGCTGCCGTCGGTGCGCTCGGAGAGCACGTCGAACTCGATCATGTCGACGCCCGCCGCGAGCGCCGCGCGGAAGCTCGCGAGCGTGTTGCCGGGCGCGAGCAGGGCGGCGCCCTTGTGGCCGACACGACGAGGGGAGCTGACGTTCATGCGCTGAGCGTGAGCTTACGCGGACCTGAATGAAAACCGAGGTCGATCAGCGCCCCGGCCAGCTCTGAGGCGATCGCCGGCTCGCCGTCGATCCGCTCCAGCGCGAGCTTGCCCATACGTCCGGCGCGCACGGCTTGCGCCAGCGCGTTCAAGGCCGCGCCGAGAGGAACATCGTCAGCGAGCGTGACCAGGCCCCGCCCCCCACGCTCGACGTACAGCACCGGCTCGTCCTCGACCAGCACGACGTAGGCGCCCGCGACGCGGGCGGGACGGCGGGCCTGGCCATCGCGCTTGGGCCAGGGCAGCGCGGCGCCGTAGGGCTGCGCGGGGTCGGCGGCGGCGAGCACGAGCGTGCGCGGACCTTCGCCCGGCGTCGCCGGCACGCAAACGCTCGACCGCGCCCGGGAGCGCGAACTGCGCGCCGCCGAGGCCCTCGAGGAAGTAGCCGCGGCGGCAGACGCCGAGCGTCTCCAGCTGCGAGAACGCGTCGTAGAGCAGCGCGAAGCCGCCGCGGATCCCCTCGGCGAGGACCTGCTCGCGCGTGACGATCCCGTAGCGCTCGAGCAGCAGCTCCGCGAGCACGCGGCGGCGCTCGGGCGAGGGCAGCGCCGCCGCGGAAACGCCGCCAGCCGCGGCGGCCGACGCTGACCGGGAGGGCGGAGATGGAGCAGCGGCAGCGGGCAAGGGACTGGCCTCGCCGAACAGCGACGCGACGAGCGACCAGCGCCCCTGGACCTGCGCCTGAGCGCCCCGGCGGCGCGCGCCGAAGCGCGAGCGCGCGACCATCGGCCGGCCCGAGAGGGCGGCGCGCCCGGCGCGGGAGCTACCCGCCGCGGCCTCGCCACGCTCACCGCCCGCGGCGCCTGCACCGCCACGCGCGAGCGCCAGGTGCGGCGCTCGCAGCGGCGCCCACGCGTCGTTCGTCGCCTCGCCCGCCCAGACGAGATCCCAGAGCGCCTCGCGCAGCGCCTCGCCCGCGAGGGGGAGCTCGGCGAGCAGGTCCGTGAAGAAGGCCGGTCCCCGCGCGAGCCGCTCGCGCAGGAGCTCGTGCGCCGGTTCGCTCGGCGCCGCGCCCGCCCCGGCGGCGCCCGACGAGCGCGGCGCGGGCGGCGGACCGATCGACGAGGCGTCCTCGCGGAAGTACAGCGCCACGCGCCCCGAACTCCGCCCGAGAGAGCCCGCGCCAACCCACACGACCTCGCCGCTAGCGCAGAGCGAGTCGAGCCACGCGGGGGAGTAGGCGCCGATCCGCCGCGGGAGCACGTCGCGCTCCCAGATCTCCGCCGGCAGCGCGAGGCCCTGGAGCGGCACGAGCACCTCGCGCAACCGGTCGACGCCCGCGCCCACGCCGGCGTGGCGGTCGACGCCCTGCCAGGACGGCAAGAAGGCCGCCAGCGAGCGCGCGTCGGCCGGCTCGATCTCCTTGCGCAGGGCCGCCAGCGAGGCGCGGCGCAGGCGGCGCAGGACCTCGACGTCGCACCACTCGCGCTCGCTGCCACCCGGACGCAGCTCACCCCGCACGACCTCGCCGGAGCGCTCGAGCTCGCGCAGCACCGCGGCCGCGTCGACGCCGTAGCGGGCGTGGAGCTCATCGCCCGTGAACGGCCCGTGCGTGCGGGCGAAGCGCGCGACGAGCACGCGCAGCGCGTCGGGCACATCGGACAGGAACGCCTCCGGCAGCCCGCCCGGCGGGACGGCGCCGAGCGCGTCGCGGTAGAGCCCGGCCTCGTCGGCCGCGACGTAGCGCTCCTCGCCGCCGACGCGCAGCCGCACGGCCCGCCGTTCGCGCTCGAGCCCGCGCAACAGAGCGGCGGCGTCGACCCCGTCGAGCACGCGTTCGGCGACCTCCGCGAACGTGAGATCGCCGACGCGGCGGAGAACGTCGTGCAGCCCGTCGCGGCCGGTCGCGCGCGCGATCTCCGAGCGGCACTGCAGATCGTCCTCGACGCGCGCGAGCGCGCCGGGGTCGAGCAGCTCGCGCAGCTCCTCCTGGCCGAGCAGCTCGCGCAGCAGGTCGCGGTCGAGCGAGAGCGCGGCGGCGCGGCGCTCGGCGGTGGGCGTGTCGCCCTCGTACATGTAGGTGGCGACGTAGTCGAACAGCAGCGAGGAGGCAAAAGGCGAGGCGGTCGGCGTCTCGACCTCGACGAGCGAGATCTCGCGCGAGTGCAGCCCGCGCAGCAGCGCTTCGAGGCCGGGCAGGTCGAGCACGTCGCGCAGGCACTCGCGGTAGGTCTCGAGCAGGATCGGGAAGTCGGCGTAGCGCTTGGCGACCTCGAGCAGGTTCTGCGACTTCAGCCGCTGCTGCCAGAGCGGCGTGCGGCGGCCGGGGTAGGCGCGCGGGATCAGCAGCGCGCGGCCGGCGTTCTCGCGGAAGCGCGCGCCGAACAGGGCGGAGGAGCCGAGCTCGGCGGTGACGGCCTGCGCGAGATCGTCGGGCTCGATCAGGACCAGCTCGGCGGCCGACGGCAGCGACTCGACGTCGTCGGCGTCGAGGTCGGGCAGGTGCAGGACGATCCCGTCGTCGGAGGAGATCGCGTCGGCCTCCAGCGAGAAGCGCTCGCGGATCCGCGCGGACAGAGCGAGCGCCCAGGCGGAGTGCACGCGCGCGCCGTAGGGGGAGAGGATGCAGATCCGCCAGTCGCCGATCTCGTCGCGGAAGCGCTCGACGACGATCGTGCGCTCGGTCGGCAGCACCCGCGTCGCGGATTGCTGCTCGCGGAGGTAGTCGAGCAGGTTGCGCGCGGCGCGCGGATCGAGGTCGTAGTCGCGCTGCAACGTCTCCGCGTCCTGCTCGACGGCCCAGCGCGAGAACGCGCCAATCGCAACGCCGAGCTCGCGCGGGCGCCCGACCGAATCGCCCTTCCAGAACGGCACCGCCCCGGGCGCGCCGGGCGCGGGCGTGACGATCACGCGGTCGCGCCCGATCTCCTCGATCCGCCAGGAGGAGGCGCCGAGCAGGAACGCCTGGCCGGGGCGCGCCTCGTAGACCATCTCCTCGTCGAGCTCGCCGACGCGCCGCCCGTCGGGCAGTGTTACCGCGTAGAGCCCGCGGTCGGGGATCGTGCCGGCGTTGGCGATCGCGAGCTGGCGCGAACCCTTGCGCGCGCGGATCGTGCCGGCGACGCGATCCCAGACGATCCGCGCGCGCAGCTCACCGAACTCCTGCGACGGGTAGCGCCCGTCGAGCATGTCGAGCACGTTCTCGAGCAGCTCGCGCGAGAGCTCGGCATAGGAGTACGTGCGCGTGACGAGGGCGAACAACTCATCAACCGAGATGCCCTCGTCGAGATACTCGGGATCGTCGGAGTCAGAGGCCTTTTTTTCTTTTAAGGGGCCGGCTGCCGCCGGCTGCTGTGCAACTGAAATGGCGACAATCTGCTGAGCTAAAACGTCCAGAGCGTTTTTCGGAACGACGGTCGACTCGATCAGGCCTTCGTGCATGCGCCGCGCAACAACCGCGCACTCGAGCAGATCGCCGCGGAACTTGGGAAAGATCCGCCCGCGCGAGACATCGCCGACGCCATGCCCGGCGCGCCCGATTCGCTGCAGCCCGCGCGCGACCGACTTCGGCGACTCGATCTGGAGCACGAGGTCGACGGCGCCCATGTCGATGCCGAGCTCCAAAGACGAGGTGGCGACGAGGCAGGGAAGCTCGCCGGCCTTGAGCAACTCCTCGACCTTCGTGCGCTCCTCCCGCGCCAACGACCCATGATGGGCACGCGCGATCTCGACCGGCCCGTCGGCGTCCGAATTCTCAGCAAGCGCGCCAGAGCGGCCGCCGGAGGCGGCCCCATAAATCTGTTGTTTGTCGTTTTTTTGTTCGCGCTCGCCCCCCGCCAGCCGCTTCGCGCGCGGCAAGCTCGTTCAGCCGCAGCGCGACGCGCTCGGCCGAGCGGCGGTTGTTGACGAACACGATCGTGGAGTTGTGCTCCCGCACGAGCCGCAGCAGCTCGGGGTAGATCGCCGGCCAGATCGACCCGCGCGTCGACTCGCCGCCGGCGACGGGCTCCAGCGGATCCCGCGGCGGCGCGGGCGCGAGCGCATCTCCCGGCACGAGCGGATCGCCGGACGCGGACACAGGCGGGTGCGCATCCGGTTCGGCCATCGACTCGACCGGCACCTCGATCCGCAGGTCGAGCTGCTTACGCGCGCCCGCGTCGAGGATCGTAACCTCGCGATGCGGCCCGACGAGGTAGCGCCCGATCTCCGCGAGCGGGTTCTGCGTCGCCGACAGCCCGATCCGCTGGACCGTCGCCGCGGGCCGCCCGACGCGCGCCTGCGCCTCGAGCCGCTCGAGCGTGAGCGCGAGGTGCGCGCCGCGCTTGGTCGCGGCGACCGCGTGGATCTCATCGACGATCACCGCCTCGACCCCACCGAGCGTCTCCCGCGCGCGCGATGTCAACATCAGGTACAGCGACTCGGGCGTCGTGATCAGGATGTCCGGCGGCTCCCGCAGCATCGCCGCGCGCTCGCGCTGGGGCGTGTCGCCGGTGCGGATCCCGACGCGCACGCCGTCGGCGCCGATCCCGCGGAGGGGAGCGCGGAGGTTGCGCTCGATGTCGTAGGCGAGCGCCTTCAGCGGGCTGACGTAGACGACGCGCGTGAGCCGCGGCTCCGCCTTCGCGTTGCCACCACGCCGCCATTCCCGCGCGCGACCCGCCCGCCGGCCCAGCGTCCCCCTCGCTCGCGACGCGCTCATCGCCCGCGACCCCTCCCATCTCCAGCGGATCGCCGACGGCGCTGAGCCGGTCGAGCGCCCACAGGAACGCCGCGAGCGTCTTCCCCGACCCCGTCGGCGCCGACAGCAGTACGTGCTCCCCCCGCGCGATCGCCGGCCACGCCAGCGCCTGGGCGGGGGTGGGCGCGGCGAAGGCTGCCTCGAACCACTCGCGGACCTGGGGGGTGAAGCTGGAGAGAGGCACCCGTTGAGGCTAGCGGCAGTCTCTACACCACGCATCCGCAATCCGGCTTCGACCTTGAGAGCGTACGCAGCCACCTCTCGACGGCTACAGAGCCGCCTTCATACACCCAGCAGTCATGGCAATCGCCTGGGTGGCATCTTCAATTGGGTCCTCAGGACCACCAAGAGGAGCATTGAACGCAACGGCGTTACCATATTCCTGACTACCCTTATAACAATTGATAATTAGTTCTGCCCCACCGAATGGTTCAACGAGCTGCGCCCATACCGTCCACAGTGAGTTCTTATATACCTCCACGCCCCAACCAAACCAATTGTGCCCATAATTCACTACATCACCATAAAGTTCCTTTCCGGTATCGAACACTTTGTTACCAACCCCTTCGACCATCTTTTCAAAATCTTCTAAATTGAAATCCGCAGCCACCGCCTTAGTCCCCAACGCCCCTAGATACTCTTCGTAGAATTCACGCCATTCTTCAGACGTAAGTGCCCCCGTAGGTGAAGACGCTGAACCTGAACCATCACTTGCGCCGCAGCCACCCTCTTCCTGACATTTCTGTAGCGCTTCAGCAGCTTCTTTCGCTTTTAGCCGCTGTCGCGCCGCTTCCATTTCTTCGGTGTATTTCGTCGCTTCAGCCTGCGCCGACGCCATCGACGCGGCCGATATCGTCGCTGTGTAGGGTGTTCCCCCGTTTGGACCATTGGGCATAGCTCCCGGTGGTACTACCGGCGCGGTCTGCAGATCCCGAGCAATCTCGGGCACATACGACGCACCACCCTGAGCGATTGTCCCAGACGATGGCAATTCACTGCTCGCTCCGCCGGCCCCAAGCCACGCATACTTTGGCGTTGGCTTACCTTCGTTCGGCACACCGAATTCAGTGCTGTTGTATGTGGTCGAAAGTTTTGTTTCAGTTTCACCGAGACCGACGGTGGCAACGACGTCTCCCCGCAAATCGTGCAGTTGCAGAGTACTCGCACCAGCACTGGTCTGAATAGCGTCTAATGCACCGTCGATACCGGGAATGTTGCGACTCCATTTTTTGTTTTCTTCTTCGCCCGTCCAGGTCAGCGCTTCACCGGACCCCGAGTAGTTAGCGGTGGCAATCGGTTCGTGTTTTTCTTTCCCACTTTCCTCTACGATCGCTTCAGTTTCCTCTGTACGTCCTTCCGGATCATAGACATAGTTGAGGGTCTTTTCCTTTTCCGCCGCTTCCTGTTGTGTTTGACTGGCAACCTGATTGTCGACGTAGTAGCTGCTCTTCAGTTCATATTTACCGGCATCTGGAGCCGGCAGTTTGGTCGTATTACCGAATGTTTCATAGCTGATTCCCGTATCGATCAGGGCGTTAGCGCTGTCATAGGCATGATTTTCGACCGTACCACCTTCGGTCGGACATGTTTCAGTAGCCGATTCACGTGTGGTCAGGCTCGTGCGATTTGATTCTTCGTCATAGGCATACAAGCGCGCCGTACAGTCTTTGCCCGTTAGTTTTTCTTCGGATTCCGTGAGTCTGCCGATTTTGTCATAGGTGTAATTCTCCTTGGCAAGCGTGCTTGACTGCTCGAGCGTTTCCCCGTGAACCGACGGGACGATGTTGTCTTCAAACCAAGTTTCAGGACATTTGCTGGCGCAATACGCATTCTTTTCGTACTTGATCCCAGTCGCCATACCAACCTGGTTATATGTGTAGTGGGCAGTCAGGTTGTCCGGATAAGTATCGGTGAGCATCTTGCCTTCGACGTCATATGTAGCCGTGAAGTACTTTTTGAGACCGGAGTCATACAGAGATTCCATCGCGCCCGTGGTGGCGTTATAGGCGTACAGCTGAGCGAATTTTTCTTTGCCGATTTCATAGGTGACTTCGTCGAGACGTCCGTCTCCACCCGCTTCATAGGTGTATGTCGTGGTGCCACCGTTTGCGTCTGTATATTTTTCGAGCTCCCCAAGCGTGTTATAGCCGCTCGTGATCGTCTTTGTTTTACCTTCGGCTGTCGTGCTCTGTTCGACCAGGGCCCCCGTCGTTTTGCTGTACTTATCGGTGACCGTCGGTACAGTCTTGTGGATGGTCGTGGAGCAGGGCGCTTCACCAGTTTCCCTGCAGGAGACTTCACTGGTTTCCTCGCGGCCGGCACTGTCGAACGTCTCCTTTTTAGTTCGTGTGGTAGACCCAAATTTTTCTTCAACCGTTTCCGGCTCGTCCCACACGTTGTACTTCGTCGTAACGACCGGAAGTTCGGCGGCGCCGCTGATCCCGGGCTGTGCAGCAGACGCTCCCTGGCAGGGAAGATTGACCCATTCCGGATGGTTCTGGCACGCCGCGACTTCCGCTTCGCCTTTGGCCGAGTAATAAACGATCCTCGCGTCATGAGCGCCTTCGTTGCCGGGCCGGGGCGTTGGCGTCCACTGCTCTATCCGATTGGCGCCATCGACCGCGTACACGACGCCGTTGCCGCCTACGGTTACCGCTTCGAGGGATGAGAACTGCCCGTTTCCTGATCCTTTAGAGCCAAACTGCGTCAGGTAAGCCCCCGACGGTGTGAACTCTTGGATCCGGTAATTCGCGTAGTCGGCGACATAAAGGTTGCCGCTCGCGTCGACACCCAGTGCGGTCGGTTCCCAAAATTCGCCGTTACCATGGCCGGCCGACCCAAACTTGGCTACGAATTCATCTTTTTCGTTAAACTCCTCGATACGGTTGTTATGCGTATCGGCTACATACATATTAGTTCCCGAAAAAGCGAGATCCGCGGCATCTTTGAGCTGCCCATTGCCAGAGCCGGCAGTCCCCGCGCGACAACCGCTCGTACAAGTCTCAAGCTTTTCTTCACCGTTTGTTACACCATAGCCAAGCGCCACGAGGAACGCGTTGCTGGATGAAAACTCCTCGACCCGGTTATTGCCCGCGTCAGCAGCCCAGATATCGCCTTTCGGATCAACCGCAACACCCTCCAGTGACGAGAACTGCCCCGCCCCCGCACCCGGGTTGCCCCCCACACAGCTGGTCGTGCAGGTCTCGAATTTTTCTTCATGGTTGCTGACACCGTACCCAAACCCGGCGACGTATTCACCTTTTTCGTTCAGCTCGTCGATACGGTTGTTTCCATAGTCCCCGACATAGACATTCCCCGTGCCCTGATTGATCGCAATACCTATCGGATTACGGAACTGCCCCGAACCCGTTCCATAGGACCCATAGCTGTGCATGAACGCACCAGACGATGAAAACTCCTCGATCGTCCCCTTGCCCCAGTTGGCAACCCACACATTCCCGTCTGCATCAACAGCGTCCATCGCCGGTTCCTTCAGCTTTTCGCTTTCCGAACCTGTATTGCCAAACTGCGATGTATAGATCGGGGCCGGCGGAGCCGGCTCCCACATCTCCACCCGCGAGTTGCCGGTATCCGTTACGTAAATATCACCAGCGGAGTTCACCGCGATACCTTCGGATTCTTTGAACTGTCCGCTACCAGAGCCTTTGGTGCCGAACTGCGCCAGATAGTTGCCCGTCTCGCTGAACTCCTCGACGCGCCCGTTGCCGGGATCACCCACGTACAACGCACCCGAGCTCGGGTCAGCGGCAATGCCATAGGGGTAGGAGAACTGTCCGTTACCACTGCCCCACGATCCAAACTGCCCCAGATACGTACCAGACGTCGAAAACTCCTCGACACGCCCGTTGCCAGAGTCAGTCACATACAGATCGCCCTCGGAGAACGCCACCGCGACCGGTTCTTTGAGCTGCCCGTGTTCCGACCCTTTAGAGCCGTAGGCCGCAATGAACGTACCCGCGCTCGAGAACTTCTCAATACGATCGTTGTTGTGGTCCACCACCCAAACATCGCCGCTTGAGTCGATGGCGATGCCTTCAGGGTCGTCGAATTGCCCGCTGCCGGCACCAGCGATGCCGGCACGACAACTACTCGTGCAAACCTCGGCTTCTGCTTTCCCGTTGCTTACGCCAAAGCCAAATGTCGCCAAGAATTTGCCTTCCGGCGACAACTCCTCAACTCGACTATTACCACTATCAGTCACATACACATCGCCACTGGTCTGATTCACAGCTACACCACCGGGCCTGAGAACTGTCCTCCTCCGGCCCTTCCGAGCTGTATGCCGCGATAAACGCACCAGCAGCAGAGAACTCCTCGACACGGTCGTTGCCGTGATCCGCGACCCAAACATTGCCATGCGCGTCCACAGCGTCGTCGGAGGGATAAGACAACTGGCCATTTTCCCACCCATACGAACCAATCTGCGCTGCATAAATAGGCGCAGGTGGCAAATGGCTATCCGAACCCTCTGGCGACCGCGTTTCCACGACCGCACCCGTGCTTTCCTTTTCTTTTTTCGCGTTTTCGCTTTCCTGATAAACGGTTGTAGTAGTCAGATTCAGCCCACCCGGTTCCTTTGTCACCGACGTCGGCTTACGAAGCTTCCACCCAAGATCTTCTTGCCCACTGTAGGACGTAACGGTTTCGCGATTATCTTCTTCTTTGCCATTGCGTGAGCAGGGCGCCTTCTACGGTTGTCGTCACCAAGTTATATGCTTCATGTGTTTTTTCTTCGACTTCTTTGGCACCTTTGTCGTAGTAGTAGTGCGTGACGCTACGTGCCTGAACTTCTGGCCCACTAGATAGTTTGACCTGTATGTTCCGGCCCAGTGACCTTCCATACATCAGTTCCTTTAGGCGCTATATTCGGTTTTGGTGTCTAGCTGCTCAGAAACTTCGGCAGACCTGCATTCGCTTGTTTCAACTGATTTACAACCTTGGCCATCGCCTTTGCTTGATCATCAGGGCTCAGCGTACGCACGGCCTCGTTGAGAGCATTGTATTCGGTCGTCGATATCCCACCGCTCGGGGTCGACATATTGACCGTAAGTCCCTTTTCGTTTAGGTAATCGATCGTCGCACGCTTATAACTGGACGCTGGCCAGCCTTGTGGTTCGCCGGGTGGGAAGATCGCCATGCCTTCAACGGGATCGTTGTCTTCGCTTTCGCTGACGTCTTTCTGCCCCCACTTTTCCACTTCCCCCTTGGTCATGTTGGGCAGGTTCGGCCGACGCGTTCCCGAGACTGGGAGGTGATATTCCATCGTCCAGCCGGGCTGGGGACTCTGCGCGGTGCCTCCGGTCACTACCGCGCTCGGGTTGAACGCGGTGATGTTGCCAGTCGTGTCAGCGGTGACACAGAGAGACGACGATGCGCACGAGACGCTGGTCAATTTGTCGCCCAGCGACAATAGCCCTGTCCAGGTCGAGCCATTGTTTTTGGACACGTAGATATTGCCGTGATTATCGACAGTGACGCAGGTTGAACTTGTGGTACAGGCTATCGCCGTAAGATCATCTGTGCCGTCGATATCCTGCTTGGATGCCGTCGCGGCACCACTGCTTTCGATCGTCAGATTGACGACATTGCCAACGCCGTCGACCGCCAAGCAAGAGGTCGTGGAGGTGCAGGCTATGCCGTTGAGCGCAGTTGATCCGTCAACGTCCGTTTCCTTCCAAGGCCCAGACTCAATCTGACTCGTGCTGGTTGCGACATGCACTTTACCAGTACCATCCGCCATCGCGCAAAACGACGATGACAGGCAGAAGACGCCTTTCATGCGGCCGATCCTTGATGCTCAAGCGTCCAAGAGCTCGAAGGCGGGTTGGTGGAGTAATGGAAGAAGCCTTCTCCTGCTTCGTCCTGTCCCGCAACACAGAACGACGACGAGGCACACGAGATCGCATCGACTCCATCATTTGGACTGAACGCTTCAGTCCAGGAACCACCGAGCGATTTGGCGTAATACATGTTCCCACCTTCACCGGAGTCGCTGCCAGCCGCCATCAGACACAGCGACGTCGTCACGCAATCGATAGCCTCGCTGGGGCTGGCACCCGGCCCGGCCCACGTATTCCATGTCCCGTTCGACGTCGAGCTCACATTCGTCGCATAAAACGCCTTACCTTTACTGTCACTAGCCACACAATCGGTCGTACCAGAGATACATGACACCGCGTTTAGACTGTAGCCGCTGTCAATCGACTGAGTCGTACTGGACGCCGAGGATACGACAACGGCACTGGCTGCGGTCGCCTTACTCACCGAGCCATTACCATTTGTTATGGTGACTTTCGCAACAAGCGTGTGGCCAACATCGCCGCTTCCGGGCGCATAGTTGGCGTTTGTAGCTCCGAGAATCGGAGCACATTCCCCACCAGACGAGTTGCAATCTTCCCAGCTATACGAGTACGCGACGGGTTCGCCGAGCCACAAGCCGTTCGATACAGCCATTTTGACGCCCACCGCAGCTGTACCCGATAGTTTTGGCCGTTCGAGTTCTTCCGGCCTAGCTCCCGTCCATAGTTTTGCTGATGCTGGAGCACGCGTCACCTTCAGTAGGCGCCCGGTGCTGGGGTCACCGGCGATCGTCCCATACGTAAATGCCCACGACTCCTGCCCGGGCGGCGTCAGTGCTGTCACATGCCCTTCGGCGTCATACCCATAGATCGTCTTTAGTGCGGAACAGGTCCCTCCGCATGTGGTGCTTTTTTCGACTCAGGATCCCACTCCGCGCGAAGTCGACCCAGTTTGTCATACGCATACTTCGCGACAGCGGTCGTCTGCATTTCTTTGCTCGACGGATTATACGCGGTGAACTTGACTTCCATCAACTGGCCTTCGATTCACCCCATTTACTCACTTTTTCGCTGGCGACCAGTTTTAGTCCCATATATAAATGTCAGCTCGCGACAGCCAACTTCTTTTTCTTTTTCGGCTTTGCTCTATTTTTCCGGTTCGGACGAGCACACAGCGCCTTCGGGCTTTGGGCCGAGCTCCTCCGCCGGCTCAATAATGGTCTTGCCTGCGGCTGTCACGGCCTTGTAGGAGTACGTAGTCAATGCCGTCGCCGCCGGCCCTTTACCCGTCGTGGTACTGATGTGGATCGCGCCCACTCCTCCACACGACTGTTGTTGTAGTCGTTGACATAAATACCGCCGGAGGGACTGGCTGCAATGCCCGTCGGTCCCGAGAACTGACCGGAGCCAGAGCCTGGCACGCCAAACATGGTAATGAAACCGCCAGAAGCAGAAAACTCCTGTACACGATTATTTAGGGCGTCCGTTACATACAGATTACCAGTATTCGATTCTACGGCTATTCCGAAGGGATCATCGAATTCACCTTTACCTGAACCAGCTTTGCCGAACTGGCCTATGTAGCTCCCTGAAGGTGAGAACTCCTCGACCCTGTTATCACCATTGTCGGTGAAGTAAAGGCTTGCCCCGGAGATCGCGATATTGTATGGTTCTTTGAATTCCGCACCAGATTTCGATGCGATCTTTTTTAGGTATTTGCCTTCGCTGTTGAACTCATCAATGCAGTTATTGCCAGCATCCGCGACCCAGACATTGCCGTCTTTGAGTTGATGGCGATCCCGACCCCGACATTTAACCGCCCTTCCCCAGAGTTGCCAAATTCACGAATGAAGGTGCCGGTCGAAGAGAGCTCCACGACGCGTTTGTTTCCTAGATCGGTCACGTATACGTTGTCGGTGCTCTGATTTATTGCGATCCCCCACGGTCCGTTGAACTGCCAGTATCCTCCGTAAGTAGCGATCAGCGTGCCGGTCGACGAGAACTCCTGCACACGATCGTTTGTGTAGTCGGTGACCCAGACATCGCCGTTCGAATCGATCGCGTTGCTCATGGGCCGACCGAGCTCTGCTCCTTCAGAGCCAAACTGGCCGCTATACGTAGGGCTTACGCTCGCGTCGCCGGACGGCTGTTCAAAGACCGTTTCCGTTCCGGTGGTGGCGTTCTTCAACGTGTACTTGTGCCCTTTTGATTCATATTCGACCTTGAGGTTTTCATCGCCCTTTGGCGATTCGAATTCACCTTTCGAGTTGAGCGTGAACGTCGTCTGCGCACCGCCGGCAGAGACGAGCACCACGCTTCCGCTCGAAAGCACCGTGAGGCGCTCCCCTCCGCCGACACCGATCGACCACTGTGGGCCGAGCGGTCCTTCTTCACCAGCGGTGAGATTACGCGACCGATACGTACGCGAAACGCCGCTCGCACCCCCCAGCGAAACATCCTGCGCGCTCAGGCTGAACTGCCCACTCGTCGGATCGACCGTACCAGGACCCACTGACACTGGGCTCGCGTGACGAACATCGAAATAGAACTTCCTGGCAGCGACATTCCCCGCATTGTCAGTCGCGGTTACGGTCAGGCTGTTTACACCTTCCGCCAAGCCTTCGGCGTCAAATGTATAAGACCCGCTCGCGGTGCATTCCCCTTCTGGGCAGGAATTTCCGGCACCGTTGTCACTTGACCGCCGTCGATTGAAACTTCGATTGACTTGACGCCGGAGCTCGGCGTGGGTTTTTTGCCGTCTGTAGCGTGAACGGTCAATTTATGCGGCGCAGCGCTGATTTCGGCACCCGTTTCCGGCATACCAGCAAATCCAAGGTTATACGGTTTTTCAGCATCGACTTTGATCGTCTTGGTGGTATAGCCGTACAGACCGGCGGCATCTTCCGCAAAGAGCTCGATCGAGTCATCGCCGCTGGCCATCGTCGGCAGATACGTAGCGGATCTATTATATGTCTGGTAGCACTGGATGCCTTTGCAGTCGCCTTCCTCGTTGCGAATAAACCGCTCCTCGGACATACCCCCACCGGAAATCGCCGCGAAGCTCACGCCTATGCCGGGATCGTGCGCCGTGACTTCGTATGCGCCCGAGTTCGGTCCGAGCCAGCTGCCGCTGCCATACAGCACATTCGGCCTGCCGCCTGCTTCCGAGATGGTTGGGCTGCTCGTGTTGAAGCCGCATTTAGGACATGCGGTCGTGGGGGAGGCTTCCGGTCCTTGTTCTTGCGCGATATATACCCGAGCATCCCAGATCCACGTCCAGAATCCATAGATCGGTTCGGACTTGCTCGTGTAGTCCATGACCCGTGCAAGACCGCCTTCGGTACCTTCCGAAGGCTCGCATCTGCCACTTTGTGCACAGATCAAAGCTGGTTCGTTCTTATAATAAGGCCCTTTTGATAGTGCCGCCGTATAGGTGCCAATCCCGCCGTGAGTGTCTATTTCGACCTGCGTTAATGTTTCGCTCGGCTCGTTTTCCCCCGCGAGCCACGATTCAAACTCGTAGAGTTTGGATACCCCTTGAGTTTCATACTGAATGCCGGCGTACTCACCACCACTATACGAGGAACGAGGTTCGATGTACCACGACTGATCGCACCAATACCATTCAGTGCCGCAGCTATAGTTTTTTTCGTAATGGAAAGCTGGAAAGGTTTCAAATGGCAGCCAATTGGTACCGCCCTTGTAAGGTTCGATTGGGAATACGGCCCCAGTCAAGCTCCTATCTTCGGTTGTTACTTCCGGGTCGACCTCAATCGGGTACTGGTATTCATTTGAATCATCCTTCACTTCGAGTTCTAGCAGTGTCCCCTTGACCTTCATTGCCAAAGGCACCGGCGCCCCGGAGGCGTCCACCGCGCTCGGTGGCATGACCATTGCGATTGGTACACCATCCGAAATGATCTCAACGGGCCCTCGTAATTGTCTTTGGTTCAAACTGGCTCCGCTCGGCAACCCGACGCGGTAGTAGAGCCGCTCGGGACTATCGATCGAGCGCAGAATCGAACTGACCTCAAAGCCTCGCTCTGTCGGCTTGGCAACGGTGTCAGTATCGGCCTCTGTGTTGGCATAGATGACGCTGGCGCCATCCACAGATCCTTCCGTCCCCGCCAAGGAACTACCCGACGCTTCGACGGGCGTCAGCGATACCCCGTCTTCCGGCGTACGCACCCCATCGCTCGTAGCTTGGGAATCTGCACAGCCACATCGGAGGCGGCGGGAACATAGGAGCTACCGGCATCGGTGAGCGCCAGGTCGATCGGCGTGAAATGACCGGTCGTCGTCGGCGTTGCCATCGGCGCCATCGATTCGATCACCGCACGCTTTCCGCCGGGGAGTGCCAGCTGCGCGATATTCGGAGCCTGTATAACGTACGACTCGCTGACCGGAAGGAAGGGATGGAGCTCCCCCATCACGCTTTTCGATAAGCGTGGGAAACGCTTCGCGCGCGACCTGAGAAGCGCGCATCGCTCCGATATGCGCGAACTCGGTTCGCGAACGCAACCTTGCTTCATATGCCGAAGGGCTGCTGTGCCGCACCTGCTGCGCGCCGGCGGCTTGCTGATCCTCGTCGAGCGGCTGCACCCCGGGCACAACCAGCGAAGTCAGCGATAAGCCTGGGGCAGGGCTGGCAGCTGGGATATTTGCCTCCGCCACTGAGCGCGCACCACTCCCGCCAAACACCCCCGGCAACCCGACCCACACGAGCAGACCCACAACCCCAGCAACGCAGCACGCCAGAACCCTCGCGAGCCACCGCCCCGAGCCACCCCGTGGACTTCCCATCAGCCGCACACCCCTTCGTATCGGTCCAGCACCGGGGCGCCGTCTCTTCCCAAAGGGACGCCCCAACACCAGTCTGTTGTCGACCGACCGGCAGCCGACGATCTCGACCCACCAGTCTTGCCTATCTACCTAGCAGGCAGTTCTATCCGGCTCCCACAACCCCCGTCAAGAGTTAATAGATGTTCACCGACGATGCCCGCCCTGTTAACCCTTGAGCCCCTCCCCAAAGTTTTACCCAGCGAAACCAGGGTCCCATCCACCGGGATCGGCGACCGGTTTTATGCTCCCTGCGGGTATCTTCCGCGTCAGCCCGAGAGCGCCCACAACAGCAGCGCGGCCGGCACCAGGTTGGCGGTGTCGCCAAATTGCAGCTCGTTGCGTGTCGCGACCAGCGCGGGGCGTCCGGGCAGGGCTCGCATCGGCGCGGTGGCCTTCTGGCGATTGACCCTCGCCCAGTCGGCCACCTCGACGGCGTCGATCTCCTCGCGCGGGCCACAGACGAAGTCGATCTCGCCGCCGCTGCGCGTACCCCAGACATGCAGCCGCTCGGGTGCGGGGAAGTTCTCGGCGCTGCGCTCGGACGGCTCGTAGCGGCGGTAGAGAGCGAGCGCGACAGCGTTCTCCAGCTCGGCGTGCCTGTCGCGGGAGAGGCCGGTGCGCGATGCGGTGATCGTGTGCAGCAGCGGATCGCCGAAGTAGATCTTCTTGTCATTGGCCACCGCGCCCGAACCCGAGTCCGGCTTCCAGAAGTAGAGGATCAGCGCGAAGTAGTCGATCGCCAGCAGCTCGACATAGCTCTGGACCGTGCGCGGATCGTTGCGGCGAGCCCCGCCGCGCGCGCGGACCGCGAACGAGGGGCGCCAAGCGGCACCGCCAGCTCGGCCGCGATCCTCGACCAGCTCACCTTCGCGCCGAGCGAGCGCATGATCCGCTCCAGCAGCGCCTGGGCGGCGGGAACGCTCGCGCCACGACGCTGGATCTCGCGGGTGAGCGAGTCCCACAGCACCCTGCATGCCTCCTCGCTCGGCTCGCGCCGGCCGGCGACGGCCTCGGCCACCGCCGCGGGCAGCCCGCCGAAGAGGAGATATCGCTCCAGCGCGTCTTCCAGGGCGGGCAGGTGGATGCGAGCGTCGAGCAGCTCCGTCCTGCCATCCTCGCCAAGTATCTCGGCGACGCCCAGCCCCGGCGACCGCGGCACGGACCGGTCCAGGGCACGGGCGAAAGATCCGAAGTCCTGGGGCAGGACGAGCATGTCCTGACCGGCGCCACGCCGGCCCGGCAGCCGCTCAGCCGCACCCTCGGCGAGATCGGCCGCGGAGGAGCCCGTACAGATGACAACGTCGGTGTCGATCAGCCCGCGATCCCACAACACCTTGATCGCCGTTCGCCAGCCCTGAGCCGCCGTGACCTCGTCCAGCAGGATCAGCCGGGGACCGTCCGAGTGCGCGCCCGCGCCCGCAAGGTGCAGCGCTCGCTCGACGCTGTCCACCAGCGCCTGCGGCGGCTGATCCTTCGAGCAGGTCGAGCGAGAGATACACGATCCCGCCCGGCGGCAGACCCTCCCAGAGCGCCCGCACGACCAGCAGCTTCAGGTCGGTCGACTTGCCCACCTGCCGCGGGCCCCGCAGGATGTGCACCGCCGGACGCATGAGGTCGACGTCCTCGACCTGCGGCGAGGGCAGCCGCACCGGCTGACCCCGCAGCCGCCGGAGGTGCGGATCCTCCGCCTCCCAGCCGGCGTGCCCCACCAGGGGTTCTCGCGCACGATCGCCCGATCACTCAACATAGGTGATCATATTAGCATTATGGTCCATGAAAGACCATGTCTTTTATGGTTTATGTGCACACACCCCCTGCCTCTTTGTGTCCTCGGTCCGACTATCTACCGAATCAGACGTAACCGACATCAGACGTCAGTTACGCTCGACGCATGGCAGCAGAGTTCGGCTGAGCGGAGTTCGGCTGAGCGGAGTTCGGCTGACGGAGTTCGGCATAACGAACTTATGCTAGAGTGGTGCCAATGGAGGGTCATCTCCCTGGATTTGTCGGTCGCGAGACCGAGCTCGCCTGGCTGGGAGACCGCCTGCGGGACACCGCCCGCTCGAGCGCGGGGCAGATGCTCGCCGTTCGCGGACGCCGGGGCGTTGGAAAGTCGACGCTGATCGAAGAGTTCCTACTCCGCGAGCGCCCTCCCCACGCATTCTTCTCCGCGTCCAAGGATCAGCCGTCAGGGGAGGCGTTCACGGCCTTGCTGAGCGAGCTGGAGCACAGCACGCTCCCGATCGCGGCCGAGCTCGCGGCCGGCGTGAGGCCGGACGGTTGGGAAGCGGCGTTGCGCCTGCTCGCAACCACCTCCGCCGCCCTGCACCGATCGTCGCCGGGCACGCCCACGTGCCTCGTGATCGATGAGCTGCCCTGGCTCGCCGAACAGGAGCCGAGCATCGAAGGGCTGCTGCAGACGATCTGGGACCGGCAGCTCAAACGCCTGCCGATCCTGCTGATCCTGATCGGCTCGGACCTGCACATGATGGAGGCGCTGGAGCGCTACGACCGGCCGCTGCACGGCCGCGTGCGGCCCGTGGTGATCGAGCCGCTGGATCCCGCCGAGGTGGCCGACATGACCAAGACCGATCACGTGACCGCGCTCGACGCGTACTGCGTCGTTGGCGGCTTCCCCCAATTGGCGTCCACCTGGCGGGCGGGCGACACCGTGCGCGGCTACCTTAAGCGCGAGCTCTCCGACCCCACCGCGCCCTTGATCGTGACCGGCGAACGAGTGATCGGCGCCGAGCTGCCGCCACTCTCATCCGCCCGCGCCGTGCTCGCCGCCGTCGGCGCCGGCGAGACCGAGTTCACGAAGGTGCTGCACCGCTCGGGCATCGGACGCACCAGCCTCAGCGTCGCGCTGAAGACCCTCACGGAGAAGCGGATCGTCAACCGCCAGGCGCCTTTCGGCAGCCCGAGCGACGCCAAGCTCAGCCGCTACACGGTCGCCGACCCCTACCTGCGCTTCTGGTTGCGCTTCATCGCGCCAAACCTGCCCGTGCTCGAACGCCGCCGCGGCGACCTCGTATGCGAGCGCATCATCGACAGCTGGAGCACCTTCCGCGGCCACGCGATCGAGCCGATCGTGCGCGCGAGCATCGAGCGCATGCTCCCCGACGCGCGCTTCGCGGACGCGCGCTCCGTCAGCTCCTACTGGACCCGCACCAACCACCCCGAGGTCGACCTCGTCGGCGGCGATCGTGACCGCGCGCCGACAAGCGCCGAGTTCATCGGCTCGATCAAGTGGCGCGACCGCGCCCCCTTCTCCCGCGAGGACGCCGCGGAGCTCGCCGCCGCCCGCCCGCAAGTACCGCTCACGAGCGCGAGTACCCCGCTCGTCGGCGTCTCCCGCACCGGGTTCGCCCCACACACCCGACTCGACATCGAGCTCGGCCCCGGCGAGCTGCTGGCTGCCTGGCGAAGCTGATCGATCTGGTGGGACAAGAGCACAGCGTGCGCGAGAATCGCCGTCAAGAGTTAATCGGATCTTCACCAACGATGTTCACCCTGTTAACTCTTAACTCCTCCCAGGGATTGCCCCACCCAGGGATTGCCCCAGCGAACCAGGGGTCCGATTCCCCGGGGCCAAAAAGCCGGTCTCAATAGGTTCAGCAGCCCCTACCGCGGCGACAGCGCCCGCAGCAGCTCCTCCCCCTGCGAAGTCAGACGCCACGCGTTGCGCTGGCCCGCACCCTGGGAGCGCTTGACCACGAGGCCCTCCGCGACGAGCTCGCCCAGCAGCTTCGAGATCTGCGATTGGTGAACGACGCCGATCCCAGCCGCGACCTCGCGGTTGCTCGCGTCCGGATGGTCGGCCAGAAACAGCAGGCACTCGCGCGCGCGGTGCGCGTTGGGGTTGCCGAGCACCGCCGGGATCTCGCCGGCTCGCTCTCCGGGCGGGCCCAGCGGGTGCTCGCCGGCCTGGATCGCACGCGCGAGCGCTTCGCCCCGCTCGACCTCCGGCGCGATCGCGCTGGGCGGCAGGTACGCCCTGGAGACCAGGCCCATCACCGGACCGAGCAGCTCGATCAGCGGCTCGGGCTTGCGCATCGCGACGTGGGTGTGCAGGATCCCCAGCACCGAGGCGATCACGCCCTCCGCCGCCATCGGCGGCAAGCTCGACTCCCCCGGCGCCGGCCAGCCAGAGAGGATCAAGTCCCGCACCACCCGCAGGTTGCGCTCCCGGTGCTCCACCGCCCACGGGCCCGCCGCCAGCGACTCCACCAGCCACACCCGCGTCAGCAGCGGCTCGCGTTCCAGGAACAGCAGCAGCGACGCCATCGCCATCCGCAACCCGTCCTGCCAGCTCCGCTCGCGCTCGAACGCCTCCCCGACGAGCACGATCGTGCGTTCCAGCCCGAGGTCGAAGACCGTTCCAAGGCAGTCGTCGAGCCCCTTGAACAGCCGCTCGAACGTGCGGCGTGAGACCCGTGCGCGCGCGACCACCTGCCCCACCGTCGCGCGCGCGTAGCCCCGCTCCGCGACCACCTCGACCGTCGCCTGCAGGATCCGCGCGCGCTGCAACGCCGCGACATCGCCGCGCGCAGCCCCCGCGGGCTCACCGCCGCGGCCTACTCCAGATATCATGCGCTAGAATGTTTCCCGTATCGGTCCGATGCCGGGGCGCCGTCTCTTCCCAAAGGGACGCCCCGGCATTGGTCTTTTTGCTACTTCGTGCCGTCTAGGATCGAGATCGCTGCCAGCCAGCGGATCGCGGCCCGATACTGACGACCGCACGGGCTTGTGGCTAGCGACACGTCTCTATCGAGTCCGGCGAGTGCCGCACCCGTGAACCGAGCCACGCCAAAAGCCCCTCGGGCGCCCGCTGCCCGTGAGGCCGACTGCCGCGCCCCCTGCCCGTGAGGCCGGCTGCCACGACGGTGTCAGCAGATGCCGTCGAGCAGCTCGCCCGCGGAATTGAGCTCGAGGCCGCGCGCGATTGCGACGATCGTGTGCAGCCCCGGCGAGCGCTTGCGCCCCTCCAGCAGCCCGATCTCGGTGCGGTGCAAGCCGCAGATGTCGGCGAGATCTTCCTGGGTCAGGCCCAGCTCTGCGCGGCGCTTGCGCAGGTTCTCGGCGAACTGCTCGGTGGCTTGCGGGTTCGATCTCATGCCGGTAACGTCGCACGCCGCAGACGAAAGGTCTACCGACGACTGTCATCATCCGCCAGGATTCCAGATCTTCCCGGTCGTTGCGCTCAGGCCTTCCCGTCCGCGCAGCGCGTAGGCCTTCCGGCCACAGTCAGGCCTTCCCGGACGCCGTAGTGAGGGTCGCTACGGCGCCCGCGGAGACCTGGCGTCGGGGGGACACCCCGATCTCATCTCGAGCACCGCCGGAGAGGGGAGGCGATGCCCAAGCCCTTTGGGGGTGCTGACCGCGAGACGCTGAGCAGCCCCGTCCGCCGTCCGGGCGGCGCCACAGCTCACCCCGCTGTCCCGCCCAGTCTAGTTCCAAAGATGTGATTTTGCAAGGGGTTTTCTAACTCCCGCCGGCAATCTTCCTCCCCTAATGGAGAACCGGTGTTTATGATCTCCTCGACGCCGCCGCCCCAGGGGGAATCGCGGCTCGAACATACCTCCCGCGCGAGAACAGGAACGACAGATGCCCAGAGGAAAGTCGAACGCCCCCGGCAAGCCAGAGGAGCGGAGGGCCACGTGGTCGGATCCCGACCTGCGTGAGCCGCGCTACTCGCAATCCCTGGAGCGCGGGCTCGCGATCCTCGGCTGCTTCAGCGCCGCGCGCCCCGTGCTCGGAATCGCCGACATCGCCGACAGCCTCGGCATGAGCCGCTCGACCACCCACCGCTACGTGATCACGCTCGTCGCGCTCGGCTACCTCGAGCAGGGCGCCTCGCGCAAGTACCGCCTCGGCCTGCGCGTCACCGACCTGGGAATGTCCGCGCTCGATTCGGCCGGGCTGCGCGAGCACGCCCACCACGAGCTGCAGGAGCTGCGCCAGCGCACCTCCCACACGGCCGGCCTCGGCGTGCTCGACGGCGAGGAGGTCCTCTACATCGACCGCGTGCGCGGCTTCCGTCGCGAGCGCAGCGAGGCCGGGCTCGACCCGCGGCCGGGCTCGCGGCTGCCGGTGCACTGCACGGCGATCGGCAAGCTGCTGCTCGCCTACCTGCCCGAGCACGAGCAGCGCGAGCTGCTCGCCAAGCTGGCGCTGACCAAGCACGGCCCGAACACGATCACCGCCAAGAAGGCGCTGCGCGACGAGCTCGAGCGGATCCGCCGGGAGGGCCTCGCCGTCGACGACCAGGAGCTCGCGCCCGAGCTGCGCGCGCTCGCCGCGCCCGTGCGCGAGGAGACCGGGGCCGTGCGCGCCGCCGTCAACCTCTCGGTACCCAGCGCGTCGGTCCCGCTCGCGGAGCTCGTCGACACCCTCGGCCCGCAGCTCGTCGCGGCCGCCGAGCGGATCTCCGCGAACCTCGGCTACCGCGGCGACGACGAGTAGGGCCTGGGTCAAATAGCCTTCCAGGCGTGATCCCGGTCCCGACCAAGCGCGCCCTGCTGCTGCTCTGCGCGCCGCTGCTCGCGCTCGGCGCCTGCGCCTGCGCCAGCACCTCGAGCGTGAGCTCCTTCAAAGGCGAAGAACACGCGGTCGCGCAGACGATCGCCGACCTGCAGAGCTACGGAACCGCGGGCGAAGCGCAGAAGATCTGCTCCGACCTACTCTCGAGCACCGTCCTCGCGCGTCTGCACTCATCGCCGGGCAGCTGCAAGCAGGCTTTGAAAAACCAGCTCTCCCAGGTCGACACGCCCGAAGTGACGGTCGAGAAGGTTCAGCTGCACGGCGCCACGGGCGCCACCGCCGAAGTCAAGAGCACCTACGCCGGCAAAGCCAAGCTCACGGACGTGACCCTGGTCAAGGAAGGCAAAGCCTGGAAGATCTCCAAGCTCGGGTAAAGCCGCCTCCCCTGGCCTCCTCGAGCTGACCGTCAGCTCAGCGTCTTGCCGTACTGGCGCTCGTAGTACTCGCGATAGTCGCCGGAGCGGATCGGCTCCCACCACCAGGCGTTATCGCGATACCAGGAAACGGTTTCCTCCAGACCCTCCTCGAAGCGCACCCTCGGCTCCCAGCCGAGCGCACGGACCTTGCTCGATGAGAGCGAGTAGCGGCGGTCGTGACCAGGGCGGTCGGTGACGTACTCGATCTGTGACTCCTCGGCGCCCGTCAACGCGATGATGCGCTTGACCACATCGACGTTCGCGCACTCGTCGGGGCCGCCCGCGTTGTAGACCTCGCCGGCGACGCCGTGCTCGAGCACGTGGCCGATCGCGCGGGCGAAGTCGGTGGCGTGGATCCAGTTGCGCACCTGCATCCCGTCGCCGTACACGGGCAGCGAGTCGCCGTGCAGCGCGTTGAGAATCATCAGCGGGATCAGCTTCTCCGGGTACTGATACGGCCCGTAGTTGTTCGAGCCGCGGCAGATCACCGCGGGCAACTCGTAGGTGTGGAAGTAGCTCTGCACGAGCAGATCCGCGCCCGTCTTCGTCGCCGAGTACGGCGAGGACGGCCGCAGCGGCGACTCCTCCGTGAACGAGCCCTCCTCGATCGAGCCGTAGACCTCGTCGGTCGAGACCTGCAGGTAGCGCAGACCCGCCGCGCGCGCGGCCTCGAGCAGCACGTGCGTGCCGAGCGCGTGCGTCTTCACGAACGCGTCGGGCTCGGCGATCGAGCGGTCGACGTGCGTCTCCGCGGCGAAGTTCACGATCGCGTCGGGCTGCCCGGCCTCGATCGCGCCCGCGACCGCCTCCGGGTCCTCGATCGCGCCGCGGATGAAGCGGTAGCCCGGCGCCTCGGCGACCTCGCGCAGGTTCTCCTCGCGCCCGGCGTACGTCAGCTTGTCGAGCACCGTCACCTCGTCGCCCTGCTCTTTCACGCGCAGGCGCACGAAGGTCGAGCCGATGAACCCGGCGCCGCCACATACAAGTAGTTTCATCGCCGCATCATCCCATTCCTGGCTCTCACTAGTGCGCTGATCCAGCGCCGCGATGCCCTCACGGGCGCGTCACTCCAGCCCTCGCCGCCAAATATCCGGCGAGGCCGTCCTCCCACGGCGGCATCGGCAGCACGTCGTCGCGTTCGGACTCGAGCACCGAGTAGGCGGGCCGCGGCGCCGGACGCGCCATCTGCTCGCTGCTCGCCGGCTCGACGCGGCAGTCGACCTCGGCCTGGCGGAAGATCTCCTCGGCAAACCCGTTCCACGAGACCGCCCCCGCGCCGGTCAGGTGGACGAGGCCGCGCACCTCGCGCTCCAGCAGGCCGAGGACCGCCGGCGCCAGGTGCCCGGACCACGTCGGCGAGCCGACCTGGTCGGTCACGACCTGCACCGCCTCGCGCTCACCCGCGAGGCGCAGCATCGTGTCGACGAAGTTCTTCCCGTCGACGCCATACAGCCAGGCCGTGCGCACGACCGTGTGCGCACGGGAGGCGGCCACCACCTCGCGCTCGCCCGCGAGCTTCGTCTCGCCGTACACAGAGCGCGGCCCGGTCGGGTCGGCCTCCACGTACGGGCGCTCGTTGCCCTGCGCGTCGCGCGGGGCGGCGCCGTCGAACACGTAGTCGGTCGAGATGTGCAAAAGCGGCGTGCCGATCTGCGCCGCCGCGCGCGCGAGGTTGCCGGCCCCGGTCGCGTTCACGGCGTGAGCCAGCTCGCGCTTGCTCTCGGCGCCGTCGACGTCGGTCCAGGCGGCGCAGTTGATCGTCGCCTCGGGACGCTCGCGCGCGAAGAGCGCGCTGACCGCGTCCGCGTCGGTGATGTCGAGCTCGGGCAGGTCGATCGCGATCAGCTCGTGGCCCGCGCGCTCGCCCACGCGCAGCACGTCGTGGCCGAGCATCCCCTGCGCGCCGGTTACCAGCAGCCTCACAAGATCGAGATGTCGGAGTTGTCGCCGACCATGAACCGGTACGCGCGCGGCTGACGGTCGCCGCGGCGGATCGTCACGTTGCGACCCAGCAGCGAGGACTCCATGCGCCCGTCGAGGTCGCACACCGAGGAGCCCGCCAGCAGGATCGAGTGCTCGACCTCGGCGTCGTTGATCGCGCAGTTCTCGCCGATCGCCGTGTACGGCCCGATGTAGCAGTCGCGCAGCTGTGCCCCGGCACCGATCACCGCCGGCCCGCGCACGGTCGTGCGCTCCAGCCGCGCACCGGCCTCGATCACCACGCGGCCGTCAACCTGCGAGTCGACCAGCTCGCCGTCGTGGCGCTCGATCAGGTTGTCGAGGATCAGCCTGTTCGCCTCGAGCATGTCCTCCAGACGCCCCGTGTCCTTCCACCAGCCGCGCACGATGTGCGGCTCCACGCGCAGTCCCCCGTCGACGAGGTGCTGGATCGCGTCGGTGATCTCGAGCTCACCGCGCGCCGAGGGCTCGATCGCGCGTGCCGCGTCGTGGATCCCAGCCGTGAACATGTACACGCCGACGAGCGCCAGGTCGGTCGCGGGCTCCTGCGGCTTCTCGACGAGCTTCACCACACGGCCCACATCGTCCGGATCGCTCGAATCGGGCCGCGCGAGCTCGGCGACGCCGAAGTTCTCGGGATCGGGGACGGGGGTGAGCAGGATCAGCGCGTCGGGCTCGTGCTCCCTGAAGGCCGCCACGAGGTCGGAGATCCCGCCCTGCAGCAGGTTGTCGCCGAGGTACATCACGAACGGGCTCTTGCCGAGAAAGGGCTCGGCCGTCAGCACCGCGTGCGCCAGGCCCGCCGGCTCGTCCTGCACGACGTAGGTGATCTCCACGCCAAAGCGCGAGCCGTCGCCGGCGACCTCGCGAATCTCATCGCCGGTCTCCGGTGCGATGATGATCCCGACCTGCTCGATCCCGGCCGCGGCCATCGCCTCGATCCCGTAGAACAGCACGGGCTTGTTCGCGACCGGCACGAGCTGCTTCGCGCTCGTGTGCGTGATCGGCCGCAGGCGCGTGCCCTTGCCGCCGGAGAGGATCAGTCCCTTGAGTGGCTCCATTGGTGGGAGACTAGCTATGGCTCGATGCGCGCGGTCGTCTGCACCCGATCGATAGAGCGATCGAACGACAGAATCGCACCCATTCCGGTGACCTCGGCGCTGGCCACCAGATAGGCCTCTGCGAAATCGAGGCAGTCGAGCTCATAGACCTCCAGCGCGCGCAACAGAAGCGAGGCATCGATTACCGCGACCGACGGCAGCGCGATCGCCGCGCGCATCAACTCCGCAACCTGTGCCCGCTCGACCTCGTAGAAGGACTCGAGCACGTACACGCACTCGGCGAGCACGAGGTCGGTCAGGAGCAGTTGCTCGGCGCTGGCCAGCGCCGCGGTCGCCCGCTCGGCCATGTCGGGGGGGTCACCGGTGAGATGTCGGATCAGGACGTTGGTGTCGAGGAACGCCCTCAACCGCGCTTCTCCGCACGCGCCAGGCGTGTGCGCGCGAGAACCTCATCCCACGGCGTCCCGCGCTTGCTCGACGGCACGGCGACCGATCCAGCCATCGCCAGGAAGTCAAGGGTCTTGGCCACGATCGCGCGTTTGCGCTCGACGCGAAACACGATCTCGTCGCCCTCGTGAAGTTCCAGCGCTTCTCGAACCTGCTTGGGGATTGTCACCTGGCCCTTGGAGGTGAGGCGTGCCAAAGCATCCATCTGCGGGAGTTCTCCTTACATATCGTTTTAAGTAAGGATACCCGGAAACACTCGCGCCGCTCGACCTTCACCGAACCGCCAGGCGTCAGGTCGGCTCCTCGGTAGCCGGCCGCCTCGCGTTCGCGAGCTCTTCTGCGCGGCGCACAAGACTGCCGGCCCGTACGTCGAGCGCCTTCGCGACCCTGACCAGCAGGACGTAGTCGGGATCGAGCCGCCCATCCTCCAGCGCTTGGACACGGCGCTCTGCGACGCCCACAGCGGCCGCGAGCTCGCCCAGCCCCAGCCGGCGCTGCTCACGCAGCTCGCGAATCGTCTGGCCGAGCAGGGCCAGTTCTTCAGTTTCCCGCCGTGTCCTGGACAAAGAAAAACTCGCAAACTGGTTGGAAGACAACTGTCCTCGGCTTTCGCAGTTCATAGTCCGCTGGCGGCCCATGCTTGCTGGACTTGTGTTATTTCTCGTGGTGTGGGGGTTTGACCCTGTCCTGGGTGATATTGCGCGGCGATGATCACGCGCCGCAGCTTGGCGAGCATGTCGGCGAACGAGGGTGTGGTCTTGGTGAGGTACCAGGGGGCGCGGGCGCGGTGCTCGGCGACGACGTTTGGATGGTGCCCGGCGGCGGCGTACCAGAGGATCGTGATCGTCATCGCCAGGAACTGGAAGGGGACGGTGCGCTCCACGGCCTTGGGGGTGCGGTTGCGGGCGTGCCCGACGCCGAAGAGCTCCTTGCCCTCCTCAAAGGCGACCTCGATCGGCCAGCGCTCTGCGTAGCGCTCGACGAGCTGGGCGGCGCTCGTCTTCAGGTCGGTAGAGATCAGCGCAATCTGGTAGCCACAGGCCCTTGAGGTGTCCTTGACAAGGATCACGCGCACCGGGGTCTCGGGGCCGAGCGGCCCCCACAGGCAGTCGACCTGGCACAGCAGGAGCGTCTCGGTCTTGCCGTAGCGCCGAACGCTCGCCTCGCTCCACTCGGTGGCAGGATCGGCCGCTATCTGCGCGAGGCTGCGGAGCCGCTCACCCCACTTGCGTGGCTGGCCGCGCTTGCCGGTGCGGGGCGGGCGCCGAGCGTAGATCGCGGCGTTTGAGCGCAGGCGAGAGGTGATCGACACGCGCCCCGGCAGGCCGCGCCACGCCTCCGAGGCATAGGCGGCGTCACCGACCGTGTCGATGTCACGGTCGGCCAAGCGGGCGGTGAGCAGGTCGAGCATCTCCCTTGCCAGCTCTGGCTTTCCCGGCCGCTCGGGGTCGTTCTTGCCCTTCGGGATGTGCTTGCGCTTCGGCTGCCAACAGCGGAAAAGCACCGGCAGGCAGAGCGAGCGCTCAAGGAACGGAAGGCACACCACGATCCCGGCCACGACCCAATTGTTCCCCCACGCGACCGACGCCTTCTGCGAGTTCGCGGTCGCGTCGTGATGCCAGAAGGTCGCATGGATCTTTCGCCCCAGGCGATGCAGCAACGTGTCATCGACCGCGACCAGGACGGGGACCCCCGGCGCAAGCAGCCGCTCGCAGATCAACACCGCCAACCGCAGCCCGAGCTCGTCGGGATCCCAGCGCGCGTGGCTGAAGAAACGGTGTGCACGGCAGTGATGCCACACCCCCGAGAGTCGAGCGCCCACGAGCATCCCGCACACGGTGCGCACCCCCGTCTGGGAGATCTGACCGACGAGCATTGCCCGGAAGGTCTGGCTCGTGGGGCGGGTGAAGCACGGCGCGAGCAGGAGCAGCAATTCGTTCAGAGAAGATGGCAGGCAGAGCATCGGCGGCGAACCTCCGTGGCAAGCCGAGGAACCGGGCCTCCCGCCCGCCCACGGCGATCAGTGGACTTCGAACGCCCACCGCTTCGGCGCAAGCCGCCGATGCTCCTTCCCGAAGATCCCACTCAGACGATCAAGCCAGCCCCGCCCGACCATCCCGCCGCTGCCCGCCAGACGGTGATTCAGGGCTCAAAAGTGCGAAAGCCGAGAACTGTCTGAGGCTCGTTTACGCCAGGGGTGTCCTAACTCCTTCTCGACGAGATGCGTAAGGCTCTCGTCCGTGCCACCCCAAAGGAAGTCAAAACCACGCGATACCGAGCTCGCCGCGCTCAGCAGAGCGATCGAAGAGCGAATGACTGAAAAGGGAATGCGCCAGAAGGCGCTCGCCGATGCTTCGGGCATCGACATCAGACGTATCGGCGACTATGTCCGCGGCCAGTACGCCCCCAACCTCGCCAATTTGAGGCGGCTGTGCAAGGCGCTGGATCTCACCGTCGACGCGCTGATGAACCGGGCCGGAGAGCTGGAAGCGGAAGGACGCCCTGACGCCACGCGCGGATAGCTGCCCCTTTAGTAGAGCCCGCCGAGCTTGCGGTGATCCCAACTCGCGCGGCGCCGCTCGACGAACTCGAGGCCGACGCGCTTGACGGCCTGCGCCGCGACCACCTCGCGCACCTCCCGCGGCAACTCCGCCGGCGGCTGCACCCCGCGCGGGACGGAGTTGCGTAGCAGGATCTCCGCGCCCAGCTCGGATACCAGCTCGAGCTCGCGATGGACGACCGTCTCGCATTCGAACATCACCCCGCGCAGCTCTTGATATTCCTCCGCGGCCTCGACCTGGAGCGTCGCCCGCGGATCGCGTTCGAGGTTGCGAACCTTCTGGGAGGACCCATACGTCCAGGCCCAGATCCGCGGTCCGGGCTCGCCTCCCGACGTGGCCCTTGGTACGTACCAGAGCGGCATCAGGTGCGGCCACCCGCGCAGACCGACCGTCGCGCAGGTGACGGTCCGCTCGCCCGCCAGGAACGCGGCGATCTCCGCGTCGTCCATCTTGATCAGCGCGCGGCGGCTCACCCAGCAAAGACTACCCATGGGCGGGGGTGGCTGCCTGACGCAATCCACCCCCCGCCCGCCTACCGCCCACCAACGCGTCGGCCCAGAGCGCCCGGGAGACGTCGCCCGGATTTGGTTTTAAAACGGGCTCTCAGTAGACGGTCAGCTGTTCGATATTCTCGATTCCTTTGTAGGTCCCGTCACTTCCAGAGCCGATACCCGTGCACCCGGTGCCACTGTGGCTATAGCCGATCTTTTCGACCTCGAAGTGGACCTTCGTCGCTCCAGGACCGACATGTTCCTCTTCCAGGAATCCCAGTTCGGGTTCCTCTGCTGCAATCTTCACCGTGCACGGAGTCGTAACGAACGCGATTTCACAGGCGCCACCATTGTTGACGATCCGCATGTTCGCTTTGAATAACGTCGGTCCGCCCACCGGTTCCAAAAGTTGATATGCGCAGGTCGTCACTGTGACGGTCGCTGGGCCACCTAGCATTTTGCATTTTTTATACGTCGGCACCTCCTTGACCGTCGTTGCCGGCGCCGGCTGCGAGCCAGTGAAGCTCGCCATTTCACATTCGGCGGTGACACTGCCGAATGTGAAGACGTGCACTCCCGAGTTTCCACCGGCAAAGTCGAAAGGACTGTGGTTCGGATCCGCTTCGTATCCGTTGACGGCAAATGCGGGCGCCGCGGACACAGCAAGCGCGCAAACCCCAATCGCCAGCATCAGCACAACTCTTCCCTTGGTCATCGTGAGCCCCTTTATCAGCAGACAGGATTTCTGATTAAAGGAATCCTACTACTAGTCAGGCGCTATGGGCAAGCCACTGACCTCGCGCCAGCTTCGCGCAATCGACGTGCCGTGCACCGCACGATCAGGCGCCGGCAGGCACCGCGTGAACCTCGCCCAGCTGGGCGACCGTGCGAAGGCAATCGCTGCGAAACTGAGCGGATGGCAGACACGCTCAGCGAACTACTCGTCGCCGACGCCGAGGCCTGGAAGGCATGGCTCGGGCAACACCACGGCGACGATGTCGGGGTCGAGCTGGTGCTCGCGAAGAAGGGCACGAGCGAGCCGACCTCGCTCACCTACGACGAGGCGCTCGACGAGGCGCTCTGTCACGGGTGGATCGACGGGCAGGTACGCCGCCGCGACGAGCGCACCTTCCGCCAGCGCTTCACCCCCCGGCGCGCGCGCAGCCAGTGGTCGGAGCGCAATGTCGGCCATGTCGAGCGGCTGCTCGGCGAAGACCGGGTGCAACCGGCGGGCCTGGCCGCGGTCGAGCAGGCCAAGGCCGACGGCCGCTGGGAGCAGGCCTATCCGGGGCAGAAGACGATCGAAGTGCCCGAGGACCTCATCCGGGCGCTGGCCGCCGAACCCGGGGCGCAGGCCAACTTCGAGCTGCTCTCCAGCCAGAACCGCTACGCGGTGCTCTACCGGATCCACAGCGCCAAGCGCAGCGAGACCCGCGCGAAGCGAATCGATCAGTACGTCGCGATGCTCACACGTGGGGAGACCCTTCACCCGCAGAAACGCGCGCTGAACCCGTGAGCGTGAGAGGCCGCATGCCCTCTCCGAGGGCGCGGACTAGGCGACTCGGCGATCGGATCGCTCCGGTGCTCAGACAGTGGTCTGACCTGGAATCGGCCAATATACTGTCGATCTGACGCCGGAATGCTAGAATGCAAGTGTGACCCTCGCCTACGCCGAAGAGGCAATCCACATTCACAACATAGGCCACCTCTCCGACCGTGAGATCGCGCGCGCGACCGGAGCAGCCCCAAGCACTGTGCGCGAATGGCTCGCGCGCCGCAGCGCCCCCAGTGGTGTGCGAGCAGAGCGACTGGCCGAGCTCTCATCGCTCGTCGAACGTCTCGCCAGAGTAATCCGCCCGACCTACATCCCGGTCTGGCTCAGCAAGCCGATACCCGCACTCGACGACGACAAGCCGATCGACCGTATCGCTCACGGCGATTATCGTTCGGTCGCGCGGTTGATCTCCGGCATCGAGGACCCAGGCGCAAGCTGAGGTGTCGCCCGGCGTCGCAGCGATCGCCGTAAGCGGACGTTGGGTCAAGCACAGCAACCCAGGATC
Source organism: uncultured Solirubrobacterales bacterium (assembly GCA_963789675.1). Taxonomy (GTDB): domain Bacteria; phylum Actinomycetota; class Thermoleophilia; order Solirubrobacterales; family Solirubrobacteraceae; genus Palsa-744. The sequence goes on along the minus strand of CAWBLR010000014.1, from coordinate 125,385 downwards.
GCCGGCGTTACCTGAGCGCGACCCCGCGCCGAACAGCCGCTGGCAAAGGGGCGAGGTGGTTGACGCGCTCTATCTCGCCGACGTCGAGGACACTGCCTGGGCCGAGTGGTATCGCCACCTCGCGGAGCTCATGATTCCGCCCCTTGCCCAGATGCCGCGCGAGCTGTGGACATGGCAGGTGGATCTCGAGGTTGCGGACCTCTCTACCACGGAGCGCCTCACAGCAGTAGGACTCAGCCCACCCACCCCCGATCGCCAAAACTGGCACGCCTACCAGCACGTCGGCGAGCAACTCTCGAGGGATGGCTGGTTGGGGTTGCTCGCGCCAAGCGCCGCACGCCCGGGCGGCAAAATTCTTTGTCTCTTCCGCGACCAGAGTGGCGTCGTTGGCGCCGAGCCGGTGCCGCCCCCACGTCGTATAGAAGAGCCACCGCCCCCGCCAACAGGGCTGCGCACCTGATCGGAGGCTCTCCGGGCGCTCGGTCTAACTCAGACCCCCGCCGGCACCGCGTGCGCCTCGCGCAGCCGGCCCACGGCCGCGCGCACGGCCTCGCGCGCGTCCTCGGGCTCGAGCACGGCGGCGTCGCCGGCTTCCTTGAGGATCTCGCGCACGAGCCAGTCGACGCCCGCGAAGCTCAGCTCGACGACGACCGAGCCGTCGCGGCGCTCCTGCACGACGCGGCGCGCCTCGCGCGCCCAGCGCGCGCGCTCGGGCGAGACGAGCACCCGCGCCGCCCGCGAGGTCTCGACCTCGCCGGTGCGCAGCCAGCCATCGACTTCCGCGCCCGGATCGACCTCGGGGCGGGGCTCGAAACGCTCCGCGGTCACGTCGACGCGCTTGATGCGGTCGAGGCGGTAGTGGCGCATCGCGCCGCGCGCGGGATCGAACGAGGCGACGTACCAGCCCTCGCGACCGTTCGTCAGCGCGTAGGGCTCGACGCGACGCTGCACGATCTGGTCCTCGTTCTCCTTGTAGTACTCGAGCTCGATGATCCGCCGCTCGACGATCGCGGTCGAGACCACGCGCGCGACCGCCGAATCGTCACCGCCGGCGTGCGCGACCTGCAGGCCCTGTTCCATCGGGTCCTCGCCGAGCGCCGCGACGATCTTCTCGCGCGCGGAGGTGAGCGAGCCCTCGGGCAGGTGCTCGCCGATCAGGTCGATCGCCGCCACCAGCGCCTTCGCCTCGACCGGCAGCAGCCGCGCGGGACGGTCGAAGTTGTCGCTGTAGGGCTCGGGGTCGACCTCGATCTCGCCCTCCTGCTCCTTGATCTCCGCGTAGAGCACGTATGAGCCGCCGCCGAAGTTGACGACGTTGAGCACGTTCACGTCCTCGCGCAGCTCCTCCTCGGAGAGCTGCAGCCGCTCGCACACCTCGGCGATCTTCACCCGCCCCAGCCCTCCGGGCCCGGCGCCACCGGCGCGGCCGGCCTCGATCAGGATGCTGGCGAGCGTCACCAGCCGCGCGAAGCGCTCGGGGCGGATCGCCGTATCCCCGGCCCCGCGGGCCGCGAAGCCGTCGCTTCCACTCGCCGCAGCTCCGTTGCCCGCCCCCGCGGACGACCCATTGCGCCCGCCACCCCGGCGCGCGGTGGTGCGGGTCGCCGTATGAGCCTGTGCGCCCCTGCCGGCCTGCGTCCCCTTGCCGGCGCGCACGGGCGGGGAGGACTCGGGTTCGTGGTCGAGCGTCGTCTCGCCGTGGAGCTCCTCCAGCAGATCGACGCGCCGCCCGAGCTCCGCGGTCAGCTCCTCCGGCCCCAGCAGCCGCGCGTGCGCGCCGAGCCCGAGCACCCATGAGATCAGGTTGCGTTGGTTGGAGTAGCTCGTCTGAAAGATCCTGTCGCCCTCGCCCGCCTCGCCGCGCTCGATCAGCTCCGGCTCGGACCGATCGGAGATCGGGGGCACACAGTCCAAGGGACTGGGTCGGATCTCCCCATAGCGCCCGAAGTGGCGTTCGACCTGCCAGGCGATCCGCTCGGAGATCAGCACCTCGGCCACGCCCCGCTCCTCGCCCAGCTGCCAGTCGGCGCGGTTGGCGTAGGCGCGCGGGTCGAAGTCGGCCGGGCGGCGGAAGTCGTGCTCGGCCTTCGTCGCGTAGGAGACCTTGCCGCGGATCCGCGAGAGGCGGAACACGCGCACGGCCTTGCGCTCGTGGGCGTAGCCGAGCAGGTAGAACTGACCGCCCTGGAACAGCAGGTGGTAGGGATCGACGCGACGCGCCCCGACCTCGTCGCGCTCCATCGTGTAGTAGTCGAAGGTGATCGTCTTGTTGCGGAAGATCGCCGTCTCGACCTTCGCCAGGCGCGCGGAGAACTCGTGGCCGCCGGCGGAGGCGGTGATGCCGAGCGCGACCGACTGCTGCTCGGGCGCGCGCAGCGGGCTCGGGCGCCCCCAGGTGATCTGCTGTAGCGCCAGCCGCAGCGGCTCGGCGTAGGCGAATTCGCCATCGAGCAGGCTCAGCGCGGTCTGCAACGCCGCGAGCTCCTTGTCGGAGAAGGCGATCGCGGGCAGGTGGAAGTTCTCCGGGCGCAGCGAGTAGTTCTCCTGCTCGGCCGCTCCGTCGGTGGGCCGCTCGACGGTCAGCTGGATGCGCAGCGATTCGAGCTCCGAGCGGTCCGCGTAGAAGCGCCGCGCGAACGCGTCTTCGTTCATGCCGCTGTAGCCCTCCACGTCGCGTCTGATCTCCAGCGCCGTGACCGGCCGGCGCTCGGCCATCAGGTAGGAGATCAGCGACAACTGGCGGATCAGCTTCTCGGTGTCCTTTGCCATCTGGATTCAAAAGATAGAAGCCAGCGGCTGCAGGAACTCGGCGGGTGCCCTCCGGGTTCGCTATTTGCGGCTTTTCAAGCGGCTTCGCGCACGGGCTCGAGCGACTCGTCCTCGCGTGCGGGGAAGAACGCCGCCCCGTCGATCGCGCGGTCGAAGTTCGACCAGCGCTTGCCGGGGGCGAGCTCCTTCTCCAGGCGATCGAAGCTGCCCAGACGCCCGCCGAGGTTGTCGATCATGTGCACGAGCGTCGCCTCGCGCGTGCAGGGAACCACGGGACTGCCGTGCTTGAGCGAACCATGGTGGGAGAGGATGATGTGCCCGACCGCCTGCGCGAGCTCGGCGGGGAAGCCCTCGATCTCCTCGATCATGCGGCGGATGCGGTAGTAGCCGAGCGCGATCTCGCCCTGCAGGCGGCCGGCGTCGGTGAGGTCGATGATGCCGTCCCGTCGGCCCGGGAGCCCATTCCCCGATGGGCTTTCATCCGCAGCCGGACTCCCGCCCGTGTAGGCCTCGAGCTTGCCGATGTCGTGCAGCAGCGCGCCGGTGACGGCCACATCGCGATCGATGCCCGGGAACGTGGCGCTGATCGCACTCACGGCCTGGGCCACGCCGAGGCAGTGCTCGAGCAGGCCGTGACGGTAGGCCTGGTGGTAGTACTTGGCAGCGGGCGCGACGCGGTAGCCGGCCCACAGCTCGGAGCCCTCGCCGAACACCCGCTCGAGCAGTATCCGCAAGTGCGGCTCCTGGATCGTCGCGAGCAGCTCGCGCACCTCCTCCTCCATCTGCTCCACCGCGCGTACGGGACCATCGAGCAGGTCCTCGGGTGCGTAACTGCCGGGGACGGCCTCGGCGAGGCCACGCAGGTTGATCTGCGGGCCGAAGCGCGGGTGCACTGTGTAGCGCCCGCGCACGTGCACCGCCGCGCCGGCGCGGACGAGCTCCTCGATCCCTGCGAGCTCCTCCCACACCATCGCGACGACGGCGCCCGTGCGGTCGCCGAGCTGCAGGCGCAGGTACTCGCCGCCGTCGCGTCGCTGGCGGCGCTCGGCCTCGCGGACCAGCAGCACCTGGTCGATCTCGATGCCGTCGCTGAATTCGTTCACGAGCATGAGCCGAAGGTATAGACACGAGCGCGGACGGGATCGGGCCCCGACCCCTGCCGAATCGCCAGATCTTTTACTGACAGCTCCCAAAACAGTTTCGTACCAAACGTACAACAGAAGCCGAGCACGTTTGCCGTTCTGGATCTAGGCGCGACTCCATGTCATCTCTAGTCTTGTTCGATGTAAGACGGAGTTTTACACGGAGTCATTTAGTCGCTTAGAAGAAACAGAAACTACCGGGAGATCGTGGACAGAGCAATGACAACAGGGACACCGACAGGAACTTCGACAGAAACACCGGCCGGCACGGGGATCAGGGTCATCAGCTGGAACGTGAACGGGATCCGCGCCCGCTGGCCGCGGCTGGAGGAGCTTCTGCGCGAGCAGCGCCCCGACGTCGTCTGCCTGCAGGAGACGCGCTGCGCCGACAGTCGCTTCCCCTACGGCAAACTGCACGACCTCGGCTACGGGGCCCATCACAGCCCCGGCCGGCGCAGCGGCGGCGTCGCGATCCTGATCCGCGACGACCACGAGATCGAGTGCCGCAGCAGCGCCCTGGACCGCAACCACTCGCTCGCCGAGGGCCGCTGGCTGCAGGTGACGATCGACGGCCTGGAGATCAGCTCCGTGTACGTGCCGGCGGGGTCGCTGGCCGGAGAGAGCGAACAGACCAAGCTCGCGTTCCTCGAGGCGATCGCCCGCCACCTCTACGGCACATCGCGCCCGCGCCTGATCACCGGCGATTTCAACGTCGCGCCGACCGACCAGGACGTCTACGAGCCCGGCTGGCTGGAGGGCTGCGACCACACCGGCGCGGCCGAGCGTGCCAGCGTCGCCGAGATCCTCGCCGAGGGCGAGCTCGTCGACGTCTACCGCCGTCTGCACCCCGAGGAGGACGGCTACACCTGCTGGGAGCAGCGCGAAGGCCACTACGCGCGCGACTACGGCCTGCGCATCGACCTCGCGCTCGCGAGCGAGCATCTGACGCCGTTCGTCTCCCGCTGCGACGTCAACCACTCCTACCGCCAGGGCTACAAGCCCTCCAACCACGCGCCCCTGGAGATCGAGCTGAACGCGGCGGCGGCGTAGGTCGTCGGTGCAGGTAAGGGCGGCGGCGTAGGCGGGAGGCGGCGCGGGCAAGACGGTCGCCGGGGCCTCGCGACGGAGCCCGTCCGGGCCGGGTGCCGAGCGGCGGCGCCGCCCGCGTGGAAGTGCTATTCCTGCGGTGTGTCGATCCTTGCGAGGCCATTCAAAGCATCCGGCCCAGGCGCCGCCGCCGGCAGCTTCGGCACGGTCGGCAGCATCGCGACGGTCGCGAGCGCCGGAACGGTGGGCTCCGCGGGTACGGTCGCGAGCGCCGGAACGATCGCCAGCGCGGGCACCGTCGCGAGCTCCGGGGTGATCGGCAGCGCGGCGACCGTGCTGAGCGCCGGCGTGATCGGGAGCGCCGCCGTGGTGGCCGGCTTAGGCAACGTCGCCTGCGTCGCCTGCGTGGGGTGCGTCGCCTGCGTGAACTGCTCGGGCTGCGTCGGCTGCGTAGGGTGCGTGGGCCTGAGCGGCGCCGTCGGTGCGGTCGGGCGCTCGGCTTGACCGGGTAGCTCGAATCGCCTGCCGAGCGGGACCTGAAGTGTATTCGAGGAGTATTTACTGAATTACACTTTGCGCGGGAGACCGGTGGGTCGAGGTGCTATCCCTGCATGCGATGCCCGTCCCGCCCTTCCGCCTCTCGGTGCTCGACCAGTCCCCCATCTCCGAGGGCTCCACGGGCGCGCAGGCGCTGCGCAACACGATCGACCTCGCGCAGCTCGCGGATCGGCTCGGCTACCACCGCTATTGGGTGGCCGAGCACCACGGCGGGCCGATGCTCGCCGGGCCGAGCCCCGAGGCTTTGATCGGGCCGATCGCCGCGGCCACGGAGCGGATCCGCGTCGGCAGCGGCGGGGTGATGCTTCCCCATTACTCGCCGCTGAAGGTCGCGGAGACGTTCAGCCTGCTCGCCGGCCTGTTCCCCGGACGCATCGACCTCGCGCTCGGGCGCGCCGCCGGCACCGACCCGCTGACCACGTTCGCCCTGCAGCGCGACCGCCGCCAGGCGAGCCCCGACGACTTTCCGCAGCAGCTCGAGGAGCTGCTCGGGTACCTCTACGAGCGGCTGCCGTCAGACCATCCCTTCGCGCGCCTGGCCGCGACGCTGCCCGGCCGCCCCGAGCGGCCGGAGCCGTGGCTGCTCGGCTCCTCCCCGCAGAGCGCCCTGTGGGCCGCCGAGCTCGGGCTGCCGTACGCGTTCGCGGACTTCATCAACCCAAAGGGCGCCGAGATCGCCGCGCTCTACCGCGAGCGCTTCGCCGAGCACGAACATGCCGATGCGAAGCCCCGCGTCGCTGTCGGCGTGTGGGTGATCTGCGCCGCGTCCGACGAGGAGGCCCAGCGACTTGCGACGAGCGGCCGGATGACGTTCACGCTGCTGCGCCGCGGCCAGCTGATCGCGGTGCCCCCGCCCGAGCGCGCGGTCGAGTTCCTCGCGGCCGACGAGCGCACACCGGGTCAGCCGCGCTCCGAGCGCCGGGCGATCGTCGGCTCACCCGAGACGGTGCGCGCGGAGCTCGCGGACGTGGTTGCGAAATACGGCGCCGAGGAGGCGATCGTCGTCAGCATCACCTACGCGCACGAGGCGCGGCGACGCTCGTACGAGCTGCTGGCGGAGGCGTTTCGGCTGTGAAGTAAAAGGAGGTCGGCGACAGACGTGGGGCCCACCACGCTTGGTAGTTTTGATTTAAAAAGATAGAACGGCTACCGTTTTGAGTGTTTGTGGCATACGCGATCCTAGAGCGATCCCGGCGGGGCGAGCCAGACGCTCTCAAAAATCAGGCTCGTGTGCTCGGCGAGGATCTCGTAGTCGCGGTCGTAATGCAGCACGCCGGCTTCGGCGCGGTGTGCGCACGCGGCGACGATGACGTCGATCGGCGCGAGGCGGTGGTAGCCGATCTCGGCGAGCTCCCGCTGCGCCTGTAGGGTCATCCGCTCGACCTCGCCGTCGATCGCTACTCGGGGCAGCGTCTCGAAGCGATCCATCATCGATCGATGCTTCACGGCTGACTGCGCCGAGTATCCGGCCTCCAGCAGGAACGGCAGACAGACGGCAATCTCGTCCCGGTCCATCCGGTCGCCGATCGCATTCGCGCGATCCTGTGGAACGGTGCCTTGGAGCAGTCGCGCCCACGCCGAGTTGTCGAGCAGCAACACGCTACTTGTCGTAGTTGGCGATCAGCCCGAGGTGCTTGACCTCTTTGGCCGCCGCGATGTCCACCATGCCAGGGTTACCATTGCGAATCCAGCCGGCGAGCTCTTTACGAGCCTTGCGAGCTTTCGCACTCTGGTTGGGCAGCCGGCGCGCCTTCGCGCGGGCGCCGAGGATCACCAGCTCGGCGAAGTCGATCGGATCGCCGTTCAACTTCGCGCGCAGCTCGTCGAGCGCCTCGTGCACGGGCGGCGTCTCAGTGATCGTATGACGTGGCCTGGTCGTCGGCATCGGGCTAGTGTAGCACCGTGCAGCACCACACGGTCGCGTCAGTCACAGCTGCCACGGGTCGAGTAGATCGATCCCGGTGTCCTCGAAGTCACCGGTGTTGCGCGTGGCGAGCGTGGCTCCCAGCTTGCGGCAGATCGCCGCTATCCGCGCGTCGGCGGCGCCGATCGGACGGCCGGCCCGCTCGCGCTCGCTGAGAAGGTCGGCGTAGTGGTTTGCGGCCGTCGCGTCGAACGGCTCGACGCGACCGTCGAGGTCTTCCTCGATCAGCCCCCGGATCGCCTCGCCGAGTCGCTCCCTGCGCCGGCCGGCCGGCAGACGAGCGACCCCGTACAGCAGCTCGGCGGCGGTGATCGCGGTCGTGGCGAAGGTCGCGGCGTCGAGCGAGTCGAGCCACTCTGTGACTCCTTTGTCGGGCTCGGGGCGGATCAGCTCGGACAGGACGTTCGTATCGAGCAGGATCACGTCCGTAAGCTCGCTGCCCGCGGCATCTCACTGCGGCCAGGCAGATCGAGCTCCACGCCACCAATGGCCGCGAAACGAGCTTGGATGCGACTGCCAAGACCGCCCGCCGCCCGCGGGGCCGGCAGCGCCTGCGCGAGGATGCTTCGTACCTCGGCCTCCATCGAACGCCCGTGCCGCGCGGCGCTCACACGCAGGCGGGCCTTGGTGTCCTCATCGAGTCCTCGAATTGTCAGGGTTGCCACCGGCGCTCCCTCCAGCTGCTGTCGTTGCTGTCAATGCTAGCAGCAATCGCGGTGAGGGTCGGGGGACCTCGGCGAGCACGAGCGCTGTTCGCGATCGGCGGTCGCAGCGGCCACCCACTGCCACCGAGCCGCGAAGACCTACTCCGCTGGCTGGCCACCGCCGGAATAGACGACGCCACGATCGGGCCACAACCCGGCTTCGCGGCCTTCACCGGGCGCAAGCACATGAGCCAACCTGGCCTGTAGCTTGTAACCGTCGTGACCTTCGAGCAGATCACCACCGACCTGGCCGGGCGTGTCCTCACGATCACCCTCAACCGCCCGGAGCGGCTGAACGCCTGGACGGCGCAGATGGGGAGCGAGCTGATCGAGGCGTTCGACCGCGCGGACGCAGACGATGAGGTGCGCGCGGTGATCGTGACGGGCGCCAGCCGGGGCTTCTGCGCGGGCGCGGATTTGGCGAGCGGTGGGGAGACCTTCGACTACCGCACGCGCGAGCGCGCGGGGGCTGGGGAGGCGCCGCGCGACAACGGCGGTCAGTTCACGCTGAGGGTCTTCCGGTCGACCAAGCCGGTGATCGCCGCGATCAACGGCCCGGCCGTGGGCGTCGGCGCGACGATGACGCTGCCGATGGACATCCGCCTCGCGGCCGACGACGCCCGGATGGGCTTCGTGTTCGCGCGCCGCGGGATCATCCCGGAGGCCTGCTCGAGCTGGTTCTTGCCACGCGTCGTGGGGATCAGCCGCGCGATGGAGTGGGTCTCAACAGGCAGGGTGTTCTCCGCGCAGGAGGGTTTGGAAGGAGGGCTCCTGCGCAGCCTGCACCCGGCCGGGGAGCTGCTCGACGCGGCCCATTCACTCGCGCGCGAGATCGCTGAGAACACCGCGCCGGTCTCGGTGGCGCTCGCCCGGCAGCTGATGTGGAGGATGCTGGGCGCCGAGCACCCGATGGTGGCCCACCGCGCCGACTCACGCGGCATGTTCGCGCGCGGTCAATCCGCCGATGCCGTCGAGGGGATCACGGCATTCCTCGAGAAGCGCCCCGCCAGCTTTCCCGATCGCGTGAGCGACGGGCTGCCCAAGGTTATGCCGGGGTGGAGCGAGCCGGAGTTTGAGTAGAAGGCGGTGTGGGTCGATGACTGAGACCGACGTTGCGCATAGGATCCGCGCGGGAGGCTGACTGTGTTGCGCAGCGTTGCTCTTTGGTTCAGACCGGCAAGATGGCCGCTACTGCCCGATGCGGCGCACCGGCGGACGTTGCTGCTGGCGTGGGCCGCGATCCTCGCGCAGGTCGTGTTCGTCGGCGGATGGTTCGTGGGTGGGGCGCTCGAACCACATTTCTCTCAGGTTCGTCAGTACATCAGCGAACTCGGCCGCATCGGCGCGGCGAACCCCTGGATCTTCACAATTTTCATGGCGATCTGGGGATTGGGGTGGATCGCGCTGGCGATCGCGGTCGTGTCGCCGCTGCGCACGCGGCCGTGGCCGCTGGCGATGCCGTTGTTCTTCGTGCTCGCCGGCGTGTGCGCGATCCTCGTGGGCCCGCTGCGCATGGACTGCTCGACGATTCTGAGCGCGGCGTGCAGGTCACACGAAGCCACGGACGGGAGGTCGTGGCATTACGAAGCGCATATCTGGTTGAGCCTCGGCATCAAGGTCGCGCTGCTGCTGACGGGCTTCGCGTTTGCCCGCTCGGCGTGGCCGAGCCGGCTCGGGCGAGTGGTACTGGGCGGCGCTCTTGTGCTCCTGGTCGCGGGGATCGTCACGTTCTTTCTGCACGATTCGTTCGCCGGCTACAAGGGACTCGAAGAGCGCCTGTGGGCGCTCATCGCCGTGGCCTGGGCGCTGGTGTGCGCGACCGTGCTGATCCTCGAGGCGACGCTGCAACCAGAGCAGTTGCAGGCACACGAGGCTTCCCTCCAGCGACGCGCGCCGAGCGAGCGTGTCGCCGTCGACGTCACTCTTGGCCATTGACCCGATAAGCCTCCCGCAGGTGCGACCAAGGCCCTACGGCTCGAGCCGGTTGGGCCCCCGGTACAAAAACGTGACCTCGCGGACGTTCTCCTGCCCGAGCAGCTGCATCAATAGCCGCGTCAGCCCGAACCCGAAGCCCCCGTGGGGAGGCGCGCCGAAGCGGAAGAAGTCGAGGTAGTACTGGATCGACTCGGTCTCCACGCCCTTGTCCGCCGCCTGCGCCAAGAGCTGCTCGTAGCGGTGCTCGCGCTGGGCGCCGGTCGTCAGCTCGATCCCGCGCCAGAGCAGGTCGAAGCTGCGGGTCAGAGTCTGATCGTCGGGGTGGCGCATGTGGTAGAAGGGGCGCACGGTCGTCGGGTAGTCGGTGACGAACGCGAACTCGTGGCCGTTCCGCTCCTTGATCAGCGCGCTCAGCGCGCGCTCGGCCGGCGGGTCGAGGTCGTGGCCCGGATCGAGTCCCCGCCCGCCCTCGGCCTCGTGGCCCGACTCGCGCAGCATCTCCTTGGCCTGCTCGAGCGTCACGCGCGGGAACGGCAGCGCCGGCGCGATGACCTCGACGCCGAACGTCGCTTCGATCTGCTCGCCGTGCTGCTCCTTGACGACGCCAAGCACGTATGCGAGCCAGGACTCCTCGAAGGCCATCACATCCTCGTGCGAGTCGATCCACGAGAGCTCGACGTCGACGGACGTGAACTCGGTGTCGTGGCGCGAAGTGAAGGACGGGTTCGCGCGGAACACGGGGCCGATCTCGAACACCTTGCCGAAGCCCGCGGCGATCGCCATCTGCTTGTAGAACTGGGGCGACTGCGCGAGGTAGGCCATCCGTTCGAAGTACTCGACCTTGAACAGCTCCGCGCCGGACTCGCTCGCCGAGCCCATCAGCTTCGGGGTGTGGATCTCGACGAAGCCCTGCTCGCGCCAGAACTCGCGCATCGCGTGCTCGACCGTCGACTGCACCTCGAAGATCAGGCGCCGGTCGGGGCGGCGCAGGTCGAGATAGCGCCAGTCGATGCGCTTGTCCAGGGCCGAGTCGGCGGCGATCGGCAGCTCCGCCTCGGCGGGGGAATCGACGGCCAACCCCTCGATCTGCAGCTCGAGCCCGCCAAGCTTCACGCGCTCGTCGGCGACGACCGTGCCCGTGACGGTCACCGCGGACTCGGCGGCGAGACCCGAGATCGCCTCGTTCAGCTCCGTCGGTGGCTCGTCCTTGGGAAGCACCGCCTGCGCCTGGCCCGTTTCGTCTCGAATCACGAGGAACTGCATGCGCTTCTGGTCGCGCACGACCTGCACCCAGCCGCGAACGCTCACCTGCTCGCCGACGTGTGCGGACAGCTCGCCTATGAGGGTGCGCTTCATTGCCGGGACCCTATCCCAGGAGCCCTCACTCGCGCCTGCTGTCCCCACGCGGGCGCGAGACGACGATCTGCAGCGAGGCGATCAACAGCACCGCGATCGTGACCACGCGGTCGGCCACGCTCACCTCGCGCCCGCTCAACAACAGGTAGATCTGGATCAGCGCCGCGAGCAGCTGGACCGTCAGCGGCAGCGCGACCGCGCGCAGGCCGACCATCTCCTTCGGCGCCTCTCGCGCGAGGGCCGGGGGCGTCCAGGCCGCGTAGGCGATCAGCACGGCGCCGGCCGTCCAGATGAACGTGTAGCCGTTGCCGGCCGCGACCGTGCCGCGCGCCTCCTGCACGGCGGAGACGGCGTCGGCCACGGCGATGATCACGCAGCCGAAGCCGAGCAGGGTCCAGACCTTTCCCGGCCGCCACGACATCAGGCCGAAGACGCCGAGGATCGCGCCGACGAGGAGCATGTCGAGCACGGGGTAGCTGAAGTCGACGATCGTCGCGAACTCCTGCTGCCCGGTGTGCTCGGCGACCGATTGCAGCACGAGCGCGAAGCCGCCGGCGAGCACGATCAGCATCGCCGCGACGCCGTCGATCCAGCGGTGCAGCTCGAAGCGCGTCACGCGCAGGCGGATCAGCAGCGCGACGCCGAGCGCCGTGAACGGGTACCACAGCAACCACAGCGCGTCCGATGCGGTCGGGTAGGGCGGGTTCGGGTTGCTGCCGTACAGCGCCGTCCACAGCAGCGAGCCGGCGCTCCAGCAGGCGAGGCCGATCCCGAATGCCAGCCAGGCATGGCGCCCGCGGGCGATGTACAGGGGGCGCGCCAGGCAGACGCAGGCCGCGAACAGCACGCCGGCGTCGGGGATCCATTCGTCGAAAAGGGCTGAGTAGGCGCCGATCTCGAACAGTTCGTGGAACGCCTCGACGACGACCAGCAGGCCGAGCGCGATCCAGACGTAGCGCAGCACCCGCGGCGGGGTGAACTCCGCGGTGTCGGTCACCCCGCGCTGCCGCGAACTAGGTCGGGCAGCCCAGCGTCCAGCGGGTCAGGTTGCCCTTGGTTTTCGGGCTCTTGCCCTTGAACGCCAGCGTCAGCTTGTTGTACACGCGCAGGCCTCCCTTGCAGCTGCGCGGGCTGCTGGCGGTGACGGTCACGGGGAAGCTCGCGTTTTTGCCGGAGGCGCAGTTCGGTTCGCAGAGGTTGATCACGAACGTGCCCTTCGCCTGCGCGGTCGCGCCGCCGAAGCTCGACCACTTGAGGCCTTTCAGGACCGTGTTCCCGTCACCGCACGTGAGCGTCACCGAGGCCGGGCGGCTGCTCGCGTTGTAGCAGTTGGTGATCTTCAGGGGCGATGCTGCGAAGGCGGCGATCGCACCGACGGCGACGATCGCGGCGGCGAGCGCGAGGCTCGCGAGGAGGTGTTTGTGTAGGCGCATACTCTGATCATCTCACACGCTCCCGGCGGCTTCCTCCGCCAGCTCGACCGCGACCGTCAGCTCGTCGGCCTCCAGCATCTCGATCAGCTCGATCGAGCCCGCCTCGCGTAGATCCTCGGCGCCGAGCTCCAGCGCGGCCAGGCGCGCGGGCGTGTCGTGCACGATCACGCGCTTGACCGGCGCGCGCATCTTCACCTGCGCCTGGGACTTCGCCTTGCGCACCTCGCGCAGCACGTCCGCGGTCAGATCCAGCGCGACCGCCTCGCGGGCGGCGTCGGCGCCACTACCGATGGCCGCCAACTCCGCGGCCTCGGGCCACTGCGCGCGGTGCACCGAGCCCTCCTGCCACCATGACCAGACCTCCTCGCTCACGAACGGCAGGAACGGCGCGAGCAGGCGCTGGAAGGCCGACATGGCCAGGCGCAGCGCGCGGCTGACCGAGGCGCTCACCGCGGGGTCCTGGTCGTAGCGGCGGCCCTTCACGAGCTCGAGGTAGTAATCGCAGAACCACCAAAAGAACGTCTCCGTGCGCTCTAACGCGCGCGCGTAGTCGTAGGCCTCGAAGCTTTCCGTCGCGTCCTCCACGACCGTCGCCAGGCGCGCGATCACGGCGCGGTCGAGCGGATGGGTCAGCTCGCCCTCGGGGGGTAGGTCGGCGAGCGCGAACTTCGACGCGTTCAACAGCTTCACCGCGAGCCGACGGCCGACCTTCATCTGCTGGGGGTCGAACGCGGTGTCGGTCCCAGGGCGGCCGCTCGCCGCCCAGTAGCGCACGGCGTCGGCGCCGTGCTCTTCGAGCAGGTGCATCGGCGTCACGACGTTGCCCTTCGACTTCGACATCTTCTTCCGGTCCGGATCCAGCACCCAGCCGGAGATCGCGGCGTCGCTCCAGGGCAGCTCGTCGTAGTCGAGCTGCCCTCGCAGGATCGTCGAGAACAGCCAGGTCCTGATGATGTCGTGCGCCTGCGGTCGCAGATCCATCGGGAAGACCTTCGCGAACAGTTCCTCGTCCTCGCCGGACCCAGGCGTCCCGCCTGTGTGCCCCCCGGCGATCTGCGGGGTCAGCGACGACGTCGCCCACGTGTCCATCACGTCGGGGTCCCCCACGAAGCCACCGGGCTGCCCGCGCTGCTCGGCCGCGTAACCCTCCGGCACGTCGGTCGAGGGGTCGACCGGCAACTGCTGCTCGCGCGCTGGAATCGGGCGGTCATGCTGGATCGCCCCGTTCTCGTCGAGCGGGTACCAGATCGGGAACGGCACGCCGAAGAAGCGCTGTCTGCTCACGCACCAATCGCCGTTCAGGCCGTTCACCCAGTCCTCGTATCGCGCGCGCATATACGGCGGGTGCCATCTCAGCTCGCGCCCGCGCTCGAGCAGCCGCTCGCGATGGTCGAGCGTGCGGATGAACCACTGCCGGCTCGTCACGATCTCGACCGGGCGCTCGCCCTTCTCGAAGAACTTCACCGCCCGCGTCACCGGCGTCGGTTCGCCGATCAGATCGCCCGCCTGCTCGAGCAGCTCGACGATCCGCCTGCGCGCCTGGTTGATCGTGCGGCCCGGCAGCTCGCCGTAGCTCGCGCGCGCGCGCGCCACGTCCTCGGACTCCCATCCCCGCTCGCCCCATCGCACCTCCGCGAGGCGGCCGTCGGGGGCGAGCACCGAGCGCACCGGCAGGCCGAGCTCGCGCCACCAGACGACGTCGGTCAGGTCGCCGAACGTGCAGACCATCACCAGGCCCGTGCCCTTCTCGGGATCGACGAGTCGATGCGTCAGCACCGGCACGCGCGTGCCGAACAGCGGCGTCAGCACCTCGCGGCCGACGAGCCCGCGCTGGCGCTCGTCGTCGGGATGCGCGAGCAGCGCCACACACGCCGGGATCAGCTCCGGGCGGGTCGTCTCGATCAGCGCCTCAGCGGTCGTGGCGGCGGGAGCGCCGTTCGGTGGTGAGGCCGCACCGCCCGGGGAGACCGCGCCGCCCGCGCCGGCGGATGGACCCCCGCCCTCCACGCCGGCGGCGTCGCCGTTGGAGTCCTCGGCCGCCAGCTCGAAGCGCACGCGGTGCATCGCCCCGGGGCGCTCGCGATCCTCGAGCTCGGCCTGCGCGACCGCGGTCTGGAAGTCGACGTCCCACAGCGTCGGCGCCTCCGTCTGGTAGGCGCCGCCGCGCTGCAGCAGGCCGAGGAACGAGCGCTGGGAGATCCGCCGCGCGCGCGGGCCGATCGTCGTGTAGGTCATCGACCAATCCACCGACAGTCCGAGCATCCGCCACAGCGCTTCGAACGCCTGCTCGTCGGTCTCGGTCAATCGCAGGCAGAGCTCGACGAAGTTCGGGCGCGAGATCGGATCGGGTCCTCCCTCGTCCTTGTGCGCCGTTCCCTGTCCCCGGTCTATCTTCGATGTTCTCTCGACAGTGAACCCAGGGTCGTAGGGGACCGACGGGTCGCAGCGCACCCCGTAGTGGTTCTGCACGCGGCGCTCCGTCGGCAGGCCGTTGTCGTCCCAGCCCATCGGGTAGAAGACCTCGTTGCCGCGCATCCTCCGATAGCGGGCGATCGCGTCGGTGTGCGTATAGGAGAACACGTGCCCGACGTGCAGCGAGCCGCTGACCGTCGGCGGCGGCGTGTCGATCGCGAACACGCGCTCGCGCGCGGCCGCGCGGTCGAAGCGGTAGGTGCCCTCGCGCTCCCAGGCCTCGCCCCACTTCCGCTCGAGACCGTCGAGCGTCGGGCGCTCGGGGACGCGCGGCTGTTCCGCCGGCTGCTCCGGCGCGCGCTGCTGTTCCTGCGCTTCTTCGTCAGATCTCGAGGGCAAGCTCCGGATCGTATCCGAGCCTCTGCTCGCGCTCGGAGCGATGCTCCGGGCAGTAGACGCCGCGCACGCGCCCGCTCGCCAGCCCGTACGCGAGCCACACATCTCCGCGCCAGGCGAAGTGGAAGAACCCTTCGCACAGGCGTCCCCGTTCCAGCTCTTCGCGCCATGCGGCGCTCGCCACGGTGGCGGGCACGCACGCGCGGCACGAGCAGCCGTCGCCGAGGTAGCCGCTGGAGACGCAGCGCAGCGCCGGCTCCAAAGCCCCGTCGTGCTCCTCGCGCGGAGCGCGATTCCCGTGCGCCATGCGCTCTCCGCGCGAAGTGCGCTCCCTGCGCGGGGCGCGATCCCCACGCGCAGTGGACTTCCCAGGCGAGAGGCACTCCCCGTGTGACGCCGTCGCGCGCCGGCGGCCGATGCCCGCGAGCACGCCCGGCGCGAGCTCGCCGTGTCCGGCTCCGGCTCCGGATCCGGAGCCGGTTCGCGCGATCGTCAAGAGCTCTGTTCGATATCCGTTCATGTTTCTCCCACACCTCCGGTCTGCCCCTATCGGGCATCGTTTCCCGTTCGCGCTGCCCGCATCGGGCAACCTCGTGTAGTCCCTTTCGGACGACAGCCCTGAAACGGATCGATCTCCGCAGAAATATGGACATCCGTTCTATATCTAGAAAGCACCTGGCTGGCCGGAGCCACGCCCGGCTTTTGGGGAGCGGGTGATCGGCACGAGCGCCGCCGCGCACGACCCGACGCCCGATCATCTAAGAGCCTTCTTACAAAACCCGCAACTAGCCAACCCGCGGGGGGTTTCGTTGGTGATGCGGGTATATGCACCCCAAATGCTGCGTGCCCGGAACGACGACGCGGCGCTCGTGCGGCGCCTCCAAACCGGCGACGAGCGCGCGTTCGAGGAGATCTTCAAGCGCCACCGGGCGCCGCTGCTGTCCTACTGCCGGCACATGCTCTGCAACCGCGACGAGGGCGAGGACGCGCTCCAGCAGACGTTCGTCAAAGCCCACCGCTCGCTCCTCGGCGGCACCACGCCGCGCGAGCTGCGCCCGTGGCTGTACGCGATCGCGCGCAACTGCTGTCTCACGGCGATCGCCTCGCGGCGCGGGTGGGTGGGGATCGAATCCCCCCTCGACGAGCGGGCGCCGTCGCTGGCGGGGCTGTCGGAGGAGGTCTCCCGCCGCGAGGACCTGCGCGAGCTCGTCGCCGGCATCGGCCGCCTGCCCGAGGACCAGCGCTCGGCGCTGCTGCTGGCCGAGCTCGACGACCTGCCCCACGCGGCGATCGCGGCGATCGTTGGGTGCGAGGTGAGCAAGGTCAAGGCGCTCGTCTACCAGGCGCGCAGCGCGCTGCTCGCCGACCGCGACGCGCTGGGCACGCCCTGCCTGGAGATTCGCGAGCAGCTGTCCGTCGCGCGCGGCGGCGAACTGCGCCGCGGGCCGCTGCGCCGGCACCTGCGGCTGTGCGCGGGCTGCCGCGACTTCCAGCTCGCGTTGAGCGCCCAGCGCCAGTCGCTCGCGGCCGTGCTCCCGGTCGCGCCCAGCGCGGGGCTCGCGGTCGCGGTCCTCGGGCACGGGGCGGCAGCCCACACGGCCGCGGCCGCAGGCATCGGACACGCGAGCGGTACCGCCGCCACGACCACCGCCGTCGGTGCGGGGGCCGGCGCGAGCGCCGGACTCGTGCCCGCCCCCGCCGGCACCGGTATCGGCGCGCTGCTTGGCGGTGGGCTCGCCACGAAGCTCGCGGTCGGTGGCGCGGTCGTCGTGCTCGCGGCGGCCGGCGCGGCGACGGTGCACAACCGCGAGGGCCGGGCGATTGCGCACGATCCCACTCGGGTGCAGCTCTTTGCTTCCGGCACGGCAGGACGGAGCGTCACAGCCACGGACTTCGCCGGCTCCAACTCATTGCGCCCAAGCTCGTCCTCGTCGTCACTCGCCCTGTCCGATTGGACTCCACCACTAGGCGCGGCCGGGTCGACAGATTCGAAACCGCTCCCAGCGCTTTCAGCAAGCCTCAGCCAACCTGTGCCGAGCACCCCGCAGAGCAAGGGCAGCGAGCACAGCAGCCTGGGCACAAATACGCCCGCAAGCAAAAGGCACCGCACGGCGCCTCGGCGCAAACAGGCGCGGCTCCGCCGCAAGGAACGTGCGGCAGCGCGACGTGCTCGGCGTAAAGCGCTCGAGCACAAACCGCGTGTGGTCAAGGCCCCCAAACCCAAACCCGTCGCCAAGCCGACGCCGGCACCTGGATCGCCCCGCACCCATCATCACAAGGCCCGTCCCGCACCTGAATCGACTCCAGTTCAGTCCAGCACGCCGACTGAAACCACCACCAGCACCGGCAGCGAAAGCAAGGAAACGAGCGGCGAAGAAACTACCAGTGGCACCCATCCAAAACCACATACGAAAAAACATCTCATCGAATCCGAACCAGAACAGCCGAGCAAAGCAGAACGGCAGACCAAGAACAAAGTGGCACAACCGACCAACCTTCGCGGCGAACCGGAAGTCACAGACGTAGATGTGCACCCACACGCAACGCAAAACTCAACGGGAGGAACGCACGATGCGTCTTCGTAAGCTCGGTCCGGCGGTCCTCGCCGCGACCTCACTATTGGCGCTGGCTCCGGCCGCCGCCCTCGCTCACAGGCATCCGGGCCCGCGGCTCGGGCATCCCGGTCCGCGGCTCGGGCACCCGGGCCCACGACTCAGGCATCCCGGTCCGCGGCTCGGGCGCTGCGGGATCGACATCAGGTTGATGCCTGCACTGGTCTCCGCCGGGGAGACGACCGAAGTGTCCGGCCAGCTCTCCTGCCACCGCCACGCAAACCCCGGCGCGCAGACGGTCCAGCTGTACGCGTACGTCGTGGGAACCGCCGGCTATGTCCCCGTCGGCAGCACGACGACGGAAGCGGGTGGCGCCTACCGGCTCACGAGCCCCGCGGAGAACGCAAACACGGACTTCTACGTAAGCTCGGCCGGGGGCGCCCGGAGCGGCAGCAGGCGGCTCCACGTCGAAGCGCAGGTGACGTTCGGCGGTCCACCCGAAGGCACCCAGATCGAAACCGGCGCGCCGCATCTGCAGACGTTCAGCGGCACCGTCACGCCCGCCGACGTCGGCGCGCGCGTGATCCTGCAGCGCCAGAACGCCGTCAACGGCGAAGAATGGCACCGGATCGGCTTCGGTCAGGTGGTCGCGGGCGGACCCACGGGCGGGACCTACACGATCACGCACACGTTCCGCGTGCCCGGCGACGCGAGCCTCCGCGTGCTCGTGCGCAGCGACGGGCTGAACGCACCGAGCGCCTCGACGCCGCTCGATTACGAGATCTCGCAGACACAGAACCCGAGCCTGACGATCGTCAGCTCCGCCGACCCGATCGACTACCAGCAGCAGGTCACGATCTCGGGTGTGCTCGCGGGCGCCACGACCAGCCAGCCGGTGACGCTGTGGGCGAGGACCGTCCACCAGCACGGCTTCGCGCCCGTGGCGGAAGCCAGCACCGGCGAAGGCGGCGACTACAGCTTCGCCGCGCAAACGCCGGTCAACAGCACGCTCTACCGGGTCAGCGCCGCGGCCGCCGCGGCCACGGGCTGCTCCTCGGCCACGCCTGCCCACGTCAAGGCCTGCAGGGCGCGTGGGTTGCGTGGGTTGACGAAGTCGGCGATCCTCTACGAGGGCGTGCGCGACGTGCTCACCGCCGAAGCCTCGCCCACCACCGTCGAGGCCGGGCAGACGGTCGAATTCAAAGGCACGGTCGCGCCCGATCACGCCGGGCACGCGATCTACCTGGAGCGCGAGAACGCGAGCGGCACGGGCTTTCACGTCGTGCAGCGAGGCTACGTCCTCCCGGGCTCCGTCTACTCGATCGTCCATCAGGTCTACGTACCGGGCACGAAGGTCTACCGGATCGACATCCCCGGCGACCCCGAAAACGGGCGCGCGGTCAGCCAGCCGTTCACGATCCAGGTGAACCCAGCGCCCGCGTCCGCGCTCGCCCCGGAAGCCCCGGGCAACTCCTCCCTGCCCGCCGAAGGCGATACGACCGGGTCGGAAACGGAAAGGCCGCTCAGCGGCGAATAGCCGCGCCACTGAGCAGAGCTGTGAAGGCTGTGGCCGCCCGGTTGGGGGCGGCCACAGCGCGTTGTGGACGAGCTCGGCGCGTCCGGCTCCAATCAGCGCCGTCCAACCCGGAACGCCCCCTTTTGGACGTGCGTCGAATGACCGGCGCACGGAGTGGGTACACAATCGGTGGATGTCCACGACAGAGCTGAGCCGCTCCTACGAGGAGGGAATCGCGGGCGGCAGCCACGCCACCCCGCACGACCGCAAGGTCTGGGAGTCGATCGGCGGACGCAGCCTGAGAGAGCTCAGCGAAGCCGTCGCGCGCGGGTGCAGCAAGCGCGGCGTCGCGTTCAAATCGGCCGAGGGCAGCGCGCAGGCGTTCCGCATCGACCCGATCCCGCGCGTGATCGACGCGCGCGAATGGAGCGAGCTGTCGGCCGGCGTCGCCCAGCGCGTGCGCGCGCTCGAGCTGTTCGTGCGCGACGTCTACTCCGAGCGGCGGATCGTCGCGGCGGGCATCGTCCCGGCAGCGGGGCTCGACGGCGCGCAGCACTACGAGCCTGAGCTGATCGGCATGGGTGATGAGATCGCCTCATGGATCACGGTCGCGGGGCTCGACATCGTGCGCGACAGCGACGGCTCGTTCAAGGTGCTCGAGGACAACCTCCGCACCCCCTCCGGCATCGCCTACGCGGTCGCCACGCGCGAGGTGCTTGGAGAGCACCTGCCACCGCCGGCGGAGCTGCACGTGCGCTCGCTCGACACGGCCTTCCAGACGCTCGGCGAGGGCCTGCGCGCGGCCGCCCCGGCCGCGGCGGGGGACGAGCCTACGGTCGTGCTGCTGAGCGACGGCCAGCTCAACTCCGCCTTCTACGAGCACGCCACGATCGCCGCCTACCTCGGCCTGCCGCTCGTGCTGCTCGACCAGCTGCGCGTCCGCGGCGGGCGCCTCTACGCGCGGCTGCCCGGGGGAGAGCGCGCGGTCGACGTCGTCTACCGGCGCACCGACGAGGACCGGCTGCGCGACGCGCGCGGCGAGCCGACCGCGATCGCGCGGCTCTTGCTCGAGCCGATCCTCGCGGGCACGCTTTCGTGCGTGAACGCGTTCGGCACCGGCGTCGCCGACGACAAGTTGATGCATGCCTACGTCGAACAGATGGTCCGCTTCTACCTCGGCGAGGAGCCGATCCTCGCGTCGGTCCCGACGTACGATCCGACCCAGCCCGGCGTGCTCAAGATGGTCCTGGAGCGGATCGGCGAGCTGGTCGTCAAGCCCCGCACCGGCCACGGCGGGCACGGCGTCGTGATCGGACCCCACGCCAAACGCGAGGACCTCGACCGCACGGCGGCGGCGCTACAGCGCGCACCCGAGCTGTTCATCGCCCAGGAGACCGTGATGCTCTCGCGCCACCCGACCGTCGTGACGGGCGGTGGCCTCGAGCTTAGGCACGTCGACCTGCGGCCGTTCGCGATCTCGGGCGGCGAGCGCGGCGCCGTGCACGTGCTGCCCGGGGGCTTGACTCGCGTTGCGTTCGAGCGGGGGGCCTTGGTTGTGAACTCCTCGCAGAACGGTGGCAGCAAAGACACGTGGGTACTGGCATGAAAAAGCCGATCGTCGGCGTGACCGTCTCGGAGATCCGCGCGAAGGAAGACGCGCAGCGCGTGCGCCACGGCGAGCCGACACAGACGGAGATGACGCTCGGCCTCTCCTACATGCGCGCGGTCGAGCGCGCCGGGGGGCTGCCGGTCGCGCTGCCGCCGCTACTGGACGAGAACATCGGGCCGCTGCTCGAGCAGCTCTCCGGGCTGCTACTCACGGGCGGGCCCGACATCGACCCCGCCTGCTACGGCGCCGAGCGCCACCCGGAGCTCGGGCCGATCGACCGCGATGTGGACGTCTTCGAGATCGAGCTCTGCCGGCAGGCCGACAGCCGCGGGCTGCCGATCCTCGGCATCTGCCGTGGATCGCAGGTGCTGAACGTCGCCCGTGGAGGCACCCTGATCCAGCACCTGCCCGAGATCGCCGACGGAACGCTCGAGCACCGCCAGACAGAGCCGGGCGACCGCACGACGCACGAGGTGCAGGTCGCGCCCGACAGCGGCCTCGCGCAGACGACCGGCGGCGGCCCGGTGCTAGTCAACTCCTTCCACCACCAGGCGGTCGACCGGCTCGGCGACGGGCTGCGCCCGGTCGCATGGGCCGCGGACGGGGTGGTCGAGGCGGTCGAGGATCCGGACAGCGGCGGTCAGCTCGTGCTCGGCGTACAGTGGCACGCGGAGACGTTGACCGGCGAAGCCGAGCAGCTGGCGCTGTTCGAGCGCCTCGTCGAGGCAGCCGAGCTCGCGCATGCGATCTGAGACGCTCAGCCCGCCCGAGCCCGCCACGCGGCGGTGGTCCGACTGGGCGCCCGCGGGCGTCACCCCGTGGACGGTCGGCGTCGAGGAGGAGGTGATGCTGCTCGATCCCAGCGACTGGTCGCTGGCCTCGCGCGCGGACGCTGTGATGAAACGGCTCTCGGGCGAGCTGCTCGCGCACACGAGCACCGAGACGCACGGCTCGGCGCTGGAGCTGCGGACCGATCCCCACGAGCACGTCGGCGAAGGGCTCGCCCAGCTCGAGCGCCTGCGCGGCGAACTGGCGGCGGAGCTCGCGGCGCTCGACATGAAAGCCGCGGTCGCGGGGATCCACCCGTTCACGCAGTGGCACAGCACGCGGATCTCCGAAGGCGACCGCTACCGCTTCCTCTACGGCTCGATGCGCGAGCTCGCGCGGCGCGAGCCGACGTTCGCGCTGCACGTCCACGTCGCGGTGCCCGACGCCGAGCGCGCGATGCTCGCCGCCAACCGCCTGCGCACCCACCTGCCGCTGTTGCTCGCGCTGTCGGCCAACTCGCCCTTCTGGCAGGGCCGCGAGACGGGCCTCGCCTCCGCGCGCACGCCCCTGTTCCAGGCGTTCCCGCGCGTCGGGATCCCGCGCGCGTTCGCCGGCTACGAGGACTACGTCTCGACGATCGACCTTCTATTGCGCTGCGAGGCGTTCCCCGAGCCGACGTTCCTGTGGTGGGACGTGCGCCTGCAGCCGCGCTTCGGCACGATCGAGGTGCGGATCATGGACGCGCAGAGCACCGTCGCCGACTCCACCGCGCTCTCCGCGCTCGTGCAGAGCCTCGTCCGCCTGGAGGCGCTGGAGGGCTCGGGCGCGGACCCCGCGGTCGACCTGCCCGAGGTGATCGCCGAGAACCGCTTCCTCGCGGCGCGCGACGGCGCCGAGGCGAGCCTGATCGACGCCCGCTCCGGCCTCCGCGCGCAGGTGCCAGACGTGCTCGAGCGCGTGCTCGCGCTGTGCATGCCGCACGCCGAAGAGCTCGGCTGCGTCGAGGAGCTGCTGTGGACGCGCAGCCTCGCGTCCAGCCCGCGGCCGGTGCGCCAGCTCGATCTCGCGCGCGGGCCGAACAAGCTGCCGGGGCTGGTCGAAGCGCTGTCGGCGCTGTTCTGAGTCAGGACAGGGGCCTGAGCGGATACTCGAGCTACGATTTCAAATCTCGGTCGGCCCAACCACAAAGCCCAGCCGGGCCGTTCCACGACGCATACGTGCATCCAGCGTTACGAGGCGACATTTCAACCGACGAGCCAAGGCCACGTAGTTAGCGTCGTAAGTCTTCGCCCAACCCAGCTCGTCCGCGACCTTCCACGCCTCATACCCGAGCGCGTCCGGTTCGCGCCGCGACACCGGAGCCGCCAGCACCCGGTCGCCCATCGGCTCGGCCCGCTCGGAGCGCAACTCGCCGCGCCATTGCATCGCGTGCAGGGTGGAGAGCGACTCGATCCACATCAACGGCGGGGCAATCAACTCGAACCGACGAAACCGCTCAAACCCAAGCGGGTTAGCTGCCGCGGCGACCGCCACGCTCGCATCGATCGCGAGCTTCACCGCCCAAGGCGCGACAGGGCGAGTGCCGCAACCCAGTTCGGCGCGGGCGTACCGTCCTCGAGCGTCTGCCACTCCGGCGGAAGCGGAAGCATCGGATACATCTCGTCGCGCACCTCATCGACGGCACTCGCGTCGATCAGGCGCTTACCCTTAGCCATGCTGGCCTGTAGACGACCCTCCCGTATCCAGCGGCGCACCGTCCCCGGGCTCCTGCCGACCCGTTGAGCCGCCTGAATAACCGTAAGCATGCATCAATCGTACGCTCTCGCTCTGACGAAGCCGTAGCGCAGCGGTCGCTCAGCCAGAACAGCTACGGCCGCACGAACGTATCCGGATCCGGCCCGATGCGCTTGCCGGCGTCGAGCTCGCGGATCGCCTCCAGCTCATCGGCGCTCAGCTCGAAGTCGAAGACGTCGAAGTTCTCGTCGATCCGCGCGGGCGTGACCGACTTCGGGATCACGACGTTGCCGAGCTGCAGGTGCCAGCGGATGATCGCTTGCGCGGGGGTCTTGGCGTGGGCCTGCGCGATCGCGACGATCAGCGGGTCTTCGAGCTCCAACCCCTGGCCGAGCGGGCTCCAGGCCTCGGTGACGATGCCGAGCTCCGCGTGCTCATGGCGCAGGCCGGCCTGCTGGAAGTAGGGGTGCAGCTCGACCTGGTTGATCGCGGGGGTGACGCCGGTCGCGGCGACGATCCGCTCGATGTGGGCGGGCTGGAAGTTGGAGACGCCGATCGCGCGCACGAGCCCTTCGGCCTGCAGCTCGACGAACGCCTGCCAGGTCTCGACGTAGAGGTCGTGGGCGGGAACCGGCCAGTGGATCAGGTAGAGGTCGATGTGTTCGAGCTCGAGCCGCTCGAGGCTGGCCTTGCACGCTTGCTTGGCCCTGTCTTTGCCGTGGTCTTCGTTCCAGCACTTCGTCGTCACGAAGATCTCCTCGCGGTCGAGGCCGGAGGCGTGGATCGCCTGGCCGACCGCGCCCTCGTTCCTGTACGCGGCGGCCGTGTCGAGGTGGCGGTAGCCGGCGTCGAGCGCGCGGGCGACGACCTCCTCGGTCTCCCGCGGCGGCACCTGGAAGACGCCGAAGCCGAGCTGGGGGATCTCCACCTCGGGGCGGAGCGTTACGCGGGGGACACGATCGGTTGCGCCAGCCATATCGACAAGCAAGCATAATGCCCACGATGCGCAACGTTCCCGATCGGAGCTGAGCCGCTTGCGGGTCGCCTTCTGCGGCGTGCGCGGCTCGACCCCCGCGCCCGGGATCGAGTTCGTCCGCTACGGCGGCCACACCTCCTGCCTGGCGCTGTACCGCGACGGCGATCCGCTGCCGGCGCTGATGCTCGACGCGGGCGCGGGCCTGCAACGCGCGACGCGCCTGTTCGGCGGCGAGCCGTTCGACGGCACGATCCTGCTGACACACCTGCACTGGGACCACGTGCTCGGCCTGCCGTTCTTCGCCGCCGCCGACAACCTCGCCGCGCGCGTCGATGTGCTGCTGCCCGAGCAGGAGAGCGGCGCCGCGGCCGAGAGCGTGCTCGCCGGCTTCATGTCGCCGCCGTACTTCCCGGTCGAAGCGACCGAGCTGCGCGGGCAGTGGAGCGCGGCGACGATCCCGACGGGACAGCTGCAGATCGAGGGCTTCGAGGTGCTCGCGCGCGAAATCCCGCATAAGGGTGGGCGCACGTTCGGCTACCGGATCAGCGACGAGCACTCGACGCTGACGTACATGCCCGACCACTGCCCGACGACGCTCGGCCCCGGCGAGCACGGCTTCGGCGCCTACCATCCTGCGGCGCTCGAGCTCGCGCGCGACGCCGACGTGCTCGTCCACGACGCGCAGCTGCTCCCCGACGAGCTCGCCGCCGAAGCCGACTTCGGGCACTCCGTCGCCGACTACCCGGTCGAGCTCGCCCGCCGCGCCGGCGCCCGCGCGGCGATGCTGTTCCACCACCGCCACAACCGCAGCGACGACGCGCTCGACGCGCTCGCACGGCGACTTGGCGGGGGCAGCGAGCCGGCAGTCAGCGTCGCGGCCGAGGGGACCGTGCTGGAGCTGTAGGGCGCGGGAGCGCGCGGGGGAGGCTCTCTACTTCTGCTTGCGCCTCTTCTTCTTCGCCTGCTTCTTGGCCGGGCGGCCCTTCGCGCAGCCCGTGACGCTGACGGGGGTGGACTCGTGGATTTCGGCGCCGTTCTGGGCGATGAACGCGGTCGGCATCGCGAGGGTTTCGGCGACCTGCTTGGTGGTCTTCTTCGTGACCTTCTTGGTCTTGCCGTGGACCTTCTCCTTGACGACCTTCTTCGTCGTCACCGACTTCGTGGGCGCACACAGATTCCCGTTCGCCGCCAGCGCGGAGAACTTACCCTCGGGCAACGTGATTTCGAAGCTCGTCACGGGTTGGTCGGGGACCGTGTGGAAGGTGCTGCTCGTGATCCCTGATTTGGAGATGAATGTCGAGGCGACGAGATCAATTGTGAAGCCGTAGCCTTGGAGGACGATCTCGAGGCTAGGGAATGCTTCGCCGCCGTGGGAGACGAAGTAGACGGGTCCTTCGAGGGGGACTGGGAGGATTGGGGTGCTCGCCTTCGCGTAGCCGATGTTTGAGGCGGCGGGGCAACCCGCGGGGTTGGTGTTGAACTGTGCGGCGGTGCATGCCTTCTGCAATGTGGTTAGGCGTGAGGGGAGTTGTTTGGGGAGGTCGACCTTGACCTCCCTGATGTTCGCCTGGGTCCCCAAGGCGGCGGGGACGGTGAGCTTCGCGGTGAGGCTCGCACCCAGGGCTTTGCTTGTTTTGCCGCTGGTAGAGACCGCGAAGCCCGGCTTGAAGGTGAGGCTCGAGCAGTCCGCGGCCTCAAACGGCGTGTTGACGCCCACGGGGACCTGGTCTGCGGGGTTTGTGAAGTCCGCGCCGGCGCCATCGATCGTGTCCGCGATCGACAGGGGATTGCAGTTGGTGGGGTTGAGGATGAACTTGCCGCGGTCCATGTAAACCCGGATTTCGCGGACGTGGACGACGATCCCATCGATGATGTGCGGGATCGGATCCGAGCCATTGGCGCTGACTTCGACCTGTGCCGTCGTGGGGTTGATGTTCAACGCGAAGCGAATTACGACGGTCCCGAGGTCGAACGGGCCGACCTTCGCCGAGGTGATCGAGACGATCGAGAGTGGTGCGCCGTGGTAGGGGCCGGCGAGGTAGACCTTGCCGGGGGTTTGCGCGAGCACCGTGCCGACGCCGGCGCTGACGATCGTGTGTCCGATTTCGCTCGCCACGGGACACGACGGATTGGTTTCCTCTAAGGCGCCGCTGACGGTCTTGGCGGCTTCGATGTCGGCGTCGGGGCAGAACGGGATCCCGGAGAGGTTCCCTGTGAGGCCTGGTGGGAGGGTGGTTGAGAAGCGTGTGAGCTCCTGTTCGCCGTCTTCGCGGACGATCCGTAGGTAGAACGGGCTGTAGGAACCACCGGCGTTGTTGTCCGTACCGGAGATCACCTGTGGCTTGAACGGTGGGACACCACCCGTGGGGCAGGGTCCTTCGTGAACGCCCTGGGTGATCGCAAACGGGGAGCTGCCGATCTGTCGCGGTGCTTCTTCGGGTGCCGCCGACCACGGCGTCAAGGCCGCGCTGGTGGCATAGCTGCCGCACGCGGGCGGGCTGACCAATGGCGCGGTCGCGCCGGGGCGGAACTTCAGCGTGAAGCGGCTGAACGGCTGCTGGGGGGTGTCATCGAACGTTGTCGTCAGTCGTCCCGTGACGGGGTTGGGTTCGATCCTGCCGGCGACTTTTACGATGATCCCGCGCGCGGGGTCCTTCGCGACGACATACAACGCGAGCAGCGACCCTCCCGGATGACCGGGTTCGGGGAAGGGGTTGTCATACGGCGTGGCGACGTAGACCGCCCCGTTGAGCTTTTCCGACAGCAGCGGCGTTTCGATTTCGATCGATCCGATCTTCGATTCCGGGGGGCACCCTTCACCGGGCAGCGACGCCGCGGTCTCGGCTTCGTACTGCGCGGGCGTGCACGCGCCCAGGCCGGACCCCGCGGATGGGTTGATCGTGAACCCTTCCGGGAGCGTCACAGTCGTGTCCTCGAGGTTCGCTGTCGCGATCGTACCGGGGTCTTCCCAGGTCTGGGGAACGAGCAGCGACACGTCCAGCCCCGACGGCGATTCGGTGGAGGTCGTCGTCGGTTGTACTTCGATCGAGGGGTAGAACGGCACGCGTTCGCATTCCCCCATCGGCGCGATTTCACTGCTTTCCGTCAGCACGTCCGCTTCGTCCTGCCAATCGTTGGTCTTGAACGTCGCCGTCAGTGGACTTGCTGGGCAGCTCGTGGGGTTGGAGAGAAACGGCTTGGGTGGAATATCGACCGTTTCCCCACCACCCGTGCAGACACCGTTATTGCACGTCTGGCCCCGCAACGCGTCATGGCTGGGATCGGCAGGAACGCCCCATACGGTTGCTGAGACTTCGGAGATTTCGCCCTCGCCGGTGATGTCTTCGCTGGTGACCGTCAACCCCAAATCACTCGGTCGCACCCTGATCGGCAGCAGCTGCACGACGATGCTGCTGAAATTGAAGCCAAACTCCGCCGCAACACCCGAACTGGTCACTTCCATGTTATATAGCGGGACGGTCACCGGCACACCAAAGGGGAGGTCCTTGAAGATCGCCAGCGCGAAGCTGATCGTCCCGATCTGCGTGTCGGCCGGGCAGGACGCATGGCCACCCGGCAGCACCTGCAGGATCGCGGACGCGTTGCATGTAGGCACAGCCGTATCGGACCCCACGAAACCGGGCGGCAGTTCGACCGATGTCGTCTTCAGGTTCCCCTGCGTTTCACCGGCGGCGTTGTGGACGAGTTTGAACGTCGTCGTCAGATCACCATGAGCGCCGGCCTGACTTGTGGACGGCGTGATCTTGAACGAGCCAGGCTTCAGCGCGAACGCCCCGGCACTACCCGGCGCCGCGAGCGCCAGCAGCAAACAGACGCCCGCCACGAACCCTGCGATACGCCCACCCGCTCGAACATTACCCCCGCGCAGGTTCCCGATATGCAGATCGAAGCGCGTCCCTGCTTCAAAGAACACGCGCGACCCGTCCGCCGAGACCGCGTGACGAGTATTGCGGACGAACTGGGTGGAGCCGTTCTCACCTTCAAGGCCGCCGCTCACGATCGCCGCGCCGCACGAGCCGATCGGGGCGCCACCGCTGAGCACGTTGAGCTGGCGCAACTGGCCGCCCGCGTATTCATAGAGGTCATAGCCCGAGCTCGTGCCCGTCGCGTGCCCGAGCAGTTCATGATCCTCGCTCCTGAGCACCAGCGTGCTGAAATCGACGGACGCGCCCGCCCATTCAAGCGAGACATGACCCGGGACAGACCCGCGGCTCGAACCGGACACGACCGGCGTATACGGACCCCCGACCGGGCCCTCGCCAAGCTGCACGCTCGGCGAGAGCCGTTCCAGCTGCGTTTCGGTGTAGCTCAGCACCCCGATATCGGTCAGATCCGGGCTGAAGATCTCCGCTTCATACGTTTGCTCACCGGCCTGCGGCTGCGGCGTCACCGACGTCATCTGCCAACCGTCGGCACCCCGGCTGAAGACGTAATCTGTCCAGAAATCGCCCGCGCTGGACCCCCACTTGGCAAGCGTACGAACATCGACATGATCACCGTCTTCACCAACCGTCGTATAAGTACGGGTCCCCCCGTAACCGTAGGCGTCCTGCGCGCCACCCTTCTCGGTCGGCGTCACCTGTTCATACGCGCGACAATCCGGGAGCAGCGCGGAGGGACCAACACGAAACGCCTGATTGGGACACGCTTCTTCTGCACCCACCGTCGCCGGTGGAATCGTCAACACCTGTTCGCCACCATCTACGACCGGATCACCCGGCGCGGTGCTCGTCGCGACGGTACGGTAACGATAGGTTTCACCGGCCCGCAAACCAGGCAGATCGGCGCCGACCACTACTGGGCTGTATACGCCTTCGCCTTCCGCCGTACTGCCGCCGCCGGCGTCCAGTTCCGGGGTAACTTCGGGGTTGGCGAAGCCTTCCGCTTCGAAATGCTTCTGCGATACATACTGAAAATCGTAGTGAGCGTCATAGCCATGCGGCAACACCGAGCCCAAGGCCCGCATCGTTTCACCATGAATCCCGTGCGTCGCGAACGTCACAGCAACGGGCGGGCCCGCCGTTTCGAAGTGATCGTCGGAAAGCAAGACCGAAGTCGTATGACCGTACGTGTTTTCGGCAAACAAACGCACATAATAGGTCGTCGCGGGATTCAAGCCGTCGAGAACACCCGCGACTTCGTGAGGCTTCTGGTCGGCTTCGGCGGCGGTGATCGTACCGCTCGCGCCGGCGACAGGAGTCCAAGGCCCACCTTCAGAGTTCGCGTATTCAAAATGCCACTGTGTTTCCGCACTCTCGGGAACGACGCTGCCCTCCACATGAGCCGAGGTCTCCGTGACTCCACTAACCCCAGTTGTAAAGGCCGGTGGACGTCCCGTTGGCGTCTCAAACCGCGTCGTCCTCTTCGCGACACCCTTTGTGTTACTCGCGACGACACGCACAAAATACGTCGTCCCTGGCGTCAAACCCGTCAGATGAGCCACAGGATCGGCGAAATCTTCAGCGACGGTGATCGAGCCGCTCCCACCAGCGACAGGAATACCCTTCCCTTCTTCCAACGCAGCTTCACTGGTCGCGTATTCAAAATGATATGCGGTTTCGATGCCGTCGGTCTGGATTTCGGCCAGAAACTCGGCGAACGTCGGGCCGATTTCAGGACCCTCGCCACCCGTACCGACTTCGACCGGACGCAACGCCCTGCCTTCCTCTTCCACCACGTTGGTGCCACCCCCTTCGAGGTACGGCTCGACTATTTCGGGAGCGGAGACAGCCGTAGTGGTGAATTTGGTCGTAGATTCGGCACTACCAAGTTCATCGCTGACTTCGACGCGAGCATAGTAGGTTGTCGCAGGCGTCAGGTGCTGATTCTCAACTGAGATGTTACATCCCTTTGGGTTCCCATTTATCGCTTTGCATGAAAGGCTTGCCACTGTCAACCACGGGCCGCTGGCGCTGATGGAGGACAATTGGACCACGAAATGGCCTTTGATAGTAGTTTGTTCGGAGGCGACGGCATGCAGGAGCGCACGTGTCGCATGCACCTGACTGGCTTCGAGTGAAGACGCGAATTGCGGCGGGCCTGAGGCTTCGCCGAAGCTCGCCGAGGCAAACGCCAGGAACAACACAAACACGCTCGCGAATGACACCAGCACCGAGCGGGGATGGAGGACAATCCCGCTTCGACGAGCACCAGTCGGCCTCGATTTGCCCTGTTCGCTGCGATCGATGTTTGTGCCTCGGTTCATTTTCTTGCCTTTCTCCCCGGAATGGGGTACTGCCTAAGCTAAGGTGTAAGCGCCGTAGTGGGCGGCCGGGTTCCTCGGAATTACCCCGAGGAACCCGCCCAATCAAATGTTGTACCAATCAGGCTATGGCCCCGTTACCGCCCACTCCCCCGAAGCGCTTGCGCCGAAGGGGCCAGCTTCAGGGCTTGAGACGAAGAACGTAGCTATAAGACCAAACGCAGAAGACGGGGATCCATTATTGGTATCCCCAATACCTGAAAATTTTACACCAGATTCTTCGAACTGTTTCTTACTAGTGGCCGATAAATACATGCAGAAGTTGCCGGGGAGGGCCGATGGCTTTTCGTGCGATCCAAGGCAGTCGGTTTGTGTTACTTCTTCTCCGCTTTCGTTGAGTTCCATTCCAGGTATCGGGTTGTTGGGATCGCCGTTGTCCGCGTAGATGATCAAGTGGACATCTGCTGGGGTGAGTTGTTGAGCAAGCGGTATCGGAAACGAGAAATGTTCGAGCCAGACGCCTTCGGAGTGGGTAGCAAAGCCCCATGCGCCTGTCTCTGTCTGAGCGGGCGGCAGCGTTTCGGGGAAGCCGGGCGGTCGATCCGCAAGGGTCACGCCGACCGGCAGATCAACCGCGGGCGCGCGGACTGGCGGATCTACGGCCTGCTCGCCGACGGGCGGCACTTCGAAGTCGTCTACGACCACCCTCATGACAACGACCGCGCGGCGGTCCGGATCGTCAGCGTGTGGCCCTGCTAAAACCGATCTCGAAGGAGTACGCTGGAGGGTGCTGTGAAACTGCATTACGACCCCGAAGTCGATATCGCGTCGATCTACCTCGAGAAAGGTCGCGCCGTCAGCCAGGAGTACCCCTGGGGCCTGATCGACCGCGACCCCGACGACGGCCATCTGATGGGCTTTGTGATCTGGGAGGCGTCCACCGTCCTCCCCGCCGAGATGATCGCCGCGCTGGGTGGGCGGGAATCCGATCCAAACAAGCCCCACGGCGTCGCCGCCTGAACGTTCCACGGCCTGCTTGGTCGAGACGGACCGGCCTGGCTGAAATGTGTGGGTCATTGCCTCGCTCCCCGGGGAGTCGGACGGCTCGCGGACAGGAGCTCACTGCCGCGGGGCGTCAACTGCCAGGCGTTGCCACCCGTTGTGGGGCCACCTGCGTTGTCGAGTAGGCCGTGGCCTTGCAGGCGCGCGAGCACGCGGGAGATCTGGCCCTCGTCCTTGACCCCGGCGGTCCTTGCGATCTCACGATTGCTCGGGTAGGCCCCCTGTTCGCCGAGGTTCGCGACGGCCGTCAAGACCTCGTGGGTCAGCGCCGTCAACCGGCGCGGGACCCGGAGGTTTTCTCCCAGCCGGCGCGGAATCCGGAGGTTTCGCTCCGATCTCTCGATCGGATCGGAATCCGGACCCGCTTGGCTGATATTTTTGGCCCCACGGGTGCTCTTGGCGGCCAGGTTGCCGACCCCCATGCCGCTCTCGCGCTGGGCCTCCGAGACATCCCGCCCGCCGCGGTGCGCGTCGAGCACCGCCTGCCCGTGCGGCGTCAGCCGCCAGGCCTTGGCGAGGCCCTTACCGCGGGCCCGCGTCTGCGGGCGGGTGTTCTCGACCAGGCCCTGGGCCTGCACGCGGCCCATCAGCCGCGAGACCTGGCCCTGGTCGTGCAGGCCCATGTGTTCGGAGACTTCGCGGTTGTTCGGGTGCGAGCCTCGCGCGCTCAGCTCGGCGACGGCCGTCAGCGCGAGCTGCGTGCGGATCGTCAGGCGGAAGTCGACGGGCGAGCTCGAACCGAGCGGGCGGCCCGCGAGCACGCCGGCGCCGAGCGGGCCGTCGATCGCGGGCGCCGCGAGCGGGCGCTCGAGCTCGCGCGCCGCCGCCGCGCCGCCCCTGTACGGCAGCACGATCGTCGCCATCAGCCCGTTCAGCAGCGGCGCGACCGGGGCCCGTTCGTCCCGCAGCAACCGCGCGTGGATCACGCCGAACGCCGCGCCGACGACGCCTTCCGCCGTGAGCGCCGGCAACCCGGCCGGCGCCGGCGCGCCGGCGCGACCCTCGTCGAGGAGGGTCGCGAGCTCCCCGAGCGCGCGTGCGCGGCGCGCCAACACCCGCGGACCGGCCGTCAGCGCCTCGACGAACACGAGCCGGCGCACGGCGGGCTCGCGGTCGAGCGCCTCCAGGAACACCGCGAGCGCGGCGCGGACCCGCTCGACCCAGTCCCGCTGCGCGTCGCACGCCGGCTGCGCCGCCGCCGCGAGCGCGTGGAGCGCGCACTCGAACGCCGCGAGGAAGCAGTCTTCGCGATCGCTGAACAGCTCGTAGAACGTCCGGTTGGAGACCCCCGCGCGCTCGGAAACCTTGTGCGCGGACACGTTCGCATAGCCCAGCTCGTACACGAGCGCGAACGTCGCGTCCAGCATCCGGCCGCGCTGGAGCTCGGCGACTTGCGCATCGCTGCCGTAAGAGCGACGCCCTTCGGGCGCCATCAGCACACACCCCCTACACGGGCGCGCACGGGAGCACAACGAGCCGTGCTGGCCTGACCCCTGAGGCTCGGTCCGATCCTTGTGAGAGTTTTTCGCGTCTACGATTATGGGCGAGGAAGGAACTCCACGATGAAGCGACGCAGACATTCGCCGGAGCAGATCATCCGCAAGTTGCGGGAGGCTGAGCGGCTGATCGGTGAGGGCAAGACGATCCCGGAGGCGGCGAAGGATCTTCAGATCAGCGAGCAGACCTATCACCGCTGGCGCAACCAGTACGGCGGCATGAAGGCGCAGGACGCCAAGCGGCTGAAGGAGCTGGAGCGCGAGAACGGCCATTTGAAGGCGATCGTGGCTGACCAGGCGCTCGAGAACCGGGCGTTGAAGGAGATCGCGTCGGGAAACTGGTAGGCCCAGTCCGCCGGCGTCGGGCGGTCGTGATGCTCTGCGACCGTCTCGGCGTCAGCGAGCGCTGGGCATGCCGGGTAGTCGGGCAGCATCGCTCCACGCAGCGTCGCGAGCCCAAGCGGGCCGAGGACAACGCGGCGTTGCGGGCGGAGCTGCGGCAGTTCTCGAAGGACCGTCCGCGGTGGGGGTACCGTCGTGCGCACCATCATCTGCGGGAGTTGGGCTGGGAGATCAACCGCAAGCGGGTTCAGCGGCTGTGGCGCGAGGAGGGCCTGCGGGTCCCTGTGCGTAAGCGCAAGCGCCGACGGCTGGGAGACTCAACGGTCCCGGCCCAGCGGTTGCGTGCCGAGCGGCCCAACCACGTATGGGCGTTTGACTTCCAGTTCGACCAGACCGCCGACGGGCGCGCGCTGAAGCTGCTGAACATCGTCGACGAGTTCACCCGCGAGTCGCTGATAATGCTGGTGGAGCGCAACATCGACGCTGACCGGGTTGTGAGCGAGCTGGAGCGCCTCCTCGGCGGGCGCGGCGCGCCGGAGTTCCTGCGGTGCGACAACGGCCCGGAGATGACTGCGCACGCGCTCAGAGACTGGTGTGTGCTGGCGAAGACCGGGACCGTGTTCATCGAGCCGGGCTCACCGTGGCAGAACCCGTTCGTCGAGTCCTTTCACTCCCGCGTCCGTGACGAGCTGCTCGACGTCGAGGAGCTCTCAGCCTCACCGAGGCACGAGTCGTGATCGGTGACTGGCGCGAGGACTACAACCAGCGACGACCCCACTCCGCGCTCGGGATGAAAACACCGGCCGCGTTCGCCGCACAGTGCGCCACCAGCATCACCGAGCGCGAGGCAGCATGACCCCCCATTCAGGGACGCGCCGGTCGTGTCGTGCTCCGCTACGCTCCGCACGACACGACCGAACCACCCGCTACCCTCCACTCACTTCTATCCACCAACTCTCACACGCGGTGGACCGAAAAACGGGGGCCGGCCAGTGCCGCGCTCAGAGGCGCGGCGGGTGTTTCCTAGAAGCTGAGTTTCTGCGCCATTTGCAGCGCTTTTTGGGCTAGAACGCCAATAGCAGAGAGAGAGAGAGAGAGAGAGAGAGAGAGAGAGAGAGAGAGAGAGAGAGAGAGAGAGAGAGGGAGAGCAAGCCCTAACCGTCAAGAAGGCCTAACTGCAATACCGTAAACTTAGGCGGCTAGGATGGTGATTGTGTCGCTCGGTTGGCTGGGGCCAGTTGCGGTGCTCGGGTCGCTTGACGGGCCACTTGCTCATCTTGCGCTTGATCACGCGGGGGTTCTCGCGTCGGCGGCGTTCGGGTAGTGGTTCAGCGAGGATCTCGGCGATCGCGTGCTGATGGGCGGTAGCGATCGTCAGGGGGGGAAAGCCCCGGGTGGGTGCGGGTGCTGCGGCGGGCGGCGCGGAGGCCGCGGATGAACGACAATCGATGAGGGACGATGTCTGCTTGGAGCGCGGCGTCGTGCATCACGCGACGGATCGCGTAGTGGGTGGCAAGGTGACCGTAGGCCTCTTGGTAGACGCCGTCGGGTGCCTTGGAGCGAAGCACCACCCTGGGGCCGCGCTGGTGGGTCTTGAGCTCATCGAGTGCTGACTCCATCTCCCAGCGCTGCGGATACAGCGCGGCGAGCTCGCTCGCTGGACGCCCGCTCAGGGTCGAGGATCGTAGTGATCAGCCGGTAGCGCTGCTCTCTTCGCCGAGCGCGGGATCCTCGAGTCGGTACTCAAGGACTCTCGCCGGCTGCCCGTTGCGTTTGGCTTCGCGGTCCTTGCGCGGCGTAGATACTGGTCAGATACGAGCCGTCCGGGAGCGTCTGCTCGCGTGGCAGACAGACGTTGGACTTGACCCTCCACAGCAACTGTGCCCCTGTACTACGGGCTTTCTGGAAGCACTCAAAGCCGTAGAAGCCGCGGTCGGCCAGGCACAGCATCCCGTCCTTCAGTGAGTCCCACAGCCGATCAGCCAGTGCCTTCTCAGGCTCACGATAGGGACCGAGTGCCGCGTCGATGATCGCGTGCGTGCCCGACTCCGCCAGCGCCACCAAACGCAGTTGCGGGAACGCCCCGCCACCTTCTCGCCGCGACGAGCCCGGCCGCCCGAACTCCGTCTCGTTGTGCTCGGTATCGGCCACGTCCAAGCACGTGCCATCCAAGCTCATCAGCCGCAACCCGCGATAGAACGCCCCCCGCGTCGCGTCACTCGCCAACGGTCCCGCGACCGCACGAAACAAAAGCTCAAGCGGCTCCTGACCCAGCCGTTGACGCGCTTTATAGATCGCGACCTTGCTCGGCACCTCCCAAGACTGCTCGCCAGCCCGAATCCCACGCCAGCCCCTCCACCAACTGACGCATCACCTCCTCATAAGACGAGTCAGCGAACAACGCCATCGCCAGCACGTAATACACGACCACACGCGCCGGCAACAACCGATGACGACTGCTCCGTACGCCCCGCCTCAGCCACCACCCCATCCACCAACTCCGGCGGAAACACCCGCGTCAAAACCCCGACCGAGATGTGATCCGTCAAACGCGAATCCGATAGCGGCTTGAGCTGACCAGCCCGAGGCACACCGCCACAATACCCACCCCACCAGACACTAAGTTTACGGTATTGGGCCTAACTGGCTTTACAGAGCCGTTCTGGCGGCATTCCAGCTGGCGTGCCAGGGGGCGTGGTACGCGATCGTTCGGGGTTTGAGTGGGTCTGATCACGTGTGCCGTGGCGAGACGGCCGTACGCAATCTGCACGACCTGACCGCACTCGCGCTCGTGACCCTGCTGAGAATCCAGGGGCATGTCTTGAGCAGCGACAGCTACTGAGGCAGGGACATCATGCCAAGGCTCAGCTACTTCTACGGGATCACGATCACGATGTACTGGGACGAGAGCCATCATGGCCAACCGCACTTCCATGCCCGCTATGGCGAGTACAGAGCGTCGCTCGACTTCGACGGCGAGATCATCGTCGGGGCGCTCCCCAAGCGCCAACTCCGACTCGTGCAGGCCTGGACCGAGCTGCATACAGACGAGCTGCGAGCTGACTGGGATCTCGCAGTCGAGGAATACCAACTGAACCCGATCGCGCCCCTGCGCTAAAATTCCGACCATGGACAAGCTCATCGATGTGACGGGCGTCGAGGTAATCGGGGATCATCAGTTACGGCTTACCTTCGGGGATGGGGTCGTCGGCGATGTCGACTTCACCGGACGTAATTGGCGCCGCGTGTTTGAGCCGCTAGCTAACCAGGCATTCTTCGCCCAGGTCCGCGTCGACCCCGGGCTCGGTACCGTCGTCTGGCCTAACGGTGTCGATATGGCACCAGAGACTCTCTACGAACAAGCGTGCGAACATCAGGTGTCGCACACCTCTGTCAGCGCGTAGCAGGAGCAGCCGCCGCGACCTGCTAAAGCAGCAGTGGAGCACGTTAGGCGACGATGACGAGGGATCGGAGGAATCCATGGAGCACCGCACGCTGGGACGCACCGGAGTCGAGGTCAGCCCGCTGTGCCTCGGGGCGATGATGTTCGGCGCCTGGGGCAACCCCGACCACGAGGACTCGATCCGGATCGTCCACGCGGCGCTCGACGCCGGGATCAACTTCGTCGACACCGCCGACGTCTACTCGCGGGGCGAGTCCGAGGAGATCGTCGGCAAGGCGCTCGCCGGACGCCGCGACGACGTCGTGCTCGCGACCAAGTTCCACGGCTCGATGGGCGAGAATCCGAACCGTCGAGGCAACTCGCGGCGCTGGATCGTCAAAGAGGTCGAGAGCTCGCTGACCCGCCTGAAAACCGATTGGATCGACCTCTACCAGGTCCACCGCCCCGAGCCCGACACCGACGTCGAGGAGACGCTCGGCGCGCTCTCGGACCTCGTCCACCAGGGCAAGATCCGCTACCTCGGCTCCTCGACCTTCCCGCCCTCGCGCGTCGTCGAGGCGCAGTGGGCCGCGCGCGAGCGCGGGCTCGAGCGCTTCGTCTGCGAGCAACCGCCCTACTCGCTCTTGGTCCGCGGCGTCGAGGCCGAGCTGCTGGGCACCGCCCGCCGCCACGGCATGGGCGTGATCCCCTGGAGCCCGCTCGCCGGCGGCTGGCTGTCGGGTAAATGGCGCAAGGGCCAGGATGCGCCCTCCTCGACGCGCGCGCAGCGGCTGCCGGCCCGCTATGACCTCGCGATCCCGGCCAACCAGCGCAAGCTCGACGCCGTCGAGCAGCTGACGTTGCTCGCCGAGCAGGCGGGCATCTCGCTGATCCACCTCGCGATCGCGTTCGTGATCCGCCACCCCGCCGTGACGGCGGCGATCATCGGACCGCGCACGATCGAGCAGCTCGAGTCCCAGCTCGGGGCGGTCGCGGTCGAGCTGTCAGACGACATGCTCGACCGGATCGACGAGATCGTCCCGCCGGGCACGAACTTCAGCCAGGCCGACGCCGGCTGGGTCAACCCCGATTTGGAGCCAGCCGCGCGGCGTGAGCGGGCGCCGGCCCGGACCCCGCGGACTTTCTGAAGCTGAGGGCGTCCTATTTGCGCGATCGCGCAGATGGGATCGATTGGACGGTCTCCGATCCACTATCTGCGCGATCCTGCATATTTG
This sequence comes from uncultured Solirubrobacterales bacterium, assembly GCA_963789675.1. Lineage (GTDB taxonomy): Bacteria > Actinomycetota > Thermoleophilia > Solirubrobacterales > Solirubrobacteraceae > Palsa-744. The sequence continues at coordinate 86,814 of CAWBLR010000014.1, read as the reverse complement.
CCGGAGAGACGTACACAAAACCGGCGTTCACAAATCGGTCTGACGCCGGGTCGCGCCGTGTGGGATCATCGATTCCGCTTGAGGGGATAAGGCGGAGCCAGCCGCCGACGCGACCGAAAGGACCGGACGTATGAGCCCAGCCGTGCCAGCTCAGCCGCCAACCACGGATCGTGACCCCGCCCCCGGCGCGGCCGCGGCCGACGTGCTCGTGGTCTTCGGGATCACCGGGGACCTCGCGAAGGTGATGACCTTCCACTCGCTCTACCGCCTGGAGAAGCGCGGCCTCTTGAACTGCCCGGTCGTCGGCGTCGCGGGCGACGACTGGACGCTCGAGCACCTGCGCGAGCACGCGCGCGCGTGTATCGAAGGGTGTGGCGAGTCGCTCGACCTCGAGGTCTTCCAGCGCTTCGCCGCGCGCCTGTCCTACGTCAGCGGCGACTTCACCAACGAGGCCACGTACGAGCGCCTGGCGGCCGCCATCGGCGACGCGCGCAGCCCGGTCTTCTACCTGGAGATTCCCCCGTTCCTGTTCGGGGCGGTGATCAAGCAGCTGAAGGACGCGAACCTGACACAGACCGCGCGCGTGGTCGTCGAGAAGCCGTTCGGCCACGACCTCCAGTCCGCGCGCGCGCTCGCGGCGGAAATCCACGAGTCGATCGACGAGTCGCAGCTGTACCGGATCGACCACTTCCTCGGGAAGATGGGCACCGACGAGCTGCTGTATCTGCGCTTCGCGAACACGATGATCGAGCCGATCTGGAATCGCAACCACATCGCGTATGTCGAGATCACGATGGCCGAGGACTTCGGCGTCGAGGACCGCGGGCACTTCTACGATCCCGTCGGCGCGCTGCGCGACGTCGTCGTCAACCACCTGATGCAGGTCGTCGCGCTCGCCGCGATGGAGGCGCCGGCCGGCGCCGACGCGGAAACGCTGAAGGACGCGAAGTTCTCGCTGTTCCGCTCGATCGGGCCGGCTGATCCGAAGCACTACGTGCGCGGCCAGTACGACGGCTACCTGAAGATCGACGGCGTCGCCGCGGAATCGACGCACCGAGACCTACGCGGCGATGCGCCTGGACATCGACAACTGGCGCTGGGCGGGCGTGCCGTGGTTCATCCGCACCGGGAAGAAGCTCCCCGTCACGCAGACGGAGATCCGCGCCGTGTTCCGCGAGCCGCCGCGCCTGGGCTTCATGGAAAACGGTTCCCACCGCCGCCCCGAGCCGAACCAGTTCGTCGTCAAGCTCGACCCCTCGACCGGCGTGCGCACGATCATCGACGCCCACCGCGCCGACGCCGAAGGACCCGAGGCGGTCACGCTCGACGTCGAGTTCGCCGACCAGGGCGGCGAGGCGCCGACACCGTACGAGGTGCTGCTGCTCGACGCGATGCGCGGCGATGCCACCCGCTTCACCCGCCAGGACGCGGTCGAAGAGACCTGGCGGATCTTCCAACCACTGCTCGAACAGCCGCCGCCGGTGCACCCCTATGCCCCCGGCTCGTGGGGTCCCGTGGAGGCGGACGGCCTGGTGCGGGGATTCGGCAAGTGGCGCGGACCGTGGGTGCAGTCATGAGCCCCGCAAAGACAGAGAAGGGCAACCCAAACCCGAGCGCCCCACAGGTGCGGTCATGAGCGCGACAACGTCAAAAAAAGCGACACCGAAAGACAGTCCTGCGAGTAAGACCGCCGCGAGCGACGCCGGCCCGGGCGCCACCGACAGCCGCGACGAAGCGATGCCGCAGAGCGCGGCGATGCCCTCGCCGTTCCCGCCGATCGCCGATTACGCATTTCTCTCCGACTGCCACACCGGCGCGCTGATGGCGCCGGACGGGAGCGTCAACTGGCTGTGCGTGCCGCGCTTTGACGCCCCGAGCGTGTTCGGCACGCTGCTCGACCGCCAGGCGGGGGACTTCCGCTTCGGGCCGTTCGGCGTGAACGTGCCCTCGGCACGGATCTACGAGCCGGGGACGAACATCCTGCTGACCACCTGGCGCACGCCGACCGGCTGGGCGATCGTGCGCGACGCGCTGGTCATCGGCCCCCGCCGCGGCGTCGACAAGATCACGCCGCACACCCGCCCGCCGACCGACGAAGACGCCGAACACCTGCTCGTGCGCGTCGCGATCTGCCTCTCGGGCGAGATCGAGATGGAGCTGACGTGCGAGCCGGCCTTCGACTACGGGCGCGTCCCGGCGGAGTGGACGCTCAGCGAGGATGGACACACCGCCGACGCGAGCGGCGCCGGGGTGACGATCCGGCTGCAAACCGACATGGCGGCGGGCACGGAGGGCGACCGCGTCAGAGCCAGGCACGTGCTCAAGCAGGGCGAGCAGATCTTCTGTTCGCTCTCCTGGGCCGAGGAGCTGGCATCCCCGCAGAGCCTCGACGAAGCCAACGAGCGTCTGGCCGCGACCGCCGGCTTCTGGCGCGACTGGCTGAGTCGCGCCCGCATCCCCGACCATCGCTGGCGCGATCCGATCCAGCGCTCGGCGCTCGCGATCAAGGGCCTCACGTACATGCCGACCGGCGCGACCGTCGCGGCGCTGACGACCTCGCTGCCGGAGACGCCGGGGGGAGAACGCAACTGGGACTACCGCTACACCTGGCTGCGCGACTCGACCTTCACGCTGCAGGCGCTGCACTACCTGAACCTCGACTGGGAGGCCGAGGAGTTCATGCAGTTCGTCGCCGATCTCGAGCCAAATGCGGACGGCGCACTGCAGATCATGTACGGGATCGACGGGCGGCGCGATCTGACGGAGTCTTCGCGCGATGACCTCTCCGGTTACGCCGGCGCGAGCCCCGTGCGCGTCGGCAACGGTGCCTTCGACCAGCGCCAGAACGATGTGTTCGGCGCGGCGCTGGCCTCGATCCTGCTGCATACGCGCCGCTCCAAACGGCTGCCGCGGCGGCTGTGGCCGCTCGTGCAGGCGCAGGCCGAGTGCGCGATCAAGATCTGGCGCGAGCCCGACCAGGGCATCTGGGAGGCGCGCGGCGCGCCGCAGCACTACGTCTCTTCGAAGCTGATGTGCTGGGTCGCGATGGACAGCGCGAGCAAGCTCGCGGCGATCCGCGGCGACTCGAAGCTCCAGGCCACATGGCACGAGACGGCCGAGGAGATCAGGGCGGACATCCTCGCCCACGGGCTGACGAAGGACGGCGTCCTGCGCCAGCACTACGAGACAGACGCGCTCGACGCCTCCAATCTGCTGGCCGCGATCTTCGGCTTCCTGCCCGCGGGCGACGAGCGCCTGCGCGCGAGCGTGCTCGCGATCGCGGATGACCTGACCGAGGACGGCTTCGTGCTGCGCTACCGCACGGGCGAGACCGACGACGGCATGTCCGGCAAGGAGGGCAGCTTCCTGATCTGCTCCTTCTGGCTGGTCTCCGGCCTGGCGGTCGTCGGCGAGGACCAGCGCGCCCGCGACCTGATGGAACGGCTGCTCAGCGTCGCCTCGCCGCTCGGCCTGTACGCCGAGGAGTTCGACACGAGCACCGGGCGGCACCTGGGGAACTTCCCCCAGGCCTTCTCACACCTCGCGCTGATCGAGGCGGCGGCGCGGATCATCCTTTCGGAGATGCTCGAGGAGATCACGTAATTAGCGGTCCCCGGCGCAAGGTCGTGATCGTCGGCGGCGGGTTCGGCGGCCTGACGGCGGCGCGCGAGCTGCGCGGCGCCGACGTCGACGTGACGCTGGTCGACCCGGTGTGCGAAATCCGCGGCCACCGGCTCTCCGGGCGCCCGGCGTTCTTCACCTACCTGACGGTGCACATGTACTACCTGAGCGGCGGCGGGCCCGGGCACCGCCTGAAGGTGTTGATCGACTGGATCAGCGCGCGCGTCGGCGACCCCCAGAACCAGGTGATCGACGGCGAGCTCGGCGACTCCTGAGTCGGTCATGATTGAGCGGTGAAGGCGCTCGATCAGAGGCTGCTCGCCTACGCCCGCGCGACCCGCACGTTCCTGTTTCTGTCGGTCGCGCTCGGCGTGCTCAGCGCGCTGTTGATCGTCGCGCAGGCATGGCTGCTGGCGGACGTCGTCGCGCGCGCGTTCCTCGGCGGCAGAGACCTCGCGCAACTGCGGACGCCGCTGACCGCGCTGCTGCTCGTCGTGCTCGCGCGCGCGGCGGTCGCGTGGGCGGCCGAGCTGGCCGCAAGCCGCTCATCTGCGCGCGCGAAGTCGCAGCTGCGCACGGCCCTGCTGGAGCGCGTCGCGACGCTCGGCCTCGACCACTCGCGCGAGCAGCGCACAGGCGAGCTGGCAATCCTCGCCACACGCGGGATCGACGCGCTCGACGGCTACTTCTCGCTGTACCTGCCGCAGCTGATCCTCGCCGTGATCGTGCCGGTCGTGATCGTCGCCGCCGTCGTCTGGAACGACTGGATCTCGGCGGCGATCATCGCCTTCACGATCCCCTTGATCCCGCTGTTCATGGCGCTCGTGGGCGCCGCCACCAGGGAACGGATGGACAGCCAGTTCCGCATCCTCGAGCGGCTCGCCGGCCACTTCCTCGACGTCGTCGCGGGACTGCCGACGCTGAAGGTCTTCGGCCGCGCGAAGGCGCAGGCACAGGCGATCGGCGAGATCACCGAACGCTACCGCCGGGCAACGCTCGGGACGTTGCGGATCACGTTCCTCTCCTCGCTGATCCTCGAGCTCGTCGCGACGATCTCGGTCGCGCTCGTGGCGGTCGCGATCGGGCTGCGACTGCTGGGCGGCGAGCTCGATCTGCGCACCGCACTGTTCGCGCTCGTGCTCGCACCCGAGGCGTATCTGCCGCTGCGCCGGCTCGGCGCCAACTACCACGCGAGCGCCGAGGGGATCGCCGCCGCCGAGCAGGTCTTTGCCGTGCTGCAGGAGCCCGCGCCGGCGCACGGCATGCGCACCGACATCCCCGATCCGCCGCTCACCGAACGGACCGTCGCGGGGCTGCCGGTAAACGATCACCTTCGCGATCCCGATCCGGAGGGCGCGAACATCACGGTCGAGGGACTGCGGGTCAGCTACCCGGGGCGCTCCGAGCCGGCGCTCGACGATATCTCGCTGACGATCCGCGAGGGCGAGGTGCTCGCGCTCGTCGGACCCAGCGGCTGCGGCAAGTCGACGCTGCTCGGCGTGCTGCTGGGGCTCGTCGTACCCGCGTGCGGGACGGTCCGCGTCGGCGGGGTCTGACCTGGCCGAGCTCGATATCGGCGCCTGGCGCGAGCGCCTGGCGTGGGTGCCGCAGCGCCCGCACCTGTTCGGCGCGTCGATCGCCGCGAACGTGCGCCTCGGTCGCCCGGCGGCGACGACCCAGCAGGTCAGCGCCGCGATCGAGGCCGCCGGCCTCACCGATGTCGTGGAGAGACTGCCCGACGGCCTCGACACGGTGCTCGGCGAGCGCGGCGCCGGCCTGTCCGCCGGGGAGCGCCAGCGGGTCGCGCTCGCGCGCGCGTTTCTGCGCGACACGCCGCTGCTGCTGCTCGACGAGCCGACCGCCAACCTCGACGGCGAAACCGAGCGCGAGATCGTGCGGACGATCGCGCGCCTGGCCCGCGGACGCACGGTCGTGCTCGTCGCCCACCGCCCCGCCCTCGTGGCGATCGCCGACCGAGTTGTAACGATCGACCAAGCGGTTGAGGTCGCGGCGTGAACGCCCTGCCCCCAGACGAGCACGGACCGCGAGCGCCGCTGCTACGAACGCTCGCGATCGCGCGACCGGCCGCCGGGCGGCTGGCGCTCGCGACGCTGCTCGGCGCGGGCGCGGTGGCCGCCGCGATCGGCCTGATCGCGACCTCGGCCTGGCTGATCTCGCGCTCCTCGCAGCGCCCGCAGGAGTCGGCCGTGGCGATCGCGATCGTCGGCGTGCAGTTCTTCGCGCTCGCGCGCGGGCTGTGCCGCTACGGCGAGCGGATCGTCGGCCACGACGCGGCGCTGCGCGTGCTGGCGAACACGCGGGTGCGCGTGTACGAACGCCTCGAGCTCCTGGCACCGCTGGGCCTGCCCGCCTTCGGCAGTGGCGATCTGCTGGCACGCCTGATCGGCGATGTCGACTCGCTGCAGGACCTGCTCGTCAGGGTCGTGCCCCCGTTCGCGATCGCGCTGATCGTCGGGACGGCGACCGTCGTGCTCGAGTGGTGGATGCTGCCCGCCGCGGGCCTGATCCTGCTCGGCGCACTGCTGGTCGCCGGAACGCTCGTGCCATGGCTGACCGGCGCGCTGGCCGCGCGCGCGGAGGCGCGGCAGGCGGCAGCGCGCGGGGAGCTGACCGACGCTGTGGTCGACCTGATCGAGGGCGCCCCCGAGCTGGCCGTGAACGGCGCCACGGCAGAGCAGTTGGGAGATCGCCCTCGCCGCGGACGCCGAGCTGACCGGGCTCGCCGCGGCGAGCGCACGCACCGCGGGCATCGGCCAGGGGCTGACGAGCCTGTGCACGGGCCTGGCGATGTGGGGGGCGCTGCTCGTTGGTGTCGCCGCGGTCGCGGCGGGACGGATGCACGGCGTGCTGCTCGCCGGGATCGCGCTGATCCCGCTGGTCGCCTTCGAGCTCGTCACCGGCCTGCCGGTCGCGACGCAGACCCTGCAGCGCGTACGGCGCGCGGCCGCACGCGTGTTCGAGGTGCTCGATACGCCGCCGCCCGTACAGGAGCCCGCCCATCCGCTGACGCTCCCGTCCTCCCTCTCGCCCGCAACCCCACAGCCGCCCCTACATCCCGCGACCCACAGTCGGCCCACAAGCCCCGCGGCCGCCCTCCACGCCACTCTCCCCGTCGGCATCGTCCCCATCCACGCCCGCGACCCAGCCCCCCGACGCTGCAGACACGCAACCTGCGCTACCGCTACCCGGGCCAGACACGCTGGGCGCTCGATCGGCATCGACCTCGACCTGCGCCCGGGTCGGCGCGTGGCGGTCGTCGGGCCGAGCGGCGCCGGCAAGTCGACGCTCGCGGGTGTGCTGCTGCGCTTCCTCCCCTACGCGGGCGGCTCGGTCACGCTCGACGGCATCGAGCTCGACGAGCTCGACGGAGATGAGGTCCGGCGCGCGGTCGGCCTCGTCTCACAGGACGCGCACGTGTTCGACAACACGCTCGAAGAGAACCTCCGCCTGGCCCGGCGCGGGGCCACCGAGGAAGAGCTCGACGACGCTCTCGCCGCGGCGCGGCTGCTCGACTGGACGCGCGGACTGCCAGTGGGCCTGCGGACCGAGGTCGGCGAGCGCGGCGCACGCATGTCCGGCGGCCAGCGCCAGCGCCTGGCGATCGCCCGCGCGCTGCTCGCCGACTTCCCCGTGCTGATCCTCGACGAGCCCGGCGAGCACCTCGACACGCAGACCGCCGACGCGATCGTCGCCGACCTGCTCGCGGTCACCGAGGGACGAACGACGCTGCTGATCACGCATCGGCTGACGGGGCTGGAGGAGGTGGACGAGGTGCTCGTGCTCGACCACGGCCGCGTGCTCGAACGCGGCACGCACACGGAGTTGCTCACGTTGGGCGGGCGCTACGCGGAGCTGTGGCGGCGCGAGCGGGAGACCGGCCAGCTCGGCTGACCGAGGACTACTACGCCGGCGGCGCGGCCGGACGTATCGCGGGCGTGGCCGGCCCTGACGGTGGAGAAGGTGTGGTCGGCGGTACCGAGGACTTCGCATCGCCCGTCTCCGGCCCACCGGTGACGCGCGCGCGAAAGACGTGGAACGACCAGCCCTGGTAGACGAGCACGAGCGGGAAGAAGATCACGGTGACGATCGTCATCACGACGAGCGCGTAGTGGCCGGAGGCCGAGTTGGAGACCGTCAGGTTGTAGGCGGCATCGGTGCTGGAGACCATCACGCGCGGGTAGAGGTCGATGAAGATCGAGCCGACGCAGGCGGCGATCGCGACGGCCGAGGCGGAGAAGGCCCAGCCGTCGTGATCGGTCGCTGCCAGCAGCACGGCGAAGACGACCGCGATCACCGCGAGGACCTCGACGGGGTCGGGGATCGTGGGGCCGCCGGCGACCGAGCGCGTCCAGATCACGAAGCCGACGACCAGCGCGATCGCGGCCCAGCCCAGGGGCCGCGCGACGGCGCGGGCGCGCTCGCGCAGCTCGCCGGTCGTGCGCAGCTTGATGAAGGTCGCGCCGTGCAGCAGCGAGAGCCCGAGCAGCGTCACGCCGGTCCACAGGCCGTAGGGGGTGAGCAGGTCGAAGAAGTTGCCGGTGAACTCGTGGGAGGAGTCGATCGGCAGGCCGCCCAGCAGATCGCCGAGGCCGATGCCGAGCAGCAGCGGGACCAGGAGGCTGCCGAGCGTCGTGCACCACGTCCACGCCCGCAGCCAGCGCTCGTCCTCGTGTTTGCGCGCGAACTCGAGCGCGACGCCGCGCGCCATCAGCGCCGCTAGCACGAGCAGCAAAGCGAGGTAGAGCGCCGAGAACATCGTCGCGTACCAGCCGGGGAAGGCGGCGAACATGCCCGCGCCGGCGACGACGAGCCACACCTCGTTGCCGTCCCACCAGGGACCGATCGTGCTCAGCACCGTCGCGCGCTCGGCGTCGGTGCGGCCGACGATCGTGTGCAGCACGCCGACGCCGAAGTCAAAGCCCTCCAAAACGAAGAAGCCGACCCACAGGATCGCGATCACGACCGACCAGAGCGTGTCGAGGTGCAGCACGGCCGCGTTCCTAGCGCCCCGCCGCGGGCAACGTCATCGAATCTTGGGATCGTGACGAGACCACGGTCAGTAGGACAGCGCCGGGGTCGTGGTCGCGGCGGCGCCCGAGGCGCCCGACTCGCCGCCGTCCTCGTCGGGGAGCCCCTTGCGCGAGTAGCGCAACATCAGCAGCAGGTCGGCGGCGCCGAGCGCGATGTAGATCAGGACGAACGCGACGAGGCTGATCCAGATGTCGGTCGAGGTGACCGAAGGGGAGTTGGCGTCGATCGTCTTCATCAGCCCCTGCACGATCCACGGCTGGCGTCCGTTCTCGGTCAGCATCCAGCCCGCGGTGTTCATGATGAACGGCGTCACGACCGCCCAGATCGAGAGGCGCAGGAACCACTTCGACTCGGCGAGTCGGCCGCGGTGGATCAGCCAGCCGCCCCACGCCGCGAGCAACAGGACGAGCGTCGCGATGTAGGCCATCACACGCATCGACCAGTATTGGATGAAGACGTCGGGGATGTAGTTGCCGGGCCCGTACTTCTTTTCGTCTTCGCTTCTGCAGCTGGTTCAACCCGACGACCGCCCCGTTGAAGGTGCCGGTCGCGAGCACCGAGAGGAGGTGGGGGATCGGGATGATCTGCGACGGGGTCTGGTCGTTTTTGCCGCCGCCGATCTGGAACGCGGAAAACGAGCAGGGCTGGCAGTTTTCCCACTGCGCCTCGGCGGCGGCGATCTTGACGGGCTGGTATTTGGTCTCGACTTCGCCGAGCTTGTTGCCGACGAACAACTGCAGCACGATCACCGGCAAAAGCACGATCACGGAGATCCGCGCGGCGAAGGCGAAGGACTCGACCTCGTGCCCCTTGCGGATCTGCCAGGCGCAGATCGCGAGCATCACGAGCGCGCCGGTGACGAGCGAGGCGAGCAGCACGTGGACGTAGCCCCACAGGAACGTCGGGTTCGTGAAGAGGGCGACGATGTTGTTCAGTTCGGGCTGGCCGTGGCTGTTCATGACGTAGCCGACGGGGTGCTGCATCCACGAGTTGGCGGCGAGGATGAACAGCGCCGAGAGCATCGCCCCGGCCGCGACCAGCCAGATGCAGGCGAGGTGCACGCGCTTGGGGAGGCGGCCCCAGCCGAAGATCCACAGCCCGAGGAACGTCGACTCCAGGAAGAACGCGGCCAGGCCCTCCATCGCCAGCGGGGCGCCGAACACGTCGCCGACGAAGCGCGAGTAGGCCGACCAGTTCATCCCGAACTCGAACTCCTGCACGAGGCCGGTGACGACCCCGACCGCCACGTTGATCAGCAATAGCGTCCCGAAGAAGCGCGTCAGGCGCTTGTACTCCTGTTGCTCGTTGCGGTACCAGACGGTCTGCAGGAGCGCGACGAGGAACGCCAGCCCGATCGTCACGGGCACGAACAGGAAGTGGTAGATGCTCGTCGTCGCGAACTGCCAGCGCGCAAGATCGTTGGTCATCCAGCGACGAGTCTACGCCCGCGTCACCTCCGTATGTGAAATTACGAGTTGAGCCGACGCTGAACCGCGAGCGCGAGCGAGCCGCCGAGCAGCATCATCGCGATGTTCGTGCCGAGCACGCCGAGCGCGCCGAGCGACTTCGAGAACTGCCCGACGCCGGCGGCGACGCCGAGGAAGGCCGCGGCCGGGATCGTCGTGACGGAGATCGCGACGCCGACGCCCATCGACGCGCGCGTCTCGACCGCGAGCATCCCGGCGACGCCGGCGGCGAGCGCGACGAAGAACGTCTCGGCGCTGACGTGCTGCTGGGAGGTGAGGCCGATCTGGTGGACGTCGAAGTTCGCCGGCAAGAGGTCGAGCAGGTTCAGCAACCCGGTGATCAGCGCGGCGAAGAGGCACGCGACGGCGAGCCCCAAGAGCAGCGAGGTCAGCCCCCGGCGGATCAGCCGCGGGCGGCGCAGCACGAGGCCCGTGCAGGTAGCGGTGATCGGCAGCAGGTCGGGCGCGACGGCCATCGCGCCGATGATCAGGACCTGGTCCTGTTCGATCACGCCGAACGCAGCGATCACCCCGGCTACCGCCATGAACACGAGGTAGCGCGCGGCCGTGCGGGCGTTCAGACGCGCGCGCCCCAGCAGGTCCGCCCACACGAGCGCGACCGGTTCCTCGGAGGCGGCCGTCGGGTCGATCGTGTCCAGGCGCAGCAGCGCGACGTCCTCGGCCGGGATCCCGAGCGCGCCGATCAACTCGAGCGCCGTGTCGGCCACGGACGCGCGGATGTCGGCCGAGACGAGCGCCTCGCCGTCGTGCACCCCGGCGGCGACGCTCACGTGCGTGGCGCCCTCGAGCCCGTCCAGGCGCCGGGCGACGTCGGCGATCGCCGCCTTGTCCCCGAACACGCGCAGTTGCAGCATCAGTCAGGCTCCGGCTCCATAGACTCGTCCACACGCATGGGCATGAATCTATGGATACCTGATCGGGAGGGTCGCGACGCGCTCGGCGAGCTCCCCGGCGACGTCTCGCTCGGCCTGATCCCGGGCGAGGGCGAGCTGCCGCCGGAGATCCTCGACGCGGAGTTTCTCGTCCCGCCCTCGGGCGATGCGCGCGTGCTCGAGCGGCTGGGGCAGATGCCGGGGCTGCGGGTGTTGCAGACGCTCTCGGCGGGCGTCGACTGGCTGCTGCCGTTCGCCCGCCCGGCGTGCGGATCTGCGACGCGGGCGGCACCCGCGACATCGCCGTGGCCGAGTGGGTGCTGGCGACGATCCTCGCCTCGACGATCGGGCTCGGCGAGCTGCGCGACCGCCAGCGCGAGCACCGCTGGGAGCGCCGTGAGCCGAGCGAGCTGGCCGGCAGCGCCGTGATGATCCTCGGCGACGGCTCGATCGGCGGCGCGGTCGAGGCGCGCCTGGCGCCGTTCGGGGTCGAGCCGATCCGCGTCGCGCGCCACGCCCGCCCGGGCGTGCACGCGGTCGGGGACCTGCCCGCGCTGCTGGGGCGCGCGGAGATCGTCGTCGTGCTGCTGCCGCTGACGCCCGAGACGACCGGGCTGCTCGGCGCCGAACTGCTCGGGCGCCTGCGCCCGGGGGCGCTGCTCGTGAACGCCGCGCGCGGGCCGATCGTCGACACCGAGGCGCTGCTCGGGCTGCTGCGGGCGGGGCGGGTGCGGGCCGCGCTCGACGTGACCGACCCCGAGCCGCTGCCGGCCGATCACCCGCTGTGGGATGCGCCGGGCACTTTGATCACCCCCCACATCGCGGGTGACACGCTGGCCGCGCAACGGCGCGCGTACGCGCTCGTCGGCGAGCAGGTTGGGTGCTATCTCCGTGGCGAGCCACTTGCCAATCTTGTCGAGCACGGTTACTAGCTGCGCACAAAATCGCTGGCACATCCATCTGTTTTTCCATTCCTGATCCGGCTATATCTTTTTAATCTTTTCACGCACACCATCGTCGCAATTTCGGCACACGTTATTTACCTAAAGAGGGCGGGGGTGTTGTTGTACTTTTAAGACTGCGTACAACAAAGGTACTACGCGGTCTCTAGAGAGCACCCCATCTTGGCCGGCCTTTATCTTCCTGTCACATCGCGGGCACAATTTGGGCACTTCAGCGTCACGCTGTCGTCGCACTTCTGACACAGTCGTGGCGTTTTCTGCACGGTCGTCACGTTCTTGGCACACACCATCGCATTCTTGGCACAAATCGTCGCGCTTTTGACACAAAGATAAAGAGGGGCGGGGGGTCGTTACTGTTTGGAGAGTGCGTATATCAATGGTGTCACGCACTCTTCAAAGTGCATGCAAAGATCTCGCTCCTTTAATCACACTTCCGTCCCATGTAGCTGATGCTCGTAGGGACCATGGCCGGTCAGGCACACGGCGCCGCAGCGAGCCGCCAGCGCCAGCGCGGCCGGCACGTCGAGACCCGCGCCGAGCCCGTACGTGAGCCCCGCGGCGAACGAGTCGCCGCAGCCGTAAGCGTCGACCGGCGCGCCCGGCAACCGCGCGGCGCTCCACGTCCCCGACCCGCCCCCGCGTTCCCGGTAGTCGCCGCCGTGCGCGCCCGCGGTCCTCACGACCAGGCGGGCCCGATCCAACGCGCGCTCGGCCTCGCGGCGCTCGATCTCATCCTCGCCGCTCAGCACCAGCGCGTCCAGCTCGACCCCGTGCCCGAGCACCGCCCCCGCGCGCGGGCTCGCGACGAGCACCCGCGCCGCCCGCGCGGCCCGCAGCGCGGCGAGATCGCCGGCGGTGAAGTACACGGCGTCGATCCGCGCGAGCTCGCCCCACGGCAGCTCCCCGTCCTCCCCGCGCGGCTCCAGACGCGGCCCGTACGTGATGATCGTGCGCTCGCCGGCCCCATCCACGAGCGTCGCCGCCTTGCGGGTCGCAGCCGTCTGGGGCAAGGACGTTCGGGTCGAGGGCGCCTGGGCCGAGAATGCCTGGGCAGCATACGTCTCCACGCCGAGCTCACCCAGACGGGCGATCGAGCGGCGCGCGAGCTCGTCATCGCCGAGCGCCGTCAGCAACGCAGCCCCGCCGGCCAGGCGCGCCAGCTGCACGGCCGCCACCGCGCCGCCACCCGCCGGCTCCTCGAAGGCCTCGCGCGCGTGAACCACCTCGCCGGCGCGCGGGACGTGGGGCACGCGCGCGAACTGCACCCACTCGACATGGCCCACCACCGCGACCCTCGGCCGGCTCGCCCGCATCGTCGCAGTCTCACACAAACTCGCCCACGGTCCCATCGATCTGACAGAGTGCGGCCCGTGGCGCGCACCGATCCGACCGACGAGCCTCGCCAGGGTTCCTGACGTGCCCGCCCAAGCTCTCGAGCTGGCGCTCGCCGCCTCGATCTACCCGCCCGCCGTGCTCGCGGTGATCGCGCTCGGCCGCGGCGAGCAGCTGAAGTCGCGCGTGTTCGTGTTCGTGCTCGGCGCGCTGCTCGTCACCTACGCGCTCGGCGTGCTGATGCTCGTCGTGCTCGACGAACTCGGCGCGACCGGCCCGACCACTGGGCGCCGAGCGCCGCGCTCGACCTCGTGCTCGGCGTGGCGTTGCTCGGCCTCGCCGCCCACCTGCGCCGCAAACCGCTCGACCCGGCGGACCCCGCGGACTCGGCGGACCCCGCGAAGCAGGGCGAACCCTCGAAAATCGCGCGCTACCTCGAGAGCCGCCGGCTCGCGTTCGTGCTCGGCGTCACGCTCTACGTGCTCCCCTCGCCGATCTACATCGCCGCGGTCAAGACGCTCGCCGACGCGCACCTCGCGAAAAGCGCCGAACTGCTGTCGCTGCTCGTGACCGTCGCGGTGATGCTGTGGCTGATCGAGCTGCCGATGCTGATGCTGCTCGCCTACCCCGACCGCGCGGCCGGGCTGCTCGAGCGCACCAACCAGTGGTTCACCGAACACCGCCGCCAGCTCGGCGTGGCGATCTCAGCCGGGGTCGGCCTCTACCTCCTCGTCAAGGGCCTCGCCGGGCTGATTAGTTGAAGCCGCGCCCGCGTGGTGCTGGTGCCTGGTCTCCCGTTTCGCCTGCCGCTTGGCTTTGCGCGCGGCCGACTGCTCGGCGCTCTTCTCCTTCGCCTGATCGTAGGACTGCGCGACGAGCGTCCTGCCGTCCGACCAGCCGAAGGCGCGCACCAGCACCACGATCGCGAAGACGATGCCCCACGCCGTCGTCACGAGCTGCTGGGCGACCGAGTAGGCGTTCGCGTTGGCGGTGCTCGTGATGCCTTTCAGCGAGAGCACGTTGAACCCCTGCACCACCCCCGCCCCGCCCGGCGTCACCGAGGTCGCGTTCGCGATCGAGTTGCCGGCGACGACGCGCATCAGCGTGTGGAAGCTCACGGGGATCTTGTAGGCGGCGAGGAACACCGCGATGATCCCCAGCATCGCCGCGTAGCTGATCACCTCCGGCAGCAGCACCCGGCCGAGGTAGACCCGCGGTTTCGTGACGATCTGGCCCCCGACCTTCGCCTCGCCCCACCACTCCCTGATCCGCTCGCGCAGCACCCGCGCGACCATGTAGATCAGCATCGCGACGGCCCCGACGAGGATCACCGTCGCCCACGGGTGGGCCGCGACGAACCCGAGCTGCAGGTCGAACGCACCGCCGATCGTCAGGAACAGATACAGGTACACGAACGTCCCGATCAGCGTGTAGAAGATCTTCTGCACCGCCAGCCCGCCGAGGATCCCGGCGAAGTTCGCGGCCACGATGATCGTCGTGAACATCAGCAGCATCGCCAGCGTGCCGAGGTTCGCGGGCAGCACCGAGTTGAGCGCGACCGCCGCCGCGTAGCAGGCGAGGATCTGCACCCAGCGCACTTCCCCGTCGGGATACCCGTAGCGCAGGATCGAGTACCAGGCGTACGCGGTCGTCGTCGTCTGCAGCGTGATCAGCACGATCCCCGCGAGCAGATAACCGATCGAGATCGCGGTGACCGCGTTCCACAGGTGTTTGAGCCAGCCGCTGATATCCCAGCCGAACAGCGTCGCGGCGGCGCCGATCACGACGATCACGAGCGCGATGATCAGGAGCCTGTGCAGGTGCAGCCGCTCGTGCAGGCCGCGCGCGGGGCTGGGCTCCGATGCGCCCGTCGCACCTCCTATCGCCTGCTGACTCGCCACCGGGCTGATCTTACGGGTCGCCCAGTCCGCCCACCCACCGGCCGTCGTCAGCCAGCTCGACGAGCGCAAGTCGCGCAACCAGCGGCGCGCCTACGACTCGTCACTGCCGCCCACGCCCTGCGCGGCATCGACCGCGGCCTGCACGCTCGGATAGACGTGCGCAAGGGCAGGGTCGTCGGTCGCGCTGCGCAGCACGTCGCGGACCTGACCGACGTCGCGCGCGATCAACAGCCGCACGCCCTCTCCACCTAGCTGTTGCTCGAGCGCAGCGAGCATTCGCGCGGAGGTGACATCGATGAACGGGATCGTCTCCGCATCGAGCACCACGGCCGTGATCCCCTCAGCCGCGGCCGCGGCGAGAATGCGGCTGCGCACCGGATCGGCGTTGGCGAAGTACAAGCCACTCTCGACGCGCAGCACGACGACGTGCTCGGGGACGATGTTCTCGGGGTGACGATCGATGTCACGGTAACGACCATCCCCGGCGGGCTCCAGGCCGAGCGTGGCGACGTACGGGCGCGAGGCGCGGTAGACGAGCAGCAGCAGCGAGACCGCGATCCCGATGAACAGGCCGGGCAGCGTGTCGAACACGGTCACGCCGAGCAGCGCCGCGACGGCGGCGATGAAGTCGGGCCGCGCGGCGAACCCGAACTCGCGGCCGAGGCGCCTGCTGTAGGCGCGGTACAGCTCGACGAGCGCCGGCACGTCGACGAGCTCGACGATCGCCGCGATCACGACCGCCGCGAGCGTCGCTTCGGGCAGGTCTTCGAACAGGCCCGTCAGCGCGATCAGCGTGAGGATCGTCAGCGCCGCGACGAACAGCCCCGACAGCTGCGTGCGCGCGCCCGCGGAGGCGTTCACGGCGGTCTTCGAGAGGCTGCCGTTGACGACCATCCCGGCGGAGAAGCCCGCCGCGAGGTTCGCCGCGCCGAGGCCGAGCAGCTCGCGGTTGGCGTCGATCTCCTGGTGCTCGCGCGCGGCGTAGGTCTTCGCGGCGCCGAGCCCCTCGGCGAAGCCGACGAGCATCACGCCGATCCCGCCCGCCGCCAGCGCGCCGATGTCGTGCAGGCCGACGTCCGGAAACCCGAGCGTCGGCAGGCCGCTCTTGATCGGCCCGACGATCGCGACGCCGTGGTGGTCGAGGTCGAAGATCTTCACCGCGGCGATGCCGAGGCCCACCGCGACCAGCGAGCCCGGCACTCCGGGCGCGAGGCGGCGCAGCGCGAGGATCACCGCGAGCGAGAGCGCACCGACGAGCAGGATCGCGCCCTGGGTGTCGCCGAGGTGCGTGAGCACGTGCCACAGCTGCTGGAAGAAATCACCCGTGCCCTTGCCGATCCCGAGCAGCTTCGGCACCTGCCCGATCAGGATCGTCAGCGCGAGCCCGACGATGAAGCCCTTCAACACCGGCTCGGAAATAAAGTTCGCGAGGAAGCCCAGCCGCAGCACGCCGGCGATCAGGGCGGCCAGCCCGGTCGTGATCGCGAGCGCCGCGGTCATCGCCACGAAGCGGTCGCTGCCGAGCGGCACGAGCTCGGCGACGGTCGCCGCCGACAGCGCCGCGGTCGCCGCCATCGGCCCGGTCACGAGCTGGCGCGAGCTGCCGAGCGCCGCGTACAGGATCAGCGCGCCGGGCGCCGCGTACAGCCCGACGACCGGAGAGACGCCGGCGATCGAGGCGTAGGCGAGCGCCTCGGGCACGAGCACCGCCCAGACCGTCAGCCCGGCGATCAGGTCGCCGCGCAGCCACGGGCGCTCGTAGCCGCGCAGGGTGGGGAACAGCCGGCTCACCCGCCTGAGCCTAGAGATCGTCGCGCACTGTGGGGAAATCGCTGCGCTCGGAATCGAGGGACACCGCCCACGAAGTCGGCGATCGTTCGATTATCGGAAACGACGCAGTCGGCTAGGATTGATAAGTCCCTTCCCCTGCCGGAGGCCCTGATCGTGGACGACGACTCGACCGGACGCAGTCAGTGACCGACCCGCCGACCGACTTGCAGGCGCTCGCCGCGGAGGCGTACGTGTACGGCTTTCCGCTCCTGTTCGACCTGCAGGAGGTCGACCGCTTTCGCCGCGCGGGGATGGGCAGCCTCGCCGCCGCGCCCTTCAACGAGTTCAGCCATGCCGGCAAGCTCGCGGGGCCGGCGGACACGTTCGTCTCGATCAACAACGACACCGTCTACTCGATCGCGCAGATCGACGTCAGCGGCGGTCCCGTCCGCCTGCAGGTCCCGGACTCCGCGGGCCGCTACTACGTGCTGCAGTTCGTCGACGCGTGGACGAACAACTTCGCCTACATCGGCCACCGCGCGACCGGCACCAAGGCGGGGACCTACCTGCTGGTCGCGCCCGGCTGGGATGGCTCGCCCGCCGCGCAGGAGACGGCGATCCGCTGCCCGACGGCGGTGGCGAGCATCGTCGGGCGCTGGGCGGTCGACGGCGAGGCCGACCTTCCCGCGGTCGCGGCGCTGCAGGCACAGCTGACGCTCACCCCCACCGGCGGCGCCGGTAACGGACTGCCGCAGCCGGACGGGACGGTCGCCGCGGAGCTGCTTCCATTCGAGCAGTTGCGCGTCTGGATGCAGGCGTTTCCGCCCGCCGCGCGCGACCTCGACTACCAGCAGCGCTTCGCGCCGCTCGGGCTGCTCGATCCGGGGACGCCGTACGCGGACCCCGACCCGGAGCTCGCCGCCGCGCTCAGCGCCGGCCTGGCGGCGGGCAAGCAGCAGCTGGAGTACGCGATGACCCACGGCGCCAGCCCGGAGGTCAACGGCTGGAAGTTGACCTACCACGCGTTCGACTACAACCTCGACTTCTTCGAGATCGGCGCGCTCGACGACCCGCGCTGGAAGCTCACCGGTCCCAAGCTCCGCTTCGTCGAGCGGGCGCTCGCCGCGCGCGGCGGCCTGTGGGGCAACCACGGCTACGAGGCCGCCTACGCGATGGTCTACGACGACTCCGATGGCAACCCGCTCGACGGCGAAGAGCGATACGAGCTGCGCTTCGCGAGCCCGCCGCCCGTCGGCGCGTTCTGGTCGGTCACGATGTACGACCTGCCCGACTTCTACCTCGTCGAGAACCCGATCGACCGCTACTCGATCGGCGACCGCACTCCCGGGCTGCAGTACGCCGAGGACGGCTCGCTGACGATCTACATGCAGCGCGCGGAGCCGGCTGAGCCGGAGGCTCGCGCCAACTGGCTGCCCACCCCGCCCGGCCGCTTCCGGCCGCTGCTGCGCATGTACGAGCCGCGGGACGCCGTGCTCGACGGACGCTATGAACTGCCACCGATCGTTCGCGTCGAGTGACCGGCCCTCGCTGACACGATGGGCCAGGCGATCGGACAGGTCCTCTCGTTCGGCGTCGGCGTCGCGCTCAGCCCGATCCCGATCATCGCGGTCGTGCTGATGCTCGCCACGCCGCGCGGGCGTGTGAACGGGCCGGCGTTCCTGGCCGGGTGGATTCTCGGGCTCGCCGTCGTGGGCACGATCGTGCTGCTCGTGTCCAGCGGCGCCGGCGCCAGTGAAAACGGCGGCCCGGCGGAAGGGCTGAGCCTCGTGAAGCTCGCGCTCGGCGTTTTGCTGCTGTTTGTGGCCCTGCGGCAGTGGCGCGGGCGCCCCCGGGGCGAGGCTGAACCCGAGCTGCCGAAGTGGATGCGGACGATCGACACCTTCACGCCGCCGCGGGCGGGCGGGATCGCCGTTGCGCTCTCCGCGGTCAACCCGAAGAACCTGCTGCTGACAGTCGGCGCCGGCGCCGCGATCGCGCAGACCGGCGCTTCCACCGGCGGCCAGGCCGTCGCGCTGGCGGTGTTCGTGCTGCTCGGCACGCTCGGCCCCGGGATCCCGGTGGGGATCTACTTCCTGATGCGCTCGCGCGCGACGGCGATCCTCGAGGGCCTGCGCGACTGGATGGCGCGCGAGAACGCAACGATCATGGCCGTCCTCTGTCTGATCATCGGGGCGAAGCTGATCGGCGACGCGATCAGCGGGCTCGCGAGCTAGCGGACTCGTGAAGCCCTGACGTTCTTCTGATTCGACTTCTACGGGTTGTCTACTGTTTGGGGCCGCCGATACCCTACGGGTTCGGGCTCGCCGGGGTCGGGGTCTGGTCGGTGGCGGTTGTCGCGGGTTTGCCGGTCGCCGAGCCTGTCGTGGCCGTCGGGGTTTTCGGGGTCGTCGTTGTCGTCGTCACCGTCGGCGTCGTGACCGTCTTCGGCGGCGTGGTGACCGTCTTCGTCGGTTCCGTGACGACCGTCTTCTGAGTGATCGTCGTCGGATTGGCGGTCGTCGTGTGCGCGATGCTGACCGACTGATTGGTGACCGTCGGCGTGCTTTTCGAGCTTTTGTTCGAGGCCAGCAGGATCACGACCACGATCAGCAGGATCACCAGCGCCGCGCCGAGCGCGATCACCCATTTGTTGCCACCGCTGCCATCGTCCGAGGTAGGTGGCGGCGTTCCACCCGGGGGTGGCTGACCACCGGGTCCTGTGCCCTGACCGCCGGGTCCCGTGCCATATGCGGCAGCCCCACCCGGTGGTGGTGTTGGTGGCGGTGGTGGGTAACCGGAACCCGAGGAAGGAGGAGGCAGCGGTGGGTCGCCTCCCGGCTGTTCATAACCGTCGCTCATCGCTGGCTCCTTGCTCGTAGGCGGGCTGGCGAGTACCAGTTCAGACTACCGCCTTCCCCCCTGGGTATCGAAACGTCGGTGCCAAGAGATCGAAAAACGGCCGGTGAAGAGATCGAGAAATGGCCGGTAAATTCCGCTGCGCATCTGCCGGCCGGGTGTAGGATGGCGATGCGTTTCAGCCCGCTGCGCAACCCTGAGGAGGACGACTGTGCCATCGACGCACGAGAGCCCCGACCACAGCGCCGGCCCCAACCCGCCGGAGCTCACGCGCGAGCAGGTCGAGCGGCTGGAGAAGCGCTACGGCAATCGCTACCTGCTCGAGCCCGCGCCCGACGACAAGCTGCCGCGGATCGGCATGACCGCCGAGGAAGCGCAGGGGCTGATCGAAAAGGAGATGGTGCTCGACGGCATCCCGATGCGCAACCTCGCGACGTTCGTGACCACCTGGATGGAGCCCGAGGCCGACCAGATCATCGCGGAAAACCTGCACACGAACTTCATCGACCACGCCGAGTATCCGCGCACGGCCGAGATCGAGCAGCGCTGCATCCGGATGCTCGCCGACCTGTTCAACGCGCCCGGCAAGACGACCGGGGCGCGCACGCAGGGCTCCTCGGAGGCGATCATGCTCGGCGCGCTCTCGCTGAAGTGGAAGTGGCGCGAGCGCCGCGAGGCCGCGAAGCAGTCGACCGACCGCCCCAACCTCGTGTTCGGCGGCGACGTGCACGTCGTGTGGGAGAAGTTCTGCCGCTACTTCGACGTCGAACCGCGAATCGTCCCGCTCGCTCCCGACAAGTACACGATCGGCCCCGAGGACGTGGCGCCGCACATCGACGAGAACACGATCGGCGTCGCGGCCGTGCTCGGCACGACCTTCACCGGGCATGCCGACGACATCGGCGGAATCAACGACCTGCTCGTCGGGCTCAAGCACGATCGGGGCTTTGACGTCCCCCTGCACGTCGACGCTGCCTCCGGCGGCTTCGTCTGGCCGTTTCTCTACCCCGACACCGAGTGGGACTTCCGCCTCGAGCAGGTCCGCTCGATCAACGTCTCCGGTCACAAGTTCGGGCTCGTCTACCCAGGCATCGGCTGGCTCATATTCCGCGAGGAATCCGACCTCGCCGAGGATCTCGTGTTCTACGAGAACTACCTCGGCAAGCGCGACGCCACGTTCACGCTCAACTTCTCGACCGGCTCCTCGATGGTGCTCGCGCAGTACTACAACTTCGCGCGCCTCGGCCACTCCGGTTACCGCTACATCATGGAGACGATGAAGTACAACGCCCGTGCCCTGGCGCAGGAGATCGACGCGTGCGAGTTCGAGATCATCGGCGCGGCCGAGCAGGAGCAACTCCCGCTCGTCGCCTTCAAATTGACGGGCGAACACGACTATGACGAGTTCGACGTCGCCGCCCAGCTCGCGGCCGAGCGCGGCTGGATGCTGCCGGCCTACACGCTCCCGCCGAATGCCGAGCACGTCAAGATCCTGCGCGCGCTCGTCAAGCAGACGCTCAGCTACTCGATGACCGTCACGCTCGGCCAGGACATCGCCGAAGCCTGCGCGACGCTCGACAAGAAGGGCGGCCTGCACCCGGCCGACCGCAAGCGGGTGAAGACGAACACGTGGTTCTGAGCGCTCTCCGGGTTGCACGTACAGCCGCCTGGACGATGCTCCTGCCTCTGTGATCCTCACCGGCGAGATCGAGCGGATCTCGATTTCCCGAGCAGCGAATGTGAATTTCCCGGCCTGGACATCCGAAATTCAGGTTGTACGATGGCCTGACGGTGTCATAAGGCACCGTTGAGCAAGGGGGAAGTACATGCGAGGTGTGGGCAGTGCTCTGTTCGTCGGAATCCTGCTGATGGTGGCGGGAATCCTCAACATCGTCTACGGCATCGCCGCCGTCGGCAACGCGCATTTCTGGGTCGAAGACACGCAGTTCGTGTTCTCGTCCCTGCATACGTGGGGATGGATCACGATCATCCTCGGCATCATCCAGCTGACCGCCTCCCTGTCGCTGTTTGGCGGTAACGCCTACGGGCGCGTCGTGGGGATCGTCGCGGCCAGCCTCGGCGCGATCGGCGCACTCCTGGACATCGGCGGCGCGCACCCGTGGTGGGCGCTCGGCGTGTTCGCGATCTGCGTGATCTGCATCCACGGCCTCGTCGTGCTCGGCGAACCGGACGACCGGGCAGCCGTCTGAGCGTTTGATCGCCAGCCAGGGCGTTCGAACATCCCGCGGGGGTCCGGCGCTATGCCGGGCCCCCGCGTTGACCGGCGCTCGGCAGGACCGGCGCCGGCGAAGACCGGCGCCAGATGAGAAGCAACGCTCGGGGCGAGCCCCGCCGGGCGCTCGGGTTAGACCAGCGCCCGGGCGAGAACAACGCCCGGGCGTTGACCGCGCTCAGCCGATGCCGAGCGCCTGCGCCTTGGCGGCGGCGAACTCCTCGTCGGTCAGCGCGCCGCTCGCGTGCAGTTGCGCCAGCTGGCTGATCTTCTCCACGGTCGGGTCGGCCACCGGCGGCGGCGCGGCGGGCGCAGGTGCCATCGGCGCGGGTGGCGGTGGCGGCGCTTGTTGCTCGGCCTGTTGCGCGGCCTGATTCTGCCCGGCCATCGCACCGCGCTTCGAGCCCTGGTAGGCGACGGCTCCGACGGCTGCCGCGCGTAGGAGTGGACGACGTCTCATCATCGGCATCGCTGGATCACGCCTCCTCGGGTAGCGACAGCCCGAGCGCGAGCATGATCTCGGGCGCGGCGGCGACGACCTTCGGGCCACCGACCTGGAACGCGACGGCGCGCAACACGCCGAGGATCTCCTCGGGGGTGACGCCCTCCTCGAGCGCGTTGGCGATCTGCCAGGCATAGGAGGTCGGCGGCGCGTCGAGCGCGATCAGCGCCGCGATTTTCACCAGCGCGTACGTGCGCGCGTCGAGGCCCGTGCCCTCGCGGCCGAGCTCGCGCAGCCCGATCGCCGTGTCGAGGATGTTCGCGTCGCCGACCGAGATCCCCAGCAGCGTCGCCTGAGTGTCCTGCGCAACATCAGCCATGAGCGTTCCTTTCGGTTACATCGCCTTGGGCGAAGAAGCCTACTCCGCTTTGGGCGCCGGCCGGCTGCGACCGAGGTTCGCGACGATCAAGGAGACGATCGTGACGAGGTAGATCTGCCCGACCAGCGCCTCCGACACCGACAGCGTATGGCCGAGGTTCGTGCGCGCGGTGAAATCGCCATAGCCGAGCGTCGTGAGGTTCGTGAAGCTGAAGTAGATGCACCGCGCGACGGTCGCCGACTGACCGCCGGCGAAGAACGGCGCGCCGCCGAAGCGATCGATCGTGCCGTAGACGGAGGCGAAGAACATGCCGAGCAGGATGTACACGCACAGCACCCCGAAAACCGCTTCCAGCGTGACCGCCTGACGCGCGCGCAGGCTGCGGATCACGCCGACGACGATCGCGGGCGGGGCGAGCCCCACGAGCAGCGCGTTCGCGACCCGGGTGGCACCACCGGCGACGTTGCCGTTGGCGGTTTCGATCACGCTCGTGAGGATCAGCGCGGCCACGATCAGGACCGCCGGCCACATCACCCGCGGCTTTGTGTCCGCCGTCCGGAGCGCGAGCAGCAGCGTGGCGCCCAGCAGCACGGCGACGATGATCTGCTCGGCCTTGCCCGGTTCGGCAATTCCCTGGATCGCGAACGCGATGATGATCGCGCCGAGCAGCAACCCGTAGCGCTCGCGATGGCTGGCCATCGGTTAGGAGCAGTTGATCGGGGCGAGCGCTTGTTCGAAGCTCTTCGCGTACTGCGTCAGAGACGTTTTGAGCTGCTTTTCGACGTTGCTCAGCGACGGGTTGGAGACGAACCCGGTGACGATCGAGCTGACCTGGCCTTCGAGTGTGTGCGTCGCCGTTTCGATCTGCTGCCTGCGCGCCGGTTCGAGGTTCGGCTGTGCTTCCTTGATCTTCTTCAGGTCGCTCCCGATCGCGTCCAGGCCTTCTTTCGCCTGGCTGAGAACGCTGGTGGAGAGCGTCAGTTCGCCGAGCGTCTTCACCTGCTTCTGGATATCCGACCGCGCCGAGCAGACCTGAGCCTTGGCCTTTTCCTGCGAGGATTCGCCGCAGCCCGCGAGCAGCAGTCCAGCGAGCAATAGAGCGACGATCGCGGACACCTTGCGCACGTTGCGGAGTCTACACCGGCGCCCGGCAGTGTTTCTGGGCCTCGACGTGACATGATGCACAAGCATGGAGTCTTCGGCTCGGGCACCCCACAGACGGCGCTGGACGATCAACACGATCTTCGTGCTCGCGGTGATCGTCGGCGTGTTTGCGGTGCTCGCCGTGTGGGTGAACCGGCAGGTGCTGAACACGAACAACTGGACGAACACGAGCTCGCGGCTGCTCGCCGACCCGAAGATCCAGACCGCCGTCGGCGACCCTGCTCGTCAACGAACTGTTCAGCCAGGTCGACGTCGCCAAGGAACTGAAGAGCGTGCTGCCCTCGGAAGTCGACGGGCTCGCCGCGCCCGCCGCGGACGGGCTGCGCACGCTCGCGACGCAGATCGCGCCGCAGGTGCTCGCGACCGCGGAGGTCCAGAAGGCGTGGCGCACGGCCAACCGCACCGCCCAGCTGCAGCTGCTCGAAATCCTCAAAGGCGGCAACAAGACGATCTCGACGAACAACGGCGAGGTCACCCTGCAACTACATTCGCTGCTCGTGCAACTCGCCGCGCAGCTCGGCCTGCAGCAGCAGTTTGAAAGCGTGCAGTCGAAACTCCAGGGCTCGACCGGCGAAACGGCGCGGAGCACGGCGGAAGAAAAGCTCGGCGTGAAACTGCCGCCCACGAGCGGCGGGATCGTGCTGCTGCGCTCCTCGCAGCTGAAGACCGCGCAGGACATCGTCAAAGCGATCAAAGGCCTCGCGATCGTGCTGCCTTTGCTCGCGCTGTTGCTGTTCGTGCTCGCGATCTGGCTGGCCGACGGCTGGCGGCGCGTGGCGCTGCGCACGAGCGGCTGGTGCCTGGTCGGGATCGGCCTGCTCGCCGTGCTCGCCCGCCGCCTGCTCTCGAGCTACGTCGTCAACTCGCTCGTCAAGGACCCCTCGAACAAGCCCGCCGTCGAACACGCCTTCTCGATCGGCACCTCGCTGCTGTACGACCTCGCGGTCGCGATGATCACCTACGGCCTCGTCGTCGTCGTCGCGGCCTGGGTCGCCGGGAACACGCGGCCCGCGGTCGCGCTGCGACGCGCGCTGGCGCCGTCGCTGCGCGAGCACGTGCAGTACGTCTACGCGACCGCGGCGCTGTTTCTGCTGCTCGTCGTGATCTGGGGGCCGTTCCCCTCGACCCGCGAGGTGATCCCCGTGCTCGGCTTCGCGATCCTGCTCGGGCTCGGCGTCGAGACGCTGCGACGGAAGACCGCGCGCGAGTTCCCCGACGCGCAGCTCGGCGACGCCACGCACGCGCTGCGCGAGTGGTACGCCACGCGCCGGCACTCGACGGCCGCCGCGGTCTCGTCGCTGCGTTCCAGCGTTTCGACCGGCGGCGGATCCGACGGGGGCAGTGGTGGCAACGGTGGCGGCAACGCGCAGATCGCCGACCTCGAGCGGCTCGCCAGCCTGCACGACCGCGGCGTCCTCACCGACGAGGAGTTCCGCACGCAGAAGACGGCGCTCCTGCGACCCGGCGCCTGACCTCCTGCGCAGTTTGGTCGCACCCCGCGCACAAACACGTCAGTTTGGGCACGTACATAAAGGGGTCGGGTACCTTGTTACATTTTGAAGACTGCGTATATCTATAGTTATACGCAGTCTGAGAGGGTGAGCGGATTCAGAATCTCGTCTCCTGCCCCGGCCGCAGGATCCGGACCTCGACGCCCGAGGCAAGCGATGCGACGTGCTCGGCGAAGATTCGCGGAGGATCGCCGAGCCGGCTCCCGTGGCGTCCGGCGAGACCGATCGGCAGCAATGTCCCCCAGTGCATCGGGATCGCGATTTGCGGCCTGATCAAGCGCGCCGCACGCGCGGCGTCGAGCGGATCCATGTGGCCCGCTCCGAGCGTCGGGCCCCAGCCCGCGACCGGCAGCAGCGCGACGTCGAGACGCGGCGATTGCCCGGATGTGTCTCCACGCTCATGCGTCGATCGCAGCTCGGACATGCCGTCAAACAACTCCGTGTCCCCGGCGAAGTAAACGGTGTGTTGCCCTTCAACCAGATAACCCAGCGTCTCGGCGCGCAGACCACCAGGATGGCGACGGCCATCGTGACGAGCCTCGACCGCGGTCACTGTGACCTGCGTGCCGACGGGCGCCATTTCGCCCGCGCTCAGCTCGGTCACATTCGTGAACCCTCGTTCCTCCATCCATGCGCCGGCACCCGTCGGCACGAGCAGCGGCATGTCGGAGCCAAGCATCCGCAGCGACGCCAGGTCGAGATGATCGTGATGCAGGTGGGAGATCAGCACCGCATCGATCCCCGCGTATACGGCCGGGTCCAAGAGCGGAACCTGACGGCGCAGGTGCGCGACGCGATCGCGCAGGAGCGGGTCCGTGAGCAGGCGCACGCCGTCGAGCTCGATCAGGACGGTGGCGTGACCGAGGAAGACGATGCGGTCCGCCGCGTCTGCGCGATCGTCGAGACGCGCGCGATCGGCCATAAATGAGAAGGTAGCAACGCGATGAACGGACGGGCGCGTGTGAGAAGTGGACGACGGCTGCTCGGGCTGACCTTCCGGTTCGTCCTGCTGCTCGTCATCCAGGGCCTCGTGATCCTCGCGCTGGCGGCGATCCTGCCCGGCGTGAAGACGCCTTCCTTCGAGGCCGCGGTGCTCGTCGCCGCCGCGATGGCGCTGATCAACGCGCTGCTGTGGCCGCTCGTGATCCGCGTCGCGCTGCCGCTCACGGTGCTCACGTTCGGGCTCGGGTCGCTCGTGTTCAGCGCCGGCACGGTCGCACTCGGCTTCTACGTGGTCGACGGCACGCGGATCCCGATCGGCGGCGACCTCGCGATCGCGATCGCGATGGCGCTCGTGTCGATGCTGATCGCGCCACTGCTCGACGTCGACGGCGACGCCCAGCACCTGCGCGTCGTACGCCGGCGCGCACGCCTTGGGCGCAAGGCAAACCGCAGCGATGTGCCGGGCGTGATCCTGTTCGAGATCGACGGCCTCGGCGAGACGATCCTGCGCGAGGCCGTGCGCGACGGGCACGTGCCGACGATCGCGCGCTGGCTCGAGGACGGGTCCCACAAGGTGCTCGGCTGGGAGTGCGACCTCTCCTCGCAGACCGGCGCGAGCCAGGCCGGGCTGTTGCTCGGCAGCAACTGGGACATGCCGGCGTTCCGCTGGTATGAGAAGGAGTCGGGCCGCACGCTCGTCTCCAACCACCCCGCCGACGCGGCCGAGATCGAGCGCCGGCGCTCCAGCGGCGCGGGCCTGCTCGCTCCTGGAGGCACGAGCCGCGGCAACATGTTCTCCGGCGACGCGCCGCGCTGCACGGCCACGATGAGCGTGATCCGCGACCGCTCGCGCTCGAAATCCGGTGACTTCTTCGCCTACTTCTCCGATCCCTACGGCTTCCTGCGCACGATCTTCCTGTCGCTCGCCGACATCGCCTACGAGCGGTCGGCGGCGCGCCGCCAGCGCCGCAGCGGCGCGGAGCACGTCGAGCGCGGTGGCGCCTATCCGCTGATCCGCGCCGCGATCGCGATCGTGATGCGCGACCTCAACGTGGCGCTGCTGATGGCCGACATCGTCGAGGGCGTGCCCGTCAGCTACGCGACCTTCGTCGGCTACGACGAGGTCGCCCACCACTCAGGCATCCGCGAGCCCGACGCGCTCGCGGTGCTCGAAGCGCCACGACCGCCAGCTGCAGCGCCTGGAGCGCGCGGTTGCGCAGGCGCCGCGACCGTACCACCTCGTCGTGCTCTCCGACCACGGCCAGACCCAGGGCGCGCCGTTTCGCGCGCGCTACGGCGTCACGCTCGAGCAGCTCGTCGGCGGTGCGCTCGCACAGGGGCAGGCGCACGCCCCGGCCGCCGTCGACGAGGCCTGGGGCGACGTCGGCGCGGTGCTCGCCGATGCGCGGCAGGACCCCGGCCTCGGCGGACGCACGCTCGCGCGGGCCACGCGCGGCAGGGCAGTCGAGGGCACCGTCGCGTTAGGGCCGAATCGCGAGGCGCTTGAAGAACGGAGCGCGCTGGAGCGCGAGCAGACCGATGGCGGCGATGCAGGCCAGCCGACGCCCGACGGGGCGCCGGCTGCCGCTGCCGAGCTCGGCGCGCCCAGCCCCGACTCAGAGCAGGAGGCGATCGTGATGGTCTCCGGGCCGCTCGGCCTGATCTACCTGCCGCGCAGCCCCGAGCGGCTCACGCTCGAGCAGATCTCCGACGCGCACCCCGAGCTGCTCGACACGCTCACCGCGCATCCCGGGATCGGCTTCGCGATGGTGCGCTCGCGCGAGCGGGGCGCGGTCGCGATCGGCGCCGCGGGTCGCCGTTGGCTGGCGGACGACGCGGTCGAGGGCGAGGACCCGCTCGCGGACTTCGGCCCGCACGTAGCCGACCACCTGCGCCGCCACGACTCCTTTCCGCACTGCCCGGACATCCTCGTCAACAGCATGTACGACCCGGCCACCGACGAGGTGGCGCCGTTCGAGGAGTTCATGGGCTCGCATGGCGGGCTCGGCGGACCGCAGATGCACCCCTTCGCGGTCGTGCCGTCGGGGTGGCCTGAGCCGGCCGCGCCGATCGTCGGCGTGGAGGCGATGCACGAGGCGCTGCGCGACTGGCTGGCGCAGCCAGACGAACAGCCGCGGCAGGACTAGTTCACAGCGGCCGTGCGTCGATACGCGCGGGGTCAGACCCCCGTCTCGGCGACCACGCGCCCGCTCTCGATCGCCTCGAGCAGCGCCGCGTAGTCGCGCTCGCTCTGGTCGGCGTAGGCCTCCGCGAAGTCGGCGATCGCGCGGTCGAAGACGTCGCTCTGGCCGAGGTAGGAGGCGATCGCGAGGCGATCGCCGGAGCGGGCGTGGGCGCGCGCCAGCGTCCAGGCGCACATTTCGACGTAGGGGCCCATGATCCGCGGGGTCATCGTGTCGACGTCGGCGGAGAACTTCCAGTCCCACAGCTGGCGGCCGTAGAAGTCGCGCGGGCGGCCGTCGAGACCCTCGCCGGTGTGCAGCCAGCCGAGCATGATGTCGCTGGCCGACTGCATCAGGCGCTGTCCCTCGACCACGCGGCGGCCGTGGTTCTCGAACTCGCTCTCGCCGGTGAAGCCTTCGAGCACCGAGGGCTGCGCCTCCTTGAACTGCAGAAACAGAGGATCCTGTTCGGCGGTCAGCCCCTCCAGCAGCAGGATCCAGCAGCGCGTGCCGACCGAGCCGACGCCGACGATCTTGCGGGCGATGTCGACGAAGCGATAGGCGTCGAGCAGCCGGCGGCGGTCGTCCTGAAGCGTGACCTTGTACTCGTCGAACAGCTGCTGCATCGTCGCCTGCAGGTCGCGCGCGTCGTCGGCCGGCAGCAGGTCGACGGCGCGGACGATCACCGGCGGGTCGCTGACGATCTGCAGGTGCCCTTCGACGCGCGTCGTCAGCTTGTTGAAGGCCTTCATGCTGTCCTTCGTCGTCGCCTTCTCCGTAGCTCTGTCGATGCGCGCTTTGAATTCCTTGCGATGCGCGGTTTTCAGACCCGACATCGCGCCCTGCAGGAGGTCGCGGCTGAGCATCGAGTACCAGACCCCGAGGTTGCCCATGTCGGCGAAGCGGCCGATCGCCTGGCGGTAGCGGCGCACGCCGCCGAGCAGCAGGTCGCGGCGCTCGGCGCGCTTGAAGCCCCGCGCGCGCCCCGCGACCGCGACGCTCGCCATCAGGCGCTTGACGTCCCACTCCCACGGGCCGGGGAGCGTCTCGTCGAAGTCGTTGAGGTCGAAGATCAGCTCGCGCTCGGGCGAGGCGAAGCCGCCGAAGTTCGACAGGTGCGCGTCGCCGCACGCCTGCACCCTCAACCCCGAGCTGGGCGTGTGGGCGAGGTCGGAGGCCATCAGCAGCGCCGCCCCGCGATAGAACGTGAACGGCGAGACGCTCATCCGGCCGTAGCGGATCGGCACCAGCTCGGGGATGCGGGTCTTCGCCTGCTCCTGGAGCAGCTTCACGGGGTCGGGGCGAGCGGTGAACGGCTCCCACTCGGCGTGACTGGAGCGCGGCACCTGCTTGCGCGCCGCTTTGCCGGCCGCGATCCGCTGCTCGCGCGTGAGCTGCGATTCGGTCAGCGCGGCCAGCATGCTCGCGCCCGCCACCCCGCCGGATTTGGCCCTGGCCCCGCGGGTCGTCCGCCCGGCGGCAGCGGGTTTACCGTTGGCGTTGCCGGCAGCGGTGGACTTCCCAGCGGGCCTGCCCGCGGAGGGGGACTTCCCCGCAGCCTTACCTGCAGCGGCGGATTTCCCGGCGGCCCCCTCCGCAGGGGCGGATTTCGCGACGGCCTCCCCCGCCGAGGTGGATTTACCGGCAGCCTCCCCCGCAGAGGCTGGCTTGCGGCCGGCTTTCTCTGCGGGTTTGCCGGACATCGCGATCTAGCTCGCCGCGACTTCCTTCTCGGCCTGCTCGAGCTCTCGCTTGAACTCCTTGTTGTCGGCGTCGATTTCCTTCTCGAGCGTCTTTTCCGCGCGCGTGAGCACCTTGTCGAGCTGCTCTTCGACGCGCGACTCGCCGATCGCGATCAGCGCCGCCTCGCCGCCCTCCAGCAGCTCGCCGAGCTCCTTCGCGTCGCCGCGCGACATGCCCTTGCGCAGGTGCCCGCCGACGCCGCCGACGACGCCGCCCACGAGCGCGGCGCCGAGGATCGACGGCGGGAACAGGATCCCGGCGACCGCCCCGACCGCGATCCCGCCCCAGGCGCCGTGCTGGGTCGGCTTCTCGTGCTTGTGGACGTGGACCTTGCCGTCCTCGTCCTTGGCGATCAGCGCGACGTCGTAGGTGCCGACGAGCTTCGCCGCGTGCAGTTCGAGCAGGCCCTCGTAATCGGCGAAGGCATCCTCGCGGTTGGCGTAGGTCGCTGCGTAGATGAAAACCGGTCTGTCGCTCATCGCTTCGCTCCCGTCCTCGGTTTTGTCCTCTATTGATCGGGCGGCGCGGGCGAACGCGTTCCCGTCGCACGATGCCCGCAGCACGAGCGTCGCGAATATTTCCGTCGAGTCTACGCCGATCTGACGAAAAAGCGGGCTCGATCCGGTGAAAGGATGGTTTCGCCGGCTTGACGGCCGGTCGAGCCGGCGCATATGCTGTTCCGCACGAGCCCGGCCCCTCCTCGCTGGACGCGAGGCTCGCCGAGCATCCCACTCGACCGATAAGGACGACCCATGATCGTGGCGACCAGCTACCCGTTTCTCGAAGTCTTCTGGACGATGCTCATCTTCTTCGCATTCGTCGTCTGGATCTGGATCCTGTTCACGGTGATCGCGGACCTCTTCCGCCGCCACGACACCTCGGGATTCACGAAGGTCCTGTGGATCATCTTCATCATCATCCTGCCCTACCTCGGCGTGTTCGTGTACCTGATCGCCGAGCACAACGGGATGACCGAACGCGCGATCAAGCAGCAGGAAGCGGCAAAGTCGCAGATGGACCAGTACGTGCAGTCGGTCGCCGCGAAGACCGACCCGGCCGAGCAGATCTCCAAGGCGAAGGGCCTGCTCGACAGCGGCACGATCACGCAGGCCGAGTTCGACAGCATCAAGGCAAAGGCGCTCGCCGCGGCGTAGCACCCCGGCAGTGGCGGCGGGACGTGGCGCTAACCGGCGCTGCGACTCGCCGCCGCCGCCGCGCGGCGGCGGGCGAACATCCAACCGGCGGCGAAGCCGACGACGCCGCAGCCGGCGATCACGACGATCAGCGGCGTCTGGCTGGTCGTGACGATCCAGTGGATCGTCACATCCTGGCTGTTGACAAGCGCGAACACGGCGATCAGCACGACGAGCACGACGGCGGTGATCGTCTTCGGCGTGGGTTTGTTGCGGGCGGGTGCCGCGGAGGGTTGGACCTGGCCGGAAGGTGTCATGACAGTGGGTCTATCAGAAGGGCCGCGCGAGTAGGGCACAGAGCATCGGAAAGCTCACATTGCGATCGGGACCCGCCGCCGAGAATCACGTCACGGGCACTCGCCATCAGAAGACCGGGACATCGCGATAGTCGCCCCAGACGGCCTGCAGCGCCTGCACGATCTCGCCCTCGGACGCGCGGGCGCGGGCGCAGTCGAGCAACGGCCCCATCAGGTTCGCGCGCTCGTTTGCCGCGGCCTGCTTGAGCGCGGCGAGGGTCGCCTCCACGGCGGCGCCGTCGCGACGCGCGCGCACGCCGCCGAGACGGTCGATCTGCCGGCGTTCGAACGCGGGGTCGATCCGCAACAGCGGGGTCTCGCCGTCGCCGCCCTCGGTGAAGGAGTTGACGCCGACGACGATCCGCCGGCCGGCGTCGATCTCGCACTGCAGCGCGAAGGAGGCGTCGGCGATCTCGCGCTGCGGGTAGCTCTGCTTGACGGCCTGAACCATCCCGCCGAGCTCGTCGATCTTCGCGAAGTACTCGCGCGCCTTCGCCTCGAGCTCATCGGTCAGCGCCTCGACGAAGTACGAGCCGCCGAGCGGGTCGATCGTGTTCGCGACGCCGGTCTCGTGGGCGATGATCTGCTGCGTGCGCAGCGCGATCCGCACCGCGTCCTCGGTCGGCAGCGCGAGCGCCTCGTCGTAGGAGTTGGTGTGCAGCGACTGTGTCCCGCCGAGCACCCCCGCGAGCGCCTCGATCGCCGTGCGCGTGATGTTGTTCAGCGGCTGCTGCGCCGTCAGCGAGACGCCGGCGGTCTGCGTGTGGAAGCGCATCAGCCACGACTTCGGGTCCTTCGCGCCGAAGCGCTCGCGCAGTTCGCGCGCCCAGATCCGCCGCGCGGCGCGGTACTTCGCGATCTCCTCGAAGAAGTCGATCTGGGCGTTGAAGAAGAACGACAGCCGCGGCGCGAAGTCGTCGACGTCGAGGCCGCGTTCGAGCGCCTGCTCGACGTAGGTGAGACCATCCTTGAGCGTGAACGCGAGCTCCTGGGCGGCGGTCGAGCCGGCCTCGCGGATGTGGTAGCCGGAGATCGAGACCGGATGCCAGCGCGGCATGTTCTGCGAGCACCACTCGATCATGTCGCCGAGCAGCCGCATCGCCGGGTCGATCGGGAAGCACCACTCCTTCTGCGCGATGTACTCCTTGAGGATGTCGGCCTGGATCGTCCCGCTCAGGCGCTCGGCGGGGATCGGCTCGGGGTGGGATTGATCCGGCCCCTGCCCTGGATCCGATCCTTCGGCGGCGACGACGTAGTAGGCGAGCATGATCGCCGCGGGTGCGTTGATCGTCATCGAGACGCTCACCTGGCCGAGGTCGATCCCGCCGAACAGCGTCTGCATGTCCTCGACCGTGTCGACCGCCACGCCCTCGCGGCCGACCTCGCCGTGCGAGAGCGGCGAGTCGGAGTCGTGGCCCATCAGCGAGGGCATGTCGAACGCGGTCGAGAGCCCGGTCTGGCCGTGGTCGAGCAGGTAGTGGAAGCGCTCGTTCGTGTCCTCGGCGGTGCCGAAGCCGGCGAACTGGCGCATCGTCCACAGGCGCGAGCGGTACATCGAGGGGTAGATCCCGCGCGTGAAGGGGTAGCCGCCGGGCAGGCCGATCGGGTCGTCGGCGGGTGGGTGGGCACCGATTCCATCGGGCAGGTCGGCCTCGGTGTAGAGCGGACGCACTGGCTCGTCGGAGAGCGTCGTGAACTCGACGTCGCGCTCGGGGGTGACGCCGTAGGCGTCGAGCCACTCCGCGTAGGAGGTCGGGGTGCCGGCCGGCGAGCCGATCGTGGCGCTCATCGGGTGCGTGGGATGCAGGTGGGACGCACGGTAATCGGAGTATCACACGCTCGGTGCTGGCGTTCGCACGATCGCGGGCACCGACACCGGCACCGATGTGAGCGCCGGCGCAAGCGCCGAACGGCGCGCCCCGGTCGAGACGGCCATCCGAGCTTATATTCGGAGGGATGGCGAGCTCCTCATCAGACGCGCTGCGCACAGCACTGGCACGGGCGCTCCCGGCGGTCGAGATCGTCGCACCGGGCCGGGCCGAGCTACGCGACGCCACTGAGGCGCACGGCCTCGCAGGCCACGCCGACGCGCTCGCGCTGCCTCGGAGCACAGAGGAGGTCGCGGCGGTGCTCGCGTGGTGCTACGAGCACGACGTCGCGCTGACCCCGCGCGGCGGCGGCACGGGCTTCGCCGGGGGCGCGGTCCCGCTGCGGGGCGGCGTCGTGCTCGACCCGCGGCGCATGAACCGCGTGCGCGCGCTCGATCCCGAGCTGTGGCGCGCGGAGGTCGAGGCCGGGGTGACGACGGCGACGCTGCGGCGCCGCGCGCGCGAGAGCGGGCTGCTGTTTCCGCCGGACCCGGGCGCCGCCGAGCAATCGCAGATCGGCGGGAACATCGCGACGAACGCCGGCGGCCCGCACACGCTGAAGTACGGCGCGACCGGCGCGTGGGTGACGGGGCTGGAGGCGGTGCTCGCGCCGGGCGAGGTCGTGCGGCTCGGCGGTGCCGTGCGCAAGGACGTCGCCGGGTATGACCTGCGCAGCCTGCTCGTCGGCTCCGAGGGCACGCTCGGGATCGTCACGGCCGCGTGGCTGCGGCTGATCCCGGCGCCCGCGCGGACCTACCCCGTGCTCGCGCTGTATCCCGACGCGCGCTCCGGCACGGCCGCGGTGCGGGCGATCCTCGCGGCGGGGATCGAGGCGTCCGCGATCGAGTACCTCGACAACGCGACGATGGCGCTCGCCGGCAGCGGCTGTCCGGCGGCGCTCGACACGACCGATTCGTTCGCGGTGCTCGCCGAGGTCGACGGCGACGAGCAGGCGGCGCTGCGTGCCCGCGGCGAGCTGCTCGAGGCGCTCGGCGACGCGCGTGCGACCTACGCGCCGGGCGCGGGCGAGGCGCCGAGCGCAGTGGCGACGAAGGGGGACGTGCAGACGCCGGCCGAGCAGGTCACGGCGCTGTGGCGCTGGCGTGCGGGCGTGCCCTACGCGGTGCAGGCGCCGCGCGGCGGGAAGCTGAGCGAGGACATCGTCGTGCCGCTCGACCGGCTCGAGGAGGCGATCGCGGGGACGCTCGAGATCGGCGCACGCCACGGTCTCGACGCCTGCAGCTGGGGCCACGCGGGCGATGGCAACCTGCACGCGACGATGCTGCTCGATCCGGCCGACCGCACGGAGGTCGAGCGCGCCGAAAGCGCCGCGACGGATCTGTTCGAGCTCGCGGTCGGCCTCGGCGGCTCGATCTCCGGAGAGCACGGGCTCGGCACGGTCAAGAGCGGCCAGCTCGGGGTGCAGTGGGCCGACCGGGCGCTCGAGCTGCACGAGGGCGTCAAGCGCCTGTTCGATCCGAAGGGCCTGCTGAATCCCGGGACGAAGGTGGCGGGGTCGAGACGCTTCAATCCGACCGGCAAGACCCGCCCGGATCGAAGTCCGGATTGAAGTCTCGCCCGCCCGCTGAGTGGACCAGTCGCCTCAGCTCGCGTACCGCAGCGACCCCGGCGTCGTGAGCGACTCGCCGCTCTCCAGCAACGTCTTCAGCCCGGAGAGGATCATCGGCCAACCGCCGTACAGTTCGCCGTTGGCGCCTTCGCGCAGCTGGTCGTGGGTAACGGTCAACCGGCACGAGTCCGCGACCTGTTCGATCTCCCAGGTCACACGCGAGGTCCCTTCGGCCCTGACCTCCTCGCTCCACACGGCGGTGAAGCTCTGCACGAGCCGGCGCGGGGGATCGACCTCCAGGTTCTCGCCCTCGGCGAGCTTCACCGGACCGCTCGCGAGCTCGTAGCTGGAGCCGGGGGTCCAGTCGGAGCTGGCGCTCGCGCCGAAGCTGTACTTCTGCCGTAGCTCCGGGTCGAGGATCGCCTCCCACAGCCGCTCGGGCGTCGTTTTGATGTAGATCTCGAAGACCTTCTCCGTCGGCTCGGCCGTCCAAGGCCGCTTGCCGCTCTGCTGCGCGTCCGTGGCGATCGTCGTGTCGGCGTTTGCGTCCGTGCCCTGGTGCGTGTCCGTCGTCGTATCCGTGCCCATCGTCGGTTCCTCCATATCGATTTGTGTCTTCAGGTCACTGAGCCCTGCGGCCCAGGGCTCTGCGTACTTGCTCACCCAGCGGTCGTGGACGAGCCTGATCGGGACCGGGTTCAGGAAGTGCAGCTTCTCCCGGCCCCTGCGTTTCGTCTTCACGAGCCCCGCCGCCTCGAGCACCTTCAAATGCTTCATCACGCCGAAGCGCGACATCGGCAACCGCTGCTCGAGCGCCGAGAGCGTCTGCCCGTCGTGCTCGTAGAGCTCGTCGAGCAGGCTGCGGCGGGTGGGGTCGGCTAGGGCTCTGAAGACTTCGTCCATGCCTCCAAGCATAGGTGACCTTTTGGTCACTTGTCAAGGGCAACGCACGGTCGGACCTCGACCCCGGCCTCCGCACCCCGCCTCTCGAGGACAAAGTAGCGGTCGTCGATACGACCTACCTATGGTACATTGAGATGGACAAAAAGAGGCCCAAAATCTAAAAAGGGCTGCAAAATAGGGAATTTTATGGCGAGAGCAGTGGACACAAAGTCGGACATCATGGAGTACACGACCACCCACCCATGGATCACGTTCGCCCTCGACGTCAGCAAGATGCCCTGGACGTACTGGGACCACGTCGGCGAAGCCCGATCCAAGTGTCGCCACCTCTCCAGAACTCCGCTGCCGCCAGACTTGGCCCGAAGCATGGAGCGGGTCTACCTGGCGAAGGGCGCCAAGGCGACAACCGCGATCGAGGGCAACAGCTTGAGCGAGGAGCAGGTGCTCGCCGCCGTGGACGGCCATCTGGAACTTCCTCAGAGCCAAAAGTACCTGCAGCAGGAGGTCGAGAACATACTCCAGGCCATTTGGGGGATAGAGCGCGAGATCTACGCGGGGAATAATTTTGAGATCACACCAGCGCGCCTGCGTGATCTCAATGACAAAGTTCTAGAGGGCCTGGAGGTCGAGGAACATGTGACCCCAGGGGAGTTTCGCACCACAAGTGTTGTGGTTGGCGGGGTCTACCGCGGTGCGCCGGCTGCCGACTGTGCCCACCTCGTAGACAGGATGTGCGCGTGGCTCAACGGCGTTGGCTTCATCGCGTCCGAGGAAGGCCAAGGTAACGAGCCGGCATTTATGCTGGCCCTGCTCAAGGCCGTTGTCGCCCATGTCTATATCGCCTGGATACATCCCTTTGGGGATGGGAACGGCCGGACCGCACGCTTGGTCGAGTTCGGCATTCTGACCGCTGCCGGTATCCCTTCGGTTGCAGCCCATCTCCTCTCTAATCACTACAACGCGACGCGTCAGCGGTACTACCGTGAACTCGAGTATGCATCGAAGTCTGGCGGTGATCTAACGCGCTTCCTGGATTACGCCGTCGAGGGCTTCGTCGGCGAACTCCAGCAGCAACTCGACGGCGTACACGGCTGGATCGTTGAGGCCGCTTGGACAAATCATGTCCACGCAATCTTCGCTGAGATGCATACGGCGACCCGACGGCGACAGCGCGACCTGGTACTTGCCCTGCCCGCGGATACATTTGTTCCGCGGGCCAGGATCTCAACGCTAACGCCGTCACTGGCCGAGGCGTATGCGGGCAAGCAGGCGAAGACAATCACACGAGACCTCAACGCCCTAGCAAAGCTTGGCCTAATCGAACGCACTCCCAAGGGCATCGGAGCCAAGCGAGAGATCATGCTCTCGCTGCTTCCTCGGGTGGCACCGAGCCTGGAGAGCGACAGGGCGGCACTGTTCCCCGCGATCAGCTAATGGCTGGGAACCGCCGCACCGGAGCCACTGCAAACCGCCGCGCCCAAATGGCATCAGCCACAGCGAACCTCAATCGAGGTCGAACGCGGCCCGGATCGCCTCGCTGAGAGCCTGCTCTTGGGGATCCAGGAGCACCCCAATCTGCGCTCCCAAGGCATCTACGGGAATCGTGGTGATGTTGTCGCAGCTCACGACCGAGGGCCGATCGAGACCGTTCGCCTCATCTACACGCACCTCGGTCGAGAGTCCACGAATCGTCGTGGTGATTGGCGCGATCGTCACGCTCGTCAAATGCGGGCGCACGAGCTCGCGCGTGAGGATCAGTACAGGTCGTGCCTTGTCGAGCTGCGCGATGCGGATCGGCCGCATCAAGCAAGCTCAGAGGGGAGACCTACCGCATACTCGGCCAGCCCCGCAAGCTCGGGGTCGGGGCCAGTGCCGGCCAGGATCTGGGCATCGCGCGCGGCGACCATGCGCCGGCGTTCGCGCTCGAGCGCATGGGTGACGACAGTCGCGCGGCTACGTCCGCCGCCCGAGCCAACGACCTCGTCCACGAAATCCACCAGCTCGTCGGGCAGTCGCACAGCGATCTGCTTGCTCATCCCATTATGGTAGCGGATTGGTAGCAGGCATAACGCAGGCTTTGTCGCCTAATCTGACCCCGCCCGGGCCCCATCCCCGCGCAACGCCCTGCCGCCGCCGTCCTCCGCCACCAGCAGCTCCGCGACCGCCTCGGCCGAGAGCGGCCGGTGGAAGAGGTATCCCTGCGCGAGCTCGCAGCGCAGCGCCCGCAGCGCCCGCAGCTGGTGCTCCGCCTCGACGCCCTCGGCGATCACCTCGAGCGAGAGCGCCTGGGCCATGCGCACGATCGCGGTCGTGATCGCGGTCGAGCGCTCGTCGGTGCCGAGCGCGCGGACGAACGACTGGTCGACCTTGAGGCCGTCGATCGGCAGGCCGGCGAG
The DNA here is from genome assembly GCA_963789675.1 of uncultured Solirubrobacterales bacterium. Classification (GTDB taxonomy): domain Bacteria; phylum Actinomycetota; class Thermoleophilia; order Solirubrobacterales; family Solirubrobacteraceae; genus Palsa-744. Next base: position 48,138 of record CAWBLR010000014.1, on the reverse strand, counting down.
GTAGGCGAGCGAGGAGTAGCCGGTGCCGAAGTCGTCGAGCACGAAGCGCACGCCGAGGCGGGAGAGCTGGCGGATCGTGTCGGCGACGCCCTGCGGCTCTTCGAGCAGCACCGACTCGGTGATCTCCAGGCAGAGGCTCGAGGGCTCGATCCCGGAGTCCGTGAGCGCGGCGGCGACCGTCGCCTGCAGGTCGCGCTGGGTGAACTGGCGCACGGACAGGTTGACGGCGATCCCGAGCGGGCGCGCGTCGGGGCGCAGCGCGTGCCAGCGCGCGGCCTGGGAGCAGGCGGTGTCGAGCACGAAGCGCCCGATCGGATCGATCAGACCGGACTCCTCGGCGACGGCGATGAAGTCTGCCGGCAGCAGGCGCCCGCGCGTGGGGTGCTCCCAGCGCAGCAGCGCCTCGACCGAGGCGATCGAGCGATCCCGCAGCGAGACGATCGGCTGGTAGACGACGCGCAGCTCCCCGCGGGTGAGCGCGCGGCGCAGGTCGTTCTCGACCGACAGGCGCTCGACCGTGCGCGCACGCATCGCGCGGTCGAAGATCTCAAAGCGCGCGCGCCCGCGCGCCTTGGCCTGGTACATCGCCGCGTCGGCGTCGCGGATCAGGCTCGCGGGCTCCGAGCCCTCGGCGCCGGCGATCGCGATCCCCAGCGAGGCCTTCGCGAAGTGCTCGCCGGCGGAGAGCTCGAACGGCGCCTCGAAGGCGGCGACGATCCGCTCGGCCACGCGCGCGGCCGAGCGCTCGTCGGGAATCCGATCGAGCAAGACGACGAACTCGTCGCCGCCGAGCCGCGCGATCGTGTCGCCGGGCCGCAGCGCGGTCTGCAGCCGCGGCGCGATCTTCATCAGCAGCTCGTCGCCGGCGGAGTGCCCGAGCGAGTCGTTGACGAGCTTGAAGTTGTCGATGTCGAGCAGCACGACGGCGACCTGCGCGCCGGGACTGGAGAGCGCCTGCACGAGCCGGTCCTGGAACAGCGCGCGGTTGGGGAGGCTCGTGAGCGGATCGTGGACGGCCTGATAGCGGATCACCTCGGCGCGGCGCTCGAGCTCGGCCTCGGCGCGCTTGCGGTCGCTGATGTCGGAGATCACCCCGTGCCAGCGCAGCCGGCCCGCGGCGTCGGTCGCGAGCGCGGCTTCGTCGCGCACCCACACGGTGCGCCCGTCGCGGTGGCGCAGGCGGTATTCGTCGGGCGCGTCCGGTTCGGCGAGGCTTTCCTCGCGCGCGAAGATCCGCGCGCGGTCGCCGGGGTGCATCTGCCGCGCCCACAGCCCGGGGTCGTCGATCCACTCTCGCGGGGAGAAGCCGAGGATCGCCTGCGCACCGGCGGAGACGTAGAGCCAGCGGCCCTCGACGCCGACCTCGGAGATGTAGAGGATCGCGGGCAGCTGGTCGAGCAGCGTCCTGACCTCGGGCTCGGACAGACCCTCGCGCGCGCGAGCGGCGAGCGCGCGCCCGGCGGGCGGGGGAGGGGTGGAGGAGGGCATCCTCCCGCATGTATCGGCACGGGAGGCGGGGAAGCCAAGGCCCAGCTTCGCCTAAGCGGATTCTCCGCTGCGAGGCGCTTGTTATCGCTTCTTGCGCTTCGCCTTTTTCTTCGTCTTCTTGGCGGGCTTGGCCTTGGGGCAGCTGCTGACGGTGACCGGGGTTGACTGGTGGATTTCGGCGCCGTTCTGGCCGACGAACGCGGTCGGCATCGCCAGAGATTCCGCTACCTGCTTGGTGGTCTTGGTCGTGACCTTCTTGGTCTTGCCGTGGACCTTCTCCTTCACGGTCCTCTTCGTCGTCACCGTCTTCGTGGTCGCACACAGGTCGCCGTTGGCCGCCAACGCCGAGTACTTACCCTCTGGCAACGTGATTTCGAAGCTCGTGACGGGCTGGTCGGGGACCTCGTTGAACGTACTGCTGGTGATCCCGGCTTTGCTGATGAATGTTGTCGCTGTGAGGTCGATTGTGATGCCGTAGCCCTGTAGGACCATTGTCAGGCTGGGGAATGCTTCGCCGCCGTGGCTGACGAAGTACACCGGGCCTTCGATCGGGACTGGCAGGATCGGGGTGATCGCCTTCGCGTGGCCGATCACCGAGGCTGTTGGGCAGCCCGCGGGGTTGGTGTTGAACTGCGCGGCGGTGCAGGCTTTCTGCAATGTCGTCAACCTCGACGGGAGCTGTTTGGGTAGGTCCACCTTGACTTTGGCGATGTTTGCCTGGGTGCCCAAGGCCGCGGGGACGGTGAGCTTCGCGGTCAGGCTCGCGCCGTCCGCTTTGCTGGTTTTCCCGGATGTGGAGACGGAGAAGCCTGGTTTGAATGTGAGGCTGGAGCAGTCGGCGGCCTCGAACGGGGTGTTGACCGCGACGGGGACCTGGTCGGCGGGGATCGTGAAGTTCGCTCCCGCGCCGTCGATTGTGTCGGTGATGTTCATCGGGTTGCAGCTGGTGGGGTTGAGGATGAACTTTTCGCGGTTCATGTAGACGCGGATGTCGCGGACGTGGACGACGATGCCCCTGATGATGTGGGGGATCGCTTCTGATTGCGCGCCTGAGACTTCGACCTGCGCCGTGGTGGGGTTGATGTCCAGCGCGAAGCGGATCACGACGGTGCCGAGGTCGAACGGACCGACCTTCGCCGAGGTGATCGAGACGATCGACAGCGGCGCGCCGTTGTAGGGGCCGGCGAGGTAGACCTTGCCGGGTGTCTGTGCGAGCACGGTGCCGACGCCCGCTTCGACGATCGTGTGCCCGATTTCTGAGGTCTGGGGGCAGGAGGGGTGTTCTTCCTCTTCCTGGCCGGTGACGCTCCTCGATGCTTCGATGTCGGCGTCCGGGCAGAACGGGATCCCCGAAAGGTTCCCCGTCAAGCCGGGCGGCAGCGTGGTCGAGAAGCGCGTGAGCTCCTGTTCGCCGTCTTCGCGGAGGATCCGCAGGTAGAACGGGCTGTAGGAGCCCCCGGCGTTGTTATCGGTCCCGGAGATCACCTGCGGGTGAAACGGGGGCACACCACCTGAGGGGCAGGCGCCTTCGTGGACGCCCTGCGTGACCTCGAAGGAGCTCGACAGCAGCCGCGGTTCAAGCGGCGCCGACCACGGTGTCAGCGCGGCCTGCGTGCTGTAGGCGCCACAGGCGGGCGGGCTGACCAGCGGCGCGGTCGCACCCGGGCGGAACTTCAACGTGAAGCGGCTGAACGGCTGCTGCGGAGTGTTCAAGAACGTCGTGACGAGCTGGCCGGTGACGGGGTTTGGTTCGATCTTGCCCGCGACTTTGATGAGCACACCGCGTTCGGGGTCCTTCGCGACGACATACAATGCGAGCAGCGACCCGCCGGGGTGTTCGGCGTCGCCGAATTCCGGCTTGTTGTCGTAGGGCGTGGCGATATAGACCGCGCCGTCGATCTTTTCCGCCAAGAGCGGCGTTTCGATTTCGATCGAGCCGATCTTCGATTCCGGCGGGCAACCCGCCCCGGGCAAGGATGAGTACGTTTCCGATTCATACTGTGCGGGGGTGCACGCTCCCAGACCCGCGGCGAGCGACGGGTTCGCGGTCATTCCTTCGGGGAGCGCGACGGTCGTATCCTTCAAATACGATGTCGAGAGCGTCAACGGATTTTCCCAGGCTTGCGGGACCAGCAATGAGACATTCAAACCGGTTGGCGATTCAGCGGAGCGGGTACTGGGCTGAACTTCGATTGACGGTTCGAATGGCACGCGTTCGCATTCGACGATCGGGCCGACTGTATCCGTCGCTGCCAGAGGGCCCGCCTGCAGAACCGGTTCGGTCAGCAGGTCTTCCGGTTGTGGTTCCTCCCACGAGTCGGACCTCATGCTCGCTTCGAACGAGCCACAGCTCGTCGGGTTGGACAAGAACGGCTTGACCGGTATATGCGCCGGCTGTGGCGCACCGTACACGTTCCCGCACACCGGGGGGAGTTCGCCCCGCGCGCCACAGTTCGCGCCGCGCATCGCGTCGTGTTCGGAGGCGGCCGGAACACCCCAGACTTCCAAGGAGATGTTGTGCACTTCACCGTGAGGGGGAATATCGATCGTGGCAGAAGTCAGGCCCTCGTCCTGCGGACGCACCTGGATCTTCAGGAACCCGTCGAAAACAACTGTGTGATACCCGAGCTCCGCGGTGGTGCCGAAGCTCGTAACTTCCATATTGTACAGAGGGACAGTCATCTGATACGGGGGCCTCCCGCCGGTGACAGAGAGTTCGAGACTCAAGGTCCCTACCTGGCTCGCGATCGGACAGTCGGGTATTTCGTCTGCTCCTCCGGTCGGATCCACTGCGAGCAGCAACTCTCCCTGGGTACACGTCGGCACCGCCGTATCGCTCGCATCAAAACCCTTGGGAAGGTTGACGACGACATCTCGCGCATCGTTATAAGTCGCACCGCTGGCTTCGTGAGCAAAATTAAAAGACGTTACCCAATTAGCGTGCGCTCCGGCCTGCAGTGTCGAAGGAATGAAATGGAACGATCCAGGAACGATTTCAAAAGGGTGTTCACTGGGTGCCGCCTGAGTCACCGCCGGAGCGAAGAAAAGCACGAGAAGGGCGAGGAGGAAAGGCGCCAGAAAGGCCGTCCGAACCGAATGGCACGTCATGATTTCTTACCCCCGCGACTCGACTTGGCCGACTTCTTCGCCTTCCGCGTCTTCTTTTTGCTTTGCTTCTTCTTTTTCTTTGTCTTCTTCTTTGTCGTTTTCGGTTTCGTGGACTTAACTGCGGGGTTCGCCGCGGGCACGGGCTTGACATCGCCTTCCCCCGTGAACGTGAGACTGGATGGTGTCGCGTCGTTCGGCGCGGCCGGCGGATTCGAGCACGCATCACCTTCACATTCAACCGGACGCTGAGCGGGCGGCGGTTCGCCACCGTCGATCCGCACATCGTAGATGTTGCCTTCACCGATGCTGCCTTCAGCCCCGTGAGCCGCCGGCGAAAGCGCCGAGCGACTGTAGATGAACACATCGCGGCCTTCATCGGCACTGCCCAACAGCAGGTTCATATAGCCGCCGCGACCGTCGGTGATCAGAGCCAGACAGCCCTGCATATGAGCGCAACCATCCACACCGTCGGCGCGCCACTCATAGATATCGCTCGACGGCGAGGTTGAGTTACCAACATCAAGGTATTCTTGATGTAGGTTCAGCGGTTCGCCTCCGTCTACTTCAATTTCGCCGTCGACGTCCTGCGGCACAAGCGCCGCGGTCGTCGTGAAGAACGCAAACTCGCCATTTGCCGACACGGCGGTGTATTCGGGCAACCCGCCCCTGAGCTCGGGGAGCCCGTCAACACCATCGAGGAGAGCCGGCGCGGTCGGCTTCGCGTCAAACGGCGATGCGCAGGAAACGCACTGCACGAGGTGTTCGACGTTGTCGTAGCGGTATACCTGCCCGGGGGAGACCGAGATGGCGGGGACGGCGTAATGTTCGCTGGCGTCATTGAGGCTGGAGTAGGTGTAACGCGGGTGATAGAAGGGATTGTCGCCCCGCGGTTCGGGGGTGTAGGGGATGTGGAACAACGCCAGTTCCGCCGCGGTCGCCAGTTCGCCGCCCGACTGCGCCTGCGTCCCCCCCGTTTCGGTGTCATAGCCGACGAGGTTCCCGGCACCGTCCTTCAACAGCAGCGTCGTCCCTTCGCTGTTCGCGGCGATGAATTTGTAGGCGCCAATATCGACCGTTTCCGTACCATCGACACGCATGTAGAGATTCGGTGTTTCCGAGCAGTTCTTACCAGGCACCGCTTCAAAGAAGACACGAGAGCCATCCTCGGATATGCTTGACGTGTCGCTGGATGTGTGATGGCCTCCTTCGCCGAGGACCATGCTCGCACCGCAACTACCGATCGTCGCATCCGTTTCGCCACTGACATTCAACTGGCGCAAACCACTCCGGGTGGTATATTCGTACAGGTCGACACCGCTCTTCGTAGGGGTCGGTCCTTCACCGAGCAGCGTGCGGTCTTCGCTGCCGAGAACGAGCGTGGAGAAATCACCGTTAGCCGCGACCCAAGCATCATCAGAGCTTTTCATGAACTGACGCGGGATCGAGGCCACTGTCGTGTACGGGCCACCCACGGGTCCGACCTTGAAATCGACAGCCGGAGATTCGCCCGCTTCCGATGTATTGTACTGAGATGAGAAAGCGTACTGGGTCAAATCGGCGCTATAGATTTCAGGAGTATTGCCATCTACGCCCGTTCCGGGCTCCGGCGAGCCGCTGCTCATCAACCAACCCTCACCGGCTTCACGGGTGAAGAGATAGGGGCTCACCCCAGAACCCGGACCTTTACCCCAGAACACGCCAGCCGCTTCGAGGACCACGTGTTCCCCGTCTTCACCTACGACGGCGGCATCGTCGACGCCACCACCGTAATGGAATGGTTCCTGCGCGCCTTCCTTGTTCACGGGTGTGACCATCTCGTACGCACGACAATCGGGGAGATGAGCAGACAAGCCGGTTCGGAACGCTTCATTGGGACAAGCGGCAGTTTCACCGACATTCGGCGAAACGGGGATCGTGAGAGATTGTTCACCACTGACCACAAGCGAAGTTCCGGGCGCCGTGCTGTTCGCCACGAAGCGATAGCGATAAGTTTCACCAGGCGTCAAGCTCGGCAGGTTATAGCCCACGATCTGCGAGCTGTCGTCGGAGCCCAAGTCGACTTCGGGGGATTCTTCGGCGCCAGTCCAACCATGTTCCCCGACGCCGGTCTGGCTTACATACTGGACACGGTAATGGATGTCGTACCCCACACCCCCCGGCTGGGTCGTCACGACGCCCACCCTACCCGGTGGAGCCAACTCCAGGCCATCGGCTTCGAGCAGCGGCTCAGCCTTTTCTGTGTTCTGACCGCCGAAATAGACAGTGTACGGGCCACCGCCGGGACCAGCGCCAGGAGGACTGGTGACAGTGACTCCGCCATGCCCTATACCAGCAAGAGCGTCAAGCGCGTTTTCGACGACGCTATTCGATGCGTTGTAGGCGATCGGCCCGGTCGTCTGACCCATGAACGTCAAGGTAAAGGCTCCACCCGTGGGAACGCCTTCGACCGTGATCACCTGTTCCGCGGAGGTCACCACACTGTGCGGGTTCACGGCACCCAGTAGACGCAGCGATTCACCGTCAAGCGTATGGACGGCAAGCGCGGTCGCACTCGGCGCACCCGACGTTTCGAAATGCTCGATCGAGCTGATCGTACGGCCGCAACCTTCAACGCATTCATTTTCGGCTGCCACACGGATGTAATACACCGTTGACGCATTCAGTCCGGGGAGACCGGCGTCAAACTGGATACCAACGTCATATGGAGTAGCTTCCGCCTGTTCCTGGCTGATCGAGCCCGCCGCACCCGGAACGGGGGTCCACGGACCGGCTTCCGACAGAGCCGATTCAAAGCGCCACACAGTCCTCGAACCCTGAGGGGCAACGATGGTTCTAAAATGCGCAGAAGTGGCCGTTATATTACGCGCTTCAGGTGAGTTCACAGCCGGCTTGGCCGTCAGAGTCGTGAACGTACTGCTTTCCTGGATTAGTCCATTTTCAAACGTGCTCTGTATGGTTTCGCCCTGTTCGTTGCTCGCCCTAATACGGGCATAATATGTGGTTTCAGGCGTAAGGCCGGCGACCTTTGCTTCAAACTCGGTATATTCCTGGGCTGGTGTGATCGTGCCACTCCCACCGGAGCTGAAAGGCCTCCACGAAGCGCTCGTCACCGCCGGGGCATGACCATCTTCAGGTAGCGAATATTCGACTTGGTATGTGGTCTCGGTGCCGTTGCTCTCAACCACGCCGCTGAAAGTGGCCGTGAAGTCACTTGCAACCTTCGCTACGAACCACGGGCGACCGCTTTTGGCGTACGGGGAGGAATATTGCAAGGGAACTTCCGGCTTGCCCAGCGGCAGCGTTTTGAAAGGGACAGTTTCCGTCGCTCCCCCTTCCTTATTCTCGACTATAAAGCGTGCGTAGTAGGATGTGTCAGGAGCGAGATTCCGCAGATAGGCGTTAAGTGCGCCACCTTCGCCCGCCAGTCCTGGGGGAATATGTGCTCCAATCAAGATATAATTCTGGCCCTGCCCGATTTTTTCTTTGTCGTTCACGACGATCCAGGAGGGACTGTTTTCAGGTGGCGCTTCACCGTTTTTTTCAGCAGGAGCGTACTCGGCCGTCCATTCGGCGGGCAGACCTTCTGTCTCCACGAGTGCCTGGATCGTCACCCGGGTCGAATGGGCTATAGTCAGAACTGGTTCAGTATAATCTAGGAATTGCGGGGCCCTGGCGGCGAAGGCAGGCGCGGCAAGCAGGAGCGTGCCCACCGCCGCAACGAGCACCGCGTTGACGGCACTTCGGATGACAGCGGTCCTGGCCGTGGGCCCCGAGCGATGCGAGCGCGCGGCGTTCTCAGCGAGATGGAGCAAGATGGCACGGAACCCGACAAAGATGCCGTTATCAGCACGCGGCATCTTCGAGGACTGCTCTATGCGTGTCATATTCGTGCCTTTCTCCTGGAGATGAAACATACGTTGACAGCGGTCGCGCAATGGGCGGTACAGACGCGTTGTGGCGGACGCTCCGAGAACGGTCGATGTTGGATCGGCCGTCCTCGAGAGCCTCGCCCTGATGGATCTGGCTATTCTGCGGTCACCGCCCACGTACCATCCATTAAGATTGCTCCCTTCGCCGCAGGATAGGCTAGAAGGACGAAACCGACATTGGCCTGGCCGGACCCGTCTATGGTAGATGCCGGACGGTTGCCAGACACGTTTTCTACAGCTTCGCCAAAGATGCAGAGGTTGCCTTCCGCTGCGGCCGGTTTTTCAAAATCGCCTTTACACTTGTGTTCTTTGATCGCTTCCGCCCATTTCGATTCTTCTTCGTTTTCGCCTTCCGCTGGCCCGATGTATGACCTGGTTAGAGATTCATCGTCAATCGGGAGGGCAAAGCTGACACCGGCCACTGCCTTACCCATCCCGGGTACCCCGGCCAGGGTTTCGCTGAAAGTGACTTCGCTGAATCCGGATGCTGCGTAGGTCCCAGTCAGGGTCTTGCCTTCGGGAAGGGACTGCCCGCCGAAGGTGCCTTCTTTACCTTCTTTGCCGTTACAGGCATAGGTCGTGGTGCTCCCGGCCTTGAATTCCGAGCCGCCTTCTTTGCAGTTTGCGTTTTTCGACGCCAACACCGTGCTCGTCACGCTCGTGCCGGGCGTGCCTTCCGGGCCGGTCGCACCCTGGGGACCGGCGCCACCGGCCGCGCCGTTTTCGCCCTTGGCGCCCGCCGCGCCGGCGGGACCAGCGGAGCCGGCCGCGCCGGTTGCGCCCTTGGGCCCGGCGGGACCGGGCTTACTCGTCGGCGCAGCGGCCTTTTTCTTCTTCTTGGCCGCCACGCTCGCGTGCGTGACCGACGCGGTCGCTTTCGCCGGCGAGTTGCCGTTGCCGCTGCCGCCCGTGGCGGCGAACGCGCCGCCCGTCATCGCGAACACAAGCGCGACAAACGCCACGACCGTCGTGGGGTTCAGATGTTTACGAATCGATTGAAACATCGGTTTTATCTCCTTCTCCCGGCTGGCTGAGAGTCAGCCGGCCTATTAGCGCAGGACCCGCACTTCCTTCCGGCGGACAAAAGTCCCGCCGGAATGAAGTCCGGACCTGCTTGGCTGAAAACAAAACTCAAACAGCGCCATGGCCCGCCCAGCAACCAATTTTTGGGCGCCTTTGCAGGGACTTTCGCGGCTAGGCGCCTCGTGCTCGCGTGGGCCGAGCTGCACGCCGAGGAGCTCGACGCGAACTGGCGTCGCGCACGCGAAGGTGTCACACTACTCCCGATCGAGCCACTGCAATGATCGGCCTCACGCCCGACATAACCGATGTCGCCGTCCCCGCACACGGCCGGCTGCGCCTGACGTTCGCCGACGGCCTCAGCGGCGACGTCGACGTGCTGGACCGCATGCACGGACCCGTCTTCGCCCGCGCCCGCACACCCGAGGGATTCGCCGAGGCCCACGTCGATCCCGAGACCGGCACGGTGTGCTGGCCGAACGGCGCCGACCTCGCGCCCGACACGCTGTACGAGCGGGTGCGCACCGGCCTCTGGCCTGGCCAGAGTCACGCGGCGTGATCTGGAAAAGTTCGCCCGCAATGAAGATCGAGTCCCTCGGTCGGGAGGGTGCGCGGACCTGCTTGGCTGATATGGGACGATCATTGCGCCGCCCCCGGAGTAGCCGGCCGGCTCGCCGATAAGAGCTCTTCGCCGCGGAGGGTCAGCCGCCACGCATTGCCCGTAGCAGGCGAGGCGCCGCGCGTGTTTTCGAGCAGACCGTGGTCCTCCAGGCGCCGCAGGAGCTTTGAGATCTGGCCCTCGTCTTTCACCCCGGCGGCCTGCGCGATCTCGCGGTTGGTTGGGTTGCGGGTCAGCCCGCTTTGATTCGCCACGACAGTCAAGACCTCGTGCGTGCGCACGGTCATCCGCAGCGTGCGGGGCCGGCCCTGGAGCGCTTGCGGCGTGCGCACGACCGCGCCGGGGGATGCCTGGGTGAACGTCGCTCCCTTGCGGTTGCTCTTCGTCGCCAGCTTCCCGCCCCTGCCGGCCGTGCGCTGCGCCCGCTTGAGCGGGCGGTGCGCGTCGATCAACGCTTCACCGTCCGGCGTCAAACGCCACGCCTTCACCTGGCGGTTGCTGCGCCCCTGCGCGTTCTCGACCAAACCCTGACCCTGCAGACGCTTCATCATCCGCGAGATCTGGCTCTTATCCGCCAAGCCAATGACCTCCGACACTTCGTTGTTGTTCAGGCCCGGACGGCCCGCGACCGCCGCGAGCGCCATCTGCGTACGCACCGTCAACCGATAATCCACCGGCGACGCCGACCCCACCGGCCGCCCCGCCAAGCCATCCCCATCCCGCCGCCTCACGGGAGTCCGCGGGAGCGGACGCGCGAGCTCCCGCGCAGCCGCCGCCGGACCGCGATACGGCAGCACGATCGTCGCCATCAACCCGCCCAGCAACCCCGCCAACGGACCCGGACGCAATTCCAACAAGCGCGCGTGGATCACACCAAACGTCGCACCGACAACACCCTCCGCCACCAGCGGCGGCAACATCGCGGGCGCCTGCGCGTTTGCACGACCCTGATCGATTACACCCGCGAGGCTCTCCAATACGCTCGCGCGACGCGCCAACACCCGCGGACCCGCCCCGAGCGCCTCGACAAACACCAGTCGCCGCACCGCCGGCTCACGATCCAACGTCTGCAGCAGCGCCGTCAGGCCGGCACGAACCCGCGCGGTCCAACCAAGCTCCGACTCCCACCCCATGCGGACCCCGTACTCCAGCCCGTCGATCGCGTGGTTGAACGCCGCCAGAAAACAATCTTCCCGGTCGCTGAAGCACTCATAGAACGTCCGGTTCGAAACCCCCGCACGCTCAGACACACTGCGCGCCGACACACCCCCGTAGCCACGTTCGCCGACGAGTGCAAACGTCGCGCTGAGCATCCTGCCACGCGGCAGGTCGGAGACATACCGCTCGCTCCCGCGAGAGCGACGCGCGGGCATCCCAGACTCCCCGGAGAGCTCGGCCGCCATCAGCGCGACCCCCGGGAATGCGAAATACCGCGCTCAGAGGCGCGGCGGCGGCCGGCTAAAAGTCCTGGATTTGCGCCGTATTCGGCGCTATGAAGCCAAAAGCAGAGAGAGAGAGAGAGAGAGAGATGTGTCAGCGACGCTGACGCATCTAACAACGCCCCCAAACGGGCGCGCGGCGATCCCCATCACATCTGTCCCCAACGGACTCATGCAAACACAACCCCTCATCACGCGATCCGGCCCTCTCCCCTTACATCCCCTGACAAGCGCTTGATGTCAACCCAGAAGATCAACCCAAACCTGAATCTATTTCATGCTCCCAACCCGGGAGCACCTCTACCGACAAACCTAAGCAGAAACACACACCGATTTCAACCAAGAACTGTCAACCCGCCAAAAACCGCTTTGTAGAGCCAAACAGCCAAAGGCAAGAAGGACGCATCGAGCGCACCGGTACGCGACTGTCCTAGTCGAGCTGGAACTCCCCGTCGCGGTAGATCACGCGCTCGCCGCCGCCGCGCAGCTGTGCGGTGACGACGCGATCGCTCGTGGAGACGACGTCGGTGTGCACGCTCGAGTCGTTGAAGCCGAGCTGCTGCCAGCGCTCGTCGGGCACCCCGCTGGGGTCGCCGTCGTAGGCGTCCTGGTAGGAGCGCCCGAGGGCGATGTGGGTGTTGCCGAACTCGCCGCCGGTGTTCTCGTCGTAGAGCGTCTGCGCCATGAAGCGGGTGATCCGCGAGAAGCGCCGGTCGGTGAGCGAGAACTCGCCCAGGCGGTCGGCTCCCTCGGTCGCGATCATCTCCGTGAGCACGCGCTCGTTCTGCTCGGCGCTCGCCTCCGTCACACGCCCGTCGACAAACGCCAGGCGGATGCCCCGCACGATGTTCCCGTAGCGGTAGAGCGGCTGGTTGCAGTAGATCCAGCCCTCCGTCCCGCGCCAGTCGGGGCTCGTGAAGATCTCGAAGCTCGGGATGTTGCGCCCGCTCCCACCGAGCCAGCGGCGCTGCTCGCCGACGGTGACCCACAGGTCGGCGTCCTCGCCCTCGATGTGCAATCGCTCGATCTGCAGCGCATCGAGCCGCGCGCGCGTCTGCTCCTGGCGCGCCGCGACCTCGCGCCAGCGCGCGATCGGGTCCCGCTCGTCGAGGAAGCACGCGTGCACGATCTGCTCCCAGTACTCCTCCTCCGCCATACCCGCCTCGGCCGCCATCGCCGCCGTGCCGTAGAGGCCGAGCGTCCAGGAGAAGCGCCTCGCGTTCTCCTTCTCTCCGCGCCAGTCCAGCAGCGGGCGCAGCGTCTCGCCCCGGCGCATGATCTTCGCCGGATCGACCGCGTCCAGCGCGTGCGGGTCGGCCGCCGCGATCACCGAGACCTGGTGGTCGATCTCGTCGATCAGCCCGCGCATGTACTTCGCGGGAAAGCGCTCGAGCTGCGCGTCGCTCGCGAGCTCGTAGAAGTCGCGCGAGAGGTTGAAGCTGTGATCGTCGTCGGGCTGGTAGGAGCCGATCACATGGCCGCCCGCGCGCCACACGGCCTTCTGCAGCTCGACGTACAGCGGCTTGGCGCTCTCCGGCGCCACCACGCGCACGACCTCGCCCGGCCGCACGCCCGCGCCACCGCCTAGGGCGAAGTCGACGAGCACGGAGGCATAGCGCGCGAGGATCTCCTGCGGAGGGGTATAGGTCATGGACGGGACCTTACGAAATGCGCCACGACCAGCTGCTCGTCGATGTTGCTCATGATGACCTCCACTGTTGGAATGGTCCAGATCGTGCCGTGTATCATGCATCGCGCCGTATGTGCCTGGTCCGATGCGCCGCGCGGGACGGTCTTGACTTCTGCTCGGATGAGAGGAAAGTATGCGCGACCCGACGGGAGCGCGGAGGCGATATGGGCAGCGACTATGACGTGATCGTGCTCGGCGGCGGCTCGCCGGGCGAGCACTGCGCGGGGGCCCTGGCGGAGGGCGGCCTGCGCGTGGCGATCGTGGAGCGCGAGCTCGTCGGCGGGGAGTGCTCCTACTGGGCGTGCATCCCGTCGAAGACGTTGCTGCGACCGGGCGAGGCGGTCCACGGCGCGCGCGCGGCCGCCGCGAGCGCCGAGGTCGATGTGCAGGAGGCGCTTGCCTGGCGCGACTTCATGGTCTCCGACCACTCCGACGCCGGGCAGGAGCGCTGGCTGGCCGAGCGCGGCATCGACCTGCTGCGCGGCAGCGGTCGGCTCGCCGGCGCGGGCATCGTCGAGGTCGACGGCGCGCGCCACACCGCGGACCACGTCGTCCTCGCCAACGGCGCCGACCCGGTCGTGCCGCCCGTACCGGGTTTGCGCGAGCTCGACGGCGTCTGGACCAACCGCGAGGCGACGTCGATGCAGGCCATCCCCCGCCGTCTGCTGATCCTCGGCGGCGGGCCGGTCGGCGTGGAGATGGCGCAGGCCGTTCGCCGACTCGGCGGCGAGGTGGCGGTGATCGACATGGCCGAGCACGTGCTCGGCCGCGAGCCGGCGCCGCTGGGCGAGGCGCTCGGAGAGGCGCTACGCCGCGAGGGCATCGAGCTCGTCCTGTCGGCGAACGCGAACGCCGCGCGTCGCGAGGGCGAGGAGTACGCGCTGGAGATCGACGACGGCCGCGAGCTGCGCGGCGAGAAGCTGCTCGTCGCCACGGGGCGGCGTCCGCGGGTCGAGGGCATCGGTCTGGAGACAGTCGGCGTCGAGGCCAACGCACACGGAGTTCCGGTCGACGCGCACCTGCGCGCGGCCGAGCGGCTGTGGGCGATCGGCGACGTGAACGGCCTCTGGCCGCTGACCCACGTCGGCAAGTACGAGGGCGAGGTCGTCGCCGCGAACATCCTCGGCGAGCCGCGCAAGGCCGACTACGAGGCCGTCCCGCGCGTCGTCTACACCGACCCGCAGGCCGCCGCGGTGGGGGCGTCCGACGGCCGCTTCAGCGCGATGGTCCCGCTGTCTGGGATAGCGAAGACCGCCACGTACACGCGCGCGTCCGCCGACCAGAGCGGTTTTCTGACGCTGCTCAGCGACGGCGAACGGCTGACGGGCGCCTACGCGCTCGGACCCGAGGCGGGCGAGTGGCTGCAGCAGGCGACGCTCGCGATCCGCGCCCAGATCCCGCTCGACGTGCTCGCCGACACGATCCAGCCGTTCCCGACGTTCTCGGAGATCTACGTCGCCGCGCTGAAGGCGCTCCGCGGCGAGATCGCGGCCGCGCCAAAGGCGGTCGGCGCGGGACCGCCGATGGCGAGCTGACGGAGAGCTCAACCATAGACAGGAGCAGATCATGCGCAGCGACATCGCCCCCGGCGGCATCTTCCCCGACTACGAACTCCCCGATCACGAAAGCGTTGCTCGGAAGCTCAGCGAGATCCAGGGCGACGACCCCCTGATCCTCACGCTCGCGCGCGGGAACTACTGCCCCAAGGAGCACCAGCAGCACCTCGAGCTCGCCGCCAACTACCCGAAGATCGCGGTCGCCTACACGAAGCTAGCCACGATCTCGACCGACACCCATCACGCAAGCCAGGAGCTCCGCGCGTCGACCGGCGCCCAGTGGCCCTTCCTCTCCGACCCGGAGCGAATCGTCCAGCAGGACCTCGAAATCCAGGAGTACACCGACCCCGAGCACGATCCGATGATTCCCCACACGCTCGTGCTCGGGCCCGGGCTGGTAATCCACAGCATCTACAACGGCTACTGGTTCTGGGGACGTCCCTCCTTCGCGGATCTCTGGCGCGACCTACGGACCGTGACCCGCGAGATCCGCCCCGACTGGGATCTGAGCAAGCCCGGGCTGCGCGAAGCGTGGGATGCGGGCGACTACTCACCATTTCACGGATGGGACGGGCACTCCCCGCAGTCGACGCCTTCGTCTTACAATTCTTGAGAGAAGATCCCGAGCACGACCCGATGATCCTCCACACCTTCGTGCTGAAGCCTGGGATCCCCCACGCCCTCGTACCGAAGCCTGGGCTGGTTCATCCACAGCATCTGCAATGGCTACTTGGCTGTAGCGCCTAGGATGTTGGATCTCTGAACGTGTAAGACGACGACTACTTTTGAGGAGACTCCATGCCTGGACCGGTGTTGTTCTGCTACGACGGGTCGAAGGGGTCACGGGCGGCGATGGCCGCGGCGGCGGAGCTCGTCGCCCATCCGGCGCCCGCGGTCGTGCTGACGATCTGGCAGCCGGCGGCGGTGCTGCTGGCGCGGGCCGGGGGCTTCGGCGGCGGCTACCTGAGCGACGAGGCTCGCGTCGACGGGGAGCAGGCCCAGTTTGCCGCCGACACCGCCGAGGAGGGTGTGGAGCGCGCACGCGCCCATGGCTACGGGGCCGACGCTCGCGTCGGGGAGGCCACGGAGGGCGCGGGACGCAGGATCATCGAGATCGCCGACGAGCTCGACGCGCGGCTGATCGTATGCGGCCGGCGCGGGCTCGGCACGGTCGCCTCGGCGCTGCTCGGCAGCGTCTCGCACGTGGTGCTCGCCCACGCCGGGCGCCCCGTCCTGATCGCGCCGGAGCGCTGAGGAGAACAGATGACGGCACTGAAACGAGAGGCCACGATCAGATGGCTGGGCCATCCTCCGGATGGCGCGCCGCGCCTGAGCGTCGGAAGCCATTCGATCGCGCCATTGCTGTCGCTGCACGTGGACCCCGAGGACACGGATCCACTGGCGACGGATCCACTGGCGACGTTGCCGGGCGAGCTGCTCGCCGGCGCGATCGGCAGCGTCTTCACCTGGCTCCTCGCCGAGCAGCTCGTCGAGGAGGGCACCCAGGCTCGCGAGCTCCTCAGCAGCGTAACCCTGACCCTTTCAGGTGAGACCGACGACGCCACCGCCGCGATGCTGAACGGGATCGCCTGCCAGATATCGGGGCGCGTAGCGGGCGTGCAGGAGACACATCTACAGGTCGTGGCGCAAGCCGCGATGACCCGGTGCATGAAGAAACTGGGCATGCGCACCGAGGGGATCGAGGTCACGGTCGAAGCGACGCTCGAGGGAAGCTAGCCAAGGGCGCCCGGGACATGGCGCCAAGCCGCGCCGAGTAGCTCGGGGAGCCGCTGCGAGTTCAATACCTCCGTCACGCAAGGTACAATCCCTTCGTTATGTCGGGTACAATCCCTCCGCAAGAACACCGCGAGCGGGTCATCGAGAAGCTGGTGCAGGCACGCCTTCGTACCCACGGGGGCGTCCTGCTAACGGGTCCAAAGGCAGTCGGCAAGACGACCACCGCACGCTGCTTTACGGCCTCAGAGGTCCGTCTCGACCAAGACCGCGCCGCATTCACCGCAGCCCAGATAGATCCGCGGCTCGTGCTCGACGGCGAGCACCCGCGACTGATCGACGAGTACCAACTCGCCGCGGGGATCTGGAACGCCGTGCGGGGACGGATCGACGACCTCGGCGGCAAGGGCCTGTTCCTGCTCACCGGTTCATCGACTCCCGAGATCGAGGAGCAAAGTCACACGGGCGCGCGCAGGATCGCCGCCGTGCAGATGCGGACGATGGCGCTGCTGGAGCGCGGCCTCTCGAGCGGCGCCGTCTCGGTGGGCGAACTCCTCAATGGTTCCGCCCCTGAAGCCACGCCACAGCGGATCACCGTAACCGACGTAATCGAGGCACTTTCGATCGGTGGATGGCCAGACAACCTCACCCTCACGCCGGCCGACGCCCTCGAAGCGAACGCCGACTATCTCGACATGATCGTCCATACGGATGTCCCTCGCGTCGACGGGGTCCGCCGCGATCCCGACGGAGTCCGACGCCTACTCGCCTCCTACGCCCGCAACGTCGCGACCAACGCGAGCCTGCGGACAATCGCTCGCGCAACAGAGAAACCACTCGGTGAGACCACCCTGCACGACTACCTGCGCGTGCTCGAGCGGCTCTTCCTGATCGAGGACCAGCCGAGCTGGAAGCCACAACTCCGTTCGCGAGTACGACTCGCGGCGACACCGAAGCGTCACCTGGCCGATCCCTCGCTCGCAGTCGCAGCCCTGGGCGCCACACCCCAGCGGCTCTTGGGCCCTGAGATCGAGCTCGCCGGATTCCTCTTCGAGTCACAGGTCACCCATGACCTGCGCGTCTACGCACAGCCAGATCGCGCGGAGGTCCGCTTCTACCGCGACAACAAGGGGCTCGAGATCGACGCGATCGTCGAGGCGTCCGACGGACGCTGGCTCGCAGCCGAGATCAAGCTCGGACACCACCGAGTGGATGAGGCAGCCCGCCACCTGCTCGCCCTCAAGGACAAGCTCTCCCCCGCCACGAACGCCGCGTGTGGCGCCCTGCTCGTGATCGTCGCGGACAGCCCCACCTACACACGACCAGACGGCGTCCTCGTCACCTCGATCGCCTCCCTCGGCCCATAATAAGTCGATGGTGGCCGTCGTCCTGGGGTCAGCAGCGAGGAAGCGCAGCGGATCAAGGAGCTCGAGCGTGAGAACAAGGAGCTGCGGCGGGCGAATGAGATCTTGAAGGCGGCGTCGGCTTTCTTCGCGCGGGAGCTCGACCCGCAGCCGAGGAGATGAGCGCCGTGATCGACGAGTATCGGGAGCAGCACGGGGTCGAGCCGATCTGCAGGACTCTGGGGGTCGCCTCGTCGACGTATTATGCGGTCAAGGCCCGCGAACGCAACCCCTCACAGCGAGCGTTGAAAGACCGGCTCCTCCTCGGTGAGATCCGCAGGGTGCACAAGGAGAATCACGGCGTTTATGGCGCCAGGAAGGTGTGGTGGCAGCTGCAGCGCGAGGGCACCCGGGCCGCTCGGTGCAGCGTTGAACGCTTGATGGCCAAGGACGGCTTGAAAGGCGCTGTCAGGGGCAAGAAGCGGCGCACCACGATCCCAGACGGACAATCAACGCGGGCGCCGGACCTCGTGGACCGTGATTTCAAAGCGAGCGCCCCGAACCGGCTGTGGGTCTCGGATTTCACGTATGTGCCGGCGTGGTCCGGGACGGTATATGTCGCGTTCACGATCGACGTGTTCTCCCCTCGCATCGTGGGCTGGAAGGCCGACACCACGATGAAAACCCGCTCGTCCTCGACACCTTGGAGATGGCATTGTGGGCCCGCGATCACCACGGAGCGCCCGTCCCGCAGGGCCTGATCGCACACTCCGATGCCGGCAGCCAATACACGAGCTTCGCCTTCACACAACGCCTCGTCGACGCGGGCGCTGACGCCTCGATCGGGTCGATCGGGTCGATCGGGTCGATCGGCGACGGGTATGACAACGCCGTCGCCGAGTCAACGATCGGGCTCTACAAGACCGAGCTGATCAACCAGCAAGGCCCCTGGAAGACCATCGAGCAAGTCGAGTTCGCGACCCTTCAATGGGTCGACTGGTACAACAACGACAGGCTACACGGCAGCTGCGACCGGCAAACACCCGTCGAATACGAGCAAACGAGAGCTACACAAACAACTCAATAAAAACCGCCACCAACTTTTCCGGGGCGGTTCAGACCTCCTCGATGACCGCTCCGTTGAGACCGAGTAGCCCTTTCCATACTCTTTGCATGCGCACGTCGCCACCGTTCCTTTCCAGGGTTTCTGATCGTAAGAAGCCAGAACCCTATGAGCGCCGCGGCGTGCGCACCCTCAACCCCCACTCCGGGCGCCCCTGCGCCCGGACCTGATCGCCTGTTCAGCGCAGCCGCCCGGCGGGTCAAGCGCCGCGGAAAGCGCTGCAAATCGCCGCTGCGACACGCGAGTCGCCACCCGCCACCGAGGCGGCGCTTGAGGCATAGCCGGGCGGCGGAGCTACGCGCTTCGTGCCCTCAACTCACCCACGGAACGTGCACAAGCGCCCATTTCACGCTCCTGTACTTGAGGTGGGTGACGCCGGGCGCCTCGACGGCTCGGACCTGTTCGATCTGCACCTCCGAGCCCTCAAGGTTGTCGAAGAGGCGAGCCCCGTCGCCGAGCACCACCGGAACGACGTGCAGCTCGAGCTCGTCCAGCAATCCCGCTGCCAGGTACTGATTAGCGACCCGAGCGCCACCCCAAAGCATGACGTCCTTGCCGCCGGCAGCCCGCGTTGCCTGGTCGAGCGCGGACTGGATTCCGTCGGTGACGAAGCGAAACGTGGTCCCTCCCTCCATCTCCACCGGGTCACGCGGGTGATGGGTAAGAATGAATACAGGGTAGTGATACGGAGGGTCCTCGCCCCACCAGCCTCTCCATTGCTCATCGCCCCACCCACCGCCGCCGACCGGGCCGAACATGTTCCGCCCCATCACGCCGGCCCCGATGTTCTGCCGCGATTCCTCGACTATTCGCGCGCTCTCGTTCACCTCGCCGCCCTGCCTGCCGTGTGCTTGGCGCCAGGCGGCCAGCGGAAAGATCCACTCGTGGAGCCGCTCGCCGCCCTCGCCGAGCGGGTTCTCCTCACTCTGATTCGGGCCGGCGACGCAACCGTCCAGCGAGATCGAGATATGACACCTAAGCTTGCTCATTCGTGGCTCCTTAGTAGACGGCCCGCTGTTGCCGCAGGTTCTTCTTCAAGCCTATCGACCCGCCCGCGTCGGAAAACTAATCGCGGCTGCAAGCATGTCTGGAACGTGGCGGCCGGTCCGGCGATCACGCTCACGGATGTCAAGCGGGCGCACGACCTGGTGCTGAGTGTGACCGCGAGCGGATCTGCTGCCGAGGTTCTACAACCTGCGGCATCTCAACGCAGTACGTAGTTCGGTACGTATGAGACCGCCGGTCCATCTTGACCGTATTCCCCTTGCGCAGTAGCGTGGCCAGCAATTGGGGGCATCTGACGACGAGGTAATTCGCGCGCCGGCGACTGTTCTCGGGACGCGATGGCAAGGGAAGGGAGCGGTGATGGGGTTTCCCAGATATGTGGTCGCCGTACCACGACTGTTGGCGGCTGGTCGGCGGTCCGCTGAGCATCGAGTTCTGATCGCGGTCACCATCGTGGCGCTCTTCGTCGTTGGCGGTATTTGGCTGTCGACGTCGTTCGCCACCGCCGCCGGCTGCACAGACTCGTGGACTTCCGCCTCCACCGGTTCCTGGGACACCCCCTCGAACTGGAGCACGGGCAAAGTGCCGATATCCAGCGACAGAGTCTGTGTCAGCGCAAGCGGGAACACTCCCTACAGCGTGATCGTCGGCAACGAGACGATCGAAGTCGCGAGCCTGACCGTCGGGAGCACGGGGAGCGAACCGACGCTGATGATCGGCAACGCAAGCGCCGGTGGCACCGCGGAAGTCGACGTCAGCGGCGATATCGATATTGCCAGCAACGGCATAGTCACGGTCGCAGCACCGACCCCCTTCGCCGCGTCGCTGACGGCGGGCTCGGTCACGAATGCGGGGACGCTCTCGGTTCAGAACAACGCCACGCTCACCCTGTCTGACGGTTCGACGTTCGAGAACACCAGCACGGGGACGATCACGGTCGGGGCCAGTGACACGTTCGATGTCTCCAGCCCCTCCGGTCAAACGGCGGTTGTGGAGCTCGATTCGGGTGGGGCGATCGACAACTCGGGGACGCTGACGGTGTCTGACACATTGGAGGTCGACGGCGGCTCGATCTGCGGCAACGCGCTGCATTTCGGTAACGGCCATGGCGCTGGCACACTGGCGTTTGCCCCAACACCGGGCACGGGGCCCGCTTGTGGAGTGGGGGTGGCTACCGACGAAATCAGCCTCCTCGACGCGACGACTTTGTCGGGCACGATCCCCGCTTCCTACACGGTGCTTGCCGGTGGCAGCGGGATAGCG
The DNA here is from genome assembly GCA_963789675.1 of uncultured Solirubrobacterales bacterium. Classification (GTDB taxonomy): domain Bacteria; phylum Actinomycetota; class Thermoleophilia; order Solirubrobacterales; family Solirubrobacteraceae; genus Palsa-744. The sequence continues at coordinate 26,821 of CAWBLR010000014.1, read as the reverse complement.
TACGAAGTCGCGCTGTCGGGCGATGTGGTCAACGATGGGACGTTCGAGCCCGGCGTTGGCGATTACGCGGGCATGTTGTCGGCAGCGGACTCCTCTGATTATTTGACCAATGATGGGACGGTGGCCACGCAGGCTGGTGGCACGTTTGACGCTTCGGTGATCAACAACGGCGCGTTCAATATCGAGGGCGCGCAGAACAACGTGCCGATAACGGCCTCATTGCAGAACGGTTGGTCGTGGCAGAACATGAGCGCGGGGACGATCACAGTCGGTGCGAGTGACGGGCTGGACATCTCCAGCCCGTCCGGCCAGAGCGCGAGTTTCAACCAGTACGGTGTGATCGAGAACTCCGGGACCTTCAACGTCGCCGACCCGATCACGATCAACGGCGGCACGATCTGCGAGGACCCGCTGAAGCTCGGCTCAGGCGACGAGACCACTGGCACGTTCACTCTGACGTTCGCGGCCAACCCGAGCGCCGGGCCGGCTTGTGGTTCGGGGCAGGCGAAAGATCAACTGTTCATCTACAACGTGGCCGCGACCCTCGAGAGCGATATTCCCGCCGGCTATACCGTGGCCAGCGGCGATGCTGGATCGGGGGAAGCCTCCCTCACCACGCCCGGCGATCTCACCAACGCCGGCACGCTCGAGCCACAGTGGGGCTCGACGCTGACGCTCAACGGATCGAATGGCACGCTCACCAACACCGGCACGATCGAGGTTCCACCCACCGGCCTCACCACAGACATTGATGCCGGCGCCGTGGACAACACCAGCGGCAACGTCGAAATCGGGGACTCCTCGACGCTCGCGATCAGCGGCACCTATGACCAGGGCGCACAGGGAACCTTCACCCCCCAGGTCGATGGAACGTCGGCGGGCAGCACGTACGGTCAGCTGGCAGCGGCCGGTGGCTCGACGCTCGCCGGAACGCTGAACATCGACACCCTGTCGGGCTTCTCGCCCACGACAGGGAACACATTCAAGATCATCAAAGGAGGGGCTGTCAGCGGCACCTTCGCCACGATCCTCGGCCAATACCCGGCCGGCGACGACTCCGCGTACGGTGTGAGCTACGACGCGAGCGACGTCACGCTTACTGTCAGCGGCCAGAGCACCACATCGCTGACCGTCGGCGACAACGGCGACGGCTCGGGCACGGTCAGCTCTGCGCCCGCCGGGATCGACTGCGGCTCGACTTGCGCGGCGGGCTTCCCGCAGAACCAGAACGTGACGTTGACCGAGACGCCGGCGAACGGCTCGGTGTTCACCGGCTGGTCGGGTGACTGTTCTGGGACGTCGACGACCTGTCAGGTGACGCTGAGCACCGCGCGGTCAGTCGAAGCGTCGTTCGTCGTTCCGCCGAGCACGGCGACCTCGCTGCAGTCATCGGCAGAGCCCTCGACCGTCGGCCAGCAGGTGACCTACACCGCGACCGTCTCACCGACACCCGACGGAGGGACGGTGTCGTTCACCGACGGCGGCTCCACGATCAGCGGATGCGGCTCGGTTGGCGTGAACACGAGCACCGGAGACGCGACATGCTCATCGACGTACTCCGCAGTCGGCTCTCACACGATCCAGGCCAGCTATTCGGGCGAAACCGATTTCGGCGGTTCACAGTCCTCCTCGCGGATCCAGGTCGTCAACGCGGCCAACCCGACAATGGCATTGCAATCCTCGGCGAACCCGTCCCTGATCGCTCAGCAGGTGACCTATACAGCGAGTGTGTCGCCGGCACCCGATGGTGGGACGGTGTCGTTCACCGATGGCGGTTCGACGATCTCCGGCTGCGAATCGGTCGCCGTCAACACGAGCACCGGCGACGCGACCTGCCAGGCCACCTACGCCTCCACAGGGCTGCATACGATTGAAGCCGGCTATTCCGGGAACACGGACTTCGGCGGCGCGGAGAGCGGTCCCCTGACGCAAGTCGTCAATGCGACCGGCACGACGACGGCGTTGCAGTCCTCGGCGAATCCGTCGCTTCCCGAACAGCAGGTGACATACACGGCGACCGTGTTCCCAATCCCCGATGGTGGGACAGTCGCGTTCACCGACGGTGGTTCGGCGATCTCCGGCTGCGAATCGGTCGCCGTCGACACCACTACCGGCGAAGCGACCTGCCACGCGACGTACCCATCCACCGGCTCCCATCCGATTCAGGCGAGCTACTCCGGAGACGCTCTTTACGGCGCCAGCGCCGGAAACCTGACCCAGGTGGTGGCCACGACCGGCACGACGACGGCGTTGCAGTCCTCAGAAAACCCGTCGCTGCCCGGGCGGCAGGTCACCTTCACCGCGACTGTGTCCCCTGTCCCCGATGGCGGCACCGTGGCGTTCACCGATGGCGTCACTACGATCACCGGTTGCGAATCGGTAGTAGTGAACACGACCACTGGCGTGGCGAGTTGCCAGGTGACGTATCCGGCGAGTGGGTCGCACTCGATCGAAGCCGACTACTCCGGCGACACGCTCTTTGGCACCAGCCACGGGACCCTGACCCAGGTCATCAGCAGCACCTCCACGGTACGCGTTCAGGTGGTCCGCGACTTGAGATGGGGCGGTGGGCTTGATTTATGGCGGCAGCGGCGAGGGCACTGGGCGGCGATGGTGTGAAGCCGTTGCTGCCTGGATGAGGTAGTCGAGCACGGAGCGATCCTGCAGGCGCATCGTCTCGCGGATCGAGAGGATGCGCTCGACCCAGCGGTTGCCCTCCTCGGATTGGGTACCGAGTTGAACCTTGCGCATGATCACCGCGTGGCGAATCAGGTGCGCGTAGCAAAGCTGCTGCTGCAGCACGTCAAGGAAGTGATAAGCGGCGTAGCGGTCTGAGACGAGAAAGCCGCCGAAGTCCTCGCCGATCAGCTCCTTGGCCGCTGCCTGAGAACGGTGGGGATCGATGCGGTAGCAGGCCAAAAGAGCTGTGGCAGCGACCCACAACCACTGACCCCGACCGGCCTTCAGCCAACTCGTCTCATCAGCGTGCAGGAACTCTGCTTCGTGGACCGCGTCCTTGAGGGCCTGCCACGGGTCCGCGAGAACCGCACTCATGCGCATGATCACCGCGTCCACCGCGCCGAGGGAGATCTCGATATGGAAGATCTCGCGTATCACCTCTGCGACCTGGCGTCGCCGGGCGTTCTGCTGCCGTTCGGGCAGGAGATCGTCGGCTGTGACGTAAACAGCAGTGAGCAGCAGGTCGAGGTCGGCGTCCATCGAGGCCCCCTATGGTCGGCGATGTTTCAGAGCACCGCCGACTTCGACCCTGCTGCCCAAAAACCCTCGAAAACCACGGCCCCCACCGTGGAATCAATCATCTAGATGAAGACAGCGGCGTCGATGCCGCGCTCGGCGATGACCAACTGCGGGCAAAGTGGCGCAAAGGCTGGCACATGCGACTCGACGCCATCAAGGCGGGCTTTGCGGCCGAGCGCGCACGTCCCGCGGTTAGCTCGATCTCACAGGACGACCAATGAGTGCTCCAGCAAGAGATCGTCTCGAATCTAGCCAGCCAGAACTCGTGAGAGCACAGGCCAGCGTTGGCACGACGCTCAGGATTTCTCTATATTCTGATGATCGTGCCAAACTCTATCGTGGACATAGACGATGTAGCGCGGGCCGTCGGAGCGCTGGCTACCGAGCACGGCGGTGCGGTGACTGTCGCGCAACTCCGCAACAAGCTGGGGCTGTCCGAGCGCACCCTTCAACGAGCCCTCAGCCGCCTGGTAGCGAGCGGCGAGATCTCTCGTCTGAGCCGCGACCGATACGCCGACCGAGCATGGGGCGCTTCGCCCAGCAGCGCGCCGGCGAGAGAGATCGTGCGCGTGATCAAGCACTTGGAAGCAGACGCGCACCTCTCGGGCTACGACGTGCTCGCCGGCTTCACCCACCAGTTCGTCTTCGACTACCCGCATCTCGTCTGTTGCCACCCATCACACGCCGATAGTCTCGGCGCAGCGCTGGCGAAGAAGAAGTTCGTCGTCCTGTCCACCGGGCCTGGCGCGGCGATCGACGCGGCCGTACAGAAGACGGTGCTGCTGCGCCGCCAGCCCGCGATCCACTCTCGTGCGCTGGTACAGGGCGCGATCGCGACGCCCGAGAAGGCATGGGTTGACCTGCTGCGCGAGACACGCCGCAGCGCAGCGCCATTCGACTACGGCGAGCTCGGACGGCTGCTGCGTGCGATGAGTGAGCAGACACTCAACCTCCGGGCGCTTCGCTCCTACGCTGCGAGGCTCGGCTACCAGGACTGGCTCGCCGCCACCATCGGCCAGCGCCCGCCCAATGGACCCGCGCAAAGCCGCCTCGCGGCGGGCTACGCCGCGTGAGCATTCCCACAGCACATCTCTCGCTGTTCAAGGCCAACTGGATCGGCGACCCCGACCGGCTGAAGGCGCTCGCCCGCCACCACAAGTACAACGACCTATTCACTGCCGAGCTGGCCGCATGGTGCGCAGAGGTGCACGAGCACCTCCACGACTTGGAGGACACCGTCGGCGTCGAACTCCTGCTCATGGGCGGCAATGCGGCGTCCCTGCGCTTCGACGCCATACAACAGCGCGGCTCTCGCGACAACGACTACCTCACGACCGCGAGCCACGCCGACATCGGACGGCTCATGGACGCCTTCGCCGAGCGCTTCAAGGCGCTTCATCCTCTGTTCAAGCCCGAGGTATATGAACCCCAAAATCCGGCGAGCGAGCTGAACATGATCACCTACCTCGTCCCTATCACCCTGCTATTGGACCACGGCAAAGCGACGAACAACACGGTCAAGGTCGAGTTTTATTTCGAGTCCGACCTGCCACCGGCCGAGACAGTCAGCGGCAACGTCGGCCCCACCCAGCACACGATCCGTGCTCGCCTGCCAGAGCTGCCCTACCAATTCGTGCTGAAGCTGATGACCCTGGCCGGTTCGCCGGTTGGGATCGACGAAGAACGCCGCGGCGATGCAATACCCCGCCAGCTATACGACCTCGACATTCTGCTCGCGAGCTTCACCAACTCCAGCCAGTGGGAGGCAATGGTCGCCTACTGCTCGGTGCGCTACGCGCACGAATGCGAGACCTGGACGATCGACGCCGCCGCGGGAGAGCCCACCGCAGAGATTCGCGACCGTCTACAGCTATGGGCCTCGTGCAGCGACAGCTCATCTGAGCGCTGGAGGACGATCCGCGCGGTACAGCAATCGCAACTGCGCCAGCAGGTTCGCCGCGAGCCGTGGGGCTGGCGTGCCCGCTGCCTGCGGCTCGCGCTTGCCGTCGAGTGCATCGACGTCGAGGATGGCTGGGCCATCTGGCGGCAGGCCCTCGCCACAGCAGCACTCGTACCGGCCAGCAAAGCCAAGCGGTTCAAGAACACTCTCGCGGAGCTGGCGAATGCGGACGCACGATCGCTGCCGCTCGAGCTGCACGACTTCGTGTGGGAGGTGCTCAGCAACAGGACGACGCCGCTTGCCGAGCGAGTCGCCAACGCATACACAACGCTCAGCTCCGCCTGATCCGTATCGATCCCAGACGGGTTATAAGGGGTTGAGCGGGGTTTATCGAGATCGCGTAAACCCTGTCAAACTCGGTCAAACGCCCAGGAAATCGAACTGAGGACATCACGATTCGAACTGATGTTGTCTTTGATTCGAGGCTCGCCCATGAAGTTCGGTTCCTCCATGCCGATACCGCATAGATAAGCCATTTGCCGCCCGAACATGCTCCTCGTAAGGCTTCTTGAGACGGCTGACTGGGCCCGGACAGGGCACTATTGTCAAGGGTTTGTGCCGACGTTTGTGCCGACGACGGCGCTAACCGACCTAACGGAGATGGCGCAGCTATCCCAAACCCGCCCATTTGCAGCGGTTTCGCGATGGCGAGAGGCGGACTCGAACCGCCGACACCTCGATTTTCAGCCGTGGCGCCCGCCGACCGATCCGCCGTCCGAATCGTAGCGAAAAGCCTCATTTGCAGGTGTTTCGCGACGCCTGCAGGCACGCCGAGCGGTCGCCTCCCCTGCCGAGATACCCGAAGTTACCCGCAGTTGCCGGGGGGTTTGTGCCTCGGGTGGGGTCCGTCGGCACAAACCCCCGGCGTCAAGCGCATCGCTGTCTGGCGCTATCGGCGGTAGGCGGCTCGGGTCGCGGCTGCAGCTGCGCTGATGTACTTCGGGTCGGGCTGGTCCCACCAATCGTCGCCGCTGCTTGGCTGGTGGCCGCTGGCGAGGAAACGTCGCCAGTCGAAGCAAACCAGGTACAGCGGTCGCACGTACATCACCGCCTCGAGCCGGTCGAGCTCGTCGTCGGTCAACTCGACGTGCTGGCGGTACGCGCCTACGGCAGCGTCGATCCACGACGTATTGAGCCAGGTTCCCCACATCAGATAGGCGAAGTCGGCGAGGCGCGGGCCGCGCCCGGCTGCCTTCCACTGGATCGCCACCGGCCCTTGCTCGCTCACGATCACGTGATCCGGGGCGTGGAGGAGGTTGCCGTGGAGCAACGCCTCGGGAAGGCCCTGGCCGTCGTCCGCCGAGCGCACCTGGTCGCGGAGCTGATCGAATCGCTCGCGTGTGGCCGCGGCGACCTTCGTGTCGACAGCATCGAGGAACCCGAGGGCCGCCAGTAGGTCCTGACGCGGGCTGCCCTCACGGCTGGGGTCCTCACCACTCGCCCCGCCGGGGCGGCTGACGGACTCCTCGAATGGCAGGGCATGCAGCCATCCGAGCAGGTCACCCATGATGGCGAACTTCTCGTTGCCCTCGGGTCCGACAGCCGGCGAGGGGAGCAATCGGCCGGTGACGAACCGGGTGACGAGGACGGACGAGCCGTCGAACGCCGACACCGCGTCCTCGATCGCAAGCCGCTCAGCCGGATAGTCCTGCCGCTCCAGGAATCGCAGGATCGCCGCGTCACCTTCGACCCCGGCCCTCGGACGAGCCGGCGGAAACACACGCGCAATCCAGCAATCGCCGTCGCGGCGGTCGATGCGGAACACGTGGTCGTTGTGTTGGCTGATCTTCGTCGCAGCGACGGCGTCGATGCCGTAGTGATCCCTCAGATGGGCGAGTAGGCGCTCAGCGATGGGCTCGTGGAACAGCCGCGCTTCGAGGCCCTGGAGATCGGTGAGCGCTTCGGTGTAGCGCTGACCGGTGTCCTGCGCGTGGCGCCGGACAACCTTCTTGAAACTGCCGTCCTTCGTCATGGACAAGCCTCCTCTTGACACCCTCGTCCCCCAGCGGCGCGGTGTTGAAAGATGGCCTGTGACATTCGACGACCGTGAGGGCAACTCCCCTTCACCAATGGAACCCGGCTGGGGCGGATGTTCCACAGCTCGGCGGCTGGTCGGCGCCGTTGCGCCAGTCTTCCAGACCGGCGCAACCCACGTCAAGCGTTCGATCCAAACCGAGGCCAAACCAAGCCCGACGGGTCCCCAGTGACCGAGGCGGGGCATGACGCTGATGGGGAGCCCGAGGATCCGCCGAGCGACGATCGTCGACGCCGAGCCTGGATCGCCGTCAGAAGCGAATCTCGATGCGGTGTGCTCATGGGGCGGCGGTGCTGGGTAGCCAGCTGAAGCGCCATGCGGCGAACGCCGCGGCTGCCGCGCCCCAGGCGGCGAGCACGAGCAGATCGGTGATGGAGATGGAGCTGGCGAACGTGGTGTGGATGGATGCGCGGTGCAGGCCGGCGGCGAGGTGCTCGACGGGGAAGATCTCACCGACGGTGCGTAGGGCGCCGCTGAGGTTCTGGGTGGAGATCAGCACGCCGGAGAGGAACCACAGCGGCATCGTCGTGAGCTGGACGATCGGTTGTGCTGCGTCGGGGGATCCGATCAGGCCGGAGACGGCGTAGCCGATCGCCGCGAACGCGAGTCCTCCGAGCGCGGCGGTGCAGGCGGTCGCCGCGATCGCCCCGGGCGCGATGCCGATGCCGTAGAGCAGCTTGGCGATCAGCAGCAGGATCGCGCTCATGATCGCGACGGTGACGACGGCGCTGATCGCCTGGGCGCCGATCAGGATCGGGGCTGGGACGGGGGTGGCGCGGCGTCGCTTGAGCACGCCGCTCTCGCGCAGGGTCGCGACTGCGATCACGAGGTTGCCGTAGGAGGCGAGCACGATCGCCATCGTCAGGATCCCGAACGTGAAGTATCGCGAGAGCTTGACGTGGACCCCATCGACGGTCGTGGTGCCGTGGAAGACGCCGGCGAAGATGACGAGCAGCAGGATTGGGAAGACGAACGTGAAGAACCGTGCGCGGGGGTTGCGCCCGGCGCTCAGCAGCTCGTAGCGGGTCTGGTGGGCGAGCAGGGCGAGTGGCCCGCGCGAGGCGGCAGAGCGCCGCCCCGCGCGAGACTGTTTGAGGATCGGAGGCATCGCGCTAGGCCTGCTTGTTGCGGTTGGTGGTGAACTCGCGCCACTTGCGGGAGAGGAACTTGAATAGCCAGATCATGGTTGGCTCCTTTCGGGGTCGTCGTTGCTTTTGGGATTGATGGTTTCGAGGTCGTTGGTTTCGGTTGTCAGTTGCAGGTAGACGTCCTCGAGCGTCGGCCGGGTGACCTCGAGGTCATCCAGCTCGAGATCACGCTCGAGCGCCCAGCCGGCGAGCGCATACAGGTCAGCGGCAACGGAGGTGGACGCCAGCAGCATCCGGCCGCCGGGCTGATGCGCGACCCGCGTAGCCAGCGGTGGGGGGAGTTCGGTCTCCGAGGTCCCGTCTGGCAGCGAGAACGCGATCTGGGCCGCTCCTTGCTGGCGGTCGCCGAGTGTCTGCGGCGTGCCTTCGGCGACGATCTCGCCCGCGGCGATGACCGCGATCCGGTCGGCGAGGCGTTCGGCCTCCTCCATGTAGTGCGTTGTGAGGAAGACCGTCTTGCCCAGATCCCGCAGGCCGGCGATCACCTCCCACGCGGCGCGGCGCGCGGCGGGGTCGAAGCCGGTTGTCGGCTCGTCGAGGAAGATCAGCTCGGGGTCGCCGATCAGCGCCAGCGCAACATCCAGCCGGCGCCGCTGCCCGCCGGAAAGAGCGGCGGCGCGCTGGTCGGACCGGCCGGCGAGGTCGACCAGCTCGAGCGTCTCCTCGACCTCACGGGGATTCGGGTAGTAGCCGGCGTACAACTCGAGGCACTCCCGCACGCTCAGGCCGGGCTCGGCCTCTGACTCCTGCAGCACGATCCCGATCCGCGCACGCCAGCTCGCGGGCGCACGCCACGGATTCAGTCCGAGCACCTCAACCGCGCCGCGGTCGGCTTGGCGGAAGCCCTCCAGGATCTCGACGGTGGTGGTCTTGCCCGCGCCGTTGGGGCCGAGGAACGCGAAGATCTCGCCCCGGTGGATCTCCAGGTCGATCCCGCGGACCGCCTCGCGATCGCCGTAGCGCTTGCGTAGCCCGCGGATCGAAACGACCGGGTCCGCTGCCGTGACCGTGCTCTTGGGTTGGCTCGTCATCGTCCTGCCCCTACGGCCTTGGCCTGTGCGGCGCGACGGGGGGCGCCGGCGTTGACCAGCACGGCGATCGGTATCGCCAGCACGAGCAGGATCGCGGCGCCCCAGCCGGCCGCGACGGTGTAGCCGTGCACGATCGCGGCCGCCGCGCCGCCGGTGGCGTGTACCGCGATGTAGGCGGCCGTGGCGGTGGCGGCGATCGTGTTCAAAAGCGCGGCGCCGATCGAGGAGCCGAGCTGCCCGGCCGCGCTGGAGGCGGCGGAGGCGGCACCTGTGTCCTCGAGGGCGACGGCGCGCAGGGCGGTCGCGAGGATCGGCGGTCCCGCAAGTCCAGTGCCGATCCCCTCGATCACCTCGGCGAGCACGATCAGCGGTAGGCAGTGGCTTGTAGGTGTCAGGCCCAGCAGCGGCAACAGCCCAGCCGCGCTGAGCACGATCCCGGCGCTGATCAGCCACCGCGGCGCGACCCGGGTCATCAGCCGGCGGGCGATCAGCACCGCGCCGCAGGCGGCGGCGAGCGCGAACGGGATCAGCGTCAAGCCGGTGCGCAACGGTGAATAGTCGAGGACCGTCTGCAGCTGGTAGGTGAGGATCAACATCAGCCCGACCGTCGAGAGGCCGTTGAAGATCATCGCCAGCAGCGCGCCGCCGCGGTTGCGGTCCCGGACCACCCGCAACGGCAAGAGCCCGTTCGTGCGGCCGGCCTGACGGGCCACGAACGCAGCGAGCATCGTCACGGCGAGGATCAGCGATCCGATCACCGCGGCCGAGCCCCAACCGGCGGAGGTGACATCGCCGAGTCCGTAGATCAGGGCGAGCATCCCGATCGAGCACAGCACAGCGCCGACAGGGTCCAGGCGCACGACCGGGCGCGGCGCGATCTGGGGAAGCAGACGCAGCGCGCCGAAGACGACCGGCACGCAGACGAGCACGTTGATGTACAGGCACCAGCGCCACCCGAGGCCGCTGGTCAGCGCGCCGCCGAGGATCAGGCCGAGCGCCATCCCAGCGGTCAGGGTCGCCGCGAAGATGCTCATCGCCCGTGCCCGCTCGTGCTCGTCGCTGTAGACGGTCACCAAAAGCGACTTCGTCGAGGACACCAGCACAGCGCCGAACGCTCCCTGCAACGCCCGCGCGGCGATCAGCATCGCGCCATCCACCGACGCGCCGCCGACGGCCGACGCGGCCGCGAAGCCGACGACGCCGACGGTCAGGGTCCGCCTGGCGCCGAAGCGGTCAGCGAGGCGGCCGCCGAGCAAAAGCAGCGACGCGAACGCCAGCGTGTAGGCGGTCAGGACCCACTGGCGCGCACCGACCGACATACCCAGCGCATGCTGCGCCGAGGGCAGCGCGACGAACATCACGGTGATATCCAGGACCGCCATCAGGTGCGCGGCCGCGATCACCCCGAGCGGCCACCAGCGCCGCGTCGAGCGCTCGCTGGCGGATTTCGCCGGACGTGTCGTGCGCCCTGGCGATACGGTGATTGTCGATGTTGACATGCGATGAATCCCGGGACTAAGATAAGGGACGGCGTGAATCTAATCAGAAGATCAGATAGGAGTCAAGATGTCTCCTAAGAAACCTATGTCGTCACCAAAGCGAGCCCACTCCGCGAGCGAGCCGAAACGTCCTGTGGCAACCCGTCGTCGCGGAGCAACACTTGAGCACGCGCTGCTCGACGCCGCCTGGCAGGAGCTTCAGGAGTCCGGCTACGCCAGGCTCACGATGGAGCGCGTCGCCGACCGCGCCGGCACCAGCCGCGCGGTCATCTACCGCCGCTGGCGCAACCGTCCCGAGCTCGTGATCGCTGCCATGCGCCACCGCCAGCCGGTGCTCTCCGGCTCGATCCCCGACACCGGGACACTGCGCGGCGACATGCTCGCCGTACTGCGACGCGCGTCGGCGCGGATCACGGAGACCGGCCCCGACACCGTCATCGGCATGCTCAGCGACCTGCTTTCAGACGAGCACGCCTTCGAGGAGATCCTCGAGCAACTCCGCGGCGGCGGCGAGGTGATGTCGAGCGTGCTCGGCAGAGCTGCGGCCCGAGGCGAAATTCGCGAGCCCATCACCCCGCGTGTCGCCCGCCTCCCGCTCGACCTGCTCCGCCACGAGCTGATCCTCACCCACCGGCCCCCATCGCAAGACACGCTCGAAGAGATCCTCGACGAGATCTTCCTCCCACTCGTCCTGCGCAACCCATAGTCCCAGTAGCCAGCCGCCGGTGCGTCCGAGCGGGCGGTACTCCATGCGGTCTGCTTTTCCTTTAGGACTCGGGGATCTCGCGACCAAAGGCCTCGAGGGTGATTGCGTCCGGCTCGGGGCCGCCGCGATGGCCGGTGTCCAGAGCGTCTATCGATGCCGACTCCTCGCCAGAAAGCTCGAAGTCGAACACGTCGATGTTCTCTTTGATGCGGCTGGGCTTGGTCGACTTGGGGATGACGGAGCGTCCGTGTTGTAGTCCCCAGCGCAGCAGCACCTGTGCCGGTGACTTCTCGTGGGCCTTGGCGATTTCCGCGATCACGGGGTCTTGGAGCGTGCTGCCGTGGCTGCCATCCCGGTAGAAGGTGATGCCGCCGATCGGCGACCACGCCTGCGTGAGGATGCCATGCTTGGAGTCGAAGTCCTGCACCTCTGGCTGCTGGAAATAGGGATGGCACTCGATCTGGTTGACAGCCGGCACGACGCTCGCCTGATCGAGCAGCTTCGTCAGGTGCTCGACCATGAAGTTGCTCACGCCGATCGCGCGGACCTTGCCATCAGCAAGAAGCGTCTCCAGCGCGCGGTAGGCCTCCAGCGTGCGGTCGAATGCCGAGGGCAGCGCCTGGTGCAGGATCAGCAGATCGATCTGCTCGACGCCGAGCTTGCGAGTGCTCTTCTCAAAGCCATTCAGTGTCTCCTCGTAGCCGTAGTCGCTGATCCAGATCTTGGTCTCAAGGAAGACCTCGGACCGGTCCAGGCCCGACGCTTGCACGGCCTCGCCGACCTGGCGCTCGTTTCCGTAGGCCGCGGCCGTGTCGATGTGCCGGTATCCGGCGTCGAGGGCCACGCGCACCGCGTCGCGGGTCTCATCGGGGGGCGTCTGGAATACGCCGAGACCGAGGGCGGGCATCTCGACGCCGTTGTTCAGTTTCAGGGTGGGGGTCGTCATGGCTGCTTTCCTTTCATGTCAGTTGTTGCCCGGTATGCGCCGTCACGACGCCTGTCCGGTCGGGCGGACGAGGATCTCGTTGAGCGAGACGCCGCGCGGGCGAGTGACGGCGAAGGCGATGATCTCGGCGACATCCTCGGGTGCGATCGAGTTTTCCACGTACATCTCCTCCGTTGCTGCCTTGGTCTGATCGTCGGTGATGTGATCGGTCAACTCCGTCGCAACGGCGCCCGGCTCGATCACGATTACACGCACGTCGGGTTGCAACTGCTGGCGCAGCGACTCCGACCAGCCGTTGATCCCCCACTTGCCGCGGCATAGACCGCGTTGCCCGCTCGCGCGGTACGCCCCGCCACCGAGGAGAGATTGACCAAGTCGCCGCCGCCATCGGCGAGAAGCTGATTAAGGGAGACCTCTGTCGTCGTGATCGCGCCAAGCAGGTTGGTCTCGATCATCCGACGGTAGTCCTCGGAAAGCTCGGCCGAAAACGGCCCGAGCAGCATCACGCCTGCGTTGTTGACCAGGACGTCCGTGCCGCCGAGCTCGTTCCCGACGCGCTGCGCAGCGGCAAGCATCGAGTCTCGGTCGGTGACGTCGGCCTCGATCGCAATCGCCCCGCCGCCGAACTCGTCGGCCAGCGTTTGAATGCGATCCAAACGTCGAGCAAGCAGCGCCACGCGGTAACCGCCGGCCACCAACTTGACGACGTCGAGCGCGCGCACCTTCACGATCTGGCTCGTGCCGCCAGTTCTGCACCCACGCGCGGTCCTCGCCGCGCCGCCCAGCATCATGTGCGCCCGGTCGTGCAGCAAATCCTCGACAGCATCAGCCCACCCGCGACCGTGAGCAACATGCGCGGTGACTACTTGGCCGCCAACCAGCTCGGTCGCGCCCTATACGCGCCGCTGTTCGAGAGCCCCGAGCAGCCACCAAACAGCGCACGCTTCACGTTTCTAGACCCTGCCGCGCAAGACTTCTTCATCGACTGGGAGAAAGCAGCCCAAGACCTCGTGGCAACGCTCCGTTCGATGGCCGGACGCAACCCCTACGACCGAGCATTGTCCGACCTCGTCGGCGAGCTTTCCACTCGCAGCGAGGCGTTCCGCACCTGGTGGGCCGCGCACAACGTCCGCCACCATCAGACCGGCACCAAGCGACTGCACCACCCCGTCGTCGGCGACCTCACACTCAGCTACGAGGTCATGGAGCCCGCGGCCGACCCTGAACTAAGGCTTGCGATCTTCACTGCTGAACCGGGCAGCCCCACCGAGGACGCCATCAACCTCCTCGGCAGCTGGACCGCCACAGCAGAACACCAGGCGGGCGCATTGGCGGCCGCCGACCTCGCAGGCGCACCTACCAGGCAGGATTAGCCACAAGAACCGCACGTTCGCTGGCGGGTTTGGGGCGATCCTGCCGCCCGAAGACCAGCCAAGCGTCTCCCTATACTTGGGCGCGTACCCTGACCGCAAATCGGCTGTCTTTTTCCAGGGCTTTTGATGGCGAGAGGCGGACTCGAACCGCCGACACCTCGATTTTCAGTCGAGTGCTCTACCAGCTGAGCTATCTCGCCGCGACCGCCGATCCTAGCGTTTCTGCCCCGCTGGTTGAGCGCTGTGAACCCGATCGGAGGCCACGGCCCGGCCGGACAAATGGCAGGGAGGCGACATGAACGCAAGGAGACACGAGCCTTCAGCTTGCGTCTATGGCGTAGATGAACGCGTGGATGACGTTGATTGCTTCGCCGAGGTCGATGATCGGCATGTCGAGGCTGCTGGCCATCGCGGCATAACGGTCGCTCCAGTCGGGGTAGGTCGTGATCTGCGGCGGCCATGACTGCTGGCCACGTGCGGCGAATATGCGCTGGCAGGCTTCCTTGACGGGCGCGAGGTTCTCCCCGGTTAGCTTCCCTCGCCGGCGCGTCGCCTCGCGGCGGGTGAAAATGGGTGATGATCTGGGCGTTGTCCGCTGAACGCCGCGTTCCCTATGGTGCTTGTGAGCCCGTGGTTAGCTTGGCGTGGGGGCCTCCCCCGGATCCCGGGACTGTTGCCTTGAGCACGCTCTTTAGACTCGTCTGTTTCGGAGGCTCTTGGCGGGCGACGATACCCATCGTCATTCGAGTTCAGGAGGTTCGAGATGGATGTGATCGTAGAGCGCCCGGCGGCGCTTGATGTGCACAAGGCGCAGGTCACTGCGTGCGTGCGAGCGCCGGGGGTGAATGGCGCTCGCAGCGCGGAGGTCCGCGAGTTCTCCACCACGGTCGGTGGGCTGTTGGTGTTGCGCGACTGGCTGGCCGCGCATCGCGTGACGCATGTGGCGATGGAGGCCACGAGCGTCTACTGGAAGCCCGTGTGGGCGATCTTGGAGGACGACTTCGAGTGTCTGTTGGTGAACGCCAGGCACGTCAAGAATCTCCCGGGCCGCAAGACCGATGTCAAGGACGCCGAATGGCTCTGCCAGCTGCTGGAGGCCGGCTTGTTGAAAGCGAGTTTCGTGCCGCCGAAGCCGATCCGTTCTCTGCGGAGCTTCACCCGCTATCGCAAGACACAGATCCAGGAGCGTCAGCGTGAGGCCAACCGGCTGCACAAGGCGCTGGAGGACACCGGGATCAAGCTCGGCAGCGTCGCGACGGACATCCTCGGCAAGTCCGGCCGGGACGATGCTCGACGCGCTCGTGTCCGGCACCACCGACCCCGAGATCCTGGCCGACCTCGCCAAAGGGAAGCTACGCAAGAAGATCCCAGCGCTCAAGGAGGCTCTGGAGGGCCGTTTCGATGAGCTGCACGCGCTGTTGATCGGGTCGATCCTCGCGCACTTGGACTTCCTGGACGAGCAGATCGAGCGGCTCTCAGAAGCGATCGAGGAGCAACTCGGCCCTTTCGAGCCGGCGGTGCGGCTGCTATGCACGATCCCCGGCGTTGAGACCCGCACCGCGCAGAACATCATCGCCGAGATCGGCACCGACATGTCGGTCTTCCCCAGCGCCGGGCACCTCGCCTCCTGGGCCGGCGTGTGCCCGGGCAACGACCAGTCGGCCGGCAAGCGCCGCTCGGGCCGCACACGCAAGGGCTCCAAGTGGCTGGACCTCGCGCTCAAGGAGGCCGCTATGGCCGCGGCCAACACCAACGGCAGCTACCTCCAGGCCCAATACCGGCGGCTGAAGCCGCGCGTCGGCCACGGCCGCGCGCTCGGCGCCGTCAAGCACTCGATGCTCTGCGCGATCTGGCACATGCTGCAGACCGGTGAGCTCTACAAAGACCTCGGCGGCGACTTCTTCCGCGCTCGCAACCCCGAACGCCAAACCCGACGCCTCGTCGCTCAGCTCGAAGCGCTCGGGCACACCGTCACGCTGCAAGAGGCGGTGGCAGCCTAAACGCTATTTTCCCTTTAGAGCTTGGAGGAGTTGCAGGTCGACGAGGTCCCAGTAGCGGGGGTTCTCCCCGCCGGGTCGTAGTGGTGGCTCGGTGACGGCGTGCAGCTTCTGGGCGATCTGCCAGCGGACGGCGAGTACCGGGATGATGTCGGGGCCGTCGAGGCCGATGGTGCTGAGATCGTGGGCCACCATCTCTTCGATCTCGTCGCCTCCGGCCTCGACGGGTGCGACCTCGACGACGAGCGTCATGAAGGGCTTGGTGCGGAACGCGACCTTCACCCGGATCCTGCGGACATGGGGACGCAGTTCCAGCGGTTGGGGCTCGTTGCGCTCGAAGGAGAACTCCTCGTAGTCGTCCGCGAGGGAGGCATCGAGATGCGCGAGCAGGAACTCGGGGTCACCGCGCAGGACGAGATCCACGTCGCCCGTTACGCGCGCCTTCTCGCCGGCTCGCAGCTCCATCGCCACGCCTCCTCTGGTGACGAACACGACGGCTCCGTCATCGTCGACCGCGCGTCGTAGTGCGCCGGCCAGCATCATCGAGGCGACCCTGAGGTTCAGGCGCCGCACTGGCTGCCCAGACTCGCGCTCCCACGCGGTGATCAGCTGCTGCAGCCGATTGACCGTCTTTGGGCGCTTGGGTGGTGTGCTCATGCTCGCCCGCTGACGCCTTCGAGCCCGAGCTCCCGCACCAACGCCTCGTGCTCCTGGGCGCTCAGCAGCCCGCGAGCACGACCATGGCGAGCGGCCTGCTCGAGCAGGTCGCGCCCGAGGTGCCCCTGGGCGCACTGGCGCAGAGCGCGAGTGAGCTTGACGACGGGGACCCCCTCGATCGTGGTGACCTCAGCCGGGTCGAGGTCTTCGCGATAGATCATGTACGCCCTGGGGATCGCTCGCTGCGGGCGGTGTCCACGTGGCACGGTGATATGGATCTTGGCGGGGTTCACGTCGCTGACATCCCACAGATCCAATGCTGTGTCGTGCGTGAGTACACCCTGTACGCCCTGGGGCCACAACGCCGCCGCCATATAGGCCTGCATCGCTCCACCAGGCACGAACGGCACTCGGTAGACGCCTCTACTCACCCGCTCCAACTGCCCTCGCCCAGCCAACTTGACGAGCGTCTTCGGTTCGTAGCCGACCTCCCGTGCGTCATCGATTGTGACCAGCCCGAACCGGTCTGCCGCAGTCGCCGCCAACTCACTGAAACGCCTGGTAGGCATTCGCTCACTATACCCCAAAATGTCTACTTCCAAGCAGCCCCTAAACTCCGGATCCGGGTTACGTGGCCGGCACCGCGCCTATCAGAGGAGCGTTGCTCCAGCCGAGATCCCTCTCTTCGACGACTACATCGAGTACTGGCTGACGGCCAAGTTTGACGGTGTCCTCGGAGAAAAGCCGCTCCGTACGAACACTCGCCGCGACTACCGCTGGCGGGCAGGGCATCTCAAGCGGTTCTTCGGTCGCTACCGCCTCGATGAAATCGACGGCGACCTGTGCCTGGAGTTCAAGGCACACAAGCTGCGCGAGGCACGGGAGCTGCGTGAGGCGCTGCAGGCCGGTACCGACCTTCGCGACGCGCGCAACCGCCGGGTGGTGCCCTTGGGAGCGGCCTCACTGAAGAAGCTGCTGACCATGCTCACCGCTGTCCTTGGGGACGCAATCGAGGACGGACACCTGGAAACTAACCCGGCGCGCAGCCGCCGGCTGCGCATCCATGTCCCAAAGCCCAAGCGCACGTTCCTCGAGATCGACGAGCTGGCCTGCCTCGAGGACATCGCGCGAAGGCAGGACCCGCCGCTTGCCCTCTTCAGGCAGGCAGCGATGGTGGCACCCGTGGGCTCGACGCGGGCCGCGGTGGCATTGGCCGTCTCCGAGGGCAAGAGCCAGGCAGCTGTGGTCAGGGAGATGGGGCTGGCGAAGGGCAGCGTCAGCTACCACCTGAAGCGCCTGGACCTTGGTGCCATCAAGTACGTGGGCCGGGGGGCGATCGTCTCCACCCTCGGCTACTCAGGCGTGCGGGTCAGCGAGCTGTGCGACCTGAAGATCGGGAAGTTGCGGCTGCACGACCCTAATATGAGACGCTTAGCGGACCCGATCGCGCGAGTCTCAGAAATCTCCGCAACGGTAAGCGAAGCCCAGTCTGACCCGACCATGATCGAGACCGAGATGGGCCAAGTCGCCTGGATGCTCTCGAACACGCTGACAGGTAGCCATATCTGGTTTGCCGAGGACGGCAGAACCTGGCAGACATCGGACTGACCGCTCCATGACTATCCGCTCGTCGCCGTCGCAAGTGCCGTAATCGCCGGCGTTGTTCTCTGGTTGCTTCTCGGATAAATGGACGATTTCGGTCGCGCCGGCTGAAGTTGCCCTCAGAGGCCTTTGCAATCAGCTCTGGATCTGAGCCCAGGCTGGGTGTGGACTTCAGCTGTGGGCGCGGAGTGTCTGGGCGAATTCGGGGACGGTGGATGCGAGGCGGTCGAGGAGTTCGTTTGTCGTCATAGGCGGGCGGTTGAGAACAGCTGCTTGGCGCTCGACGACGTCAAAGACGTGGTCGCTGTCGAGGCCGTAGAGGTCGAGCAGAAAGGTGTCGGGGTGTAGTGCCTCGATCGCGAATGGCTCGCATGCCTCGGTCGGGAAGTGCTTGAGGTTGAGCGTGACGACGGTTTGCGCGTCGCTTGCGACGGCGGCCGCGAGGACGTGTCGGTCTTTGGGATCGTTCGTCATCGCCGGCTCCAGTTGGGTGACCGCGTCCTCGGGGACGGTCGCTTCATCGAATGCGTCGCGCATGGCGTCGATCAGGTTGCTTGCCTGCTGCTCGGTGGCGCGAGCGTCGGCGATGAGGTTGCGGGTGACCTCGTCGAGGATGCGCTGGCTCCAGTAGGGGTCATATAGCTCGATCGAAGCGACCCGCAACAGCGTGTCTCGAAGGGGCAGCGGATAGAGGACGCTTGCGTCGAGGACGGCGGCGAGTGGCATCGCCGCCTACGATATGCGCAGGGGCGGTCTATGAGGCTGTCTACGGGCCGGCTTTAGCGGTAGCCGCCGGGTAGCTGCTCGGACAGTCGTGTGAGCTCGTCGAGCTTCTCCCGCCGGGTGCCAGCTCGGAGTTCGCGGTGCTCGAGGACGTCCTCGATCCGCACGCGACGATGGGTACCGACCTTGTAGTGGGGGATGGTGCCCTCGTCGAGGAGCTTTATGAGGTGTGGCCGCGAGACGTGCAGCAGATCGGCGGCCTCCTGGGTGGTCAACTCCTTGCCATGGGGCACGAGCGTCATCGTCTGTCCGCGCGCCATGCCATGCACGATCAGCTTCAGCGCGTGGAACGCGGATGCGGGTATCTCCATCGTCTCGCCCTCGGGACCGACGAGTCGGGCCGTGCCATGCTCGCGGAAGATGTCGTCGATCTGGCGGCGCAGCGCCTTGATCGCGTCGTCCTCCGCGGGGGTGGAGCGCAACAGGTTGTCGGGGAGCTGTGGTGTGGAAGTGGTCATCGTCGGCTCCTGGAGGGAGGTCTGCCGTAGAACATCCACCCTAGCACTCAAACGAAGCAAACGCAACCATCGAAATAATCGCAGACATCGGAGCTGAGCGGTCATTGGGACGGGCACGTCGCGATGCCGTCCAGCGCAGACATCGCTCTTTGAGAATATTGCGCATATACCGCTATCTGGGCAGAACGCGCTTATTGCGCTAGAATGCGCCTCGGCTTCCTCGAAAGGACCTTGTTGATGTCGGCCGTTGGCTCACAGCCCAAGCTGCTCTCCACCAAGCAGGCCGCCGAGCTGTTGAACGTCAGCAGACGCACGATCCTGAACTGGATCGAGGCCGAGAAGGTCCCGTACATCAAACTGCCGGGCGGCGACTATCGCATCCCGCTCGGCGGGCTGCTCGCCTCGCTCTCGGGCACCTACCGCCTCGACGAGGAGATCCGCGCGCTCGACGAACGCTACGCCGGCCTCAGCGACGAGGACGTGCAGGCCACACTCGCGGGCGACTAGCTCAGATCGCGTTCCGACCACTCAGCTCCAAATAGGCCTTCGCACCCGCCCGGCACGGAACCGAAGGTCACCGTCACCAGGCGCGCGGTCGGACCCCGCCACAGCGACGATTAGGGTGCGTCGCACAGCGCATCAAAGAGGTCTCCAGCTGGTATCCGAAGGTCCAAAAAAGGATGCGCTGATATTGGTACTTCACAAATATAGGCACATCTTTTTTTGCAGGCTTTCGTCCCTGGGCCGCCTCAATAATTCGGGCGCAGACAAGAGTCGGGGCCACGCACCCCCGTCGCCACCCAGACGCGCCCGCGCCCACGTGCAGCCCGGAGCACCCGACTCTCGGTAGCTACGTCTTTTCAGACCCAGCCCACGGGACCACCCTCACTGCGTAAACCCCCAAGAAATCGGGCGTACCCGTCTCAAAGCCCACTAGAAGAGCCGAAAGGCGCACCCACCGGTTGCCGTGGGGGGATTTTCAGTCGTGTGCTCTACCAGCTGAGCTATCTCGCCGCGGCCGTCGATGCGTCTCTCCCGCTCCGGAGGCCACCAACATCGGCCGGCAGACGTACGGCTCTGTGTCGAAAGCGCTTGTTCTCGAACACCCGCCCCGACCGGGCACTCGGCTCGTGTACCCACGCACTCGGGGCTCGCCCCCCTGCTCAGCCCGCCTCGAACTCCTCCACGAGCGCCTCGTAGGTTTTCCGCAGGCCCTCGGCGATCGGCACCTGCGCGCGCCAGCCGAGCTCGCGCTCGGCCAGGCTCGCGTCGAGGCGGCTGTGCTGCAGCTCACCCGGACGCAGATCCGCGAGCTCGGGCTCCAGCTCCGAGCCGGCCACCTGCCGCAGCTCACTCCAGACCGTGCTCACGTCCGTTTCCACGCCCGTCGCGATGTTGAACGTGCCCGCCCTGCCCGCCGCCGCCAGCAGCGCGCTGACCACATCCCCGACGTACACGTAGTCGCGCGTCGGCTGGCCGTGTCCGAACAGCTTCGGCGCCTGTCCCGTATGCAGGCGGTGCGTGAAGATCGACACCACGCCCGCCTCCCCGTGCGGGCTCTGCCGCGGCCCATACACGTTCCCCAGCCGGCAGACCGCATTCGGCACGCCCTCCGCGCGCGACCACGTGCCGACGTAGGACTCGCCCGCGAGCTTCGACGCGCCGTACGGCGAGAGCGGTTTCGGGATCGTCTCCTCGCCCGTCGGCCGCGGCGCCTCGTCGCCGTACAGCGCGCCCCCGGTCGAGGTGAACACGACGGGCACCCCGCGCTTGTTCGCGGCGTCGACGACGTTCAGCGTGCCGCCCACGTTCACCTCGCAGTCGCGGCCCGGGTTCTCGACCGAGACGACCACGCTCGACTGCGCCGCGAGGTGGAAGACCGTCTCGGGCTTGCGCTCCTCGACGACCGCCGCGACCCGCTCGCGGTCGACGATGTCGAGCTCGATCAGCCGCGCCGCCAGGGCCACGCGGCGGCGATCGCCGGAGGAGAGGTCGTCGATCACCGTCACCTCGTAGCCCCGCGCGAGCAGCGCGTCGACGAGGTGCGAGCCGATGAAGCCGGCCCCGCCGGTCACGATCGCCTGCTGTGCCATGCGCGGGAATCTATCGAGGCGCGTCGCGGGCCGGCCTGCCGAGGGTCGGGCTGCCGAGCGGTCGGGTGTTTGACGCGCGTCAGCCGACGGCGTGCTCGCGCGTGGCGAGCTGCGCTTCGACCGCCTGCACCGAGCGGTCGATCCGCTCGAGCACCTCCGCGTCCTGCGCCTCGCCGCTCAGCATGTAGCGGCGCAGCGTCGCCAGCACGCGCCTGGCGATCCCCATCGCGAGGCGCTCGGCGCTCGCGTCGAGCTCACCGCGACTCTTCAGCGCCGCCAGGCGCCGCAGTGCCGGTTCGATCACCTCGTCGTGGACCATCGCCGCCGGCACGCCGTCCTCGATCGCCTGGGCGATCGCGCCCTCGGCGGTCTCGCCGTCGCCGCGCTCCAGCGCCGTCGCGAAGGTTTCGAGGATGCCCTCCGTCAGCGCCCCGGGGTCGCGGCGCAGCTGCTCGCGCGCGTCGGGGCCAGAGCGGCCGAGAACTTCCATGAACGCGTCGAGCAGCACCGGGTCGAAATGCCGTCCGCGCTGCTCCAGCATCATCTCGACGGCTTCCTCGACCGTGAACGCGCGGCGGTAGATGCGGTCGCTCGTGAGCGCGTCGAACACGTCCGCGACCGCCACGATCCGCCCCTCGATCGGGATCGCCTCGCCCTTCACGCCGCGCGGGTAGCCGGTGCCGTCCCACTTCTCGTGGTGGCTCAGCGCGATCGTCGCCGCGAGGTCGAGGATCGAGGAGGACGAGCCGCGCAGCAGCCGGTGGCCCTCCTCGGCGTGCGTCTCCACGATCGCGCGCTCCTCCGCGGTCAGCTTGCCCGGCTTCAGCAGGATCGCGTCGGGGATCGCGACCTTGCCGACGTCGTGCAGCGGCGCGGCGTGGCTGAGCGTCCCGCAGAAGTCCTGGTCCATCCCGACGTGCTCGGCCAGCAGCGTCGAGAAGCGCCCGATCCGCTCGATGTGCGCGCCGGTGTCCTCGTCGCGAAACTCGACCGCCATCGACAGCCTTCTGACCGTCTCGGCCTGCGCGATCTCGAGCTCGGAGAAGGCCCGCGTCAGCTCGTCGGAGTGGCTCTCGAGCTCCCGCTCGAGCGCCCTGCGCCGCCGCCCGCCCAGGCGCCAGCCGAGCGTCGTCGCGGCACCCGCCAGCACGAGCACGCAGACGACGACGAGCGCCGCGGAGGAGGCGACGATCGCACCCGCCGCCGCCGCCGCGGCGAGCACGAGCCACGGCGCCCACCCGAACGGCGAGCCGGGGCCGGAGCCGGGAGCGGGTTGCGGCGAAGGACCGGGGCCCGCGGTGCCCGGAGCTCCGGAGCTTCGCCGATCTCGCCCAGACGCCGCCGCGCGGGCAGGTGACAGCTCCCGATGATCCCCCATCTGGCCGATGCTACCCGAGGGCGAGGGACGTGAAACATTTTCAAACATGCGTAAGCTCGTCGTCCTCTCCGGGCGCTCGCGCGCGCTGCCCTCGGCACGCCTGCCAGCCCTCGGCCACAGCCGCGCCATCCCGTGCCTGACGGGCAGCCGCAAGCCTGCTTGATTGGCTTCGCTCACTGGCGCATCTCACATTTTTTCCTGCGTCTCCTCAGATTTCGACGAATTCAGCCGTTCTCTTGAGCGCCGCCCGAGACGGGTCAGCGCATCGCCATCGCCGCCGGCCCATTCAGATCGACGGCGCGGCGCGGGCCTGGGCGCCAAATCCCCGCTCGCCGACCGGGCGTTGGCTAGGATCTGCGCCAGCTTGCGTCCTCCATCGCACTCCCCGCCGCGTCCCCGGCGTTCCCGGCGTCCCCGGCGGCCCCGACGTTCCCTGCTCGCCCCCGCGGTGCTCGCGCTGCTCGCGGCGATCGCCGTCCTGCTCGCCGGCTGCGGCGGCTCCGGCGACTCCTCCTCGAACGGGATCTCCTCGAAGACGCCCTCCGAGATCCTCGCGGCCGCCACGGCCGCGGCCAACGGCGCGAGCTCCGTGCACGTCTCGGGCTCGATCGTCAGCGGCGGCTCGCCGATCACGCTCGACCTCGAACTCGTCGCCGGCAAGGGTGGGCGCGGGCAGATCTCCGAGGACGGCCTCTCCTTCAACCTGATCCAGGTCGGCGGCACCGCCTACATCAGCGGCAGCCCGGCCTTCTACAGCCACTTCGGTGGCCCCACCGCGGAAAAGCTGCTCGAGGGCAAATGGCTGAAGGCGCCGGCCTCCAGCGGCAGCTTCTCCTCGCTCGGCTCGCTCACCGACCTCAACCAGCTGCTCGACACCGCGCTCTCCGACCACGGCGCGCTGACGAAGGGCCCGACCACGACGATCGACGGCCAGCAGGTGCTCGGCGTCAGCGACGCCTCGCACGGCGGCACCCTCTACGTCGCCACGACCGGCAAGCCATATCCGATCGAGATCCGCAAGACCGGCAAGACCGGCGGCAAGATCGGCTTCGACCGCTGGAACGCCCCCGTCACGCTGACGGCGCCCGCGAACGCGATCGACCTCTCCCAGCTCGAGTCACATGGCTGAGCACGCTCCTCACAACGGGTTCTCGCCCGAGCGCGACGTGCGCGACCTGCACGAGCTCTACTGCAAGCACTTCGGCGACCGCCGCAAGGAGCGCCAGCTGTTCTCGACCGGCGCCTTCTTCACGACCTTCGCCGCCGTGCGCGGCATCACCCACGCGATCCGCGCCGAACGCGGCCCCTTCAAGAACATCACCCCCGGCGGGCGCCACATCCATCACATGACCTTCGGGATCAGCGGCCTGCTCAGCGTCGGCTACCTGTGGCTACTCGAGATCGGGGTCAGGGAGGATCGCCGCTCCTCGCGCGTCACCTCGCTCGTCTACGGCGCCGGCGCCGCGCTCACGCTCGACGAGTTCGCGCTCTGGCTCAACCTCGAAGACGACTACTGGACCAAGCAGGGCCGCGAGTCGATCGACGCGGTCGTGCTGTTCGGGTCGCTGCTCAGCCTCAGCGTGCTCGGCAAGGGGTTCCTCAAAGAGCTGCTGCGGGGCGCGCGCAGGGTCTAGCTTTGCGGGGCGGACCGGCCGGGGGCGCTCAGCAACGGCGTCGGGCCGCGATCACGCGGTGCTCGATTGGGAAAGAACCTGCACCGGCGCCCCCGACCGTCCGACGTACTATCATGAAGTTCTTCATGAAGCTGTGCTATGCCAATCAGCGTTCCTAAAGCCACCCTCAGCCATCTCGAGTCCGCGCCGCTCAAGGTCGCGGTGGCCCAGGTGCGATACAGCCCGGTACATGCGGTCGGGAACAGGGATTTGGTATCCGAGTTCGAGTCGCGACTCGACCGGCGCTACGTCCCAGATAATCCACAGGCAGCCCAGACGTTCACGATCCATATCGGGCCGGGGGCAGCTTCCGCACCGCCCGTCACCGCCGAGACCGTATGGCCCTTCAAAGACGATGCCCGTGGTTACGCCGTTTCATTGGGACATTCGAGCATTGCCGTGGAGGCCGGACCTCAGTATCACGCCTTCCCCCAGTTCCTGGAGGAGTTCAGCAACGCCATCCGGGCATGTGACGATATTTTCCACCCCAAGCACGAGCTGCGCCTCGGATTGCGATATGTCAACGAGATCGCCGACGAGCGCCTGCGCGACGACATACGCTCAATCATCAATCCAAAGCTGGTGGTGCCAGTAGGTACAGTCGTCAAAGGCGGCCTCCAGCGCAGCTTTGGAGAGCTTCGCGTCGAAGAGTCGCTCGGCACGGTCGCGATCCGTCATGGCCTGGTCGAGGACACCACCTACCTTTTGGATTTCGATTACTTCTCGACGACCGAGCGTGAGTTCGATCCCTCACGCTTGGTCGAGACCGTTCAAAGCTTTCATGATCTGATCGAGCCGCTTTTTGTATGGACTCTCACACGTGGATACCTTGCCGAGCTGAAGCAGCAACGAGAGGGTCGAGATGCCACTTGATTTCACTCCAGCGGTGACAGGGCCTCTGCGGTATATCGATAGTGACGCCACGGCGATTGAACGCTGGCTGGGTGAACTGGCCACCGGCGACGAGTACGGTGGGGCGTTTGTCCTTGCCAAGGTGAGCCTTGCGGGCATGTGGGGCATCGACGTTCACGAGGCAGCGCATGTGATCCCGGCTGGAGAGGTCACGAATGACGGATCGCTGCAAGGTCGAGCCATGGCGATCGCGCGCCAGATTCCCGCGGTGCCCGTCGATCGGCCGGCCGTGCCAAAGCTCACGGGAGATCTGCTGGAGGACGCGCGTGCGGTTACCGGGCTGACACTCGGTCAAATCGCGCAGGCGACGCGGGTCAGCGAGCGCGCGGTCGCCTCGTGGCGTGCCGGCACCCTTCCGGAGCACCGCGAGGAGCTCTTCCAGAGACTGCGCTCGATCGGCCTGAGTCTCGTCGGCGGCCTCGGGGCAGACGGTGTTCGGCGCTGGTTCACAGCGGGCGCTCCAACCCGCCTGGAGCGCCTTGCCGCTGGAGAGGTTGAGCAGATCGTCGCGGAAGCACGGGCATACGAAACCTCTCCGGCTACCTAGCGTGCCGCTGAAGCTCGCGCCGTTGAGGCAGATCCCGGTGCTACGTACGGCGCTGACGGTCTACTACCGACACGTCTGGCTCCCTCCCGACGGCTCGGCGCCTGACCCATTGTTTGTCCGGCGCGAGGGTCGCTGGCCGACGAACTGGACCCTCTATACGGCCACGACTCCAGCCGTCGCATGGGCTGAGTACTGCCGTAACCATGCCCGCGACGTCGCGGCGGCCGATCCCACCGGCGGCGTTGGACTCGACAACGCCGCACTCGCCGCGCTCGGGCCGCTGGAGCTCGGTGTCCCAGCGCGAGCGTTGTTTGCTCTTAACCTGGCGTTCGACAACCTCGCAGACCTCACGAGCGAGTGGTCCGCGGACCTCTTGGCGCGGGCGGGCTTCGACCTCGGCAGCTTCGCCGCGGATCCACCCGACTACGGCGCCTGTCCCGAGCTTGCCGGCCTGGTGAGCACGCTTGGCTGGCAGGCGATGCTGGTCCCCTCGGCCGCGTGGCCGATGTCCGATGGCTTGTGTGTCCCGGTGTTCGACCCAAACCTGCCGGGTCTCGCAAACACCCGGGAGCTACTCGCCGCGGCACGTCCGTCGGTTGCCGTCGCGGCTGCCACGAACTACGTCGCCAGCACTCGCCCACGCTGGCTCGCCTGAGCATCGTTAGGCATTTGGACAAGCGGAAACGAGGGCCTACTGGCACAGATTCTCAGTGTCCAAGCTCAGCTCTGACCTCTTACCGCCTTCGCCTACAAACTCATCGCCAC
>CAWBLR010000013.1:0-119480 GCA_963789675.1 uncultured Solirubrobacterales bacterium | reverse complement strand
CGCGTGGAGGCAGGCGGCTGCGATGGGTTGGGTCCTCGGGCATCTATCCCGCTGCCCGCGGCGAGCCCGGAGAACCTGCCCCAGCCCGGCGAGCTCGCCCTGAACGACGTCGTCAAGCGCTACGCGGCCGGCGACGAGGAGGTCGTCCGCGCGGTAGACGGCGTCTCGCTGACCGTCCGCCCGGGCGAATTCGTCGCGCTGTACGGCCCGAGCGGCTCGGGTAAGACGACGCTGTTGATGATGGCGGGCGGATTGCTGTCGGCCGACGGCGGCAGCATCCGCTTCGGCGGCCGGGAGATCTCGCGGATGTCGGCGCAGGAGAGCTCGCGCTACCGCCGCGACGAGGTCGGGTTCGTGCTGCAGGGGTTCGAGCTGAACCTCGCGACCTCGGCGCTGAACAACGCCGCGCTGGCATTGCTCGCGCGGGGGCACACGCTGCGCGAGGCCCGGCGCATCGCGCGGCCCTGGCTCGAGCGGGTCGGGCTCGCGGAACGTCTCGAGCACCGCGCCGGGCTGCTGTCGATGGGCGAGCGCCAGCGCGTCGCGATCGCGCGCGCGCTCGCGGGCGAGCCGCGGCTGCTGCTGACCGACGAGCCGACGGGCAACCTCGACTCCACGCGCACGCGCGAGGTGCTCGCGCTGCTGCGCGATATCTGCCACGAGCGGGGGATCCCCGGGGTGATCGTCACCCACGATCCGGTCACGCGCGAGTACGTCGACCACGTCCACTCGCTGCGCGACGGGCATCTCACCGACGGCCTCGACCCAGAGCTCGGCGCGGCTCTCGGGTCGGGATGAGGTCGCCGACCGTCTTCGGGCTGCGCCCGGGCGTCCCGCTCGCGCTGTATCGCCAGCGCCTGCGTCAGCGCACGGCCGAGGAGCTGCTCGCGGCCGCCGGGATCGCGGTCGGCGTGGCGCTCGTCTTCGGCGTGCTCGTCGCGAGCACGAGCGTGACCCGCTCGGCGAGCGAGACGATCCACAGCGTCACCGGGTCCGCCACGTTGCAGCTGGCCGCGCGCTCGCCCGCCGGCTTCGACGAGCGGCTGGCGGAAGCCGTCACGGGGCTCGCGGGCGTGGCGCGCTCCGGCGCGGTGCTGCGCGAGAGCACGGCGATCGTCGGGCCGCGGGGCAGGGCCTCGGTGCAGCTGCTCGGCATCACGGCCGGCGTGACCACGCTCGGCGGCTCGGACACGAGCGCGCTGACCAACGGGCCGCTGCCCGAAGCGGGCGGGCTGCTGCTGCCGGCCGCCGTCGCCGGCGCGATCGGGGCGAGGCAGGGGCAGACCGTGACGGTGCTCGCGGCCGGCGCCGGCCGGCGGATCAGGGTCGCCGAGGTGCTCGGCGGATCGCGCTTCGGTCTGCTGTCCTCGAGCCCGGTGGCGCTCGCGCAGATGCCGATCGCGCAGCAGCTCGCCGGCAGGGCGGGGCGGGTGACGGAGGTGCTCGTGCAGCCCCGGCCCGGGGCTACGCGGATGGTTGCCGGCGAGCTCGAAAAGCTCGCGGCCGGGCGTCTGGACGTGCTCCCCGCCGATCGTGAAATCGCGCTGCTCGAGCAGGCGGTCGAGCCCAACCAGCAGTCGACCGACCTGTTCGCGTTCATCAGCGCGATCGTCGGGTTCCTGCTCGCGTTCAACGCGATGCTGCTGACCGTGCCGGAACGCCGCCGCTTCATCGCCGAACTGCGGATCCTCGGCTACGACGCCGCGCAGGTCGCGACGATCCTGATCTTCCAGGCGCTGGCGCTCGGCGTCGCAAGCTCGGTCGCGGGAATCGCGCTCGGCTATGTCCTCTCGCACACGCTCTTCGACCAGGTGCCGTCCTACCTCGCGTTCGCGTTCCCGATCGGGGGACACAGGTCGATCGGCCCGGCGATCGTGGCGGCGGCGTTCGCGTGCGGGATCGCGGCGGCCGTGCTCGCCTCGCTGCCGCCGGTGCTCGAGCTGCGGCGCAAGCGCGCGCTCGACGCGGTGCTGCGCGACCGCGGCGAGGCGGGCCAGCGGATTCCCGCGCGCGCGATCGCCGTGCTCGCGGCGGTCGCGGTCGCGCTGACCGCGATCGTCACGCTGCTCGCGCTCGTCACGACGAGCGCGACGCTCGTCTACGGGGTCGTGCTGGCGGGAGCCGTGATCTGCGCGATCCCGGCGGCGTACAGGTTCGCGACGTGGCTGCTCGGCCCGCTCGCCGAACGCTCGCGCGGGATGCTCGCGCTCGCGGTGATCGAGCTGGAATCGACGGCCACCCGCTCGATCGCGCTGGCCGGCGTCGCGGCGCTGGTCGTCTACGCGATCGTCGCGATCGGCGGCGCGCGCGCGGATGTGACCGGCGGGCTGGAACGGACGATCGCGCAATACGAGAGCACGGCCGATGTGTGGGTCAGCACTCACAACAACGTCTTCGATACCGACGCCTTCCACGCCCCTGGCCTGCCCGCCGCGCTCGCGCGCCTGCCGAGCGTGGCCGCCGTGCGGGTCTACCAGGGCGGGCTGCTCGACGTCGGCGGCCGGCGCCTGCTGATCCGCGCCCACGACCCGCGCGCGCCGGTCATGATCCAGCCGCTCGCGCTCGTCCAGGGAAGCTTCGCCCGCGCCAACCGGCTGCTCCGGCTCGGAGGCTGGGCCACGGTCTCCACCGGGTTCGCCGCCGAACGCGATCTGCGCCTCGGCGAGCGCTTTCTGCTTCCCACGCCGTCCGGCGAGCTGCCGCTGCGGGTGGCGGCGATCACGACGAACCTGGGCTGGCCCGGGGGTCTGATCGCGCTCTCGAGCGCCGACTATCGCCGCGCCTGGCTGACGCGCGAGCCCTCGGCGCTGGAAGTCGACCTGCGGCCCGGTGTCGGCGCCGCCGCCGGCAGGCGCGCGGTGCAGGCCGCGCTGCGCGGCTACCCCGGCCTGCGGGCGCAGAACGCCGCCGAAGCCGGCGCCGAAGCGGACCGCACCGTGCGCCAGGGCCTGAGCACGCTCGCGCAGATCTCGACGCTGCTGCTGATCATCGGCGCGCTCGCGATCGCGGCGTCGCTCAGCGCGGCGATCTGGCAACGCCGCGTCAGGCTCGCGTCGATGCGGATCTGGGGCTATGACCGCCTGCAGCTGTGGCGCTCGGTGTTCTTGGAGAGCGCGATCCTGCTCGCGATCGGCTGCGCCGTCGGCGCCTGCTTCGGCCTCTACGGGCATGCCTTCGCGACCAGGTACCTGCGCGTGAACGCCGGCTTTCCCGCGACGTTTACGGTCGGGGCGCTGCAGATCGTGTTCACGCTGCTGCTGGTGGCCGGCATCTCGCTGGCCGTTGTCGCGCTGCCCGGGATCGGCGCCGCCCAGGTCTCCCCGACGGCCGGCTTTCAGGAGTAGGCCCACGCGCGCGAGCGCATGTAATACATAATCACTTCGCTGATTCGGATGTGCGCTGCATCTGGACTGTATGCTTTGGGTCGAGCTCGCGACGAGGAGGGGCGTATGAGGCACAGGGGACGCACGAGGTACAGCCTGGAGTCGATCGGATCCCGACCGCTGATCTGCATCTGTTGCGCGATCGCGCCGCTCGCCGCCGCGATCGCGCCGGCCGCGCGTGCGGCGGGCACGGCGAGCGGCCCGCCGGCGAGCGCGGCGGGCAGGGTCGCGCTCACCGAGGTCGGCCACCTGACGCTGAGCAAGGAAGAAGGCTCGGCGATCGTCGAGCACGGGAAGGCCACCGGCACGTACGACGCGCCGATGACCGCGGCCTTCACGACGCACCCGAAGTCCGTGACAGTGCTCGTCACGATCTACCCCAAGGGCGGCTCGATCACGGGTACCGCGGACGCTAACTACACGGTCGTCAAAGGCATCGGCTACTTCGGCGGGAGCTTCACGATCGAGCACGGCACCGGCAAGTACCGGCACGTCTCCGAGGTCGACGGCAAGACGCTCGGGTTCAGCGGCACGATCAACCGCACGACGCTCGCAGCGGAAGTGAAGGTCAACCGAGGTGAAATCGACCTCTAACGGTCGCACGGAGGCGCTCGGGGACGCGCGATGAACGCCGCTCGGCGGCCGGCGTTCGTGCGCGCCGGCCGCGCCCGGGACGGGCGATGAACGTCACTCGGCCGCTGGCGCTCGTGCTGGCCGGCTGCGCGATCGCGCTCGTCGGCTGCGCGTGCGGCACGGCCGGCGCCGGCGCGGCGCAGACCGTCGCGCTGAAGGTCGCGTTCGCGCCCGACCGCGCCGGCGCGCGCACGACGATCGAGCTCGCTCTGCGGATCGCCGGGCCCGGTGGCGCGCCGCCGTCCCCGCTGAGCGGCCTCGACCTGCAGATACCCGCCGACATGGGTATCGCGACGACGACGCTGGGGCAGGAAAACTGCGACCCCGCGGAGCTGATCGGCGCGGGCCTGGGAGGCTGCTCGGCGAATGCCCGCGTCGGCTATGGGACCGCCACCGCGGTCGTCCCGCTCGGCGCCGAAAACGTCCAGGAGACGGCGTCGCTGAACGCCGTGATGGGCCCGCCGGCCGAAGATCGCGTGGAAATCCTGTTCTACGTCCAGGCCGCGCGGCCCGTGTTCGCCCAGCTCGTGCTGCCGAGCGTCGTCGAAGAAACCCAGCCGCCGTATGGGGAAGAGCTCGCCACCGCCGTCCCGCTCGTGCAGGCGTGGCCGGAAGGCCCCGACCTGGCGCTCGAGCGCTTCGACTCGACGATCGGGCCGCTGCACCTGACCTACCACCGCCGCGTCGGCGGCCGCACGATCGCCTTCCACCCCCGCGGGATCAGGCTCCCGCGGAGCTGCCCCGCGGGCGGCTTCCCGTTCGCGGCCGTCGCCCGCTTCCTCGACGGCACCGAGGCCACCGGCGCCTATCGTGTTCCGTGCCCTCCACATCGGCGAGCGTGATGCGCCGGCCGCGCGGAGGGCCGGGTGCGGCTATGCCGCGGCGGAAGCTGGGATGAGGTTGGGGCTGGTGGTGCTGCTGTCGGGGCTGAGGCGGGGATTGGTGCAGGTGGTGCTGGGGTTGGGCCTGGCGTGTTGTGCGCTGGCGGCCCCGGCCGGGGCCGCGACCGGCGAAGCCAGCCCGTTCGGGATCGCCTCGTTCTCGACGCAGACCACCGAACCGAGCGCCGCTGAACGAAGCCGTCAACGAACCGTACTTCTTCGACCAGGCCGCGGGCCACCCGTTCGCGCTGACGAGCACCGTGCGGTTCGCGACCGAAGCGGCCGGCGCGGGCCACGCGGCCGTGCCGGTGGGCGATCCGAAGGACCTCGTGATCGACCTGCCTCCCGGCCTGCTCGCGAACCCACAGGCGGTCGCGCGCTGCTCGGGACAGGCCGAACACTGCCCGGCCGATTCGCAGGTGGGGGTGTTCGCGCTGCGATTTCGCGGGTGCGGAAGGCGAGCTCTCGGTGCTCGGCGCGATCGACAACATGACGCCGTACACAGGCGAAGCCGCCGAGCTGGGGCTCGAAGTCCCGTTTCTCGGCCGGGTATTGCTGAGCGGCCGGCTCGTGCGCAGCACCCAGGGCTACAGCCTCGCGCTCGTCGGCAGGGGGCTACCCGTGCCCGACCTCTCGAGCATCGCCAGCGGGCTCCCGGCGCTGCACCTCGCGAGCATCGAAACGACGCTCTGGGGCGTGCCCGGCGCCGCGGCGCACGACCCCCAGCGCGGCCTTTCGTGTTTTGGCGGGCTCGGGCTGGGATCGAGCTGTCAGGGCGGTGGCCTGACAGAGCGGCGAAGAAGCCGTGCCGTTCCTGACGCTGCCCAGCGCCTGCTCCGGCGCAGCGCCGACGGTGACGGCGTGGGCGGACTCGTGGGAGCAGCCGGGCCAGTACTCCAAGGCGCAGGCGGCGCTGCCGGCGATGGCGTACTGCGAACGGCTGCCGTTCTCGCCGGAAGTCGAAGTCCGCCCCGAAACCGCGCGCGCCGAAGCACCCGTCGGCGTCGATCTGCGGATCCGCAGCCCCCAGCTCGAATACGCGTCGGCGATCGTCTCCACGCCGCCGTTGCGCGGCGCGACCGTGACGCTGCCGCAGGGCGTCTCGATCGACCCCGCGGCCGCCGACGGCTTGCGGGCGTGCGAGGCGACCGGGCCCGCCGGGATCGATATTCCGACGGGCATGAACGCAAACGGGGAACCGCTCGACCCCGAAGAAGTCGGGCCGGGCGAAGAACTGCCCGGCGAAACGCTCGGCCCGGCCGAACCCGAGCTCGCGCCGGGACACTGTCCCGGCGCGTCGACCCTCGGCACGGTCGAGGCGACCACGCCGCTGCTGGCGCACCCACTCGAAGGCCGCGTCTACCTGGCGGCCCCCAGGTGCGGCGGCGAAGGCGAGGGCGCCTGCACCGAACAGGACGCCGCTCGACGGCAACCTCTACCGGCTGTACGTGGAACTCGCGGGTGGAGCCGAAGCGGGCGCGAACGCCGAGCGGCGCGGGCGACGGGGGCGTGCTGATCAAGCTCGCCGCGACCGTCCAGGCGAACCCGGCGACGGGCCAGCTGACGGTGCGGCTCGCGGAAATGCCGCAGCTGCCGCTCGGCGAACTGAACATCCACCTGTTCGGCGGACCCGGCGCGCTGCTCGCCAACCCCGCGACGTGCGGGCCGGCGCGCACGAGCACCGAGCTCGAACCGTGGAGCGCGCCGCTCGGCCGCGGACGCCGACCCGTCCTCGTTCTACGAAGTGAGCGGCTGCGCCGCCACGCCCGCGTGGCAGCCCGAACTCCTCGCCGGGAGCGTCAACGCGGCCGCGGGGGCGTTCACCCCGTTCACGCTGACGGTCTCCCGCGGCGGACGGCGAACCGTACCTCGCCGCGCTCCAGCTCCACGCCCCGCCGGGCCTCTCGGCGATGCTCGCGAGCGTGCCGCCGTGCCCGCAAGCGCTCGCGAGCGCGGGCAGCTGCCCCGCGGCCTCGCTCGTGGGCGGCTCGCAGGTGGCCGCGGGCGCCGGGTCGGCGCCGCTGCAGATGCCGGGCGAGATCTACCTGACCGGGCCCTACGAGGGCGCCCCGTACGGGCTGGCGATCGTCACGCCGGCGGTCGCGGGACCGCTGAACCTCGGCACGCTCGTGATCCGCGCGCGGATCGACATCGACCCACGCACGGCGGCGCTGACGATCACGAGCGATCCATTGCCGCAGATCGTGCTCGGCGTCCCGCTGCGCATCCAGCGCGTGACGCTCGACCTCGACCGGCCGCGCTTCGTCGTCAACCCGACGAACTGCGACGAGCAGCAGCTGACCGCGACGATCGCGCCCGCGCAGGGCGCGAGCGCGGAGCTGTCGAACCCGTTCGGCCTCGGCGATTGCGCGAGCCTCGCCTTCAAGCCCCACCTGACGGCCTCCACGAGCGGGCACACGTCGTTTGCCGGCGGCGCGAGCCTCGACCTCGCGCTCACGTTCCCCACGGCCGAACCGGGCATCGACGCGAACCTCGCGCGGCTCGCGGTCGAGCTGCCCGAGCAACTGCCGAGCAGGCTGACGACGCTGCAGGGAGCGTGTCGCGCCGCGACGTTCGCCGCCGACCCGGCGGCCTGTCCGAGCTCATCCGTCGTGGGGATCGCGAGCGCGCAGACCCCGGTGCTGCCGGGTCGCCTGAGCGGGCCGGTGTATCTCCTGGCGCACGGCCCGCAGGCGTTCCCGTCCCCGCTGATCGTGCTGCAGGGCGATGGCGTCACGATCGAGCTGGAAGGCGGGACGCGGGTCGCGCACGGCGGCATCACCAGCCTGACGTTCGCGCACGTGCCCGATGTGCCGCTGGGCAGCCTCGAAGTGAAGCTCCCCGAGGGGCCGTATAGCGCGCTCGCGGCCGGCGGGAGCCTCTGCTCGCTGACGAAGACCGTCACGGTTAGGAAGAAGGTCACGGTCAGGATCAAGGGCCACAGGAAGACCGAGACGCGCAAGATCAGGCAGACCGAGCCCGCGACGCTCGTGATGCCGACCGTGCTCGCCGGCCAGAACGGCGCCGAAGTCCATCAGGACACGAGCGTGAAGGTGGAAGGGTGCTCCGTCCGCGCCCGCCGGCGCGTCAGCCGCCCTGGGCGGTCGCGTAGGTGACGGCGGCCGAGCCCATCAGGAGCTTGCCCGCGCCGTACTCGGACTCGGCGGTCGTGGGCTGGAAGCCGGGGGTGAGGGGGATCTTCTTGCGCAGCGCGTACAGCACGAACTCGATCGTCGCGGTCTTGCCGTGGGGCGGGCAGATGCCGCCGTAGCCGGCGTGGCCCTGGGTGTTGGTGCCGACGATCCCGCCCGCGGGGGTCTGCCCGGCCGCGACGCCCTTGCTCGTGGGGTCGATGTCGCCGACGATCCAGCGGATGCCGCCGGCCGCGCCGGGGGTCGTGTCGTCGATCGCGAACAGCACGAGCGCGGCGGCCTTCGCGGGGACGTTCTGCCACTGCAGCGGCGGGCTGATGTTGGCGCCGGCGCAGGTGTACTGGGCCGGCAGCGCGCCGTCCCGTTCGAACGCGCTGCTGGAGATCGCCATCGTGCCGGGGGCGGGCGGGGGCAGCTCGCCGGCGGAGGTGCCGGCGGCGCTCGAGGAGCGCGTGGAGCTCGAGCTGCTCGCCGCTGCCGCCGCGGAGCTCGACCCCGATGCCGACGAGCCGGTGTGTTTGATCGTGAGGTCTTCGGGCTTGCCGCTGTACTCCGCGCAGTCTTCCATCACGTACCCCGGCTTGCAGGTCGTCTGCGCTTTCCAGCGCTGCTGGAACGCCCGCTCGAAGGCGGCGAGCGTCGCGCCGCGCTGCGCGGCGCTCTTGCCGGCGCTCACCTGCGCGGCGATCCGCTGCTGCAGCAGTTCGACCTTCACGCGCGCGAGCAGGTCGGCTTCGGTCTCGCCCGAGGACGACAGGAACCGCGCGAACGAGCTCGCCTTGGGAAAGCTCTGCTGCTTGACCTTGGCCAGGCGTTGCTTGACTTCGGCTGCGGAGACCGAGAGCTTGCGCGCCGCGGCCTCGCTGAGCACCCATTGCGAGGTGATCAGGAACGCGAGCGCCTCGTGGCCCGGGTTCGAGCTGCCGCCGAGCGCGCGCTCGACCGCGAGCCAGTGTTCGTAGCCGGCCTTCGCGATCGGCACGCCCGCGACTGAGGCGACCGCGTCGGCGCTCGCGTCGGAGGCCGTGACGGCAGCCGTGGCCGGTGAGCTGGGGATCGTCGTGGTCGTGGCGGTCGTCGAGCCGCCACCCCCGCAGCCGCCGAGCGCGAGCGCGAACACGAAGGCGATCGCCGCCGGTGTGAGGATCGTCGCGAGCAGCGTGTTGTTCGTACGCATCGAGACAAACCTATGCGCGCGCTCTAAAACGAACATAAGGAGCTCGCGAGGAAGGTGGTGGGGAGCTCACGGGGTTGGCGGGGGGCTCCCGATGGTGTGGGAAGCTCGCGGTTGATGGGTAGAGCTCCAGACTGTTGGCTGTATTGTCAGTGCGATCAGCGACCGCGACGACAGATCCGCACGGGCCGTGAAATCCACGCGGGCCACGGACCTGGGCCTGTTCGGGCCGGGGAGCGTCACCTGGAAGATGCACTCCAACCCGGTGATGCTCGTCGGCGGCCTGCGCGCGCTGCTGATCCAGGCGCTGCACCCGCTGGCGATGGCGGGGGTGGCGCAGTACTCGGACTTCCGCTCCGACCCGCTCAAGCGCCTGCGCGGCACGAGCGCCTACGTCCACACGGTCACCTTCGGCGACACCCGCGCCGCGCAGGCGGCCGCCGCGCGGGTGAAACGGCTGCACGGGCGCGTCGAGGGCATCGACACGGTCACGGGCAAGCCGTTCTCGGCGAGCGACCCGGACACGCTGCTGTGGGTGCACTGCGTCGAGAT
Source organism: uncultured Solirubrobacterales bacterium (assembly GCA_963789675.1). Lineage (GTDB taxonomy): Bacteria > Actinomycetota > Thermoleophilia > Solirubrobacterales > Solirubrobacteraceae > Palsa-744. The sequence goes on along the minus strand of CAWBLR010000013.1, from coordinate 109,705 downwards.
CCACTCCTTCCTCGCGGCCTACCGCGCCTACGGCGGGCGCCTGAGCGAGGCCGAGCAGGATCGCTACCTGTCCGAGCAGGTCGCCGTCGCGCAGCTGATCGGGATTCCCACCGCGACGATCCCCGACTCGCGGGCCGCCTACCGCGCCTACTTCGCCGAGCTGCTGCCGACGCTCCGCACGAGCGCGGACGCCGCCGCCACGATCGCGTTCGTGCGGCGTCCGCGGTTGCCCGGCGGGGGGGTGCGGATGGCGCCGCTCGCGCCGGCCTTCCGCCTGCTCGGCGCCGCCGCGACGGCGCTCGTCCCGGGCTCGCTGCGCCCGCTCGCGGGGCTGCCCGCCTCCGACCCGCGCGCGCTGCCCGCGGCCGCCGCGGTGATGTTCGCCTCGCGCGCGATGATCGCCAGCCGCCACGTGCCCTGGCTGGGCGATCAGATCGAGACGCAGGTGCGCGACCTGCTCGGGGTGGGGCCGCTGCCGGCCGCGCTCGAGCGCGCCGCCTGAGAGATTTAGAGATTGCTTATCGCGTGTCTCTAGCCTCGGCGCCGTGAGTACCGAGAGCATCGTCGCGGACCCGGCCCGCGAGGGCCGGCCCGGGGTCGACTGGCGGCGCGCCGAGTTCGTGCTGACGCTGCTCGCGTGCCTGGGCTTCGCCACGCTGCCGATCCGGATCACGACGATCTACAGCGGCCTGCCCGCGCATCCGCTGTTCGTGCACGTGCCGGTCGTGCTGATCCCGGCGACGGTCGTGGCCGCGGTCGTGTTCGTCATCAAGCGGGAGTGGCTGGCGCGCTACGGGATCGCGCTGGCGGTGGTGTCGATCGTCGCGATGAGCTCGATCTTCCTGACGATGCAGGCCGGCGCCGCGCTACGTGCCGCGCTGCACCTGCAGGGACCGGCCGCGACGCTGATCTCCGAACACGCGCAGGCCGCGCACATCCTCGCGTACGTCTACGTGGTCTTCACCGCGACGCTGATCGTCACGTTCGCGTCGCTGCGGATCTCCGGCGGCAGGCCGACCGGCCTGTGGATCGTCGATCGCCCGCTGTCGCCCAAGCCGGTGCTGACGGGGCTGTGCGTGGTGCTCGTGCTGCTCTCGATCGGCGCCGGCTACATGGTCTTCAGGACCGGCGACCTCGGCGCGAAAGCGGTCTGGCAGGGCCGGCTCCAGGCCGCCCACGGCGGCTTCCCCGGCGGCGGCCAGGGTGGCGCGCGGCTGTTCGGGCCCGCGGGCGCCGGACCCTAGCTCCGCCGGGCGCGAGGGAACGGCAGACAAGCAGTAGCCGAGATCTGCGGTACGCCGGGGGCAGAAACTAGACTGTGCGGGTGCTGCCGCGGGGTACCGGCCGATGAGGCTCGACGAGGTGATCGCCACCGGCGACGGCGTGGTCGCGGGCATCCCGGGCGAGGTCGCCGCTGTCGAGATCACGGGCCTCGCCTATGACAGCCGCGCGGTCGCGCCGGGGAGCCTGTTCTTCTGCGTGACCGGCTTCCAGCGCGACGGGCACGACTTCGCCGCGCAGGCGCTCGCGCGCGGGGCGGCGGCGCTCGTCGTCGAGCGCCCGCTCGGGCTCGGGGCGCCCGAAGTGGTGGTGCCCTCCGCGCGCGCCGCGATGGGGCCGGCGGCGGTGCGCTTCTACGGCGACCCGAGCGCCGAGCTGCGGATCGTGGGCGTGACCGGGACGAACGGGAAGACGACGACGGCGTTCCTCTTGCGGGCGCTGCTGGAGGCGGCCGATCCGGGTTCGAGCTGCGGTCTGCTGGGGACGGTCAAGTCGGTGATCGGTGGGGTCGAGCGGGCCGCCGGACGCACGACGCCCGAGGCGATCGACCTGCAGGCCGACTTCCGCGCGATGCTCGACTCAGGCGACCGGGCCTGCGCGATCGAGGTCTCCTCGCACGCGCTCGCGCTGGGCCGCGCCGAGGGCGTCCACTTCGCCGCGGCGATCTTCACGAACCTGACGCAGGACCACCTCGACTTCCACGAGGACATGGAGGACTACTACCGCGCCAAGCGCCGGCTGTTCGAAGCCCACCCCGGGGTGAGCGTGGTGAACGTCGGCGATCAGTACGGACGGCGGCTCGCGGCGGAGATCGAGGGGGCGGTCACGTTTGCGGTCGAGGGCGAAGCCGACTATCGCGCGACGGACCTGCGCTGCGACTTCCAAGGATGCCGCTTCGCATTGCACACGCCCGTGGGCGTGTGCGAGGTCATGCTGCCGATGCCTGGGCGCTTCAATGTCGCCAATGCCCTCGGCGCGCTCGCGGCCGTGCACGCGCTCGGGGGAGAGATCGACAGGCTGGTCGCCGCGCTGGAGCGGGGCGTGCGCGTGCCCGGGCGGTTCGAGCCGGTGGAGGCCGGCCAGGAGTTCGCCGTGATCGTCGACTACGCCCATACGCCCGACTCGCTGGAGAACGTCCTGCGTGCGGTGCGCGAGATCGCCGCCGGCCGCGTCATCTGCGTGTTCGGCGCGGGCGGCGACCGCGACCGTGGCAAGCGTCCGCTGATGGGGGAGATCGCCGCGCGTCTGGCGGACGTCGTGGTCGTCACGTCCGACAACCCGCGCTCGGAGGCGCCCGCGGCAATCGTCGCCGAGATCGTGGCTCCGATCGCCGAGTCCGCGCCGCGCGTCGAGGTCGATCGCCGCACAGCGATCGAGCGGGCGATCGCGCTGGCCGAGGTGGACGATGTCGTGGTGATCGCGGGCAAGGGCCACGAGCAGGGCCAGGAGCTCGCCAAAGGGGTCAAGCTGCCATTCGACGACGTCACGGTTGCCCGAGAAATTCTAAGCGCCCGGATCGCGACCGCGGGGGCGGGCAGATGAGGGAGTGGGACGCCGCGCGCATCGCGCGCGCCGCCGGCGCGCGCCTGCTCGCTGAGCCGTCTCCCGTGGGCGCCGACGCGGCCCCCGGCGGTCCCGGCCCGCGCGCCGCGAGCATCGACTCCCGCACGGGCGTGCGCGGCAAGCTGTTCGTCGGTCTGCGCGGCGAGCACCACGACGGCGGCGAGTACGCGGCGCAGGCGCTGGAGGCGGGCGCATGGGGCGTGCTGGTCGCCGAGGAGCACGCCGAGCGGGCGCTGGCGGCGGCGCTGGGCGGGCCCGGCGGGGCGGTGCTCGTACATCCCGATCCATTGCAGGGGCTGCAAGCGCTCGCGCGCGCCTGGCGGCGGGAGCTCGGGGCGCGCGGGGCACAGGTCGTGGCGATCACCGGCTCGACCGGGAAGACCTCGACGAAGGACATCCTCGCGGCCCTGCTCGGCGCCCAGCGGCGGACGGCGGCCAGCAGCGAGAACCTGAACACCGAGATCGGGCTGCCGCTGTCGCTGCTCGCGGCGCCGGGCGATACCGAGATGCTGGTGCTGGAGATGGCGATGCGCGGTCCCGGACAGATCGCCGAGCTGACCGAGATCGCCGAGCCCGACGTCGGCGTGATCGTGAACGTCGGCCCCGTGCATCTGGAGCTGCTGGGTTCGATCGAGGCGATCGCGGCCGCGAAGGCGGAGCTGATCGTGGGTATCGCGAGCGGCGCGACGGTCGTGCTGCCGGCTGGCGAGCCGCTGCTGCAGCCGCACCTGCGCACGGACGTGCGCACGCTCACGTTCGGTGCGGGCGGGGACGTCACGCTGGAGGAGTCCGGACGGCCCCCCGGGGAGGTAGCGCTCGGTGATGTCGCGCGTGGGGAGCAAGGGCGCGGGAGGATCGTGTCGTCCGGGGAGCTCGTGATTCGCCACGAAGGGGAGCGGATGATGCTGCGCCCGTCGTTCTCCCAGCGCCACAACCTCGCCAACCTGCTCGCCGCGGTCGCCGCCGCGCGGGCGCTCGGCATCACCCCCGAGGGGGAGCTGCATGTGCGCTTCTCGGCGCTGCGCGGCGAGCGGATCGCGCTGCCCGGGGGAATCGTCCTCGTCAACGACTGCTACAACGCCAACCCGATGTCGATGCGCGCCGCGATCGAGGATTTGACGGAAACCGCCACGGTGCCCGCCGTATCGGGGTCCGTATCGGGGTCCGTGCCGGCATCCCAGCCGGGACGCCGGCTGGCGGTGCTCGGCGACATGCTCGAGCTCGGCGGCGAGGCGGGGCCGGTCGCTGCACCGCGAGGTCGGCGCCTACGCGAGCGCGCGCGGCGTCGACGTGCTCGTGACCGTCGGCCCGCAGGCCGCCGAGATCGCGACGGAGTTCGCCGGCGAGGCGCACTCGGTGCCCGACGCCACGGCTGCCGGCGAACTGTTGGAGGGTTTGCTGCGCGAGGGCGACACGGTGCTCGTGAAGGGCTCGCGCGGCGTCGGGCTGGAGCGCGTCGCGGAGATCCTGCAGCGCGCAGAGCAGACGGCGGGAAGGCGCTGAATGGGCCGGATTCTGATCGGGGGAACGGCCGCGCTTTTGATCTGCATCTTCCTCAGCCCGAAGTTCATCGAGTTCCTCAGAAAGCGCGAGTTCGGCCAGCAGATCCGCGAGGACGGGCCCAAGGGCCACCACATCAAGGCGGGCACGCCGACGATGGGCGGCGTGCTGATCTTCTTCTCCGTGTCGGTGCCGTTCCTGATCCTGAGCGACTACGAATGGCGTTCGATCGGGGTTTTCGCGGTGGCGATCGCGTGCGCGCTGCTGGGCTTCGCCGACGACTACATCAAGCTCGTGCGGCGCCGCTCGCTCGGCCTGCGCGCGCGCACGAAGCTGATCGTGACGATCGCGATCTCGATCGGGCTGTGGTATGTCGCCGAACACAAGGCCCACCTCGCGCCGACGCTCAGGCTGCGGTTCGTCGACTACCAGATCGACCTGGGGATCTTCTACCCGGTGCTGATCTACTTCGTCGTCGCCGGCACGACCAGCGCGGTGAACCTGACCGACGGGCTCGACGGGCTCGCCGCCGGCTGCGCGGCGATCGTGCTGCTCGCCTACATCGGGATCACGTTCATCACCGGCGCCGACCTCGACATGGCGATGCTCGCCGGCTGCCTGGTGGGCGCGTGCATCGGCTTCCTGTGGTTCAACGCGTTCCCGGCGACGATCTTCATGGGCGATACCGGCTCGCTCGGGCTGGGCGGCGCGATCGCGGGCCTGGCGGTGATGACGAAGACCGAGGTGCTGCTGATCCTGCTCGGCGGGATCTTCGTGATCGAGGCGCTGTCGGTCGTGATCCAGGTGATCTCCTTCCAGACGATGCGCAAACGCGTGTTCCTGATGGCGCCGATCCATCACCACTTCGAGCTGAAGGCGTGGTCGGAGACGAAGATCATCCTGCGCTTCTGGATCGTCGCCTCGATCTGCTGCGCGATCGCCTTCACGATCTACCGCCAGAGCAGGGGCGGGTGAAGCCGCGGCCGGGGCTCCCCGCAGGCCCCTGGCTCGTCGTCGGGCTGGCGCGCTCGGGCGTGGCGGCCGCGCTGGCTCTGCGGGGCTTGGGAGAGCAGGTGCTTGGGTTGGACTCGGGTTCGCCCGCGGGGATGGAGGCGCTCGCGCGGGCCGGGGTGGAGCTGCATCTGGGTGAGGATGGGATGGCGCCGCTCGAGCGTGTGCGGGCGGTCGTGAAGAGCCCCGGCGTGCCGGCGCGAGCGCCGGTGATCGAGGCGGCGCGCGGGCATGGGCTGCCCGTACTGGGCGAGCTGGAGCTCGGCTGGCGGCTGTTGGGGAACGAGTTCGTGGCGGTGACGGGCACGAACGGGAAGACGACGACGGTCGAGCTGATCGGACACATCCACCGCGAGGCGGGCCTGCCGGTCGCGGTAGCGGGGAACGTCGGCGCCGCGGTCAGCGGGCTGGTGGGGACCGGGCCGGGGGCGGGACGGGTGGATGCGTGCACGACGATCGTGTGCGAGGCCTCGTCGTTCCAGCTCGAGGACACGCTCGCGTTTGCCCCGGAGGCGGCCGTGCTGCTGAACATCACCCCCGATCACCTCGATCGGCACGGCACGTTCGAGGCGTATCGCGACGCCAAGCTCGAGATCTTCGCGCGGCAGGGCAACGACGACATCGCGGTCGCGCCCCTCGGCCTCGAGTCGGAGATTGGAATCCCGCCCATCCCCCCGCCGATCCCCGGCTGCGCGCGGCGCGTGTGCTTCGGCGAGGGCCCCGGCGCGGCGCTGTCGCTGAGCGCGGGCGAGCTGTGGTGGGAGGAGCGGGCGCTGCTGCGCGTCGACGAGCTGCGCCTGCCGGGGCGCCACAACGTGCAGAACGCGATGGCGGCGGCGGCCGTCTGCCTGGCGCGCGGGATCGACGCAGACGCGGTGCGCGCGGGGCTGCGCTCGTTCGCGGGGGTGCGCCACCGTCTCGAGCACGTCGCGGTGCACGACGGTGTGAGGTGGGTGAACGACTCGAAGGCGACGAACGTCGCCAGCACGCTCGTCGCGCTCGACGCGTTTGCGCCCGGCACGATCCACCTGATTCTCGGCGGCCAGGGCAAGGGGCAGGACTTCGCGGCGCTGCGCGGGCCCGTCGGGCAGCGCTGCCGGGCGGTGTACCTGATTGGCGAGGACTCGGCCGAGATCGGCGCGGCGCTCGAAGGAGTAGTGGTTCCGGTGCACGAATGCGGTGACCTGGAGCATGCCGTCAGCGCGGCGCGCGCGGCGGCGCAACCGGACGACGTGGTACTGCTCTCGCCGGCCTGCGCGAGCTTTGACCAGTTCGCCGACTACGAAGCCCGCGGAGAGCGCTTTCGGGAGCTCGCCTCGTGACGATTCGCGCGGCGGTCAATGATTCCGACGGTAGAACGGTCGAGCTGACCGAGGAGCGATGGGGCCATATCGTCGAGCGGCATCCCGAGCTTCGGACGCTTGACCTAACCGTGCTGCAAGCCGTCCAGGCTCCCGATTATCGCGTAGCAGGTCGGCTCGAAAACGAGGAGTGGTACTACGTCAAAACGGACGCGCCTAGCAATTGGCTGAAGGTCGTCGTAGCCTACGTTGAGGAACGTGGGCACATCGTGACGGCCTACCCTAGGAGATCGATGCCATGACAATCACTATCGGCTCATTCACTTTCGACAACGTCTTCTACGACGGTGATGTCGATGTGCTCTATCTGCACATGGGTGACCCGTCTACGGCGGTGGACTTCGACGAGTCGCCCGAGGGCCATGCACTTCGCTTCGATGCAGAGGGAGATCTGATTGGCGTGACAATAGTCGGCGCCAAATCGCTGATCGACCGGGACGGCGAGATAAAGATCACGCTTCCTGAGATCGTCCACGTCGCCTCAGGGACCGTGGCCCCAGCGCTCGCCGCATAATCTCCGGATAAGGAAGGCTTCGCGGGGGCGACGTCGAAGAGGGCTGGGATGGCGTCAGCCGCACAGCGCGTACCCCTGCTGGGGAGAAACAAACGCAAACGGGCCGCGCACCCCGGCGAGCAGGGCAGATTCGCGCAGACCAGCCAGCCGCTCGAGCAGCGGATCCTCTTGACGGCGACGATGTGCCTGCTGGCGTTCGGCGCGGTGATGGTCTACAGCGCCTCCTCGGCGACGAGCCTGCTGCAGGGCGAAGGCAACGGCACCGGCGACCTGATCAAGTACGTGCTCTACGGCGCGGTGGGGCTCGTGCTGATGCGGATGCTGGCGCGCGACGGCGTGGAAAAAGTCCAGAGCATCACCGGCCCCCTGCTCGCGGTCTCGTTCGTGCTCGTGCTGGCCACGCACGTGCCCCACCTCGGCGTCGACGTGAACGGCGCGCGGCGCTGGATCGGCCCCAGCCAGCTGCAGTTCCAGCCCTCGGAGCTGATGAAGCTGGCGCTGGTGCTGTACGCGGCGACGCTGCTGGCCAAGCGCCCGGGGCGCGTGAACGACCTGCAGGATCTGATGAAACCGCTGCTGTTCGTCGTCGGCGGCGCCTGCCTGCTGGTCGTGACGCAGCCCGATCTCGGCACGGCGATGGTGATCGCGTTCACGACCTGCGCGCTGTTGATCGCGGCCGGGATCCCGATGCGCAACCTCGCGATCATCGCCGGCGTGACATTGGGACTGGTGTTCCTGTACGCGCTCGCGCGGCCCTACGAGCGCGCGCGGCTGACCTCGTTCGTCGAACCCCTGGGCGCACGCCTCGGGCAGCGGCTTCCAGGCGGTGCAGGGCCAGATCGCGATCGGCTCGGGCGGGCTGTTCGGCGCCGGTCCGGGGCAGTCGGTGCAGAAGATCTTCTACCTGCCGGAGGCGCCGACCGACTTCATCCTCGCTGTTATCGGCGAGGAGCTCGGCGTCGTCGGCGTCTGCGGGCTGCTGTTCCTGTACGGGCTGATCGCCTACGCCGGCCTGCGCGCGGCGAAGGGCGCGCGCAGCCTCTACAGCGCGCTGATCGCGGTCGGCGTGACCGCGCTGATCGTCTCGCAGGCGCTGCTGAACGTGTTCGCCGTGCTCGGCCTCGCGCCGCTGACGGGGGTGCCGCTGCCGTTCGTCTCCTACGGGTCGAGCAGCCTGATCGTGATGCTCGCCGTCGATGGGCCTGTTGATGAACGTCGCCTCCGGCGGCAGCGCCCACGTGCGGGCCGTCGCCCCGGCGCCGCAAAAGACGTTCAAGCCAAAAAGGTCCGGCCCGCGACCGTGTCCACCCGCACGGCTGCGCGCCGGCGCCCGATCGGCGCGTGGGGGCTCGGACGACGCGGGGGGACGCGAACCGGCACGATGGGACCGTGAGCAGCAGCAAGCAGAGACGAAGATCGTGATCGCCGCGGGCGGGACCGCCGGGCACGTGGTGCCGGCGCTCGCGGTGGCCGGCGCGCTGCGGGCTGAGGGCGCGCGGGTCGCGTTCATCGGCGGCGACCGCGCCGAGGCCGAGCTGGTGCCCGCGGCCGGGTATCGAGCTGAGGCAGATCGCCGTGGAAGGCATGAGCAGGACCAACCCGCTGCACGCGGCGCGCGCGCTGTGGCGGGCCGCGCGCGCGTACGTGCGCGCGCTCTCGCTGCTGCGGGAGCTCGAGCCGGACGCGGTGATGGGCGGCGGCGGCTACGTCGCCGGGCCGGTCGGCCTGGCCGCGGTGACGCTGCGGATCCCGCTGGTGCTGACCGAGGCCGACAGCCACCTGGGCCTCACCAACCGCGTGCTCGCGCGGGGCGCGCGGCGCGTGTGCCTGGCGTTCCCGCTCGGCCGGGCGCGAGGGCGCGCGCTACCGCGTGACGGGGCGGCCGACGCCGCCGGCGCAGACCGATCGCGCGGGCGCGCGGGCGCGACTGGGGCTGGCGGGAGATCGCGACTGCGTGCTCGTGTTCGGGGGCTCGCTCGGCGCGCGCTCGATCAACACGGCCGCGATCGAGGCGTTTGCGGGGGAGCGGGCCCGCGGCCTTCGATCGTGCTGCACGTGGCCGGCCGCCGCGACTCATCCGCGGGCTGTCCGCGCTGGTCGATCTCCGGTCGGTCCCGCCGGAGGGCTATGACCTGCGCGAGTACCTCGAGTCTGGAGCAGTTCGGCGACGCGCTCGCGGTCGCCGACCTCGTGGTCGCGCGCGCCGGGGGCTCGGTATTCGAGATCGCCGCGAGCGGCACGCCGGCGATCCTCGTGCCCTACCCGCACGCCTCGGCGGATCACCAGGCCGCGAACGCGCGCTGGATGGCGGACGCGGGCGCCGCGATCGTGATCCCCGATCGCGAGCTGGACGCGCCGCGCCTGGCGCGGGAGGTGACTGGGCTGCTGGCCGACAGGGAGCGATTGGCGGCGATGGCATCCGCGTCCCGGGGCCTGGCACGGCCGCACGCCGCCGGCGACATCGCGAAAGAGTTGCTGGAGGCGGCACGGGCATGAGACCTCGGGTGGGCGGTTCGATCGCAATCGCGCGCGCTCGCAATCGGCGGTGGCGCGACGCATGAGTCCGCCGGACGGGCCGTGGAGGGGCCGGCGTCTGCACTTCGTCGGCGTCGGCGGCGCCGGGATGAGCGGCTACGCCCGCGCCGCGCACGCGCTCGGCGCCACGGTGACGGGCTCCGACGGCGCCCTGTCCGCATACGCGGAGCGGTTGCAAGCGGACGGCGTGCTGGAGGTGAAGATCGGCCACGACGCCGGGAACGTGCCCGCGGGCAGGACGTGGAGCTGATCTATTCGAGCGCGGTGCCGGCGGAGAACCCCGAGCGGGTGGCCGCGCGCGAGCGCGGTCTGGCCGAGCGCCCGCGCGCGGAGCTGCTTGGTGAGCTGACGGCGATGAAGCGCACGATCGCGGTGGCGGGCACGCACGGGAAGACGACGACCGCGTCGATGATCGTGCACGCGCTACGCGCCGCCGGCCTCGAGCCGGGCTGGCTGGTGGGCGCGCCCGTGGGCGGCGGCCTGGCGAACGCGGAGTGGGGGGAAGGCGAGTGGCTGGTGGTCGAGGCCGACGAGTCCGACCGCTCGATGCTGAGCCTGCAGGTCGAGATCGCGGTGCTCACGAACGTCGAGCTCGACCACCATGCGAGCTTCGGCTCGCTGGCGGAGCTGGAGGAGGCGTTTCGCGAGTTCCTCGCCCACGCGGGGAGCGCGATCGTCGTGTGGGACCGTCCCGAGCTGCTCGCGCTCGCGCCCGCTGCCATCCACGGTCGAGATCGGGAAGACCCGGCGGTCGCGGTCGAGGGTGAACGCAGCGAAGATCGCTCGCCGGCGCGGGGGTCAGGGACAGGCGCAGATGCAGATACAGATATAGAGGTGGAGGTGTTCCCCTACGACGTGTCCGACGCGGCGCTGGCCGCCGGGGGCTCTCGCTTCCGCTGGCGCGGGCACGAGCTGACGCTGGGCGTGCCGGGCGTGCACAACGCGCTGAACGCGACCGCCGCGCTGGAGGCCACGCGGCTGGCCGGCGCGGATGCGCGGGGCGCGATCGCGGGTCTCGCCGGCTTCGCGGGCGCCGGCCGGCGCTTCCAGCGGGTGGGCGAGACGGCGAGTGGCGCGACGGTGTACGACGACTACGCCCACCACCCGACCGAGGTCGCGGCGACGCTGCGGGCGGCGCGCACGCTGGAGGCGCACGGGCGGCTGGTGGCGGTGTTCCAGCCCCACCTCTACTCGCGTACCGCGCTGCTGGCGCGCGAGTTCGGCGCGGCGCTGGCGCTCGCGGACGTGGTCGCGGTGCTCGACGTGTACCCCGCGCGCGAGCGTGCCGAGGATCATCCGGGTGTGAGCGGGCTCTTGATCGCCGAGGCGGCGGCCGACGCCGCCGGAGGAAAACCGGTGTACTGGCTGCCGGGCTTCGTGGAGGCCGAGACGGTGTTGAAGGGCGTGCTGGGCGCCGGCGACGTGTGTCTGGTGATGGGCGCCGGCGACGTAGATCGCCTCGGCCGGCAGCTGGTGCCATGACGCGCATGGCAGCTGGCTGAAAGATGGTGGCCAGCGAAGGCAGGCAGGCTTTTCGAGATTGAGTATTACCATAGTTACACACGATCTCCAAAGTACAACAACCCTCCCGCCATCTTTATCTTCCAGTAAATACCATAGTGCCCTCCAGAAATTCACCGGCGACAACCCCGTCGATCGTGCAGCGCGACCAGCCGCTCGACCGGATGGCGACCGTGCGGACCGGCGGCGCGGCCGAGTACTTCGCCCGCGCCGGCTCGACCGCGCAGCTCAAAGAGCTGCTCGCGTGGGCCGCGCGGATCGACGCGCCGGTGCAGGTCGTCGGCTCCGGCTCGAACCTGCTGATCGCCGACGAGGGTGTCAGTGGCTTGGTCGTGAAGCTCGATCGCAAGCTCGCGCTGATCAAGCACGAGGGCGAGCGGATCCTCTGCGGCGGCGGCGCGCGACTGCCGTCGGTCGCGGCGCGCGCCGCGCAGGCGGGGCTGAGCGGGATCGAGTTCGGCGTGAACATCCCCGGCACCGTCGGCGGCGCGGTGCGGATGAACGCGAACGCCTACGGCGGCGAGCTCGCGCGGGCGCTCGAGTGGGTCGAGATAGTGACGGCGGCGGGGACCGAGCGCCGCGCGCCGCAGGAGCTGGGCTTCGGCTACCGCCGCTCGGGCCTGGCCGCGGGCGAGATCGTCGCACGGGCGTCGTTCCTGCTGACGCCGGCGCGGACCGCCGCCGTGAAGGCCACGCTCGCGGAGATGCGCGAGCGCCGCCACGCCGCCCAGCCGCAGGGGATCAAGACGTTCGGCTCGACGTTCAAGAACCCTGACCCCGACGATGGGCGGGCGGGATCTGATCAGCAGGGCCGCTCTGCCGGCCTGCTGCTCGCCGAGGCCGGCTGCAACGGTCTGGCGATCGGCGGCGCGCGCTTCGCCGAGAAGCACGCGAACTTCATCGAGAACACCGGCTCCGCGACGACCGCCGACGTGATCGCCGTGATGGCCGAGGGCCGCCGCCGCGTCAAAGAGCGCTTCGGCGTGGAGCTCGAGCCCGAGGTGCAGACGCTCGGCGACGTGCGCTTTCCCTGGGTTCTTTAAGGCACTGTCGGCACCAGGCATCCGTAGCGCCGGGTAGCTTCGTTGACGAGGTCACTCTTGGACTCGGATTGCGGCCGATGCGGGGTCGATCGGTCCCGAGAAAGGGGGTGAGAGCATGTCAACTGCAGTTGATGTGTTGGCAACCGCGCTGCTTGTCGCCATGCTGGTCATAGACCGGCTCACGCGGTAGCAGGTTGCCCTCAAGCCCCGGTGGACGACAGACCCCATGTCCACCGGGGCCATTATATACAAAAAAGGGGGCCCGGTTGCCCGGACCCCCAATACGTCGACATCAGTTGATGTGCTGGCACGAGCATCATAGCGCCACCTACACCTAAGAACAAGAGTTCCTTTGCGCGGTAGGGGTTTGTGCCACAGGGTCGAAGACCCGTGAATGGAACGCTCCGTCGCCGCGCGCTCGCCGATCGGGTCACTGGACATCCTGTGGCGCCCATTCGAAGCGGCGGCCGGCCTGGCGCGGGGCTCCTTCCGAGCAATCGCGCGCCATCGCCGCCTGCGGATCGCGCTGCTGGCAGCGCTCGTGGCGATCCCACTGCTCGCCGGTGGCTGGTTGCTGCTGCGGAAGTCCTCGTTCACGGCGGTCGAGCACGTGCGGATCGGCGGCGTGCATGGTCCGCAGGCGCAGGCGATCGAAGCGGCCCTCGACGGCGCCGCGAGCCACATGAGTACGCTCGCGGTAAATCCCGCCGCGCTGCAAGCCGCGGTCGCGTCATACCCTGTCGTGCGCGCGGTCCACGCGGTCCCGAGCTTTCCCCACGGCCTGCGGATCGAGGTCACCGAGCAGCCGCCGGTGGCGGCGCTGACGATCGCGGGCCAGCGCACCGCGGTCGCCGCCGACGGGGTCGTGCTCGGCCCCGCTCTGATCACCGCCTCGCTGCCGGCGCTCAGCGAGGGACAGGGCGTCCTGCCCGAGGTCGGCCGGCACGTGCAGGGTCAGAGCCTGCTCGCCGAGCTGACGATCCTGGGCGCCGAGCCGAAGCCGCTGATGCGGTTCGACGCGCGCGTGTTCACATCCCCAAAGGATGAGGGCCTGACGGTGGCGATGCGCAATGGCCTGCTCGTCTACTTCGGCGACGCCACGCGGCCACACGCGAAGTGGCTGTCGCTCGCGCGGGTACTCGCCGACCCGAGCTCCGCGGGCGCGACCTACATCGACGTGCGCGTGCCCGAACGCCCGGCCGCGGGCTTCGCCTCCGCGAGCGCGCTCGCGGAATCGAGCACCTCGACCACTTCCGCGGGCGCGGCGGGCGCGACCGGCACGGCGGGCACGAGCGGATCGACCGCCGCGACGGCGACCACGCCGGAAGCGACGATCGCGGAGCTCGCCACCAAATTGACCGAAAGCACGAACGGCGAATCGGCGGATGCGGCGACGGCGCCGGCCGCGGGGGCGAGCACTGCCACGACGGGCTCCTCCGAACCGGAAGCCTCCTCCGAACCGGAAGCCTCGTCCGAAGCGGCGGCCACATCCACCGGCGCCGGCACCGGATCCGGCGAAGCGGAATCTAAGTCTGGAAGCGGGGAATCGGCATCGTCGGAGGGATAGGAACCCTCAGCCGGAGGGTGGGAATCCTCCGCCGGGACCGCGCCAACAGGCGGGTGACGCCGGTATTGGACAAGGCTGAAGCTCAACCTTAGGTTGAGTGCACGTGGAGAGCAATTCTCGGGTGGTGGTTGAGAGTTCCGCGATCTGCAACGAAACTTGCGAGATTGATGGGCGGCGTTGACAGGGCGAAGATCCCTGCATAACGTGCTGATCTTGGCGGTTCGGATGAGGTAGGCTGCCGAACCCTTAACAACTACTGAAGGCTTCGGATAGAACTCATGGAGAGCGGCGGCGGAAGCTACTTGGCGGTGATCAAGGTCGTGGGCGTCGGCGGCGGCGGCACGAACGCGGTCAGCCGGATGGTCGACGCGGGGCTGCGCGGCGTGGAGTTCATCGCCGCCAACACCGACGCGCAGGCGCTCGCGATGTGCGACGCCGACGTGAAGCTGAACGTCGGCCACACCTCGACGAAGGGCCTCGGCGCGGGCGCCAACCCCGACGTCGGGCTCGCGGCGGCCTCGGAGTCGCGCGACGACATCAAGGAGGCGCTGAAGGGCGCCGACATGGTGTTCGTGACCGCGGGCGAGGGCGGCGGCACCGGAACCGGCGCCGCGCCCGTGATCGCGGAGATCGCGAAGAACGAGATCGGCGCGCTGACCGTCGGCGTCGTCACGCGCCCGTTCGACTTCGAGGGCTCCCAGCGCGGACGGCAGGCGACCGAGGGGATCGAGCGGTTGCGCGAGGTCGTCGACACGCTGATCGTGATCCCGAACGAGAAGCTGCTGGCGGTCGTCGAGCGGCGCACGTCGATGCTCGACGCCTTCAAAGAGGCCGACGACGTGCTGCGCCAGGGCATCCAGGGGATCACCGACCTGATCACGATCCCCGGCCTGATCAACCTCGACTTCGCCGACGTGCGCACGATCATGCACGACGCCGGCTCGGCGCTGATGGGGATCGGCACGGCCGGCGGCGAGAGCCGCTCCGCCGATGCCGCGAAGGCCGCGATCTCCTCGCCGCTGCTTGGAAGAGTCCGTCGACGGCGCGACCGGGATCCTGCTCAACATCACCGGCGGCAAGGATCTCGGCCTGTTCGAGGTCAACGACGCCGCCGAGATCATCCAGAACGCCGCGGACCCGAACGCGAACATCATCTTCGGCGCGGTGATCGACGAGGCGATGGGCGACGAGGTCCGCGTGACCGTGATCGGCACCGGCTTCGACCACCGGGCGGGGGCTCGCTGCGCACGAGCACCCGCCGCGAGAGCCGCCCGGGTCGCCCGGACCGCAACCCGCGGATCGACGATCGCCAGCGCTCGTCGCTGGAGATCTCCGACGACGACATCGACGTCCCGCCGTTCCTGCGCTAGTGCAGCGATCAGATGGCCGGCGCGCCTCTGCGTCCTCGGTCGCTCGTGTGCTATCGCACACCACGCTTCCTGCGTCCTTGATCCGCTTGACCCTCTGACCGCTGCATTGGCCGCTAGCCTGGGGCCGGTGGCCTCCGCATCGAGCACACTGCGCCGCACCGCCCTGTACGACAACCACGTCGCCGCGGGCGCGAAGCTCGTCGAGTTCGCCGGCTGGGAGATGCCGGTCCTTTATGGAGGCCCACCCGCCCTGCGCGAGGAGCACATGGCGGTGCGCGAGAACGTGGGCGTGTTCGACGTGTCGCACATGGGCGAGATCGAAACCGCCGGCCCCGGCGCGCGAGGCGCTGTTGCAGCGGCTGCTCTCGAACGACGTCTCGAAGCTCCCGGTCGGGGGCGCGCAATATTCGGTGCTGTGCCGCGAGGACGGGGGCGTGCTCGACGACCTCTTCACCTACCGGCTCCAGGGCGATCGCTACCTGACGGTGACGAACGCGGCCAACCACGAGCGCGACCTCGCCTGGTTTCGCGAGCACGCCGCCGCAGGGACTTCGGCGAGGTCGAGGTGACCGACCGGATCGACGACTACGCGATGCTCGCCGTCCAGGGCCCGCGTGCGCGCGAGCTCGTGCAGGCGATCTCCGACGCGCCGCTGCCCGCGCGGATGACGGCGGCCCCCCGCCGTCTGGCCGGAGCGCAGGTCTTGGTATGTGGAACTGGCTACACTGGCGAGGACGGCGTCGAGCTGCTCGCCTCGCCCCGCGAGGCCCCCAACTTGTGGGACGAGCTTCTGCGGCGCGGCGCCGTCCCGACCGGGCTGGCGGCCCGCGACACGCTGCGCCTGGAGGCCTGCTACCACCTCTACGGCAACGACCTCTCGACCGAGCGCGGCCCGATCGAAGCGGGGCTCGGCTGGTGCTGCAAGGAGGACACCGGTTTCATCGGCTCAGAGGCCGTGCGCGCGGTACGCGAGGCCGGCAGCCGGAGGAAAAGCTCGTCGCGTTCGCGATCGAGGGGCCCGGGATCGCGCGCCAGGGCAACGCGGTGGTCGGCGGGGGCGAGGTCACGAGCGGCACGCTCTCCCCGAGCCTCGGCGTCGGGATCGGGATGGCGTACGTCCCCGCCGCCCGCGCGGCGCTCGGCACGCGCCTGGAAATCGACGTTCGTGGCAAGATCCGCCCGGCTGTCGTGAAGGAGAAGCCGCTTTACCGAAAGGGCGTGTAGATGGCCGAGGCGAACTACCCGCAGGACCTGCTGTATCACCCCGAGCACGACTGGGCTCGAATCGAAGGCGAGACGGCCACGCTCGGCATCACCTGGTACGCGCAGGACGCGCTCGGCGAGGTCGTGTTCTTCGACCCGCCCGCGGTCGGGACGACGCTCGTCAAGGACGAGCCCTACGCCGAGGTCGAGTCGGTGAAGGCGGTCTCCGACGTGCTCGCGCCGCTGTCGGGGGAGATCGTCGCGGTCAACGGCGACCTCGCGGGCGACCCGGGCGCGATCAACGAGGATCCTTACGGCGAGGGCTGGCTAGTAAAGATCCGGATCGCCGAGCCGGCCGAGCGCGAGGCACTGCTGGACGCCGACGCCTACTCGGCCACGCTGGGTGGCTAGTCTCTCGGAGTGACCTACAGCGCTCATCCCTGCCACGAGGGCCGGCTTTGCCGGCCCGACGCCGATCGACCAGTGCGGGGTACCCGCCCGCCGGGGGCCTGACCCCCTCCCGTTCCGCTATGAGCCGCTACACCTCCATCACCCCCGCGGACCTCGACGCGATGCTCGAGGCGATCGGCGTGCCCTCGATCGAGGCGCTGTTCGAGCGCCAGATCCCCGAGGGAGTGCGCCTGCGCCGCCCGCTGGAGCTTCCCGACGGCAGGCCCGAGCAGGACGTCTACGCGCACCTGCGCGAGCTCGCTGCGAAGAACGTCTCGGCCGAAGACGAGCTGAGCTTCCTCGGGGCGGGGATGTACGACCACTACGTGCCGGCGCTGATCGACATGCTGATGGAGCGCTCGGAGTTCCTCACCCCCTACACCCCCTACCAGCCGGAGATCTCCCAGGGCGGGCTGCAGGTGATGTTCGAGTACCAGACCGCGATCTCCGAGCTGACCGCGCTGCCGGTCGCGAACGCCTCGGTCTACGAGGGCCCCTCGGCGGTCGCCGCGGCGGGCTACCTGGCGAAGCTCCACAACGGTGGCGAGCGCTTCGTCGTCAGCGCCGGCCTGCACCCGCATTCGATCGAGACGCTCCGCACGAACGCCCACGGTTACGGGATGGAGGTGGTCGAGGTCCCGCTCCGCGACGGCGTGACCGACCCCGAAGCGTGGGCGGCGGCGATCGAGGGTGACGGCGACGGGCAGTGCAGCGCGGCGATCTTCGCCCAGCCGAACTTCTACGGCGCCGTCGAGGATGCCGCCGCGCTGAGCGCCGCCGCGAAGTCCGCGGGGCATGGAGCTGGGGGCGGAAACCTCGATGGGGGGGCGAACGGCCCAGGCGACGGTACCGCGCCCGTGGCCGCTCAAGGCGGCGCGACCGGCACGGTGCGGGGCACGGGGGGAAAGCCGCCGGTCGTGATCGCCCAGGTCGACCCGATCACGCTCGGAATCCTCGCTCCCCCCGGCGAGTGCGGCGTCGACGTGGCCGTCGGCGAGGGCCAGCCGCTCGGCAATCGCCTCGACTTCGGCGGGCCCTCGTTCGGGTTCTTCGCCGCGCGCGAGGAGTACCTGCGGAGGATGCCCGGGCGGATCGCGGGGGAGACCACCGATGTGGACGGCCGCCGCGGGTTCGTGCTGACGCTGCAGACCCGCGAGCAGCACATCCGCCGCGAGAAGGCGACCTCGAACATCTGCACTGCGCAGGCGCTGAACGCGCTCGGCGGCGTCGTCTACCTCGCGTGGCTCGGTCGCCGCGGGATCGTCGAGCTCGGCGAGCTGCTCCTGGCGCGCACCCACTACGCGCGTGAGACGCTCTGCACGCTCGACGGGGTGCAGGCGCTGCACAGCCAGCCGGTGATCCGCGAGTTCGCGGTGCGCCTCGACGCCGACGTGGCCGAGGTCAAGCGCCGCTGCGCCGATCGCGGCGTGAACCCCGGCGTCGACCTGGAGAAGATCACGGGCCGCGAGGAGGACCGCGGGGGATTGCTCGTGGCGATCACCGAGCAGCGCTCGCGCGCGGACATCGACCGTCTGGCGGAGGTGCTGGGAGTAGCGGTGGCGGCCGTCGGTCAGCAGGGGTGTAGGACCCAGACGGCTGAGTCGGCCGGCGAGGCGGTACCGGCATGAAGGCGCCGGTGACAGAGCTGCCGCTACAGCGCGAACGCGCGACGACGATCTTCGAGAAGGGTGCGCCGGGACGCCGCGCGTTCACGTGTCCGGAGTGGGATGTGCCGCAGGTCGGTGCCGAGGCGCTGCCCGAGCGCTTCCGCCGCAAGCAGCCGCCGCGCTTGCCGGAGGTCTCAGAGCCCGAGATCGTGCGTCACTACGTCGGCCTGTCGAAGCGCAACTTCGACCTCGACTCCGGCTTCTACCCGCTCGGTTCGTGCACGATGAAGCACAACCCGCGCCTGCATGAGCGCGTCGCCGCGCTCCCCGGCCACGCGCGGCTGCACCCGCTGCAGGACCCCGAGCGTGCGCAGGGCGCGCTCGAGCTGATGTGGAACCTGCAACAGGCGCTCGCGGAGATCTCCGGGCTGCCGCACGTCTCGCTGCAGCCTTCGGCCGGCTCTCACGGCGAGCTTGCGGGGGTGCTGCTCACGCGCGCCTACCACGAGGCCTCCGGCGAGCAGCGCCACAAGGTGCTCGCGCCCGATACGTCCCACGGGACGAACCCGGCGACCGTGACGATGGCCGGCTTGGAGGTGGTGAAGGTCGCGACCAATCCCGACGGCGGCGTCGACCTCGACGACCTGCGCGCGAAGGCCGACACGGATGTCGCCTGCCTGATGCTGACGAACCCGAACACGCTCGGCCTGTTCGATCGCAACATCGAGGAGATCGCTCAGATCGTGCATGGGGTTGGCGCGACGCTGTACTACGACGGCGCCAACCTGAACGCGGTGATGGGCCTGTCCCGCCCCGGGGACATGGGCTTTGACATCGTTCACTTCAACCTGCACAAGTCCTTCACCCAGCCCCACGGCGGCGGCGGCCCTGGCTCGGGCCCGATCGCTGTATCCGATCGCATCGCCCCGTTTTTGCCGCGCCCGCTCGTCGTGCAGAGGAAGGAGGGCGCTTTCGACCTCGACTATGACCGCGAGCAGTCGATCGGCCGGCTGCGCGGCTTCCAAGGTAACTACGGCTGCTTCGTACGCTCCTACGCTTACATCTGCTCGCTCGGCGGGGACGGCTTGCGGGATGCGTCGGAGACGGCGGTGCTGAACGCCAACTACCTGCTGGCGCGGCTGCGTCGAGAGCTCGTCGCGGATGGGCGCGCGGTCGGTGACTACCTGCCCCTCGCCTACGGCGAGCTGTGCCTGCACGAGTTCGTCCTCTCGGGCGGCCCGATGAAGAAGGAGCTCGGCCTGAAGACGCTCGACCTCGCCAAGCGCCTGCTCGACCACGGCTTCCACCCGCCGACGGTCTACTTCCCGCTGCTCGTCGAGGAGGCGCTGATGGTCGAGCCGACCGAGACCGAGGCGAAGGAGACGCTCGACGCGTTCGCAGCCGCGATCGCCGAGATCCTGCGCGAGGCCGCCGCGGAGGGTCCGGAGATCGCACGCAATGCGCCGTATACGACGCCGGTGCGCCGTCTGGACGAGGTCGGGGCCGCGAAGCATCCCGTGATCAGGCAAACGACTCTCGATTAATTCCATTTTCGGCCGTTGTTCAAAACGGGCCGCTGTTGTAGCCGTCCGGGGGTTACGCTCGGCTACACCGCTCAGAGCTTGGCTTTCAGCGGATATCGCTCAGGGTGTTCGATCGAGTCGAGGGACAGGTCGATGTCCAGGACTGGCCAGTACAGGTGGCGGGGTCGCGGCTGCTCCAGCTGCAATATTGCCTCGACGGGCGCTCGCTTGAACCACGGGTACTCCGTGAACGGCAGGAACAGCTCGTGCTCGTCGAACAGCAGCCAGAAGCCGTGCCGCGATATGTTGGTCACCTCAGCTTGCGAAGTGCTCGTTCCAGGCATCTCGGATCTCCTGCTCGTGCTCTCTGATGGACTGCTCGACGCGGCGCAGTTCGCTGTCGCTCAGGTCGTAGTTGCGCGCCAGCTCGATAGTTGGCTCCAACCAGAGCTTCGCCTCGCCATCGGCCGACTGGACATGGATGTGCATACGTGTCTCCTCGCGTGAAAAGAAAAAGAATCGAAACGGCCCTTCGCGAAAGACAGTTGGACTCACCTCCACACCGTACCTGACCGATCGCACAATCATGTGGGAGTGGTCGCTGTGGCAGACGGGCGTATAGCCTTTCCAGCACATGCGCATCTTCTCCGGCATCCAGCCGACCGGCACGAAGCACCTCGGCAACTACATCGGCGCGATCGCGCAGTACGTCGCCGGGCAGGATCGCGGGGAGGCGATCTACTGCATCGTCGACCTGCACGCGCTGACCGTGGCCTACGACCCGGCCGAGCTGCGGGCGGGGCTGTACGACCTGCTCGCGGTGCTGCTCGCGGCGGGCCTCGACCCCGCGCGCTGCGTGCTGTTTCGCCAGAGCGACGTGCGCGAGCACACCGAGCTGACGTGGCTGCTGTCGAGCGTCACCTCCTACGGCGAGCTGACGCGGATGACCCAGTTCAAGGACAAGGCCGGCGCGGCGCGCGAGCTCGCCACCGCGGGGCTGTTCTTCTACCCCGTGCTGATGGCCTCCGACGTGCTCGCCTACCGCGCGCAGGAGGTGCCCGTCGGCGACGACCAGCGCCAGCACGTCGAGCTGATGCGCGACGTCGCGCAGCGCTTCAACGCGCGCTTTGGCGAGACGCTCGTCGTGCCCGAGCACCGGATTCCGGCGGTCGGTGCGCGGATCATGGACCTGCAGCACCCGGACCACAAGATGTCAACCACGACCGGCTCGGTCGAGGGCACCGTCTACGTCACCGACGAGGCCGGCGCGATCGAGAAGAAGTTCAAGCGCGCGGTCACCGACTCCGGCAGCGAGGTGCGCCGCGCCGCCGAGAAGCCGGGCGTCACGAACCTGATCGAGATCCTCGCGGCGGTCCGTGGCGCGACGCCGGCGCAGGTCGAGGACGAGATGAAAGATGCGCGGTATGGCGAACTGAAGGGCGCGGTCGCGGCCGCGGTGATCGATTACCTGGCGCCCGTGCGCGAGCGCTACGCCGAGCTGCGTGCGGACGAGGAGCGGCTCGAGACGATTCTCGCCGAGGGCGCCGCGCGCGCGAGAGAGATCGCGGGGGAGACGCTGGCGGACGTGCGCGCGCGGATGGGCGTCGGCACGCCACGGCACAGACGGTGAGCGTGAGCGGGCGCTCGCCAGGCGTGAAAGGGTCGACCTGGGCGCGGGCGGGCCGGAGGCCATCTTGCCCGACCGGTACGGTGGACGGATGAGCATCGCCACGCTCGAGCTGGACCTGGATCTCTTCAGCGGCCCGTTCGACCTGCTGTTGACGCTGATCCTGCGCGAAGAGGTCGACCTGCTGGAGCTGGCGCTCGCCGACGTCGTGCTCGCGTACCTCGACCACCTCGAGGCGCAGGGCGAGCTCGACCTCGAGACCGCGACCGAGTTCATCGTCCTGATCGCCGCGCTGCTGGAGCTGAAGTCGCGGCTGATGCTGGCCGGCGAGGACGAGGAGGAGCTGCTCGACATCGAGCCCGCGCAGGCCGCCGAGGAGCTGCTCGAGCGGATGCTCGAGGCGCGCCGCTACCGTGCGGCGGCGGCACACCTCGGCGAGCTGCTCGAGCGGGAGGAAGGCGTGCGCTTCCGCGAAGTACCGCTGCCGGCGAGCCTGCGCAAGACGATCACCCAGCCGGGCGACGGCGCGGAAAGCCCGGAGATCCTCGGCGAGGCGCTCGGGCGGCTGCTGCGGATGCCGCCGGCGATCAGCCTGCGCCACATCGGCGTGCCGCGGATCACGGTCGCCGAGCGCCTCGCGCACCTGCGCGGGCTGCTGCGGCGCGGGCGCTTCAGCTTCGACGAGGCCGTCCGCGGCGCCGACCGGATGACGGTCGCGGTCACGCTGTTCGCGCTGCTGGAGCTGTACAAGCGCGGCGAGGCCGACTGGGAGCAGGAGGAGAGCTTCGGCGAGATCGCGGTCCGCGCGCGTGCCGCGCCCGTAGAGCGATACGCCGATAGCATTGCCGGGTGAGCGCGAGCGGGACAATCGAGGTGATCGACGCGGCCGAGCCGGAGCGTGAGGCCGCCTCGCTGGAGCGCACGCTCGAGGCGCTGCTGTTCCTCGCGCCCGATCCGCTGAGCGAGGCGGAGCTCGCCGAAGCGACGCAGGCCGACGCGGAGGACGTGCGGGCCGCGCTCGGAGAGCTCGCCGAGCAGTACGCCCAGGGCCGCCGCGGGATCACCTTGCGCGAGCTCGGGGGCGGCTGGACGCTCGCGAGCGACCCCGCGGCCGAGGACGCCGCCCGGCGCCTGTTCAGCCGCAAGCGCGTCGCGACGCTCAGCCCGGCGCAGGCGGAGACGCTCGCGATCGTCGCCTACCTGCAGCCGATCTCGCGGCCGGAGATCACCCGCATCCGCGGCGTCAGCGCCGACTCCGCGACCGCGACGCTGCTCGAGCGCGGCCTGATCGAGGAGGGCGGGCGCTCGCAGTTCGGCGCGGTGCTCTACCGCACGGGCACGCAGTTTTTGAAGCTGTTCGGCCTGCGCACGCTCCACGACCTGCCCGACGTCGCCCGCTGGGACCCGACCCCCGAGGAGCAGGCGACGCTGCGCGAGCGGCTGCTGAGAGCCGGCGAGGCCCGCGCAGGCGGTGCGCAGGCGGACGGCTGAGCATCGATCTGTGGTGGGCGCGATCGTTGCACACGAACCCATGACTACGTGGCAATTACGCACTCCGGCGGGAATCCTTCCCCATTTTCACCTTCCCCTGATGTAGGCTCCAGCCGGCATGAGCCATCTTCAGCTGGCCTATCTTCACTAAAGGAGCTTGCCGTGCCACACAGGATTCGCCTTCGCCTCACGTACGCAAACGTCGCAGCAACCCTTGCGCTCGTCTTCTCGATGAGCGGCGGAGCGCTTGCGGCCAGCCACTATTTGATCACCTCGAAGAAGCAGATCAGTCCGAAGGTGCTCAAGGAACTCAAGGGCAACGCCGGCGCGCAGGGCGCCACGGGAGCGGCGGGGCCGGCGGGACCGGCGGGAGGGGTGGGACCGGCGGGACCAGCGGGAGGGGTGGGACCGGCGGGAGCAAATGGCACGGCGGGCGCCGCTGGGCCGGCGGGAGGCGCCGTGGCCTATGCCCTTGTCTCGATCAGCGAATCCGGCACCCCCACGCTTGGGGAGAACTCGGGCTTCACCTCGGTGACCGAGCCCAAACCCGGATTCTTCTGCGTCTTCCCCGTATACGCCGGGCACCCGATCCTGACCACCCCGGCGGGGAACGGCGACGCCTTCGGGTTGGTTGCGCCCACAGAATGCTCGGGCGGCTATGAGATCGAGGCGAGCAGCGCGTCGGTCAAGCACGGCGAAGGCTTCGTCGTCGCGGTCCCGTAGGGACGAACGTCCCAACGGTCGAGCGTCCGGGCGCGATCTCTTCGCGCCCGGGCCTTGGCTGTGCGCTCGCCTTGACCGCGATCGGGCCGCGAGGCGCGCGCGGGCGGCTGGCTGCTCGAGCGCGAGACGATCACGATCGACAAGTAGCGGCGGCCGTCAGCTCGTCCTGGCGGCGAGCTGTCCGCAGGCGGCGTCGATGTCGCGGCCGCGCGTGAGGCGGACGGTGACGGGGATGTCGCGGGATTCGAGTGCCGCGCGGAACGCCGCGATCGACTCGCGCGAGGAGCAATGATAAGAATCCCGCCCACCCACGTCGGTCGGGTTGTAGGGAATCAGGTTGACCTTGAAGATCGAACCCCGCCGTCCCTCCCTCACGGGACCCGGCGAGCGCTCGCGCGAGCGCCTGAGCCTGCTGGTAGCGGTCGTTGACGCCCGCGAGCATCACGTACTCGACGAAGATGCGGCGGTGCTTGCGCTCGTAGAACGCGCGGCAGGCGTCGAGCACGTCCCGCAGCGGGTAGCGGTCGTTGACCGGCATCAGCTCCGAGCGCAGCGCTTCGTCGGCCGCGTGCAGCGACAGCGCGAGGCGCAGCGGCAGCGGCTGCTCGGCGAGCCGTTCGATCCCGGGGATCCAGCCGACCGTCGAGATCGCCGTGCGGCGGCTGGTGATGCCGAGCTCGGGCAGCCGCGCGCAGGCCGCGAGCACGTTGTCGAGGTTCAAGAGCGGCTCGCCCATGCCCATGAACACGCAGTGGTCGATCGCCTCGATCCGGCGGAAGTGGAGCGCCTGGTCGAGGATCTCCGAGGCGCTGAGGTTGCGCGCGAACTTCATCTGACCGGTCGCGCAGAACGTGCACGTCAGCGGGCAGCCGGACTGCGAGGAGACGCAGATCGAGCGCCGCCGGTCTCGATAGCGCATCAGCACCGCCTCCAGCGGCCGGCCGTCGGCGGTCTGGAACAGCGCCTTGATCGTGCCGTCGCTCGCCTCGGCCTGCTCGGCGAGCGTGAGGCTCGAGAACGGGAGCTCGCGCGCGAGCGTCTCGCGCAGCTCCTTCGGCAGGTTCGTCATCTGCTCGTAGCCCTCGACGCCCTTCGCCGCCCACGCCCAGATCTGGCCGGCGCGAAAGCGCGGCTGGCCGTGCGCGGCGAGCGTCTGGTCGAGGAGCGCGAGATCCATCGCCCCTATGGTGGCAGCCAATGCGCCTAGCCAAGTACCTCGCCCACGCCGGCGTCGCCTCGCGACGCGCCGCGGAGACGGTGATCGCCGCCGGGCGGGTGGAGGTCGACGGGGAGCTCGTGCGCGATCCCGCGCGCGATGTGACCGAGCACAGCCGTGTGACGGTGGACGGGCGCGCGCTCGATGGGCCCGAGGCGCGCGTCGTCTACGCGCTGCACAAGCCGCTCGGCGTCGTCTCGACCGCCCACGACCCCGGCGGCCGCCCGACGGTCGTCGAGCTCGTCGCGGATGCCGATCCCGCCCACCCGCGGCTGTACCCCGTCGGCCGGCTCGACGCCGACTCCAGCGGCCTGATCCTGCTGACGAACGACGGCGAGCTCGCCAACCGGCTGACGCACCCGCGCTTCGAGGTGGAGAAGACCTACCGAGCGACGCTCGGCGGCGCGCCGGTGGGGGACGGTGTGCTGCGGGCGCTGCGCCGCGGGGTCGAGCTCGACGATGGCCCCACCGCGCCCGCGCGCGTGCGCCGGGTCGGGAAGCGCCTGCTCGAGATCACGATCCACGAAGGCCGCAACCGGCAGGTGCGGCGCATGTGCGAGGCCGCCGGGCGGCCGGTGCTCGCGCTGGAGCGCATCGCCTTCGGCCCGCTGCGGCTGGGCGGCCTCGCCGCCGGCGAGCACCGGCGATTGACCGAGCGGGAGCTCGAAGAACCTGCGGGCGCTCTCGACCGCGTGAGGCGATCCGAGGACCTGTTGGCGCTCTCGACCGCGTGAGGCGATCCGAGGACCTGCGGGCGCTCTCGACCGCGTGAGGCGATCCGAGGACCTGCGGGCGCTCTCGACCGCGTGAGGCGATCGTGTCTTGGCGGCGTGAGGCAATTGTGTCCCGGATGCGCGGCTTTGCGACGAACTTGCGTCGCGGATCTGACGGATTTGTGCCAGGAAGGTAAAGCTGGAGGGATTGAATGAACATTTTAGAGATTGCGTAGTACTATAGTTACACGCAATCTCTAAAGAGTAAGAGCGTTCGCCCCGTCTTTAGAAAGCACACCACACCCCCGCCGGATCCCGGCGCCCGAGACAACTGACACAATCGCCGCCATGCCCGAACGCCTCTTCGCCCTGCGCGGCGCGATCTCCGTCGACCGCAACGACGCGCAGTACATCCTCGACGCCACATCCGAGCTGATGCAGGCGATCATGGAGCGCAACGCGCTCGCCCCCGAGCGCGTCGTCAGCTGCATCTTCACCGCCACGAACGACCTCAACGCCGAGTTCCCCGCCGTCGCCGCCCGCGCGCTCGGCTTCGACCGCGTGCCGCTGCTCTGCGCGCGCGAGATCCCCGTCCCGCGCGCGCTCCCGCGCGTGATCCGCGTGCTGATCCATTACTACGCCGACGACACCCACGAGTCCCGCCACGTCTACCTCGGCGCCGCCGCCGCGCTGCGCGAGGACCTGCAGTCGGCGCAGTAGGCCGGCGCGCCGGTCCGCCGCGCATTTCCGAGATTCGGCTCACGGTCGGCGCGGCGTCGTTCGACCGTCCAGCGCGCCGCGGACAGATTGGGCGACTTTTTTGGGAGACCGTCGCGCACAGTGAGCCGCAGAAGGGCTCGTATCGCCGGTCAGCCCGCACAGTTTCGCCACCATCCGGCACCCAACGCCCGCGCACGGCACAATAGGCCGCGAGATGACCCTCGAGTTCACAGAGCGGATCGCGCGGATCCCCGTCTACCCGGCGGCCGGCGGCTATGGCGCCCAGCGAGAGCCGTCGCTCGTGCGGCTCGCGAGCAACGAGTCGCCCTACCCGCCGCTGCCGGCGGTGCGCGAGGCGATCGAGCGCGCGCTCGCCACGCTCAACCGCTACCCCGACCCGACGAACGCGACCCTGCGCGCGCGCCTCTCCGACCGCTACGGCGTGCCCGCGTCGCGGATCGCGATCGGCAACGGCTCCTGCGACGTGCTGCTCGCCGCCGGCGAGGCGCTGCTCGAGCCCGGCTCAGAGCTCGTCTACGCGTGGCCGTCGTTCTCGATCTACCCGCACCTCGCCGCCGCCTCCGGCGCGCGCGCGATCACCGTCCCGCTCGACGGAGAGGATCGCCACGACCTCGACGCGATGCTGCGCGAGATCACCGTCGCGACGCGTCTGGCGATCGTCTGCAACCCGAACAACCCCACCTCGACCGCGCTGCCGCTCGCGGAGATCGCGGCGTTCGTCGAGAAGGTTCCACCGCACGTCTGCGTCGTGCTCGACGAGGCCTACTGCGAGTTCAACCTGCTCGAGGACCCCGACGCCTCGCTCGAGCTGCTCGACCGCCACCCGAACCTCGTGCTGCTGCGCACCTTCTCGAAGGTCTACGGCCTCTGCGGGCTGCGCGTCGGTTTCGCGCTGTGCGGCTCGGAGGACCTGCCCCGCGCGGTCGACCAGGTCCGCCAGCCGTTCTTCTGCAACGCGCTCGCCCAGGCCGCCGCGGTCGAGGCGCTCGCCCACCAGGACGCCGTCACCGAACGCGTCACCCGCACGGTCGCCGAGCGCCTGTCCGTCGATGAGCGCTTGCGCGCGCTCGGCCTCGACCCGGCGATCTCGCAGGCGAACTTCTGCTGGTTCTCGCTCGGGGACGAACGCGACGAGGCGCGAGGTGATGCGCGGCCTGGAAGAACGCGGCGTGCTCGTGCGCGCCGGCGGCGCGCTCGGCCGCGAGGGCGCGCTGCGCGTCACCTACGGCACGCCCGAGGAAAACGAGCGCTTTCTCGAGGCGCTCGCCGAGGTTCTCTGACGTCCCCGAGCCTCCGTCTCGAGCGGCGCTGACGATCCCAAGGCTCGCCGCGGTACGGAGGACTCTGGCGAAACTGTGCCGGCTGACCGGCGATACGAGCCTTTCTACGGATCGCTGTGCGCGACAGTCTCCCCAAAACGACCCCTCAAACCTGCTACAACTTCCCTCAGATGGCCACGTCTGCACACGCATCCCGGCTTCACTCCCGCGCGTATTCGTGGTCGTTCTTGCGCACCTGGCGATTTAGCTAGGCGCTTCGGCCCGTCCCGTCCGTGAGCGGGACTGACAAGGCCGCTTTGGGTCCACCCGGACCGAGTGCCGCCCCTCCCGGGCGTTCCGCGCCCCGCTCACGCGCGTCAAGTCCATAAGCTCCCAGGTGCAGTAGAAAGGATGAATCGACGATGATCGTCATGAAAGAGACCGCGACTCCCGAGGAGATCGAGGAGATCGAGGCGGTCGTAGCCAAGACCGAGCGAGCCGGCGCGCTCGCCGGGAAGACGCTCGCGGGAAGGAAGGCGACCGATGCCTGAGGTGCCCGGCGCCCAGCTGCACTCGGCCGACTACGTCAGCGACCGGCGAATCGAGCGGGTCGTTCCGCTGCTCGCGCCCGATCTGGTGCTGGACGAGCTGCCGCTCAACGGCGAGCAGGCGGACGTCGTAATCCGTGGCCGCCGTGAGGTTCAGGACGTCCTTCAGCGGACCGACGAGCGGTTGCTGGCGGTCGTCGGGCCGTGCAGCGTGCATGATCCCGATGCGACGCTCGAGTACGCGGCGAAACTCCGGCGGCTGGCGCGCGATCTGAGCGGCGAGCTGCTGATCGCGATGCGCGTCTACTTCGAGAAGCCCCGCACGACGATCGGTTGGAAGGGGCTGATCAACGATCCGCATCTCGACGGCTCTGGCGACGTCAACGCGGGCCTGCATCTGGCGCGGCGCGTGCTGCTCGGTGTGCTCGACACCGGGCTTCCGGTCGGCTGCGAGTTTCTCGACCCGATCACGCCGCAGTACATCGCCGACGCGGTCTCGTGGGGGGCGATCGGGGCGCGCACGACCGAGAGCCAGATCCACCGCCAGCTCGGATCGGGGCTGTCGATGCCGGTCGGCTTCAAGAACCGCACCGACGGCAATGTCCAGGTGGCCGTCGATGCGGTGCGTGCCGCGGCCGAGCCGCACGCCTTCGCGGGCATCGATCGCAAAGGCACGCCGGCGATTCTGCACACGCGCGGCAACCCCGACTGTCACATCATCCTGCGCGGCGGCAAAGGCCGGCCGAACTACCCGGCGCCGAGCGTGGCGGCGTCACTCGAGCTGCTCGACGCCGCGCATCTGCCACGACGCTTGATGATCGACCTGAGCCACGACAACAGCGGCAAGGACCCCGAGCGCCAGCCGGCTGTGGCGGCCGATGTGGGCATGCAGGTCACGAACGGCAACCGTGAGATTGCCGGCGTGATGCTGGAGTCGTTCCTGCTCGCCGGCCGTCAGGATCTGAAACCCGATGCCCACCCACCCGAGCTGCGCTACGGCCAGTCGATCACCGACGGCTGCATCGGCTGGGAGACGACCGTCGAGGTGCTGGAGGGGCTGGCGGAATCCGTGCGCGACCGCAGCGTCTCCGGCGTGCAGACGGGGCAGCGCTGAACGGATGCGGGTCGCGGTCCTCGGTCTCGGGCTGATCGGCGGCTCGATCGGTCTCGCCGCACGCACGCGCGCGGACGCATACGTGTGCGGGTACGACCCCGACGCCCACGTGCGCGCGCGGGCGCTCGAGTTGGGGGCGATCGACTCCCAGGCGGCGGACATCGCCGGCGCCGTCGACGGCGCGGACGTCGTGTTCGCGGCCGCGCCCGTCGGCGCGCTCGTGGACACCGTCCGCACGGCGCTCGCCTGCGCGGGGCCGGACACCGTCGTCACCGATGCCGGCTCGACCAAGCGCGCGGTCGCCGCTGCCGGCCGCGAGGACGAGCGCTTCGTCGGCGGGCACCCCCTCGCCGGGGCCGAGACCGCCGGCGTCGAACACGCGCGCGCCGATCTGTTCGAGGGCGCCGTCTGGTACCTGACCCCCGCGCGCGGCAGCACCGCCGGGGTGCTCTACGAGCGGCTGCATCGCCTGCTCGCGAGCTTCGGCGCCCAGCCCGCGGCGATCGATGCCGATACGCACGACCGCCTGATGGCGTCGGTCTCGCACCTGCCGCACGTGCTCGCGAACCTGCTCGTCGCGCAGGCCGCCGGGGTGCTGGGCGACGAGGGCGCCTGCGAGGGCGAGCGACGCCTGCCCGCGGTCGGCCCGAGCTTCCGCGACGCCACGCGCGTGGCCGGCGCGAACACCGCGATCTGGACCGACATCTACCTCTCTAACGGCGATGCCCTCGTCGACGGCATCGACGGGCTGATCGGGCGGCTGGGGGAGGTGCGCGCCGCGCTCGCGGCCGGCGACGCGGCGGCCGTGTCCGCCTGGAACGAGCGCGCGCGCGCCGACCGCGAAGCGCTGCTCGACGCGGGGCTCGTCGGCGGGGCCGGGAGCGACGGGGTGATCGAGCTGCGCGCCTCCGTGCCCAACCGCCCGGGCGTGATCGCCGAGCTCGCGCTCGCGCTCGGCGGCGCGGGCGTGAACATCCTCGACATGGCGCTCTCGCCCTCCGAGGACAACCGCCAGGGCGTGATCGCGCTGTGGGTCGGGGGTGAGTCCGCCGCCGCTCGCGCGCAGGAGCTGATCGCGGGGCTCGGCTTCCCCGTTGCGCGGGCGTGAGGGCCGCTGACCCCGAGCACACCGATTAGATCCAGCCCTGGCCTGACAAGGTCCCGGCTTCTACCCGGTTTTTTTACGCCCGGTTCCTTTGACTGAACACGGTCTCCGTCGGGGATCGATGTCCGCTCGACCGGATAGGGCGCTGTTGGTGGGCTCGGGCGCTTGTCTTGGGCTCGACCGGCCGATCGGACCTCGCCCCCGCCGGAGACCTGGTTTGTTGAGTGCATGGGGCCTGACCAAGGGGAGCCGTAGGTGCTGCACGAGCCTGTTTCTCGACGGATGTTCGAGTGGGACGAACCTCAAATACCCGCCAGAACCTCGCAAATTGCGGGGTAATCGTGCGAGCTAAATAAAAATCGAGCTTTTCTACGATCAGGGATTGACGGCGACGTGTCGCCACTGTATGTTCGCCCCAGCTTATGGACGTTCCGTTGGGGTCGGTCATTCAATTGGGCGGGAGGCAGGTATGCGGGGCGTGGTTTGGCGGCGGTTGGCGGTGTGTCTGGGATGCTGCGGGGTGGGGTTGTTGGGCTTGCAGGCTGTCGCGTTTGGGGAAGGCACATCTTCTATCAGTCAGTCTGGTTCGTCATTGCCCGTGCTCGCGGGTCCGTTGGCGGTACCGGGTACGCAGTTGCTCGATGGGGGCGAACAAGCTCAGGATGCCCGGGAAGCGCAGCGGTTCAGTCCTGAAGCGGTGGTGGCTCGTGAAGAATCGCAGCTGAAGTACTCGGGGCTGAACAGCCAGGAAGCGGGGAAGGTCACGCGAGAAATGTTCCCTTCGCTGGTCAATGAACGGGCGGGTGGGCCTCCGGCTCTCCCTGCGGGCGAAAGTATTAGTCGCTTCCCTGCTGCGAACGTCG
Organism: uncultured Solirubrobacterales bacterium; assembly: GCA_963789675.1. Classification (GTDB taxonomy): domain Bacteria; phylum Actinomycetota; class Thermoleophilia; order Solirubrobacterales; family Solirubrobacteraceae; genus Palsa-744. The sequence continues at coordinate 78,256 of CAWBLR010000013.1, read as the reverse complement.
CCCAGGTCGATGGAGGCTCAGGTAAGCACAGCGTAATCGAATCGACGGAGCCGATGGCGGTCCAGTCCACGCACGGGCTGGTCCCGGTCGATCTGGGCTTGACCGAAGAAGGCGGCGCGTTCAAGCCGAAGATGCCGCTTGTCGACGTGCAGATCCCAAAGCAGTTGAGTCAAGGTGTGTCGCTGGCAAACACGGGGGTTTCCTTGATCCCCGTTGATGAACAGGGTTCTCCGCTGGGCGGTCCTGAAGGTTCTGTCAATGGCGCCACTGTAGCGTTTGCAAACACGCAGACCGACGCCGATACGCTCGTGAAGCCGACGACGAGAGGCTTCGAGATGGACACGGTCCTGCGCTCTATCGATAGTCCCACCCGGCTCGCCTACAAGGTACAGATGCCTCAAGGAGCGAGCCTCGTGGAAGATCATAGTACGGGCTTGGTGCGAGTGGTCGATGAGGGAGCGACGATCGCTCAAATAGTTGCGCCTGCTGCAAATGACGCGGAAGGGACCCCGGTGCCGCTGTCGATGAAGATCACGTCCGGCGATATTCTCAGCCTCACCCTCGAATCTTTCACCGGTGGCCGCTATAAGCTGCCGATCGTTGTCGATCCTGAAGCCGAGGATCCCGTCTGGTCCAACGGATACTACGGTTATAAAACTGAGTGGTACTTTGAGCATGTAGGGTCCTTGTTCACGGCGCCCGAACATCCTGAAGGTGGTAGTTGGACGGAGAGCATCTCCAGTAGCCACGCCAACGGGGAATGGGGAGGGATCTTCTATACGACCAGGGGCGCGTCGCAGATCACTCGTTCGCATGCGGAAGGACATTGGAACGATTCCGGATCAAACATACACAACTATATGGTGCTCTACACGCCCACGGCGCCGAATCTCGAGGACTACGATCCGATGCCGGAAGCTACAGAATCATGGGGGTGGGGTGGGTATGCGTGCGCGCCGGCGCTGAGTTGTCCCGAAACGATAGCGGGCAGCGCTCCTCCGGAAAACAACAACACGGCAGCGTACGAGCAGGAGGCTTACGCAGCGGGAGAAGGTCACAGCGGTGAAAACACTGTCACCAACGCGTATGTCGATATCTCGCAGGAAAAAGGGCCTGAACTTGAATTCAATAAAGCAAGCTCCACGGTCTATAACAAAGCAACTGGCGAATACGTTCCGAATGTGTTGTATAGCAGCCATGAAACATGGCTGGGACCACACTCAGGAGCATTCGAAGTTCGCGCGAAAGATCCGGGCGTGGGACTGAGTCTGTATCGCGTACTTACCAGCGGGTGGGGCGACGAGAAATACTACTACGACGATGAAGAATGCTACGGGATCCAATGCCCAGAATATAATTATCAGGGATATACGTACGAGACGGGGATGGCAAACGGCGAAGCCAGTTTTGAAGCGCTTGCGGAAGACTATGTCGGCCTGTATGCAGATATATACCCCCAGAAGATCAAAGTCGACTACTCGCCTCCGCACGGCATCAAAATCAGTGGCTTGCAGAACGGAAATGAACTGCCGGCGGGCGAACCGCACCTGAAAGTAGAAGCGACAGACGGAGAAGGCACGACCAAGAGCTCGGGCGTGAAGTCGATCAAGGTGAGCGTTGAAGGGCACGACGTAACTGGCACCGCAGCCTCGTGTCCAGAAGGGCCATGTACGGCAAGCACCGAATTCACGCTCGCGTCGCGCGACTATACGACCGGTACTCACTCATTCGTTGTGACCGCTACCGACAATGCAAACAACGTCGCGCAGGAAGAATTTACGTTCAAAGTCAACGGGGCCAGCCCGGTATCGGTTGGGCCGGGGTCTGTGGATCCGAGCACCGGCCAGTTCACGCTGAGCGCCAGCGATGTCTCGTTGGGCAGCACGAGCGATGTTTCCCGCACATATCAATCGCGTAACCTGACGGCTGGCGCGGAAGGACCGTTCGGCCCGCAGTGGACCATCAGCCTCGGCGGCAGTGAGGGTCTGACGGTGCTGCCAACAGGTAGCGCCGTGGTCAACTCGAGCGGTGGCGGGCAGACCACGTTCGCACAGAACAGCAAAGGCGAATTCGAATCGCCGAAAGGGGATAGCAACCTCAAGCTCGCATACAAGAGCGAAGAACACAAGTACGTGTTCACGGACGCGACGGCTGGCACCGAAACGGTCTTCGACGTAACTATTTAGGTCCTGCTGGTTTCGTTCGTCAGGGGTGAGCGCGGGTTCGGGTGTGGGGTGTGCAGCGTGGGGGTTGTTGTGGGCAGGATTCCGCCTGGTTGCAGGGAATCTTGCGGGCATGGCCGATGCAGGGCAGCTCAGTCGTGAGGAGCTTGAAGCCCGGATCACCGATCAGGATGCGGTGATCGCGGCGCTGCGGGGGCAGAGCGTCGAGCAGCAGGCGATGATCGCCGAGTTGAGGGCCGAGATCGTCGAGTTGCGGGGCAGGCTGGATGAGAACTCTAGGAACTCGAGCAAGCCGCCGTCCTCCGATGGTTACTCAAAACCGTCGCCGAAGAAGCGCAGCCTGCGGGAGCGCTCGGGGCGCAAACCGGGCAGCCAGCATGGTCATGAGGGTGCCCACTTGGAGCGGGTGGAGGTCCCCGACCGTGTGATTATCCATGAGCCCGACGTTTGCGAGGACTGCGGGCGCGATTTGGCTGACGGGGAAGAGCTTGAGGGCGGGGAGTCTCGTCAGGTTTTCGATATCCCCGAGAAGCTCGCGCTGGAAGTGATAGAGCATCTCGCGAAAGCCCGGCGCTGCAATGCTTGTGGGCTCGTGAATGAGGGTCGTTTCCCCGGCGGCGTGGCCGCTGACACACAGTACGGGGCCAACCTGCACGCCTTCGGTGTCTACCTCATCGTCTTCCAGCACATCCCCTATGAGCGCGCCCGCAACCTGATCTGCGACCTGATCGGCCCGCAGGTCTCCACAGCCACGTTGAAGGCCTGGGTGGACAAGGCCGCGCAGGGCCTGACCGATTTCGATGAGCAGTTGCGAGCACTGCTCGGTGATCAGCCGGTAGCCCACTTCGACGAGACGGGCCTACGCATCGCAGAGCGCCTTTCCTGGGTGCACTGTGCCTCCACGCAGACGTTGACGCGCTACACGGTCCACGCCAAGCGCGGAGGGCAGGCGATGGATGACGCCGGCGTGCTGCCCGGCTTCACCGGCGTGGCCGTGCACGACGGCTTCTCCCCATATCGCGCCTACACCGACGCGGCCCACGCGCTCTGCGGCGCTCACCACCTCAGGGAGCTGATCGCCGCCACCGAAGCAGGGCAGCTCTGGGCCTCGGGCATGAGTTGTTTTCTGCTGGACACCAAGGATCTGGTCGATCAGGCCAAGACGGCCGGCCGCCAGGCGCTGGACGCCCCGGCCCTGGCAGAACTTCATCGCAACTACCGCGACCTGATCGCCTCGGGCTACGAGCAGAACCCCGGTCTGGCACAGAACGCCGGGAAGCGGATCAAGCGCTCAAAGGCGCAGAACCTGCTGCTGCGCCTGGATCGGTGCGAGCGCGAAGTGACCCTCTTCGCCCACGACTTCGCCGTTCCCTTCTCGAACAACCTCTGCGAGTCCGACCTTCGCATGGTCAAGCTGCAACAGAAGATATCCGGGTGCTTCCGCACGATGGACGGCGCCGAACGCTACCTGACAGTGCGCTCCTACATCTCCACCGCCAAAAAGCAAGGCCAGCGCCCACTACAAGCACTCGCCCAACTCGCGGCCGGACAACCATGGCTGCCGGCATCCGCGCCGGGCTGACCCAATCCGGCCGGGCCAGCAGGACGTGAATAGTTACCTTCAACAGCCTGGGAGTACCCAGAGTACGCCGCCTGCGTTTGGTGCTGAGTTTGGTCCCGAAGTGGGACTGGGTCGGCCCATTGGAGAGGCTCTCGACGCAAAAGGTGATGTGTGGGTGACGGATGCAACCAATAATCGGATCGACGAGTTCTCGGGATCCGGAGCATTGATAGCGGCGTTTGGTTCGCAGGGGACGGGGGCTGGCCAATACGAATGGCCGGCGGGGATCGCCGTCAATCAGAAAACCGGCAATATTTATGTGACTGAGGTCGGCAATCATCGTGTCGATGAGCTCTCCTCGTCGGGAACTTTCATCCGGATGTTCGGCTGGGGCGTGTCAAACGGTGAAGCAAAATTTGAGACGTGTACGAGCAGCTGTAAAGTGGGCATCGCCGGTTCTGGCGCAGGACAATTGTACTACCCACATGGCCTTACGATCGATTCGAGCGGCGATCTCTGGATCACTGAAGAAACCAACGCCCGGGTCCAAGAGTTCAGCGAAACCGGCGGGTATGTCAAAGCTTTCGGCTCTGCCGGGACGGGAGCGGGCCAGTTCGGTGATCCAACATCGATTGCCATCGCTGGCGGCGATTTCTACATCGCCGATTATACCGATAACAGGGTGGATGAGTTCTCGACTGGCGGTACGTTCGTCAAAGCGATTGGCTGGGGCGTGAGCAACGGCGAAGCCAAACTCGAGACGTGCACCAGTAGTTGCCAGGATGGCATCGCTGGGACTGGCAACGGCCAGTTTGACAACGTGCGTGGCATCACGGCCGACCCATTGAGCGGTAATCTTTACATGAGCGAAGTGACCAACAACCGTGTGCAGGAGCTCACGACCACGGGAACGTTCGTAGCTAAGTTCGGAGCAAGCGGCTCAGGCCCAGGGCAATTCGCAGGACCGAAGGAAGTCGTGGCCTCCTCAACCGGTGCCATCTACATCACCGATTACGAACATGCTCGGGTGCAGGAGTGGGAGCGGCCCACCTGGTGGCCGACGGCCGCCAAGGGCGCCCTGTCGATCGGCACAACGTATGTCTACGCGCCCGTGGAAGGCAACACAGGGACGACGTCGATGCAGCCCTACGAGGTGCTTGCGCCCGCACCGGCGGGCGTGACATGCGGAACCAAAGTAGAAGAACTGAAAAACGGTTGCCGTGCGCTGACGTTTGAATACGCGACCGCAACGACAGCGACAGGCGAAAACTCCACTGAATGGGGCAGCTATAAGGGCCGCCTGGCGAAGGTGTGGTTTCGTGCGTACAGCACGACGCTGAAAGAAATGACGAAAGTCGAAGTAGCGCGGTATGAATATGATGGGAAAGGGCGCCTGCGGGTCGAGTGGGATCCCCGTATCGAAAGCAGTACGGCCTGTGGCAAAACCTGCTCCGCGCTGAAGACGACCTATGGGTATGATTTGGAAAACCATGTCACAACGTTGACGCCGTCGGGTCAGCAGCCGTGGGCGTTCTCGTATGGAACGATCGCAGGCGATTCGAACACAGGTCGTCTGCTGAAGGTCACGCGAGCCTATCCGAAAGCGAGCTGGTCTGAAAAAGAAGTCACGGAAAAGTTGAGCGAACAGGCGCTGAGTCCGAAAGACACCGGAGCTCCAGCAATATCGGGATCGCCGGCGGTCGGTGTCAGGCTTGCTGTATCGAATGGCACGTGGTCGGAGAGCCCGTTCGTGTACGGATATCAGTGGGAGGACTGCAACTCTGAAGGCAAAACTGCGCGCCGATACTGGGCGCCACGAACAGAACTACACCCCGGTATCAGGTGATGTCGGACATACGTTGGTCGCTGAGGTCACGGCGAGCCAACGGAGATGGCTCCGTGGTCGCCTCCAGCGCTGCCAGCACGGCGGTGCTCTCCAAAGCGGGCGCCTATACGCAGACGGTGGACAGTGGCTACAGCCTGAACGCCGTCTCCTGTATCCCGAGTACGACCGATTGCGTGCTCAGCGACAGCGCCGGTAAGGCGTTGTACGCGACGAACGTGAGCACAAGCTCGAGCGCGACGTGGAAAACATGGAGTGGGCCGAGCGGAGAGAGCCCGAGCCAGGCCCTCGATTGTCCGTCGACCTCGCTCTGCCTGCTCGCTGACGGCAAAGAAACCGCTGGCGGCAAATTGTATTACGCGACGTCGCTCGGCGGCGCCTTTAGCGAAGCCTACAGCCCGTCCTACGGGGTGGACGCGATCTCGTGCGTATCATCGTCGTTCTGCGTCGACGGACAAGATGGGTTTGGCTACTTCCGCTACTCGACCAGCCCGGCCTCGACCTCGTGGACGCTGGAGGATCAGGGCAGCAGCGATGAAGGGCATCTTCTGCCTTTCCACTTCCTTCTGCGCGATCGCGGACAACTAAGGCAAAGTCCATGTCGCGAACAGCACTAGCCAGATCGAGTCCTCCACGTGGAAGGAAACCGATGTCGATGGCTCGACGGCGCTCAACGGCATCGCCTGCACGTCGACGACTTCGTGTGTGGCCGTTGACGGCGCCGGAAACGCGCTCAAGCTGACGATCGAAAGCAGCGGGACCGCGACCGCGGCCAAACACAACATTGACGGCACGACAAGCCTGACCGCCGTCACGTGCTCCGGCAGTTCGACCTGTGTGGCTGTAGACGCATCGGGCAACATCTTTGTCTCGAAAAACGCCGGCGAAACCTGGACCAAGGAATACGCCCTCGGCGACAAACTGACGAGCGTCTCCTGTGCGTCCACTTCGCTCTGCGCTACGGCGGACACGACGGGCAACGTAACCGCCTTCAACCCGGCAGGTGGCACAGGCACATCAGGCGAATTGCACGCGCCGCAGCCCGGATCAACGATCGAGTATGACGTGCCGCTCTCCGGCTCGGAAAGCTCCCATCTGCAGAACCTGACGAAAGGAGAAGTCGAAAAGTGGGGACAGAAAGATGATCCGGTCGAAGCGGCCGCGATCATCCCGCCAGACGAACCACAGAGCTGGCCCGCCAGTACCTACAAGCGCGCAACCGTCCACTACTGGGATAGCCATGGACGCACTGTGAATACAGCCATCCCGACCGGAGGGGTCGCCACAAACGAATACAACGAAGCAAACGAGACCACCCGCACGCTAAGCGCCGACAACCGGGCGGCCGCGCTCAAAGAAGAATGCAAATCCGCAGAAAAACATGAATGTAAATCGGCCGAACTCGCAGAAAAGATCGACACGAAAACCGAATACAACGGCGAAGAAACAAACGTACTCAAAATGCTTGGTCCCGAACACAAGATCAAACTGTCCACGGGCGAAGAAGTCCTAGCGCGCGCCATGACGCACGACTATTACGATGAAGGCGCCAAAGAAGCCGAAGAAAAAAACAAAGAAACGTATGACCTGCTGACGAAGACGACGAGCGGCGCGCTCTTGTCTGGGGGTGAAGAAAAGGACGTGCGGACCACGGCGACGTCTTACAGCGGCCAGAATGATCTCGGGTGGAAGCTGCGCAAAGCGACGTCGACGACAATTGAACCGAGCGGATTGAATCTCACTACCATGAAGGTCTATAACGAAACCACCGGAGATGTGGTGGAAACCCGGAGCCCGAAGGGTTCGGGGAGTGGGTCGCCGATGGCGCCGGTCTATCTGTCGCAGTTCGGCTCGGCCGGGACGGGCGCCGGGCAGTTCAAAGGCCCGGTCGCGGACGCCATAGATGCATCGGGCGATGTGTGGGTGGCGGATTACAACAACTCCAGGGTCGAGGAGTTCTCTGCCGCCGGAGCGTTTATCAAGGCGATCGGCTGGGGCGTGGGCAACGGCAAATCGGAACTTGAGACATGTACAAGCGGTTGCCAGGCGGGTATCTCGGGCTCGGGCGAAGGACAGTTCTCAAAACCGGCCGGTATCGCCATCAACCAGGCGACGGGCGACGTGTATGTCGTCGACAAGGGCAACAATCGTATCGAGGAGTTTGAAGCTGGCGGCAAATTTGTGCGTAAGTTTGGGACGTTGGGGTCCGAAAAAGGACAGCTCAACAATCCGCTCTCGATAGCGATTACGCCGACCGGCAGCGAAGTGTGGGTGGGCGACGCCCTCAACAACCGCATCGACGAGTTCTCGGAAACCGGCACACCGATCGGTTCATTCGGTAAAGGTGGAACCGGCAACGGCGAATTCAGCAGCCCGGACGGTATCGCCTTCTCAGACGGCAACGCCTATGTCGTCGACACCGGCAACAACCGCGTGCAGGAGTTCTCGATGGCCGGCAAATACATAGCCCAGTTTGGTTCCAAAGGTGCCGGCAACGGCCAGTTTGAAGGCCCGTACGGGATCACCGCGGACCCAGTGTCGGGCGACCTGTATGTCGGCGACCATGGCAATAACCGGATCGAGGAGTTCACGAGCGGCGGTACCTTCCTGGACGTGTTCGCCAAAAAAGGCTCGGGCAACGGTGAACTGCTTGAACCGGAAAAGGTGGCGATCAATACGGCTGGCGACATCTATGTGGCCGATGTCGGCAACAATCGCATCGAGGAGTGGGAGCCCGTTCCGGCGTCACCGATCTTTGGATTTCAGTTTGGCGTTGGTGATTTTGCTCATCCTGATAACGATGCAGTGGATGCACATGGGAACGTGTGGGTAACCAACCAGTATGGTACGCCACCGGCAATCGAGGAGTTTTCCCCTACGGGGACGCGGATCGCGACGTATGGAGAATATGGAGAAGGAAAAGGAAAGTTCAAGAAACCCGAAGGGATTGCCATTAATCAGAAAACGGGGAATGTGTATGTCCCAGATGGAGATCTCGACTATGTCGAGGAGCTAAACGAAAAAGGAGAATATATTCAAACCATCGGGAGCAAAGGCACTGGCAGCGGCCAGATTGATGAACCGTCAGCTATCGCGGTTGATTCCTCGGGAAATATCTGGGTGGCCGATTATGAATCTTCCACTTTTCATCCCTCAATCACCTTCTCTCTCTCAGCTTCTTTATTTTCTTGCTGGGCTCGCTTCATCTTCTCAGTGGTATCTTCTCTAATTAGCATCTTCTGCTTGCTCCTAAGCTGTTGTCGTTCGAAGTCCACTTATCGCCTTGGGCGGTCGGGAGGCCCTGTTCCTCGGCTTGCCACTCAGGTTCGCCGCCGATGCTCTGCCTGCCATCTTCTCTGAACCAATTGCTGCTCCTGCTCGCGCCGTGCTTCACCCGCCCCACGAGCCAGACCTTCCGGGCAATGCTCGTCGGTCAGATCTCCCAGACGGGGGTGCGCACCGTGTGCGGGATGCTCGTGGGCGCTCGACTCTCGGGGGTGTGGCATCACTGCCGTGCACACCGTTTCTTCAGCCACGCGCGCTGGGATCCCGACGAGCTCTGGCTGCGGTTGGCGGTGTTGATCTGCGAGCGGCTGCTTGCGCCGGGGGTCCCCGTCCTGGTCGCGGTCGATGACACGTTGCTGCATCGCCTGGCGCGAAGATCCATGCGACCTTCTGGCATCACGACGCGACCGCGAACTCGCAGAAGGCGTCGGTCGCGTGGGACTGTCTGCGACACGAGGTCGCACGCTACGAGTGAACAATGCAGATTGGAGGTTCGGCTGATGTCGAGTGAGCGTAGTTCCAGGCTCGTGCTCGATGGCCTGTCCCCACCCTGACGTGCGTCGCCGGTGATCGGCGGGGTGCGAAGCTCGGGGGAAAGCCCAAGGGCTGCCCGTTCCATCCGGGGGCTACAGGCGAGGGGAAGACCGGACGGGTGAATTGCGTGAACCTCCGTTGATGCCTCGTTACGGTCAGCCCCGCTAGATGGGATGTTGGTAGCGGGGTGTAAGGACTGGCCGCTGAGAAGCGGCAGGCGCCGGCTGAAGAATTCGCTCAGCCGGGATGAGCACCGCCGTCCTCGGGGTACAGGAGGCACCCACCCCGGTCGCAGCTCGTGCGTGCGGAACGTGGTAACCCCGCGGGGTCCGGGCGTTCGGCCCGGTAAGCCGACCGTAAGGAAGGCCCAATCCCCCGGCGGGAATCGGATGACCGAGAAGCGAATGCCGGCGGCCGAAAGGCAACAGGAAACCGGGACATGATGGCTGGCCCCTCCAGCCGGTCGTCCCGGATAACTGGCCGGATACGGGACTGGTGCCCGGCCGAAAGGGCGCTGACGCGGTCAGGTGAGCCTGTGAAGAGGAAGATGACGATGACACCAGAACCGAAGGACAAGTTAGACGCCACGACGATCGTCGGGGTGAACGGACCAGAGGACGAGGTTCTCGACTGGGACGCTGTTGATTGGCGTGCCTGTGAGAAGCGCGTACGGCGGTTGCGCCAGCGGATCTTCACGGCGTCGCGGGCGGGGGACCTGAAGAAGGTCCGCAACCTGCAGAAGTTGATGCTTCGTTCGCGCGCTAACACGCTCGTTGAGTGTGCGGCGGGTGACGGAGCGCAACGCTGGTCGCATGACGGCGGGCGTGGACGGCGAGGTGGTGCTCACCCCCGAAGGCCAAGATGGATTTGGTCGACAGGGTGCAGCACAGCACCGAGCCGTTCAAGGCCCTGTCCTGTCAGGCGGGTGTACATCCCGAAGCAGGGCAGCAGCGAAGCGGCGCCCGCTCGGTATTCCCGTGATTCTCGACCGCGTGCCATCAGGCACGGGTCGTGAACGCGTTGGAGCCCGAGTGGGAGGCGCGGTTCGAGCCGAGGTCCTATGGGTTTCGACCCGGCCGTGGCTGCCATGACGCGATCGCAGCGATCCACGTGACCGCCAAGGGCAAGAGCCCGAAGCGGCCGTGGGTGCTCGACGCGGATTTGGCGGCGGCGTTCGACCGAATCGACCACGATCACATCCTGACGCATGCTCGGCTCGTTCCCCGCGAGGGGAATGGTCGCGCAGTGGTTGAAGGCGGGCGTGGTCGAGGATGGTCGGTTCACCCCGACCGAGGAGGGAGTTCCTCAAGGCGGGGTGATCAGCCCCGTGCTGTTGAACGTCGCTCTGCATGGGATGGAGCAGGCCGCCGGAGTCCGCTACCGCACGACCGGCAGCCGATGCCGGTTAGACGGTCGGGGGCTCCCCGGTTCTGATCAGGTATGCCGATGATCTGGTCGCCTTGTGCCATTCAAGGGACGAGGCGCTCGAGGTCAAGGCACGGCTCGCCGAGTGGCTGGCGCCCAGGGGCCTGGTCTTCAACGAGGACAAGACGCGGTCGTCACCCTCGAAGAGGGCTTTGACTTCCTGGGGTTCAACGTCCGCCGCTATCACGGCAAGCTGCTGATCAAACCGAGCAAAGCGGCCATCAGACGGGTCCGGGAACGGCTGCGCACCGAGATGCGGTCCCTGCGCGGGGCCAATGCATCAGCGGTGCTCAAACGGCTCAACCCCATCATCCGGGGCTGGGCGGCCTACTACCGGGGAGTGGTGTCCAGCGAGATGTTCACCGCGCTGGACAGACTACATGTGGAGGCTCACCTACAAGTGGGCTATCTTCAGCCACCCGAACAAGCCGAAGCGCTGGGTCGTCAACCGGTACTTCGGCATGTTCAACAAGTCCAGGCATGACCGGTGGGTGTTCGGCGACCGCGAAAGCGGCGCCTACCTGCACAAGTTCGCCTGGACCAAGATCGTCCGACACCAGATGGTCAAGGGCGCGGCGTCCCCGGACGACCCCGCCCTGACCGAGTACTGGGCCGAACGACGACGCAAGGTGCCACCCCTACCGATCGGCAAGGCCAGCCTGCGGCTCTTACGAGGCCCAAGACGGTCGCTGCCCGCTCTGCGGGGACTGGCTCCTGCCCGCCGAGGACCCGCCACAAACCCCACGCGAGTGGGAGCAATGGCTGGCCACCACCCGCAAGACGATCATCATGATCGCCGATGCGCAAGGACGGCACGTCGGACGAGACCAAACCCCGTCTCATACACGCCCACTGCCACCACCGGCACACCACCGGGATGGCAATGGCCCAGCACTTCTGCCCGCCCGCGACCCCACAGGGCTTGCTTGAGCCGGATGCGGGGAAACGCCGCACGTCCGGTTCTGAGGGGGGCCGGGCGCAGCAATGCGCCCGGCCTACCCGGCCGGCCGGGATCGTGGTGTGCCTTCCGTTCCTTGAGCGCTCGCTCTGCCTCCGTGCTTTTCCGCTGTTGGCAGCCGAAGCGCAAGCACATCCCGAAGGCAAGAACGACCCCGAGCGCCGGAAAGCCAGAGCTGGCAAGGAGATGCTCGACCTGCTCACCGCCCGCTTGCCGACCGTGACATCGACACGGTCGGTGACGCCGCCTATGCCTCGAGGCGTGCGCGCCTGCCGGCGCGTGTCGATCACCTCTCGCCTGCGCTCAAACGCCGCGATCTGCGCTCGCGCCCGCCCCGCACCGGCAAGCGCCCAGCCACGCAAGTGGGTGAGCGCTCCGCAGCCTCGCGCAGATAGCGCCGATCCTGCCACCGAGTGGAGCGAGGCGGCGTCGCGCACGCAACCGAGACGCTCCTGCTGTGCCAGTCGACTGCCTGGCCGCTCGGCCCCGAGACCCCGGCGCGTGATCCTTGTCAAACACCTCAAGCCTGTGGCTACCAGATGCGCTGATCTCTACCACCTGAACAGCGCCGCCCAGCTCTCGAGCGCTACGCAGAGCGCTCCGATCGAGTCGCCTTGAGAGCAAGAGCTCTCGCTCGCACCCCAACCGCACCCCCAACCTGAGCGCACCGTCCCCTCCAGCCTGCATACGATCACGATCCTCTACCCGCCGCCGGCACCATCCAGACCTCGCCAGCACCGCGCCCGCGCCCCCTGGTACCTCACCAAACCACACCCTCGTTCGCCACATGCTCGCCAAGCTCGGCCGTGATCATCGCCGCGCATATCACCCAACATCAACCCCCACACCACAAATAACACAACCAGCACACCCAGCATAAGCGAGCCGATTAGGCCAGCGTATCGAGGAGTTCAAAGAAAACGGGGAATTCATCAAGGCGCTAGGCTGGGGCGTCAGCAACGGCGAAGAAAAGCTCGAGACCTGCACCACCAGTTGCCGCATAGGGCTGCAGGGATCCGGAAATGGGGAGTTCAGCGATCCGGCGGGTCTGGCGTTCTCTGGCGGAAATCTGTACGTGTCCGATCTGAACAACGGCCGCATAGAGGAGTTCTCAACCGCAGGGGCCTATATCGCGCAGATCGGCTCGAAAGGCGCCGGCAACGGTCAGCTGTCCTATCCCGCAGGCATCGGCGTCGACGCCGCCGGAAACCTCTACGTCGCCGACAGCGGCAACAATCGCATCGAGGAGTTCACACCAGCAGGCGTATTCATCGGAACTTTCGGCAGCACCGGCTCAGGCAACGGCCAGTTCGACCAGCCCGGCGACGTAGCCGTCAGCGCTTCGGGCGAACTCTATATCACCGACAGCGAAAACAATCGCATGCAAACTTGGCACGTCGCACCGCGGCCTGGCAACGACGGCGCACACGACACCAGGACAGCCTACTACACGGCGGGAGAAGAATCTGAAGCAGTGGTTTGTAGGAAACATCCCGAATGGGCCGATCTGCCTTGCCAGACCGAACCGGCCGCACAGGTAGTGGTGAGTGGATTGCCAGAATTGCCGGTCACGACCATAGCCTCGTACAACATCTGGGACGAGGCAGAAACGACCGAAGAAAAGTTTGGGACGGGTGCCAAAGCGGTCACTCGGACAAAGGCGCAGACCTACGACCCGGCCGGACGCGCGCTGACAAGCGAAGAGAAAGCCTCACCGGTGACCGACACCGCGTTGCCAAAAGTCACCAATGAATACAACGCTTCCACGGGCGCGCTCGAAAAGCAGAGCACCACCGAAGGGACGATCACCAGCAAGGATAACACGCTGGGGCAGCTCGTTGAATCCAGCGATGCCAGCGGCAACGTCGCGAAATACGTCTACGAAGAAGGCGGAGACGGCCGCCTGCTCGAAGAGAGCGAAGGCAAGGGCGAAGAAGCCAAAAGCAGCCAAGCCTACATCTATAACGCCACCCACAGGCTTCATGGAAAAGCTGAGCGACTCGGCTGCCGGCACATTCACGGCCTCCTATGATGTCGAAGGAAAGATGACCAGCGAGGTCTACCCCAACAACATGACCGTCACCTACACGATCAACCCGGTCGGCCAGTCGACGGGTCTCGTCTATGAAAAGAACGTCGATTGCGCGTCGAAATGCCCCGAAACATGGTTCAGCGACAGCATCGCGCCGTCGATCCACGGTGAAACGCTGCAACAGACAAGCACGCTCTCTAAAGAGAACTACGCATACGACAACGCAGGACGTCTACTGGAAACCCAAGAAACCCCAACCGGTAAAGGCTGTACCACTCGTCTGTACGCCTACGACGAAGAAGCAAACCGCACCAGCCTGACAACGCGTGAACCGGGTACAGAAGGGAAATGCGCGACGGAAGGCGGCACGGTCGAACGCCACACCTACGACGAAGCCAACCGCCTAACCGACGAAGGCGTCGAATACGAAGCCTTCAGCAACACGACGAAACTACCGGCGAGCGACGCGGGTGGCCACGAACTTGTAAGCGCGTACTACGTTGACGGTCAGGTTGCAAGCCAGGAACAAAACAAAGAGCTCGTCGATTATAAGTACGACCCGGCCGGTCGCGCGATCGAAACGGTCTCGGAAAACAAGGAAACCAAAGCCAAAACAACGGTGATTTCCCACTATGGTTCGGGCAGCGCGCTCACATGGACGAGCGAAGGTGCCGAAAAATGGACGCGCAACATCCCCGGGATTGACGGCGCGCTGGACGCGATTCAGGAAAGCGGTAAAACGCCGCTCCTGCAACTGCACGACCTCCAAGGTGATATCGTGGGTACCGTTGTGGATAGCGAATCTGAAACCAAACTCTTCTCCACCTACAACAGCACCGAATTCGGCGTGCCCACCACCAGCAGCCCACCCAAATACTCATGGCTCGGCGCCGACGGCGTCGCCAGCGAACTGACGTCCACGGGGGTGAGCACCCAAAATGGCTCCTCCTACGTGCCGGAGATCGGTCGGCCGCTGCAGACCGGATCGATCGCGTCGCCGGGCTCGTTCCCCAATGGCACGGGTGGATCTGGCATCGTCAACGCCCCGTATCTCGGGGCAGCAAGCAGCCAGCTCGCGGCCGCCTCTGCGCAACAGTGGGCCGAAAAAGAAGAAGCAAAGAGACGGGAAACCGAAGAACGCGCCTTCATGGAAGAGGGCTTCTGCGAAAAATACCCCGACAGCTCAGCATGCCATGTGGATGGGCCGGGGGAAGGCAACTGTGAAGTAAATTGTTTGACTGTTATTGGAGGGGAAGGTGAAGCAGAAGGAGAAATTGGTGATCCAGTTAACTGTAAAGTAAAGGCGTTTGCTCCGGAAGAAGGCCAGGCTGGGGGTACTGACATACTCAAATCGATTGGTACATACGAATGCCAAAGTAATCTTCACAAGGGTGAGTTTGAGGTGTGTCTTGAGGATCTAACAAACGCTGAGGGAATCTGTAACAAGGTCACAAATCTTTCGAATAGCAAGGGCATCGCTGGGGTGCAGGCGCAATGTATAGTCGGACATGACTACGTCACGTTCGCGTGGGTTTGGGAGCCTCCGAAGGGTCAGCCTGGGGTTGGAACTTTCAGTGAGATACAGACGACGTGTTATAATGAAGCGCTTGAAGGGGGTGGGTTCTCCGGACCCATTGATGAGATATAAAATAGAGGCGTATTGAGGGGGTGAGCTTCCTTAATGCGTATTCCGCTAGAGTAATGTTGGAGATAAGTAAAGCAATGGAGCGACCTCGTAAAGAGATAGCAAGACCCCCATTTGGAGAGATCCCTGGAAGCGTTGGCGTGGATGTCCTGTTGGGAGCGAGCGGCGCTGCGGCAGTCTATATTTCGAGGCTCGCTAGCTATTCTGATGGGCTATTATTTGATATGCTCGTAGTAGACCGTGCCGCCAATCTAACCCGCGATCAATTACTGGCCGTCGGTGACCCCGAGCCGACACTGAGATCGCCTTCGCAAGTCACAGAGAGGGCGAGCTTAGAGCTCATGGTCGAATATGTAGACGGGCGACGGGTCAGTACCCGGTGGAGTGCTCAGTCTGACGGTGGCTTGGAAGGTTCGCTTACCAAGCTGAGGGCTGAGAATGGACGCCGCCTATACCCATACTGCCGCTACGAATGGTATTTGTCTCCGCTGCCGGAGAGTGGCGATCTAACGTTTGTATGCGACTGGCCTGCGCTTGGCATCAACGGGAGCCGTGCAACAACGAGCGGACATCGTATACGCGCGGCTGCCTTGCGAGCCCACAACGCATGGGATGCGGTCCGACGCGATGAGTCTCGTGACCCTGCCACAAGCGTATGAACGATATCGGTACCCTACCGCTGGTAGACATTGAGACACCAGGAAGTTTCGAGATAGATTATCGGTTAGGCATCAGCGATTTGGCTGCATTGTATATATCACGGCTAGCTAGCCATAGTAATGGCCTGCTGTTCGACGTGGTGGTGTTTCAAAGGGTCGTGGATGTCAAGATGGTGCAAAGTAGGACGGCGATGATGGGCCAGTTTGACTCGTTGGCGTTTGCGGATTGGCTTCCTAGGTCGGCGGAAGGTTTTAAATTAGGCGTCGAAGTTATAGGCGCTCAACGAGCGCACCAAAGCACGGGGGGAGAGCGTTCCATGGATCCTGCCTTGCGTAGGTTGAGTTGGTATGGGGGTTGCACAGATTGTTATTGTGACAGCCGGCACCAGTGGTATCTTTGGCCACTGCCGAAGTTTGGTGACATTGCATTCGTCTGCGAGTGGTCTGCTGTTGACATCTCCGAGACGCGTACGACTGTGAGCGGCGATGAGCTCCGGAGCACTGTGGAGCGGGCTAAACTGCTATCGGGTAGAGAAGGCGAGGGGTGAAATCGTGAGGCGAGGCCGTACTGCGATTCTTGGTGCGGGATTGACTCTTATTACGCTCGCGGGGTGTGGCGCTACGACTATAAAGACAGTGACTCATAAGGGTCAGCCTTCCACGACGAGCGCCGTAGTTGATCATTTAGGTAAAGGTGTTTACCGTGTCGCGTCCGGCGCAATGGAGCCAACGCTAAGCATTGGTCAGTATGTGCGGTCCTCGCCGCTGACGTCGGTGCCCGCTGTCGGCGACATTGTGCTATTCCATCCCCCGAGCGATGCCGGACGAATGGTTTGCGGACGTTATGCCTACGCCGTAAAGCCCGGCGGGAGGGCGTGCTCTGAATCGGGGCCCAGGCCGTCCAGCCTGGAGTATATAAAGCGCATCGTCGCGGGTCCCGGTGACTCGGTGGCGATCATCGAAGGACACGTGATCCGCAACGGGGTCCGGGAGCCCGATGCCTACATCAAGCCTTGTCGCATGGGCCTTGACTGCAACTTTCCCCAGACGATCAAAATCCCACCCGGTCACTGGTATATGCTCGGAGACAATCGCGGTGAATCTAACGACAGTAGATTCTGGGGGCCAGTTGCGACAGGTTGGATTATGGGCATCGCACACCGGTGCTTCGAGAGGGGCGACACTTGCGTCGCCATAAAATAGGCTTCCGCAGCTTACGCGACGGGCTATGCAGTTGCTGGCAGGATACTCCCTGCGCGGTGCGCCAAGGGAGGCGAAGAAGAGTGGTGGCTCGGCGAACGCCCAGCCAACCGCCTAACCGACGAAGGCGTCGAATATGAAGCCTTCAGCAACACGACGAAATTACCGGCGAGCGACGCGGGTGGCCACGAACTTGTAAGCGCGTACTACGTTGACGGTGAGGTTGCAAGCCAGGAACAAACTAAAGAGCTCGTCGATTATAAGTACGACCCGGCCGGTCGCGCGATCGAAACGGTCTCGGAAAACAAGGAAACCAAAGCCAAAACAACGGTGATTTCCCACTATGGTTCGGGCAGCGCGCTCACATGGACGAGCGAAGGCGCCGAAAAATGGACGCGCAACATCCCCGGGATTGACGGCGCGCTGGACGCGATTCAGGAAAGCGGTAAAACGCCGCTCCTGCAACTGCGCGACCTCCAAGGTGATATCGTGGGTACCGTTGTGGATAGCGAATCTGAAACCAAACTCTTCTCCACCTACAACAGCACCGAATTCGGCGTGGCTACAGTAGTTTGTACAGGAGGCGCCGCGTTTACTGGAGGGAATCCTGAGGCCGTGTTTACGTGCTACGAGGTTGCTTTTAAGGGCGCTATACTTACGCTGGCGGCCCTTGGCGTTACTCTAAAGGTATGGGACAGCACGTGAAAAGGCGTCCAAACATGCCAACGGAGTTTAGCCTGGCTAGGAGGGGTAGATGCCCGCTGGCGTTTTAGTGATCGCTGTAGGTTTCATGGTGGCCGGCCCCCGGTTTGTGATCCTCTGCGGCGGGCGCGGCACGACCTATGGGCCTCGGGGCAGGCCCTGGTGGCTCTGGGATTAGTCAGATTCAGGGTTACCCGTACTAAAAATGGTAGACTTCTGCCATGGTTGCAACCATCGATGCTGCCGGGCGGATCGTGGTTCCGAAGCGGCTGCGTGAGCAGCTTGGGTTCAAGCCTGGGCAGAAGCTGGAGCTCAGCGCCGTGGACGGCAGGCTCGAGGTGGAGCACCCCACCACGCCGGTGCGCCTGAAGAAACGCGCTGGGCGGCTGGTGGCTGTCGCCGATCGGTCGATGCCTGTATTGACGCAGGCGATGGTGCGCGAGACGCTGGAACAGACGCGCCGGTGAGCGTTGCCGGGGGTGGGGAGACGCCCGACAGCAGCGTCGTGATCGCGGCGTTCGCCAGCTGGAACGAGCACCACGAGGCGGCGATCGAGGCGCTCGGCGAGATCCGGGACCTCGTCGCCCATGTCGAGCTCGAGACCTACTCGGTCCTGACGCGCCTGCCCGAGCCGCTGCGGATGGAGCCGAAGCTGGTCGCTCGCTATCTCCGCGAGGACTACCCCGGCAAGCGGATCGCGCTGGGAGAGGCCGAGCGGCGCGGATTGGTCGAGCGCTTCGCGCGTCTGTCGATCGCCGGCGGCGCGACCTACGACGGCATCGTCGCGGCCACCGCCGCCGGGCACGGCTGCAGCCTGATCAGCTGCGACCGCCGCGCGGCGAGTACATACGACCGGCTCGGCGTAGAGGTCACCTACCTCTGAACGTGGATCTCAGTCGCACCGGCGGGCGTTGATATCCTGAGTCGGTGGCTACGACGAAGAAGCGCACAACGCCTGCCAAACCTGCGTCCAGGCGCCGTTCAGCGAAGGACAAGAAGCTGCGCGCGGCGTCGCGTGCCGCTCCGGATGGCGGCTTCGTTCCTGCCCATCTCGAGGACCGCGACGGACATACCGTGATCGTTCCCGACGAACCCGTCCCGCCGCTCACCACCGAGATGGTGCGAGAAGTGCTGGAACACGTCAGGAATTAAGGGCGGGAAGACGGCGACCAGATCTGTGCTGGTCGGTTGAAGGCGCCGGATCCAGGTTCCCGCTCGCCCAGCAGGCAACGAGAACTGTTGCGTGTTGCGCTACACGCCTACAGTGTGTCTATGGTCGGGCCGACTGATCTTTATGTCCTCGCGGGCGTGTTGTCGAGCGAGGGGGAGTCATTTACTCTGCGTGGGCTCGCGGCGAGGCTCTGTGTGGATCACACGCTCGTGCATCGTGCGCTCAAACGTGCCGAGGACGCGGGGCTCTATAGCGAGAATTCCAAGCAGGTCAATCTGGCGAGCTTCGAGGAGCTGGCGATCCACGCGGCGCGCTTCATCGCCCCGGCACGCCTGGGCGCATTGACACGCGGCCTGCCGGCGGCGTGGGCCGCGGAGCCGATCTCGGGGCTCGTCAACCAGCTCGAGCGCGAGCCCCCACCGGTGTGGCCTAGTGCCTTGGGGATGGTGCGCGGACAGGCTCTCGAGCCCTTGCATCCAGCCGCGGTCCAGGCATACCGGGATGCACCGCTTGCCGCACTGCTGTCGATCATCGACTCGCTGCGAGCCGGGGATGTACGCGTGCGCAAGGTGGCCGCTACGGCTCTTACAGACACACTCCGCCGTTCCAAGACACCCCACCAGACAGCCTTGTGAGCACCGACCAGCTCGAGACCGCCGCTGCGGCCCTCGGGCCACTCTTGGAGGAGGTTGTCTTCCTCGGTGGCGCGAGCATCCACCTATGGCTGAGCGACCCCGCGGTGCCCGTGGCGCGTTCCACAGACGACATCGACGTGATCAGCGACATTACGAGCCTCACGATCATCACATCCTGCGGATAGCGACACGAGTGAGCGGATGGTGCGGCGCGCTGGCTGGCGTTTCCCGCCCCGGTGTGTCAATAATCCCCACCTATAAGCGTGATGGCCGAGAGCGGCCGGTCATACTGTCGCCCATGAATCAACGCTTCGAGCCCTCCGGCGGACTGCAGGGAAAGCTGACCGCCCCCGCGGACAAGTCGCTGTCCCACCGCGCCGCGCTGCTCGGCGCGATGGCCTCCGAGCCCGTGCGGATCGAGAACTACCTGCACGCCGCCGACACCGACTCGACGCTCCAGGCGGTGCGCGCGCTCGGCGCGCTCGTGGAGGTGCGCGACGGCGACGGCGACGGCGGGGGCGAGGTCGTGGTGCGCGGGACGGGGCTGCGCGAGGCGCGCGAGCCCGACGGGCCGATCGACGTCGGCAACGCCGGCACGCTGCTGCGCCTGCTGCCGGGCTGGCTGGCGGCGCAGGAGGGACGCTCGTTCACGCTCGACGGCGACGAGTCGATCCGCCGCCGCCCGGTCGACCGCATCGCCGAGCCGCTGCAGCTGATGGGCGCCGAGCTGACGACCACCGGCGGGCGCTTCCCACCGTTCGAGGTCCGCGGTGCGCGGCTGCGCTGCATCTCCTACGAGCTGCCGGTCGCGAGCGCGCAGGTCAAGTCGTGCGTGCTGCTGGCCGCGCTGGCCGCGGACGGCGCGACGACGGTCGGCGAGCCCGCGCGCAGCCGCGACCACACCGAGCGGATGCTCCTGCGCGCCGGCGTGAACATCCACCGCAACGGCCGCCACGTGACCGTCGTCAACGCCGACGAGCTCGTGCTCGAGCGCGTGCGGGTGCCCGGCGACCTCAGCTCGGCCGCGTTCATGATCGCCGCCGGCGTGCTCGTCCCCGGCTCGCGCCTGTTGATCGGGGACGTCGGCGTCAACTGGACGCGCACCGGCTTCCTGCGGATCCTCCGCCGGATGCGGGGGATCGTGCTCGGCGACCTCGAGGACGAGTCGGGCGAGCTCGCCCCCGACGAGCCCGTCAGCGACCTCGACGTCGCGCACGGCGCGCTCGAGGGCACGGTCGTGGAGGCGGAGGAGGTGCCGCTGGCGATCGACGAGCTGCCGCTCCTCGCGCTGCTCGGCTGCTTCGCCGAGGGCAAGACGGTTGTGCAGGGCGCGCAGGAGCTGCGCCTGAAGGAGTCCGACCGGATCGCCGGCGTGGTCGAGGGCTTGCGCGGCCTCGGCGCCGAGATCGAGGCGACCGACGACGGCTTCGTGGTGCAGGGCGGCGGCGCGGGCGGTCTACGCGGCGGCGTGATCGACGCCCGCGGCGACCACCGCCTGGCGATGCTCGGCGCGGTTGCCGGGCTCGCCTCGCGCGAGGGCGTCGAGGTGCTCGGCATGGAGGCGGCGGCGGTCTCCTACCCGGGGTTCGTCGCGGACCTCGCGCGGCTGGCGTGATAGACCTTCCCTGCGGTGTCGTCGTGCCGGTGGTGTGATCCCGCCGGCACCGTGCTCATATGTCAGCGTCCGCTCCCTTCATCGTCGTCACAGGCAACATCGCCGCGGGCAAGTCGACGCTGGTCGAGCGGCTCGCGGTGGAGCTGGGTCTGCGAGCGCATCTGGAGCGCGTCGAGCAGAACCCCTTCTTCGGAGTCCCGTCCCGGCGCTCGCTGGCGTCCGAGGCGTGGTTTCTCGCCGACTCGGTCGCGGCGCACGGTGCGATCGAACGCGACGGGCGAGGGGGACTGCAGGAGCGCTCCGCGTACGAGCACGTGCCGGTGTTCGCGCAGGCGCGCTCTCGACGGGGCTGGCTCGACGGCGACGAGCTGGGTCTATTGCAGACGCTCGCCGGACTGCTGACGGAGGGATTGACGGCGCCCGATCTGCTCGTCTACGCCGAGGCGGACCTCGCCGTCCTGCGGGCGCGCATCGCGGAGCGCGCGCGGCCTGGCGAGCGGGAGCTCGACCCGGAGTATCTCTCCGTGCTCGCCGAGCTCTACGACGAGTTCGTGGCGGGCTGGCGCCTGTCCGCGGTCTATCGTCTGGACACGACATGCGTGGATGTTCGCGAGCGGGACGGTTTTGAGGTTGCCCGCCGGGCGATCGAGGGAATGCTGCGATGACGAATATCGGCGACGCAAACGAGATCGCGCTTCCCGTCGTCGTCGAGCGGGAGGGCATTCGACTGCCCTCCCGGGTTTACCCGGGCGACGCCGGGCTCGACCTCCAAGCCGCGAGCGCGGCGCAGATTCCGCCCGGCGAGCGCTGCGTCGTGGAGACCGGCGTGCGCGTGGAAATACCGCGTGGGTATGTCGGCTTCGTCCTGCCCCGCTCCGGGCAGGCGGCGAAGTACGGGATCACGCATCTCGACGCCCCCGGCGTGATCGACTCCGAATACAGGGGAGAACTGCACTTCATCCTCTACAACTCCGACAAGCACGAGACGTTCACCGTCAACGTCGGCGACCGGCTCGGCCAGCTGGTGGTGCTGCCGATCGCCGTCGCGGAGCCCGTGCTGGCGACGGAGCTCTCCACGAGCGAGCGCGGCACGCGCGGGCTCGGGTCGAGCAGGTAGGGGCCGGGCATCGCCGGGCAAGCCACTGTGCCGGCGCTCTCTGACATAGTGCCCGGCCGATGATCGTTGCGATCGATGGACCAGCCGGAGCGGGCAAGTCGACGATCGCGCGGGCGCTCGCCGCGCGTCTCGGGTTCGCGTTCCTCGACACCGGAGCGCTCTACCGCTGTGCGGTCCTCGCCGGCCTGCTGCGCGAAGCCGCCCCGGAGGAGATCGTCGCTGGGCTTGACATCCGGTTGGGGGAGCGTGTCCTGCTCGACGGCGAAGATGTGACGGAGGCGATTCGCGACCCGGAGATCAGCCGTCTCACCCCCTCCACGGCCGCCCGGCCGGAGGTGCGCGAGGCACTCACGGAAAAGCAGCGCGAGCTGCTCTCGCACGGCAACTGGGTGGCCGAGGGGCGCGACATCGGCACGGTCGTCGCGCCGCAGGCCGAGCTCAAGGTCTTCCTGACCGCATCCGTCGACGAGCGCGCGCGCCGCCGCGCGATCGAGCACGGGGAGGATGCGGATGTCGTGCGCAGCGCGTTGATCGAGCGCGATCGGCTCGACACCACCCGCGAGCACGGCCCCCTGTACGCGGCCGCCGACGCGATCGAGCTCGACACGACGGAGCTGACGACCGAGCAGGCCGTCGAGGCCGTGCTCGCGCTCGTGCCCGAGAGCTACACGCTGGCGCCGGCGCTGTTCGCGGTCTCGCCCGAGGGGGTTGCGCCACCGCGAAAGCGCCAGCGGTCGGCCGCGCAGCGGGCGACGAGCGGCTGACCACAGATCTACGAGTACCGCCAGAGGCGGCTTCTCCAGGCGCGGCGAGATTTACGCCGCCAGAGCGGCACGCAGGCCGCGAACACGATCAGTGCAAAGCTCAGCGCGAGTGCGGCGAGGAGCAGCTTCCCGCTCGAAGTGTGTGGTACAGCGTTGCGAACGGACCGCGAAAAACTGGCGTTCGAGGTCATGGACAGGATCGTGCTCAGCGACACGCCCAGCACCGTGGTTGCCAGTACGAAGATCCCGCCGACAAACAGATACTGCACGAGATCACTCGTGCGCGCGATCTGGTCTTTCATATCCTTGAGTTCGGAAAGGAACCCGAGTGAGGCCTTTTCTTGATCGTCCCACTTGGACGCCTTGATCTTCTCCTTCGACTCGTAGCGTCCGCCGCAGACGCGCAAGAACTGGATTCGGGCGATCTGCTGCTTGCCGGGGTTGATGACAATCTGGCCTCTGCCAATGTTCGCTACGTGCAGATACAAGCGACAACCGAACTCGTGGTCGGCAGTTTCATCGGACCCGTACCGTGGATCGATCAGCAGGCCGGAGAGCAGCATCAATCCTTCGGTGGCCAGTTGGTTCTTGACCGTGATGTTGCCGGCGACGTCGGGGGGCATGCGGAACAGCTCTTCCGTTGAGAACATCGCCGAGTCGCCCGATCGAAGCACGATCTTCGCCGGGCCTGTCGATCCGGGTGGAAACGACGTCCCGTCGGGGGTGATGAGACCGTCGCGTGCGATTCTCGGTTCATAGGACGCGGGTGCCAGTGCCGCGCTGGCGAAGGTCTCTTTGACTATGAGCTCGCCCAGTTCGGTTGAATACACCAGGTCGTAGATCGCCTGGTCGGAGAGGACGCCGCCGGTGACTGGCGTGGTGGCGTTTATCGCGCCCACCGCCCGGCGGGGCCGGCCAACGGTGCGAATACGGTCCTTGCGGCATGCACGATTGCGCTATTCGTCCCGTTGAGTCGAATCCCTCCACCCGTCGCGGGCTGGGACTCCGGGCCGCGGTCATACTGAGGCGATGAAGGTCGCCGTCGTCGGCTATCCAAACGTGGGGAAGTCCTCCCTGATCAACCGCCTCACGGGCACCCGCGAGGCGGTCGTGCACGAGCGCCCTGGGATCACGCGCGACCGCAAGGAGCTCGAGTGCGAGTGGAACGGGCGGCGCTTCATGCTGATCGACACGGGCGGGGTGGACTTCCAGGACGAGGATCCGCTCGCCGGCTCGATCCGCGACCAGGCCCGCGCGGGCCTCGCCGACGCCGAGGTGGCGGTGCTCGTGGTCGACGCGCGCGCCGGCGTGCGGCCCGGCGACGAGGAGATGGCCGATCTGCTGCGCCGCTCGGAGTTGCCGCTGATCGTGGCGGCGAACAAGTGCGACGGCGTCGCGGATATGCCGCTCGCCTCGGAGTTCCACCGCCTCGGTCTCGGTGCGCCGATCCCCGTCTCGGCCGCGCAGGGTCTCGGCACGGGCGACCTGCTCGACCGGATCGCCGAGCTGCTGCCCGCGGGCGAGGATGAGCCCGATGGAGATGAGGTGCGCCTGGCGATCGTCGGCCGTCCGAACGTCGGCAAGTCCTCGCTCGTCAACCGCTTCCTCGGCGAGCAGCGCGTGATCGTCTCCGACGTCGCCGGCACCACGCGCGACGCGATCGACATGCCGCTGCTGGTTGGCGATCGCAGGCTGATCCTCGTCGACACCGCCGGCATGCGCCGCCAGTCGAAGGTCGAGGACTCGGTCGAGTACTACACGGCGCTGCGCTCCCAGCGTGCCGCCGAGCGCGCCGACGTGGCGCTGGTCGTGTGCGACGCGCGCGAAGGCGTCACCGCCCAGGACCTGCGGATCGCCGAGCTCGCGATGAAGGCCGGCTGCGCGACCGCGATCGTGCTCAACAAGTGGGACGTTCGCGAAGGCTCCGAGGACGATCTCGACCACGAGCGCGGGCGCGTCGCCGACAAGCTGCGCCTGCGCCCGCGCGTGCTGACCGCGAGCGCGCTCACCGGCCGCCACGTCGCGCGCCTCTTGACCGAGGCGCTGGCGCTCGGCGATCGCATGTCCAGCCGCATCCCCACCGCCGAGCTCAACCGCTTCCTCGCCGAGACCGTCCAGGCGCGCCAACCTCCTGTGGGGACCCGCCGCGGCTCCAGCCAGCACCGCCTGAAGCTGATCTACATGGCCCAGATCGGCGAGCGCCCGCCGCGCTTCGCGATCCAGGTCAACTCGCGCGCGCGGGTCACGCGCGACTACGCGTACTTCGTCGAGAACCGCCTGCGCGCCCGCTACGGGATGGATGGGGTGCCGCTCGTGATCGACTTCGTCGAGCGCGGGCAGCGCGGTCGCGAGCGCGCCGCGTAGACTTCCCGGACTTTGACGGCGACCACCTGGAGCAGAGCGCGAACCCATGACCCAGCTTCCTGACAACGAGTACCTGTTCACCTCCGAGTCGGTCACGGAGGGCCACCCGGACAAGATCGCCGACCAGATCTCCGACGGGGTGCTCGACGCCGTGCTCGCGGACGATCCCTATGGCCGCGTCGCCTGCGAGACGCTCGTCAACACCGGCCTGATCGTCGTCTCCGGCGAGATCTCGACCGACACCTACGTCGACATCCAGGAGATCGCGCGCGAGACGGTCCGTCGGATCGGCTACGACAACGCCGACTACGGCTTCGACTGCGACACCTGCGCGGTGATCAACGCGATCGACAAACAGTCCCCGGACATCGCCCAGGGCGTCGACGCGGCCTACGAGACACGCCACGACCCCGCCGACGAGGACGTGCTCGACGTAGCTGGCGCCGGTGACCAGGGCATGATGTTCGGCTACGCCTCCAACGAGACCGACGAGTTGATGCCGCTGCCGATCGCGCTCGCGCACAAGCTCGCGCGGCGCCTGTCGGAGGTGCGCAAGGGCGAGGTGCTGCCGTATCTGCGCCCCGACGGCAAGACTCAGGTGACGGTCCGCTACCAGGACGGCAAGCCGGTCGAGATCGAGAAGATCTTGATTTCCACCCAGCACGCCGACGGGATCGACGCCGAGGCGCTGATCAAGCCCGACCTGCTCGAGCACGTGCTGCGGCCCGTGCTGCCGAGCGGGCTATACGACGAGGGCAAGCTGGTGAAGAACTTCCTCGTCAATCCGACCGGCCGGTTCGTGATCGGCGGCCCGATGGGCGACTGCGGCCTGACCGGGCGCAAGATCATCGTCGACACCTACGGCGGCATGGCGCGCCACGGCGGCGGCGCGTTCAGCGGCAAGGACCCCTCGAAGGTCGATCGCTCCGCCGCCTACGCCGCGCGCTGGGTCGCCAAGAACATCGTCGCCGCCGGCCTCGCCGAGCGCGCCGAGGTGCAGGTCGCCTACGCGATCGGCGTCGCGCACCCGGTGTCGGTGATGGTCGAGACGTTCGGCACCGAGCAGATCGGCCGCGGCGAGATCGCACGGCTCGTCGACGAGCACTTCGACCTGCGCCCCGGCGCCTTTCGCGAGGAGCTCAAACTGCACCGCCCGATCTACCAGAAGACCGCCGCCTACGGGCACTTCGGCCGCGACGACCACGACTTCACGTGGGAGCGGACCGACAAGGCCGCGGCGCTGCGTTCGGCGGCCGGTCTCTAGCGGGAGGGGGGCAGGAGAGCGGGAGGGGGGCGGGCCCCCCTCCCGACCACCCCCCGCTGTGGTTAGAACGGGGTCGGGCCGGCAAAGCCGGCCCTTGTGGTGCGTTCTGATGCGTCGCGGCACACGAGTTGGTAGTTGGTCACCGCTGAGAAACGGTCCGAAATCCCAGGGATCTCTCCTCAGTGGTCACCGTAACGTGAGCTGGGCGGTTTTCGGGCAGATACTGAGAATAGTCACAGTCACAGTCGCCTCCGGCGGATGGTCCGGGCTGGAGACTAGGGTCCACGGGTGCCTTCGATCGCCCTAGTCGAGCCGATGACTACGGCCCGCGCGCTGCGCGGGCCGTTTGACTATCGGTTGCCGGATGAGCTGCGCGGCGGGCCCGTGGAGGTTGGCTCGATGCTGGTCGTGCCTTTTGGCCGGCGCGAGGTGCTGGGCGTGGTCGTGGGGTTGGCGGAGCGCAGTGAGATCGCCGAGGGGAAGCTGCTCGAGCCTCTGCGTGCACTCGATCTCGGCGTCCCAGGCGATCTGGTGGCGCTGGCCGAGTGGATCGCGGCGGAGTACTGCTCGACGATCTCGCGTGCGTTGTCGCTCGTGCTGCCGCCCGGCGCCGCGCGCCGCCTGAGCGGGCGCAAGCGCCGTGCCGTCAGTCGTCGCACGCATCTGCCCGTCGGCGCGCGCAGCCCCGAGCCGCCGCGCTTGACCGCTGAGCAGGCCGAGGTGCTCGAGGCGTTGGCCGCCGCGCTCACCGCACGCGAGGAGGGGCCGGCGGCGCGGCGGGCCGCCTCGCGTCAGCTGCTGCACGGTGTCACCGGCTCAGGCAAGACCGAGATCTATCTGCGCGCCGCCGCGATTGCGCTCGAGCAGGGACGTGGCGCGATCGTGCTGGTTCCGGAGATCGCGCTCACGCCGCAGATCGTCGGGCGCTTCATCGAACGCTTTGGCGACACCGTTGCGGTGCTGCACTCGCAGCTGCGCCCGGCCGAGCGCTACGAGGAGTGGCGGCGCCTGCGCGCGGGGGAGGCACGGGTCTGCGTCGGTCCCCGCTCGGCCGTGTTCGCGCCGATCGAGGACCTCGGGCTGATCGTCGTCGACGAGGAGCACGACGCCTCCTACAAGCACGAGGGCGACCCCCGCTACGACGCCCGCGACGTCGCCGCCGAGCGCGCCAAGCGCTGCGGCGCGCTGCTGCTGCTCGGTAGCGCCACGCCGCGGCCGGAGAGCGCCCTGGCGGTGCCGCGGCCGCTGCGTTTGCCTGGCCGCGTCGACGGCCGGCCGCTGCCGGAGGTTCAGGTTCTGGACATGCGTGGCGAAGCCCAGGGGTTGCATCCGCTGACCGCCGATGCGCTCGCCGAGGTTCGACGCGAGGGACGCAAGGCGATGGTGCTGCTCAACCGCCGCGGCTGGTCGAACTTCCTCTCCTGCCGCTCCTGCGGGCGGGTGTGGAGCTGCCCGGACTGTGACGTGGCGCTCGTCCTGCACCGCGCGGGCGGTTATGTGGCCTGCCACCACTGCGGCCACCGCGAGCCAGCCCCGGCGCGCTGTGGCGACTGCGGCTCGACCGCTGTGGCACGCCACGGCGCGGGCACCGAGCGCGTGCAGCACGAGCTCGCGGCGATGCTCGACGACGGCAGCTTTCCGATCTTCCGGCTCGACGCCGACATCACGGGAGCTCGAGCCGGCGGCGGTGGAGGGGGCGAGATCGCGGCGAACGGGGGCGAGAAGGATCGAGTGGGGGAGGTGTTGCGCAGCTTCGAGGCGGCGCGCACGGGGGTGTTGATCGGCACGCAGATGGTCGCCAAGGGCCACGACTTCCGCGACGTGACGCTCGGCGTGGTGCTCGACGCCGACGCGACCCTGCGCTTCCCCGATTTCCGCGCGGAGGAGCGCACGTTCGCGCTGATCGCACAGCTCGCCGGTCGCGTCGGGCGCGGCGGCGAGGGCCGTGTGCTGGTGCAGAGCATCGCCCCCGAAGCGCGCGCGATCGAGTACGCCGCGCGCCACGACTCCGACGGCTTCCTCGCGGGCGAGCTGCAGCGTCGCGAGGCGCTGCGCTACCCGCCCTTCTCGCACCTGATCAGGATCGTCTGCTCCTCCGTCGATCCGGCCCCGGCGCGCGCGACGGCGGACGCGTTGCGCGAGCGACTGCGGATCGCGCCCCCCGGCCCCGATGCGGCCGTCCTCGGTCCCACCGATCTGTTTCGCCTGCGCGGACGCGAGCGCCAGGTGCTCGTCGTGAAGGCCTCCGAGCGCCGTCCCGCGGTGCACGCGGTCGGCGAGGCAGTGCGGCGGGTGGCGGCAGCGCGCGAGCACGCCGGCGTGAGCTTCAGCGTCGACGTCGACCCGCAATAAACTCAAAGGCGCGATGGCCGAGACCGACGAGCTGACAGAGACGGGGAAGCAGGCAGAGCCGGATGCGGATCTCGAGCAAGACGCCGAGGCTCCGCGCAAAGAGCTCGAGGGCGGGCGGGTCGAGGAGCTCGATCCGGAAATCCGCGCGCGCCGCGACGCGGCGCTGCGCCACGTGCGCAAGCTCGGCGACCCGGTGCTGCGTGCGAGCGCGCTCCCGGTAGATCGCTTCGACGATGCGCTGCGCGAGGAGATCGAGCGCATGGGCGAGCTGATGGACGAGGCGCTCGGGATCGGCCTGGCTGCCACCCAGATCGGCGTGCTGCACCGCGTGCTCGTCTACCGCGCCGACCCCGAGGATCCGCTGACCGTGCTCGTCAACCCCGTGCTCGAATGGTCGAGCGAGGAGACCGAGACCGCGAGCGAGGGGTGCCTGAGCATCCCCTTCGTCCACGTCGAGGTCGAGCGCCCCGCCGAAGTGCGGGTGCGCGCGCGCGACGGCTACGGCACCGAGCTGGAGGTGCAGGGGAGCGGCCTGACCGCGCGGGTGATCCAGCACGAGATGGACCATCTCGACGGCGTCCTCATGATCGACCGGATCTCCCGCGAGGATCGCAAGGAGGCGATGCGGGCGATGCGCGAGGCGCAGCGGGAGGCCAGTGAGCCCGGCGGCAGCGCTCGCGCCGGGAGCGCGGCGGAGGCTGAGAGTGGGGAGGGCGCTGAGGGCGGCGGGCACGACGAGGCCGTCCCGGATGCGAGCCCCGCCTAGCGCGGCGGCTCGCGGCGGGTCACGATCTTGCGCACCGTCTTCCTCGGCACGTCCGAGTTCGCCGCCGCCGTGCTCGAGCGGCTGGCCACGAGCGATCACCGTCCCGCGCTCGTACTCAGCCGCCCCGACCGGCCCCGCGGTCGTGGACGCCGGCTGGCGGCGCCGCCGGTCGCCGAACGCGCCCTCGCGCTGGGGTTGGAGCTCGAGCAGCCCGAGCGTGTGAACGAGCCGCCGGTCGTTGAGCGGGTCGCGCAAGCACGGCCGGACGCGGTCGTGGTGTGCGCATTCGGGGCACTGATCAAGGAGCCGCTGCTGTCCGCGCACGAACTGCTGAACGTGCACCCCTCGCTACTGCCCCGCTGGCGGGGCGCCGCCCCGATCGAGCGGGCGCTGATGGCCGGCGACGAGCGCACCGGCGTGTCGATCATGCGCCTCACCGCCGGGCTCGACAGCGGGCCGGTGTGCCTCACGGCCACCGAGCCGATCGCCCCCGAGGACACCTATGGCTCGCTTGCCGCGCGCCTGCAGGACACCGGCGGCGAGCTGCTCGTGCACGCGCTCGACCTGATCGCGGCAGGCACGCCCCCGGCGTTTGCCGAGCAGGACGAGGCGGGCGCGACCTACGCCGAGAAGATCGCCCCCGCGGACCGCCTGCTCGATCCGGAGCGGCCGGCGGCTGAGCTAGAGCGCGTGGTGCGGGCGCTGCACCCGCACATCGGCGCACGGGTCCCGCTCACGGACGGGGAGCTGTTGGGGGTGCGCCGCGCGCGCGTGGCGGCAGAGGAGGCGCCTGGGGAAGCGTTGGAGGCCCCGCCCGGAGCGCTGGCGGCCGTTGGCAGCCCGCCCACCCGGCTGCTGTACGGCGCTGGCGATCGCGCGCTGGAGCTGTTCGAGGTGCAGCCGCCCGGGGGTCGGGCGATGGATGCGGCTGCGTATCTGCGTGGACACGGGCTTTCCGGGCACACATAACGAGGCGTTACAGGTCAGCAATCACATAAAACATCAACAGTCCGTGGTATGACCTCTGGCCCATGAATTGCTCATCGATAGGGCCTACACAACTCACGGACTTGGAATCCGACGTGAACGACCGTCTACGTGATCCGCTTCGGATAACGGACGGTTCGTTGGCCGTTGCGCTGAGGGAGGGTGAGATGGGTCAGCTGGGGATGCAGTTCGCCAGCTCGGGCTCGCTCGATACCCAGGCGGTCGGCTTGCTCGCGGTGAGCGCAGCATTGGTCTCCACGCTGATCATCACCAAAAGCTCGTTGGAGATTCGATGGTGGTTGGTTGCGCTGGGGTTTGCGCTCACGTCGGGATTGGCCGTGCTGCGGGTGCTTCTCGGTGGCTCCCCGAGCGGTGGGCCGACAGCCAAGCAAGTACTCGATCTTCGTGCGCTGTTGAATCTGGAGGATGGGGATGCGCTGTGGCTGTTTCTGGGGGACCTCGATAGCGCGGTTCGGGACAACGAGGTCATGCTTGCAAAAAAGGGCCGTTGGGTCACCGTAGCAATCGTCTTGATGGGTATTGCGCTGGCTGCGGTTGCTGCCGGGATCGGTTCCTAGCGGAGTATCCTATAACGCAGATGGCCTCATCCACACACCAAACCGGTTCAGCGTCGCAGAGCGGGAACGCTGATCTTGTGTCCGCGGTTGAGCGGAAATCTACGGACCTGGCACTCAACAAACCGGTCTTTGGGCATCTGACAATCCCCACGGGGCCAACTATTCCGCCCGTGCTGCGCAGCCTCCGCCGGTGGCTCGGTGACGTCGGCCACAAAGTCTCCAAGCCCCTATAGCTATAGGGATCCACTCTCTCGGTTCACCAGCGGTAACGATTGTCCCCGCGCGCCGCTGCGCGTACGCGGTGCTGCGGCGCGTGTTCGAGGACGGCGCCTACGCCGACCGCGCGCTGCGCGGGGAGGCGAAGGAGCTCGACGCGCGCGACCGGGCGCTCGCGATGCGCCTCGCCTACGGGGCGGTGCAACGCAAGGGGACGCTCGACTTCCTCGTTGAGCGTCTCGCCGAGCGTCCCGTGGCACGGCTGGACGCGCGGCTGCTGGCGGCGCTGCGGCTGGGGCTGTATGAGCTCCTCTACCTCGGCGGCGCGCCCGACCATGCGGTTGTGGCCGACGGGGTGGAGCTCGCGAAGGGCGGCGCGCGCGGCGGTCACGGGCTGGTCAACGCGGTGCTGCGACGCGGCGCGCGAGAGGGCGGCGCGCTGCTGGCGGAGCTCGGCGACGAGACCCCGGCGCGGGCCGCGGTCAAGCACTCCCACCCCGAGTGGATCGCGCGGCTGTGGTGGGAGCAGCTGGGGGCGAGCGACGCGCGCGCGCTGATGGCCTACGACAACGAGCCGGGCGAGGTCGCGCTGCGCGCGAACACGCTGGTTACCGATGCCACGACGCTGGCTGGCGAACTACCGGTGCCGACTCACACGGACCCCGACCTGCCGGAGGCGCTCGTGCTGGAGGGCCCGTTCGATGCGCACGACTCGCCTGCCTGGCGCGCGGGGGCGTTCCTGGCGCAGTCGCGCGCGGCGATGCGAGTGGCGCGGGTGCTGGACCCGCGCCCGGGCGAGCGCGTGCTCGACCTGTGCGCCGCGCCGGGCGGCAAGAGCACGCACCTGGCGGCGCTGATGGGCGGCGAGGGCGAGGTCGTGGCGGTCGAGCGCAACGCGCGCCGCGCCGGCATGCTCGCGCGCACCGCGCAGCGGCTGGGAGCCGCGAACGTCCGCGTCGAGGTCGCCGACGCCGCCGCCGAGCGCCCGGAGGGAGCGGTGTTCGACCGCGTGCTCGTCGATCCGCCGTGCTCCGGGCTGGGAACGCTGCAGGCGCGTGCCGATCTGCGCTGGCGGGTAGAACCAGAGCACGTGCGTGAGATGACCCAGATCCAGGCCGCAATCCTCGCGGCCGGCGCGGCGGCTGTCCGTCCGGGCGGCGTGCTGGTCTACTCTACGTGCACGATCTCCGCGACCGAGAACGAGAGTCAAATCGCCGCCTTCCTCGATGCCCACCGCGACTTCTCGAGCGTTGAGCTCGTGACCACGCTGCCGCACCGCGACCGCACCGCCGGCTTCTTCATCGCCCGGTTGCGGCGGGATTGAGCGGGTACGGTGATGGCGGGCGAGCCTGGAGGCAGCAACGCGCCGGTCGATCTCGGGCCGCAGTGCCCCAACTGCGGCGAGCCGTGGCTGCGGCCGACAAATATGCCGGGGCGCTATCGCTGCGTCTACTGCCTGCACCGCTTCGAGCTCACCTCCGTATGCCCCAACTGCGGCGAGCACTCGACGATCGTGCGGATGTCCTCGACGGCGCTCGTCAAGTGCAACAACTGCGGCGACTCGATGCTGCAAGCGATATGAACACGTATGGCGGCGCTGGATCTGCGTCCTCGGTCGCTCGCGTGCTAGCCGCACGCCACGCTCCCTGCGTCCTTGCCCAGCTTGCCCTACGTGTCCATATCTGATGGGGTGAAATGACCAAGATTTCCAAAGAACTGCTAAGGGACGTGCGCGTGGCGCCGTCGATTCTCTCCGCCGACTTCGCGCGCCTGCGCGAGCAG
This sequence comes from uncultured Solirubrobacterales bacterium, assembly GCA_963789675.1. GTDB lineage: Bacteria > Actinomycetota > Thermoleophilia > Solirubrobacterales > Solirubrobacteraceae > Palsa-744. Next base: position 44,618 of record CAWBLR010000013.1, on the reverse strand, counting down.
GTCGGGGAAGTGCTCGACGCCGGCGCGCGAGTGATCCACGTCGACGTGATGGATGGGCACTTCGTGCCGCCGATCACCGTCGGCCCGCTCGTCGTCGCGGCGCTGCGCGAGCAGTGCGCCAAGGCCGGCGCGATGCTCGACGTGCACCTGATGATCGAGCGGCCCGAGCGGCACGTCGCCGATTTCGTGCGGGCCGGCGCGGACTCGATCACGTTCCACGCCGAGGCGACCCCACACGCCGCCTACACCGCGGATCTGATCCGCGATGGCGGCGCCGGCGCCGCCATCGCGATCAACCCGGCGACGCCCGTCGGCGCGCTCGCCGAGGTCGTCGCGCTGCTGGACATGGCGCTCTGCATGACCGTCAACCCGGGGTGGGGCGGGCAGCTGTTCATCGCGCACTCGCCGCGGAAGATCGAGCGGGTCCGCGCGATCGTCGGCGCCGGCGTGGCCGTCGAGGTCGACGGGGGCATCGATCCCGAGACTGCGCCCCGCTGCCGGGAGGCGGGCGCGAACGTGTTCGTGGCCGGGTCGGCGATCTTCGGGAGTGACGATCCGGGCGAGGCCTACCTGGCGATCGCGCGCTCGGTCGCGGCGGGCTGAGCATCTGTGCCGATTCGCTGCGAGGCGGAACCTCCGACTCGACCTCCGCGCCAGTAGAGCATCGCCAGCATGGTGGCCAGCAGTGCGGTCGCGCCCGCGTAGCCGATCTCGGTACGTAGCAACTGTTCGCTCACGGCCGGAATCAGCATCCACACGAGGAACAACACCGCGGCCAGTCCCCAGCAGCAGGCGGCGGCGCGCGCGCGGTCGCGCGCCAGGGCGGCCTGGTTGAGCGCACCAGAGGTCAGGTGCAGGCCCATGCCCAGGCCGATCAGCGCGAGCCCGAAGCGGCCGTAGGTGAAGTGTTGCCCGAACAGATGACTCATCACGAACGGGCCAATCACCAGCAGCCCGAGTGCCACCGCCGCGGCGAACGCGGCGATCGCGCGGACCGTCAGACGGATCGCGCGGGCAAAGGCCTCGTGGCCGTCGGTCACCTCGAGACCCGTCAGGTGGGGCAGCAGCGAGGTCTGGATCGCCTGGAACAGCTGCAGTGGGGCGCGGGCGATCAACAGCACGTTGAACACGATTCCCGCGAGCGCCTTATTTGGGGAGGTTGCCGCGACGGTCAACACCGCCGCGTTCAAGATCGTCTGCTCCGAGAGCATGATCCCCGACACCGATCCGGCAAAACCCGTGCCCCGTCGTAGCGAGAGGTCGCCGTGGGCCGCCGCCTCCTGCACACCCTCCGTCCCTGGCCCGGCCAACGCCGCGACCGCCTCGTCCACGGTGATCGGAGCCCCACCCCCCCGAGGTCAGTGCGGCTTCGGTCTCCTCGATCGCCGCGCTAGCGGAGCTCTCCTGCTCGTGCCGCTCGCCGCCCTTGCGCGCAAAGGCCAGCGGCACGACCACCAGCGAGACCAGCGGCGCGGCCGCGATCCCAAGCGCGACCGCCGTCTGGCCGCTCGTGATCCCCAGCGCCGCGGCGATCACGAAGCAGATCCGCGAGACCGACTCCATCAGCACCAGCCCGCCGAACAGGGCGAAGTACTCGTGCCCCGCCAGCCAGCCCCGCGCGAAGTAGCTCGCCGCGTAGGCGAGGGTGCCGACGATCAGCACGTCGTACAGCGCGCTGTAACCGTCGAAGACTTTGTTCACGAGCGGGTCGTGCAGCGCGAGCGCGACCGCCAGGAAGACCAGCGCGAAGCTCGCCTGGATCGCGATCGGGATGCCCAGCGGATGCTGCGTCTGCCCGCGCGCGCGGCGTTCGGCGATCGTGCGCGAGAGCAGCTGTTCGATCGGGCGGTAGATCACCGAGATCACGACGAACATCACCGACCACAGCACGTCCAGGCGCTGGGCCGATTCTTCGCCGAGCACGTGGCTCGCGATCGAGAAGAACGCGAACGTCAACAACCCCGTCGAGGCGATCCCGATCGACAGGATCCGCGCGCCACTGCCGTAGCTGCGCGGTGCGTCACCACCACCACCACCGGCGGCGTCCGTCGAGTTCGCGCCCTCCCGCTTGGTCTTCTTGCCTGCGGGCGGCGGAACGCCGGGGCTAGGTGTTCGCGACACGGGTCCTAGAGCCGGACGAGCAGCATCGTCCAGGGGAACGGCGAGCGGACCTCGGTGACGACGCCGTAGCGCGAGAGCAGGCCGACGAACGCGCGCCGTGACCAGTGGTTGAGGTGCCCGGGGGTGTTCCCGAGGTCCGACCAGTAGGCCCCGCGCGCCATGTTCAGCCCTCGCCAGAGAGGCTCGCGGGGAACCGAGACGAGCAGGTGGCGCTCGGCGCAGCGTGCCATCTCGGCGAGCGTGTGCTCGGGGTCGGGGACGTGCTCGAGCACCTCGATCGCGCTCGCGAGGTCGAACTCGTTCTCCGCGAATGGCAGGTTCTCGGCGTGCATCACCTGGTAGGAGAGGTTCGGCGCTGTGCGCTCGGCCCAGCCGGACTGGATCGACTCCTCCTCCAGGTCGATCCCGACCACGCGCCGCCCCTCGCCCAGCCGTTGTGCCCACTTGTGCACGAGCACCCCCTCGCCGCAGCCGACGTCGAGCAGCGATTTGGGGTCGGCCTGCGCGAAGAGCTCGTCGAGCGTGCGCTCGAAGGCGCTCATCAGGCGCCGCACGACCGGGTTCGTGGAGCCGTACTTGTCGTACGTGTTCCCGGTGACGATCCCTTCCTCGGAGACCGTCACGGCGCCGCTCACAACCTCACCGCCTCGTGCTCCTCCGTCCCCCTCTGCCTCTCTCCCAGATCTCGATCGATCTCGTCTCGACTCGTGGTGGGCGGTGCGCCCGGCTCATAGTGCGAGGGGGCGACCTTCAACTCGAGCTCGATCCGGCGCACGCGCTCGAAGGTCTTCTGCGTCATCACCCGCTGCGCGGCGAGCAGGTCGCCGATCACGCCCAGCGCCCACAGCACGACGGCCGCGATGAACAGCACCGCGCCGAGGATCAGCGACTGCACGTGGCCCTTGCCGCTGCCGTCGGCGTAGGCGAGGATGAAGCGGATCCAGACCGCGAGCGCGACCACGCCCATCAGGGCGGACAGGCTCCAGAACACGCGCAGCGGCTCGTACTGGGCGTAGATGCGGAAGATCGAGACCGCGTTGCGGCGCACGTAGGCGCCCATCGAGGGGAACAGGCGCGACTCGCGCGTCTTCGGATTCGTGCGCACGGGGACGTGGTCGATCGCGACGAGCTGCTTGCCGGCCTGGATGATCGTCTCGAGCGTGTAGGTGAACTTCGAGACCACCAGCAGCTGGATCGCCGCCTCGCGGTTGTAAGCGCGAAAGCCGGAGGTCGTGTCCGGCACCGTCGTCGAGGAAGCTTGGCGCACGACCCACGAGCCGAGGCGCTGGAGCGTCTTCTTCAGCGGCGAGAAGTGCTCGATGCCCGTCACCTCGCGGTCGCCGACGACCATGTCGGCGCGCCCGGCGAGGATCGGCGCAACCAGCCGGGAGATGTCGGGGCCGTAGTACTGGTTGTCGGCGTCGGTGTTCACGATCACGTCGGCGCCCAGCTTCAGGCAGGCGTCGAGGCCCGCCTGGAACCCGGCGGCCAGGCCCTTGTTGTTCGTCAGGCGCACGATGTGATCGACGCCGTGCGCGCGCGCGACCGCGATCGTCTCGTCGGTCGAGCCGTCGTCGATGATCAGCCGCTCGACCGTCGCGAAGCCCTCGACCGCATCGGGCAGCTCCGCGAGCGTCCGCGGGAGCTGCTCGGCCTCGTTGTAACAGGGGATTTGGATGATGAGCTTCATTAGCTAGAAACCTGGCACGGATGTTTGGGGGGAGTCATGGGGGCCTGGCTCCGTCATGCTCGAGCGAAGGGTTCGGATGATGAGGAAGGGGCTTGGGGTCCAGGAGGGGGTGGTCAGGAGGGGGACCTGTCCCCCTCCTGCATAAAAGCCTACCCCGTGGGGTCATGTGCAGAGGGGCATGTCCCCTCCCGGATAGGCTCTACGCCCCATATGGCCAGCGCCACGCTAAGCAAGCCGCGGCAGGACTCGACCCCGCTGCAGCGGCTGCGCGCGGTGGACGCCTCGACGTGGGCGAAGCTCGCGTTCGCGGCGCTCTGTGCGGTCGCGCTGTTCGGGTACTTCGCGTTCCCGACGTATCCGACGTACGACTCCTTCTACGCGCTGCTCTGGGGCCGCGACCTGCTGCACCTGCACCTGCCCGACTTCCAGGTCTATCGCGGCCCGACCGAGCATCCGCTGGCGATCGCCTTCGGCATGTTCTGCTCGATCTTCGGCCAGGGCGGCGCGCGGCTGATGGTGTTCGGCTCGATCGCCTCGTTCGTGGCGCTCGTCGCGGGCGTCTACCGGCTCGCGCGGCTGTGCTTCGGGCCGGTCGTCGGGATGTTCGCGGCGCTGTTGATGCTCAGCCGCTTCTACGACGAGAACCTCGCCGCGCAGGGCTACCTCGACCTCTCCTACGTCGCGCTGATCGTGTGGGCGGTGGCGCTCGAGGTGCAGCGGCCCCGGCGAGGGACGACGGTCTTCCTGATGCTCGCCGCCGCCGGGCTGCTGCGCCCCGACGCGTGGGTGCTGAGCGGCGTCTACTGGCTGTGGTGCGCGTGGCCGCGCTCGCCCGCGGCGGGCGAGACCCCGGCGATCGACAACCGCCGGCGGCTGCTCTACCTCGGCCTCGCCCTGATCGCGCCGGTCGTGTGGGTCTGCGTCGACACGGTGGTTACGGGCAACCCGCTGTACTCGCTGCAATCGACCGCCGGCCTGGCCGAAGAACTCGGGCGCTCGCAGGGGCTGTCGGGCGTGGTCGCGTCGGTGTGGACGTATGGGGTGCGGATCGACAAGCTGGCGGTGATCCTCGGCATCGTCCTCGGCATCCCGCTGGCGGTGTGGCTGGCGCCGCGCCGCGTGCTCACGCCGCTGGTGGCGCTGCTCGTGCTCGTGCTCGTGTTCGTCGCCGAGGGCGCTGTCGGCGCGTCGGTGATCGACCGTTACCTGATGGGCGCGGCTTCGGTCGGGCTGATCTTCTGCGCGGTGGCGATCGGCGGCTGGTCGATGCTCGAGCGCGGATCGAAGCTGCGCCGCGTGTGGATGGCCGCGGCCGCGGCGCTGGTGCTCTACGGAGCCTACGCCGCCGCGACCACGTTGAGCCTCTCCAGCCTGCGCACGACGCTCGCCTACCACGAGGAATTCCACGAGGGCCTGGCGCGCGCGCTGGCCAGCCCGGCGGTGAAGGCCGAGCTGAAGCGCTGCCCGCTGCTGTCGCTGCCGGACAACAAGCTGATCCCCGACGCGCGCTGGATCCTCGACAGCACCGGCCAGCACGACATCGTCGCCCGCAGCGAGGCGCGCGCCGACGCCGACCGGGGCTCGCCCACGCTCGAGAACCGCATCCGCGCCGGCAGCGTCGCCGTCTATCCGCTCGGCAGCGCGGTGTTCTTCGAGGCGATCGTCGACGTCGGCGACGACCCGCGCGACCAGGTCCCGCTGCCAGGCTTCAAACGGATCTACACGAGTCGCTACTACGCGGTCTATGGCAACTGCTGAGCCCGAGCCCGCGACGCCCGTCCGCGGTGCGCCTGCGACCGCGGGTGCGGGCCCGGGTATGGGGCCGGGGCTGTCGCGCCGCTGGGCCTGGTCGGGTCTGGCGGTGGTGCTGCTCGCCGGCCTCGGGCTGCGCCTGTGGGGCGTGCGGCAGGGGCTGCCCTATCCGTACAACACCGACGAGGCCCAGCACTTCGTGCCGCACGCGGTCGAAATGTTCCGCAAGAGCACGCTCAACCCGCACTACTTCGCGAACCCGCCCGCGTTCACGTATCTGCTGCACTTCCTCTTCCGGCTCTCCTACGGAAGCCCCGAGGGCGTGGTGCGGGCACTCGAGCTGCACCCGGAGGGCGTCTACACGCTCGCCCGCGTGGCCGTCGCGCTGCTCGGCACGGGGTCGCTGTGGCTGCTGTACGCGACCGGCGCGCGCCTCTTCGGTCGCGCCGTCGGCCTGCTAGCGGCGGCGATCGAGGCGGTCGCGTTCCTGCCGGTCTTCTACGCGCACCTGGCGCTCAACGACGTGCCGACGCTGTTCCCGCTGACGCTCTCGCTGCTGGGAAGTGCCGGGGTCTTGCGAAAAGGCCGCCGTCGCGACTACCTGCTCGCCGGCGTCGGGCTGGGGCTGGCGTGCGCGAGCAAGTACACCGCCGGGATTGTGCTCTTGCCGCTGCTGGCGGCAGCGACGGCGCGCTATCTAAACGTCGAGGCCGACGCCCGCGCGTACATCGTCGGCCGTCGCGCGGCGATCGGCCTGCTGCTCGCGGGCCTCGCCGCGCTGCTCGCCTTTTTCGTCGCGAACCCGTACGCGGTGCTCGACTACGCAGACTTCCACGCCGAACTGGTGCACCAGTCGACGCTCTCCGCCGAAGCCCAGGGCAAGCTCGGGGCCCCGAAAGAGGGCGGCCTGCTCTATTACCTGTGGACGCTCACCTGGGGGCTCGGCTGGGTGCCGGCGCTGGCGGCGCTCGGCGGAATGCTCGCGATCTGGCGCAGGGAGCGGTGGCTGGGGCTGATGCTGGTGCCCGCGCCGCTGCTGTTCCTGCTGCTGATGGGCTTGGAGGGTCGCTACTTCGGGCGCTGGCTGCTGCCGATCTTCCCGATCCTCTGCCTGCTCGCGGCGTTCTTCGCGTCGCTGGTGGTCGATCGGATCGTTCGCCTCGCGGGCGGGCGGTTGAGTGCCCGGGCGCAGCGCATCTCAGCGCAGCGGGCACGCGCGGCACGTGGCGGGCACCCAGGCGCGGCGCCGCGGCGGCGGGATCGCCGTGACCGCTGCGACCGGGGCGGATCGGCGCCGGGCGCACGACAGGCGGGCTCCGGATCGGCGTCGCCGCGCTGCTCGTCGCGATCCTGCTGGCCCAGGGCCTCGTCTACAGCGTCCACTCCGGCCTGGTGCTCTCGCGCGCCGACACGCGCACCCTGACGCGCGCGTGGTTGGTCGCGCACGTGCCGAAGGGCGCGCCGATCGTGGCCGAGCCCGTCTCCCCCGACGAATGGGCGCGCGAAGCGATCCCGGGGACCTCGACCGCGGGCAACCCATATCGCTGGCCGAAGTACGCCTCGCTGTTCTCGCGGATCTCCGCCGGCGGCGAGCTCGAACCGGCGTCGAGCCAGCCCCGGGAAGTCGGGATCGAGGACTACGTGCGCACGCTTGCGCCCGCGCTGATCGGCTACTACGAGCGCAACGGCTACTGCTGGGTGGTGAGCGGCTCGACCCAGTCCGGGCGCGCGTTCGCCGACCCGCGGGCGGTGCCGCTGGCGATCGCCTACTACGCGGCGCTGGCCAGGCAGGGCGAAGTCGTCTACCGCGCCTCGCCCTACACGCATGGCCGCGACCGCGTTGGGTTCGACTTCGACTGGAGCTTCGACTACTACCCGCTCGCCTACTACCGGCCGGGTCCGGAAATGATCGTCTACCGCCTGCACGGCGGGCGTTGCGGGGATGCATCTTGAAAATCCCGGGAAGCCGCCGGGCGAAAGCGCCGTCGCGCCGCGATCGGAACACGCAGGGCAAACAGCCAGGAGAAATGCCGCGCAACCGCCGGAGATATCCTGAGTGCGAATGACGACCTGCACCGATACCGACCGGACGCACCTGGAGCGCGCGATCGAGCTCGCCGGCAACGGCCTCGGCGCGGTCAAGCCCAACCCCGTGGTGGGCGCCGTCGTCGCGCGCGACGGCGAGGTGCTGGGCGAGGGTTGGCACGAACGGTTTGGCGGGGTGCACGCGGAGGTCAACGCGATCGAGGCGTGCGGCGTGGCGGATCTGAGCGGCGCGACGCTGTACGTGTCGCTCGAGCCGTGCTGCCACGAGGGCAAGACGCCGCCCTGCACCGAAGCGATCCTGCACGCGGGCATCAAACGGGTGATCGTCGCCTCCGACGATCCCACGGAGAAGGCCTCGGGGCGCGGCCTCGGGATCCTGCGCGACGAGGGCGTGGAGGTGCTGCTCGCCGGCGAGGAGCTGGCGGCGCGCGCGCGGCTGCTCAACCAGGCCTTTCGCAAGCACGCGCGCGTGGGGCGACCGTGGGTGCTGTTCAAGTCCGCGATGACGCTCGACGGGAAGGTTGCGACCCGCACCGGGGACTCGCAGTGGATCAGCGGCGAGGACAGCCGCGAGCTGGCCCACCGCTGGCGCGCCTCGGTCGACGCGGTCGTCGTCGGCATCGGCACGGCGCTCGCCGACGACCCGCGGCTGACCGCGCGCCCGGAGGGCCTGGAGGACGACCTGCCGGCCCAGCCGCGGCGCGTGGTGTTCGACTCGCTCGCCCGTCTCCCGCCCACCTCGCAGCTGGTGGCGGCCGCGGCCGAGATCCCGCTCACGGTCGTGGTCTCCCGGGCGGCGGCGCGTGCCGACACCGACGCGCTCGAGGCGGCCGGCGTCCAGGTGGTGGTGGCGACGGGCGAGAACGAGCCGGCGAGGGTCCGCTCGGGCCTCGAGCAGTTGGGGGCGCTGGGCGTCACCGCGATCCTGCTCGAGGGCGGTCCGCATCTCGCCGGCGCGTTCCTCGACGCGGGCGAGATCGACGAGATCCGCCTGTTTCTGGCGCCGTTGCTGTTTGGCGGGAGCGCCGCGCGCGATCCCCTCGAGGGGAAGGGAGTCGAGCGAATCTCCGAGGCGTTGCGCGCGCTCACCTTCGACTGCGAGCGCGTCGGCGAGGACATCCTCGTATCCGCACGTTTGCGCGAGTGGTAGGAGGCGAGCGATTGATGTTCACGGGCCTGATCGCCGATATAGGTGGGGTGACAGCCCTGCACGAGGACGAAGACGGCGCCACGCTCGAGATCGCCACGCGGCTGGCGGGGGAGCTCGCGGAGGGCGACTCGATCGCCGTCGACGGCGTCTGCCTGACCGCGACCGAGGTCGGCGACGGCAGCTTCGCGGCGCAGGCGATGCGCGAGACGCTCGACCGCTCGGCCCTGGGAGCGTTGACGGTCGGCGCGCGGGTGAACCTCGAGTTGCCGCTGCGCGCCGCCGATCGGCTCGGCGGGCACGTCGTCCAGGGCCACGTCGACGGGGTCGGCACGGTCAGCGCGATCGACGAGCAGGGCTTCGCGCGCGTGCTGAGCGTCGCCATCGCGAGCGAGGAGCCCGCTGGTCTAGGGCGCTACCTGGTCGAGAAGGGCTCGGTCGCCGTGAACGGCGTCAGCCTGACCGTGAGCGCGCTGATCGAGTCCCACCCGCCCGGCTTCGAGGTGTCGCTGATCCCGGAGACACTGCAACGAACGAACCTTGGAGCGGCGGGCATCGGAGATAAGGTCAACCTGGAGGCGGATGTGCTGGCGAAGCACGTGGAGCGTCTATTGGAGGCCGGCAGAACATGAGCGAGACCAGCACGACCACCCCCTTCGCGACGATCGAGGAGGCGCTCGAGGAGATCCGCGCGGGCCGGATGATCGTCGTGTGCGACGACGAGAACCGCGAGAACGAGGGCGATCTGACGCTAGCGGCGCAGTTCGCGACGCCGGAGGCGATCAACTTCATGGCGAAGGAGGGCCGTGGGCTGATCTGCCTGTCGCTGACGCCGGAGCGCTGCGAGGAGCTGGGCCTGGAGCTGATGGCGGCGAAGAACGAATCGTCGTTCGAGACGCCGTTCACGGTCTCGATCGAGGCGCGCGAAGGGGTCACGACGGGAATCTCCGCGCACGATCGCGCGCGCACGATCCAGGTCGCGATCGATCCCGCCAGCCATCCCCGCGACCTCGTCCAGCCGGGGCACATCTTCCCGCTGAAGGCCCGCTCCGGAGGCGTGCTCGAGCGCACCGGGCAGACCGAGGCCGCGGTCGACCTCGCGCGGCTGGCCGGGTTGAACCCCTCAGGGGTGATCTGCGAGGTGATGAACGACGACGGCACGATGGCGCGCGTCGGCGATCTCGCCGACTACTGCGCGCGGCACGGGCTGAAGATGATCACGATCGCCGACCTGATCGCGTATCGGCGCCAGCACGACATGCTCGTCGAACGGGTCGCCGCGGCGCGGCTGCCGACGGCGTTCGGCGAGTTCGAGGTCGTCGGCTACCGCTCGCTGCTCGATGAGAAGCACCACGTGGCGCTCGTCAAGGGCGACGTGAGCGGCCAGGACGACGTGCTCGTGCGCGTGCACTCGGAGTGCCTCACCGGCGATGTCTTCCACTCGCTGCGCTGCGACTGTGGCGAGCAGCTGGAGTCGGCGCTCGCGATGATCGAGGCCGAAGGGCAGGGCGTGCTGCTGTACCTCGCCCAGGAGGGCAGGGGCATCGGCCTGCTGAACAAGCTGAAGGCCTACCGCCTGCAGGAGGACGGCCTCGACACCGTCGACGCGAACCTCCAACTCGGCCTGCCGGCCGACCTGCGCGACTACGGCATCGGCGCGCAGATCCTCGTCGACCTGGGCCTGTCCTCGATCCGCATCCTGACGAACAACCCGAAGAAGATCAAGGGCCTCGAGGGCTACGGCCTGTCGGTCAGCGCGCAGGTGCCGATCGAGCACGCGCCGAACCCGCACAACGAGGAGTACATGCGCACGAAGGCGCAGCGGATGGGGCACACGCTGCACCACCAGGGATTGAACCTCGACGCGGAACTGCTGCGCGCCGAGCGCGAACGCGACGCGGCCGAGGAAGGGCTCGACTGGTGAGCGAGCGGTTCGCCGAGGTCCAGGCCGTCGCGCGGGCGGCGCGCGAGGCGGTCGCGGCGGTCGCGCAGCCGCAGCCGCAGGGTGGCGAGGAGGATGAGCGCTACGCGATCGCCGTGGGCCGCTTCTACGAGGACCTGGCCGAGCGCCTCCTGAGCGGCGCGCGAGGCGCGTTCGCGCAGGCCGGCCACGGGGACGTGGAGGTGTTCGACGTGCCGGGCGCCTACGAGCTGCCGCTGGCCGCGAAGTACGCCGCCGAGTCGGGCCGCTTCGCCGGCGTCGCCTGCCTGGGGGCGGTGATCAGGGGCGAGACCGACCACTACGACTTCGTCTGCGCGGAGACCGCGCGCGGCGTGATGCAGGTACAGCTCGACACGGGTGTGCCGTGCGCGTTCGGCGTGCTCACCTGCGCGACGATGGAGCAGGCGCTCGCGCGCGCCGGTGGCGGCAAGCGCGATCAGGGCGCTCACGCCGCCGAGGCGGTGCTGCGAATGGCGGCGCTGCGGCGCGAGCTCGCGGGTCGCTGAGGTCCGCGCGTCCCGGCCTCGATGGCTGAGGCTCGAAGCGCCCGACGGCAGCCGGCGCCTCCTATTTTGAAAAGGCTCTAGACTGCCGCGCATGGCAAAGGTATGTCACAGCTGCGGGAAGGGTCCGGCGTTCGGCCAGAGCCGCAGCCACTCGATGGTCGCGACCAAGCGGCGCTTCGACCCGAACCTGCAGAAGGTGCGGATCCTCGTCGGCAAGGCGCCGCGGCGTGTCTACGTCTGCACTCGTTGTCTGAAAGCCGGCAAGGTAACCAAGGCCGCATAGGTCATTCTTGCTGCGAGCGGGCGGCGTGCCGCCCGGATGAGGTGATAGAGGTGTGGGCGTGACCGATACGAACCTGGTCCGCTTTCGCGCTGCCGTCGCGGGGGCGCTGGCGCACCTGGAATCGCGCCGCGAGGAGGTCAACGACCTGAACGTGTTCCCCGTCGCCGACGGGGACACGGGCGACAACATGGCGCTGACATTGCGCGCGGTGCTGGCCGAGCTCGACCGCCTGCAGGGGAGCAACGAGGCGCGCACGATCGACGAGATCGGGCGCGAGGAGATCGTGCAGTCGGTCGCGCGCGCGGCGCTGCTGGGCGCGCGCGGGAACTCGGGCGTGATCCTCTCGCAGCTGATCCGCGGCGCCGCCGAGGAGCTCGTCAGCCGTCCCGGCGAGCTGATCGACGCGACGCTGATCGGTGCGGCGCTGGCCAACGCTGCCGACCGCGCCTACTCCTCGGTGCGGGAACCGGCGGAGGGCACGATCCTGACCGTCGCGCGCGAGATGGCCCACCAGATCGTGACCGACCTCGCGCACACCCCCGAGGGCCAGCGCCTGGACCCCGACGCGGCGCCGGGACAGCAGGACGCCGCGATCGCCGCCGCGCTCGAGCGCGCCGTGACGACCGGGCAGGAGTCGGTCAAGCGCGGGCCGGAGCTGCTGGCCGCGCTGCGCGACGCCGGCGTCGTCGACGCGGGCGGCTACGGGCTGACGATCATCTTCGCGGGCGTCGTCGCGGCGCTGCGCGGCGACGATCCGCCGGAGCTCGACCATTACGACGCGCCCGCGCGTATCAGCCACCCCGAGCACCACTCGAGCACCTATCGCTTCTGCACGAACTTCGCCGTCACCGGCACCGGGCTGAGTTCGGGGCGCTTCATCGCGCCGCTGGAGGAATTGGGCGACTCGGTGCTGGTCGTGGGCGACGCGACGACGCTGAAGGTGCACGTGCACACCGACGAGCCCGAGCGCGCGACCGCCGTGTTCGCGCAGGCCGGCGAGGTCTCGCACTTAGACGTCGCGGACATGCACCTGCAGGTCAGCGAGCGCGACGAGCGGCTCGGCGACCTCGCCCACGGCAAAGATCCGGCCGGTGGAGACGATGGATCTGAGGGTACGCCCGTCGCGTCGTCTGCCGCGACCCCTGGGCGGTCCACGGCCGACGGCCCGCGCGGCCCCCGCGCGCGCTGCGGCGCGGTCGCGGTCGTCAGCGGCGACGGGCTGCGGGCGATGTTCGAGGCGCTGGGCGTACACACGATCGACGGCGGCCCGACGCTCAACCCCTCCACCTACGACCTGCTCGCGGCAATCCACGAGGTGCCGGCCGAGGAGGTCGTGGTGCTGCCGAACTCGACAAACGTGATCATGGCCGCCGAGCACGCGGCCGAGCTGTCGGACAAGCAGGTGCTCGTGGCCCGTGCCACCAGCCAGCAGGCCGGTCTCGCCGCCGCGGTCGCGCTCGAGTCCGATCGCACGGTCGAGGAGAACGCACGCGCGTTGAACGAGGCGCTCGCCCATCTGCGCACGGGAGCGGTCGCGCAGGCGGCGCGCGACGACGCGCAGGGGCGTTTCGCCCGCGGCGACGCGGTCGGCTTCGTGGCCGATGAGGTGGTCGCCTGGGGCGAGCCGGAGGCGACGCTGCGGGCGGTGCTCGCCGCACTCGCCGAGGACGCGGAGCTGATCAGCGTGTTCGCCGGCCGCGATCTGCCGCTGGGAGCCGCGGAGGTCGCCGGCATGGCGAACGGTGGGGTCGAGCTCGAGCTGCACGACGGCGGCCAGCCCGCCTACTGGTGGCTGCTGGCCGCGGAGTGACGACCGCCGAACGTTGGTGCATGATGGACGGGGAAGATGTCCCCGTCCGCTACAGCTACGACCGGCTCCCAGCGGGTGGACCCCGCGACCGGAGATTCTCCAGTTGACCCAGTCCCAGCGGGTCTGGCTGGCCCCGATACGGTGGGTATCACGTACAGCGTCTCTGTAGACACGCAGCAGGTAGCTCCGTGTGAGCAGCGCGCGTTTGCATCGGCGCGTCGTCTGAGCCGCGAGGAGCTGCTCGAGGCGCCCGTGCGCTGGCCGCGGCCCTCGCGGCTGGAAGACCCGCTCGATGTGCCCCGCGAGGGCAAGCTCGCGGACGGTCTGCGGGCGCTGGGTCTGACGAGCGTCGGCGCGCTGCTGGAGCACCTGCCACGCGACAGCCGTGAGGCGCGCACGGTGGCGGCGCTGAAGGTGGGCGAGCCGGCGACGGTCGCGGTCGAGGTGCGCAGGGTCGCCGCGCGCGCGGTGCGCAGGCGGGGGATGAAGCCGCTGGTCGAAGCGACCGTGTTCGACGCCACCGGGAGCATGCGCGCGACGTTCTTCAACCAGCCGTGGCTGGCGCAGCGCTACCCGCCGGGGACGCGGCTGATCCTGCACGGCAAGACGACCGAGCGGGGAACCTTCAACGTCGCCCATCACGCACTCGGCGTCGCCACGTCCCCAGTTGCCACATCGCCCGCTGCATCCCCGGCCACGCCCCCAACGGCATCCTCGGCTGAACCGTTGGCTACATCCCCCGTTACTTCCCCGTCCGGGCTTTCGGCCGTGCCCTCGGCCGCATCTCCGGGCGTGCCCTCCGGCGCGACGGGTGGGGCCGGCGAGATCGCGCACTACCCGGCGAGCGAGGGCGTGAGCTCGACGCAGATCCTGGCCCTCGTCCAGAACGCCAGGGCTGCTCTACATGATGTGCCCGAGACGCTGGGGGCGGCCACGCGGGTGGGCGAAGGGCTTGCCGACCGGAGTAGCGCGCTCGCCGCGATGCACTTCCCACAAGACGCGGAGGAGCGCGAGCGCGGCCGGCAGCGGCTGGCGTTCGAGGAGCTGCTGCTGACGCAGCTCCTGTTCTTGCGCAGACGCGCGCGGCGGGGAGAGAGCGCGACGGCGTACGCGCTCGCGGGGCAGGACGAGCGGGCGGGGTTGAGCGAGCGCTGGCTGCAGGAGGGGTTGGGATTCGCGCTGACCGGCGACCAGCAGCGCGCGGTCGCGACGATCGCAGCGGAGCTCGCGAGCGTCCGGCCGATGCAGAGGCTGTTGATGGGCGAGGTGGGGAGCGGCAAGACGGTGGTGGCGCTGTACGCGATGCTGCGCGCGGTCGAGCAGGGGATGCAGGCCGCGCTGATGGCGCCGACGGAGACGCTCGCCGAACAGCACTTCGCGACCCTCCAGCGGCTGCTCGGCGCAGAGCCGGTGTCGGCCGCGCTGCTCACCGGCACGACGACCGGCAAGCGGCGCGAGGACACGCTGGGGAAGCTCGCCAGCGGCGAGCTGGGCCTGATCGTCGGCACCCACGCCCTGATCGAGCCCGACGTCCGCTTCCGCGCGCTCGCGGTGGCCGTGGTCGACGAGCAGCACCGCTTCGGTGTGCGTCAGCGCGCGGCGCTGGAAGAGAAGCGCTCGACGGCGGGCGCCGAGGTGGAGGGCGGGGAGCGGAGGGCGCCGCACGTGCTGCACATGACCGCGACGCCGATCCCGCGCACGCTCGCGCTGGCGAAGTACGGGGATCTCGACGTGAGCGTCCTGCGCGAGCTGCCGCATGGAAGGCAGGCGATCGAGACGCGGATCGTCGCGGGCGAGCGTGCGCGGGCGCTGGCGTACGAGCAGCTGCGCGAGCAGCTGCGGGCGGGTAGGCAGGCTTATGTGGTGTGTCCGCTGGTCGAGGAAGTCCAGCCGGTCCAGCCGTCCGGGCCGGCCGAACAGTCGGCGCCGCGCGACGCCGGTCAGGCTGCGGGCGCGTCCGCGGGAGAGCGTGCGGCGACCCAGGCGCCCGTGGCCCCGGTTGCGGCCGGGGCGACTCCGGCGACCGAGATGAAGGCGGCGAAGGCCGAGTACGAGCGCCTGGCGAAGGGCGAGCTCGAGGGCTATGAGCTGGTGCTGCTGCACGGGCAGATGCGCCCCCGGGAGAAGCAGGAGGCGATGGCGCGGTTCGCCTCGGGTCAGGCGAGCGTGCTGGTGGCGACGACCGTGATCGAGGTAGGGGTCGACGTGGCGAACGCGACCGTGATGCTGATCGAGAACGCCGAGCGCTTCGGGCTCTCGCAGCTGCACCAGCTGCGGGGCAGGGTCGGGCGCGGCGAGCACCGCTCCAGCTGCTTGCTCGTGGGACCCGCAGGCGCGCGGCGGCTGCGCGCGATGGTGCAGCACACCGACGGCTTCCGGCTGGCGGAGATCGACCTGGAGCTGCGCGACGAGGGCGAGCTGGTGGGGACGCGCCAATCGGGGTTGGGCCAGTTCGCGGTGGCGTGCCTTCCAGGTGACGCCGATCTGCTCGAGCGCGCCCGCGCCCGCGCCCAGGCGATCTTCGCGAGCGACCCCGAGCTGAAGAGCCCGGAGCACGCGCTGCTGGGCGAGGCGCTCGCACGGACGTTCGGCGACGAGGCGCTGGAGCCGATTCCCGCGTGAGGGTGATCGCCGGGCGCTTCGGCGGCAGGCGGCTGGTGGCGCCGAAGGGCAGATCCACGACCAGGCCGACGTCCGACCGGGTGCGGGAGGCGATCTTCTCGATGCTCGGCGATCTCCACGAGGCGCGCGTGCTCGACCTGTTCGCGGGTACCGGCGCGCTCGGGATCGAGGCGCTCTCGCGGGGCGCCTCGCGGGCCGTATTCGTCGAGCGCCACCCTGCCGCGCTGGCGGCATTGCAGGCCAATCTGCGTGCGCTCGAGTTGGACGAGCCCGAGGCGGAGGTGCGTCGTGGGGAGGCGCTCGTGGCGCTGCGCAGTGCACGGGAGCGCGCGGAGACGTACGATCTGGTGCTGATCGACCCTCCCTACAGGCGGGCAGGCGAGATGGGAGGCGAGCTGTCGCCGGCCCTTGCGCCGCTGCTCTCAGCGCAGGCGCGCGTGGTCGTGGAGAGCGATCGCCGGGCGCCGCTGGAGCTGTCGTGGGGGGAGATCGAGAGGGAACGGCGCTATGGCGACACCACGATCACAATCCACCGCCACACGTGATCCGCGCAAGCACGCGGGCTCGTCCTCGCGCGGCAATTCGCCGGCTCGGCTGGGCGGGTCCTCCGGGATCGTCCTGTCCGAGACGACGGCGGTGGGGGCGGAGCCGGCGGTCATCGGAAGCCGCGGCGGGGTTGGACAAGGATGAGCTCGCTGGAGAAGTCGATCGTCGTCTGCCCGGGCTCGTATGACCCGATCACGAACGGGCACCTCGACGTGATCCGCCGGGCGGCGGCGCTGTATGACGAAGTCGTCGTCGGGGTCGTCAATCGATCGGTCAGGAAGAACAAGGCGCTGTTCGGGATCGAGGAGCGGATGGGCTTCATCGAACACGCGATCGCCGATCTGGAGGGGGTCAGGGCCGAGCCGTTCTCGACGCTCGTGGTCGAATTCGCGCGGCACGTCGGGGCGAAGGCGATCGTCAAGGGGCTGCGCGCGATCTCCGACTTCGAGTACGAGCTGGAGATGAACCAGCTCAACCGCCGGCAGGACCCGGAGGTCGAGTCGGTTTACCTGATGGCCAGTCCGCAGTACAGTTTCCTTTCGTCGAGTGGTGTCAAGGAGCTCGCCACCTTCGGGGGCAGGATCGACGATCTCGTCCCCGGCGAGGTCGCGAGACGGTTGCAGGAAGAGCTGAAGCGCTGACGAACTTGGAGACGCAATGGATGTCCTGGTACTCATAGATAAGCTCGACGATTTGGTGCACAACGCCAAATCGGTGCCGATGACCGATCAGGTCAGGGTCGACAAGGAGGAGATCTACGACATCCTCGACCAGATGCGCGCGACGATCCCCGAGGAGATCAAGCAGGCGCGCTGGATCGTGAAGGAGCGCCAAGAGATGCTCGCGGAGGCCAAGAAGGAGGCCGAGCGGATCGTCAAGGACGCGCGCGAGCGCCAGGAGAAACTGGTCGGCGACGAGGAGGTCACGAAGCAGGCCGAGCGCGCCGCCGAGGACATCGTCGAGGACGCCCGCACGCGCGAGCGCGAGATTCGGCTGGGCGCCGAGGACTACGCGGACGAGATCCTGAACACGCTCGAGGTCAACCTCTCGAAGTTCATCGCTGCCGTGCAACGTGGCCGCGAGCGCTTGCAGGGCAAGGACGAGCCCGCCGAAGTCTCCTGAGCTTTTAGGGAGGCCATGTCGCATGCGACATGGCCCCTGGCCGTGCATGCACGGCCAGGCCGGCAGGCACATGTGCCTGCCGGAAGGCAGTGCCACATGTGGCACTGCCCGGGGCTGCACATGTGCAGCCCCGCGGGTCGGTACATGTACCGACCCGAACAGCAGCCCAGAGGACTCGCGCATGCGCGGCGAGCGCGTTTTTGAGTAGGGTGCCCGCGGTGAGCTCGCCGTTGAAATACCGCCTCGAAGTCGCCAAGGTCTTCCTCGGCACCGGCATTCTGACCCCGGTCAGGCCCGACCGCGCCGTCAGGTCGGTCGCGGCGCTGCGGCGCTGGGGCCCGACGCCGGCCGCCGCCTACACGGGCTCGGCCGCGCGCTTCCCGCACCGGGCGGCGCTGATCGACGAGCGCGGGACGCTGACCTTCGAAGAGGTGCATCTGCGCACGAACGCGCTCGCCCACGAAATGCGCGCCGCCGGGATCAGAGAAGGCGACAGCGTCGCGATCATGTGCCGCAACCATCGCGGCTTCATCGAGGCGACGGTCGCGTGCTCGAAGCTCGGCGCGAACGCGCTGTACCTGAACACGGCCTTCGCCGGCCCGCAGATCACCGACGTGATGCAGTCGCGAGAACCCCGCGGGGCTCGTCTACGACGCGGACTTCGCCAACCTCGTCGGCGATGGCGGCGAGGGACGCAAGCGCTTCGTCGCCTGGCGCCGAGCCCGGCAGCGAGCCCGCCGACCCGCTGCTCGAGGACCTGATCGCCGCCGGCAGCACGGACCCGATCTGACCGCCGCCCGAGCCAGCCGGGGCGGGTCGTGATCCTCACTTCCGGCACGACCGGCACGCCGAAGGGCGCGGCCCGCAAGCAGCCCGATTCGGTCGAGCCGGTGGCGGCGCTGTTCTCGAAGATCCCGCTGCAGCGCGCGCGAGACGACCGTGATCGCCGCGCCGATGTTCCACTCCTGGGGCTTCGGGCACTTCACGCTCGCGCTGCCGCTGTCCTCGACGCTCGTGCTGCGCCGGCGCTTCGACCCCGAGGACGACGCTGCGCGCGGTCGCCGAACACCGCGCGAGCGCGCTGGCGGTCGTGCCGGTGATGCTGCAGCGGATCCTGGACCTGCCGCCGTAGACGATCGCGCAAGTACGACACACACGCCCTGAAGATCATCGCTCTGAGCGGCTCGGCATTGCCGGGGGAGCTGGCGATCGCGGGCGATGGACACCTTCGGCGACGTGCTCTACAACCTGTACGGCTCGACCGAGGTCGCGTGGGCGACGATCGCCACGCCCGAGGACCTGCGCGCCGCGCCCGGCACCGCCGGCAAGCCGCCGTTGGGCACGGTCGTGAAGCTGCTCGACGAGCAGGGCCGACGAGGTTCCCAGCGGGCGAGCGCGGAAGGATCTTCGCGGCGAACGAGATGGTCTTCGAGGGCTATACCGGCGGCGGCGGCAAGGAGATCGTCGACGGGCTGATGAGCACCGGCGACATGGGCCACTTCGACGCCGGCGGCCGCCTGTTCGTCGACGGTCGCGACGACGAGATGATCGTGAGCGGCGGCGAGAACGTGTTCCCGCGCGAGGTCGAGGACCTGCTCGCCGACCACGAGCAGGTCGAGGAGGCCGCCGTGATCGGCGTGACGACGAGGAGTTCGGCCAGCGACTGAAGGCATTCGTCGTGCCCCGCGGCGGCGCGCAGCTGAGCGAGGATACGGTGAAGGGTACGTGAAGGAGAACCTCGCCCGGTACAAGGTCCCGCGCGAGGTCGTGTTCCTCGACGAGCTCCCAGGAACGCGACGGGGAAGGTGCTCAAGCGCGAGCTGCGGGACGCCGGCGCTAGCCTGGAGGTGGTGAGCGCCACAGCTGACGAGTTCGACCTCGGGGGCCTGCGCCTGAGCGTCGGCGAGGGCCGGCGGCTGGAGCTGGGCGTGCGCATCGAGCCGCTGGAGCTAGGCGGCGAGCGCTACGAGATCGAGCCGGAAAGAGGTGCCGGTGGAGCTCGATGTGTCGCGCATGACCGGCAGCGGGTACGCGCTGAGGCTGCGATTCCAGGCGGCGCTGACGGCAGTTGCATGCGCTGCCTGAAGCAGGCGAGCCCGCAGGTCGAGGTGCAGGCGCGCGAGGTCGAGGTGCCGGGCGGGGGCGAGGAGCTGGAAAGCCCGTATGTGGACGGCGAGAAGCTCGACCTGGCGGCGTGGGCGCGCGACGCGTTCGCGCTGGCGGCGCCGGTGAAGGTGCTGTGCAGGGAGGACTGCGCCGGGCTGTGCCCGATCTGCGCGGTCGACCTGAACGAGGCCGGACCGGGACACCACCACGAGCCGGAGCCAGATCCGCGCTGGGCGAAGCTGAGCGAGCTGAAGCTGGAGTAGTGCGGCGTCGAGCAGGAGCCCTGGGCGCGGACGTCGGTGCCGGGTGCGCGGTGGGAATTCCGGCGTGGGAATGCCGGCTCGGGTAGGGCATGCCTGGCGAGGGCCTGACGAGGCTGGTATCTTCTCGACCGATGGCCGTCCCCAAGAAAAAGCAATCGCACAGCCGCACGGCCAAGCGCCGCGCGCAGCACAAGATCGGCACGCCCGCGGTGAACGCGTGCCCGAAATGCCACAGCCCACGCCGGCCACACCGGGTCTGCCCCGTGTGCGGGTCCTACGCGGGCAAAGAAGTCGTGGTGCAGAGCACGCACGACCACGCGAGCACGACCACGACCACGAGTAAGCGCCGGTGAGCACGCCGGTCGTGGCGGTCGATTGCAACGGCGCCGACCTGGGCCCGGCCGAGGTCGCCGCCGGCGCCGCGCTGGCCGCGGCGCAGGGCGCGAGGGTGCTGCTGTTCGGGCCGGCGGCGCAGCTGCAGGCCGCGCCGGTTGCCGCGAGGCGTCGAGGTCGTCGACGCGCCGGTCTCGATCGCGAAGAGCGCCGACCCCGTGAGCGCGGTGCGGAGCACGCCCGAGGCCTCGATCGTGCAGGCCGCGCGCGCGGTCGCCGACGGCAGGGCGCAGGCGCTGGTGTGCGCGGGCGGCACGGGCGCGGCGCTCGCGGCGGGGCTGTTCAACGTGAAGCGCGCGCGCGGCATCTACCGCCCGGCGCTCGCGCTCCCGCTGCCGATTCCCGACTCATCCGGTGACGCTGCTCGACGTCGGCGCGAACGCCGAGGCCCGGCGCGAGCACCTCGTGCAGTTCGCGTTCATGGGCGCGGCGCTGGCGCGGACGGTGCTCGGCGTGGAGAGCCCGCGCGTGGGGCTGCTGTCCAACGGCGAGGAGGCGGCGCGCGGGGGCAGGCTGATCGTGGAGACCGGCGAGGAGCTCGCGGAGAAGGCGGGGAGCGGCGAGGCGCTGAGGTTCGTGGGGAACGTCGAGGGCGGCGACGTGGTGAGCGGCGTGGCGGACGTGATCGTGACCGACGGTCTGACGGGGAACATCGCGCTGAAGCTGATGGAGGGGGTCTCGCAGACGCTGCTCGGCGCGGTGCGTGACGCGGCGATGGCCTCGACGCGCGCGAAGCTGGGCGGCGCGCTGCTGCGGCCCGCGCTGCGCGGGGTGCGCGACGAGCTCGACCCCGAGCAGCAGGGCGGCGCCTACCTGCTGGGGCTGAGAAGCCTGGGGGTGGTGCCGCATGGGCGCTTCACGCGGCAAGGGCTTCGCGCAGGCGATCCTGCGCGCGCAGCGCGGCGCGCAGGAGGACCTCGTCGGCAAGACCCAGCTCGCGCTCGAAGCGGCGGGCGCGCTGCGGGAGCGGGCGGGTGCGCCGGTATCCGCGTCGAGCGCTAGCCTGCCGCAGGCGAGATGATCGAGCTCACCAGCCAACACGTCCCTCCCGCCGGCTTCGTCCTCCACGTCGACGCGACGGCTCCCGAGCGGATTCCCTCGCACCTCGAGATGACCCGCGAGCAAGTCTTCGACCTGATCCAGGCCCACCTCGCCGACGAGCTCGACGTCGATCCCGAGAGCATCGAGCGAGGCGACGCGCTTCAAGGATGATCTGGAGGCCGACTCGCTCGACCTGTACACGCTCGTGCAGGAGCTCGAGGACACCTACGGCGTGGAGATGTCCGACGAGCAGGCGGCGAAGATCCTGACGGTCGGCCAGGCAGTGACTTTGTCCTCGCCCACGCCGAGACCGACGGCTGATGCGCGATGGAGCGCGACGACTCGCATGGCGGCGCTGGATCGGCGTCCTCAGTCGCTTGCGTGCGAGCACGCCACGCTCCCTGCGTCCTTGCCCAGCTTGCCCTGCGAGCCCATCGGAGCGATTGCGATGAAGCTGCTCAACGAACTGCTGGAGGAGCTGCCGGAGGAGCTGGAGCGGCAGGTCTTCACGCACGCCTCCTGGAGCGAGCGCTCGAGCGACTCCTACACGCGCCTGGCGTTCCTCGGCGACAGCGTGCTCAGCCTGGCGGTGACGACGCACCTGTACCCGCGCCTGGAGGCCGAGCGCTTCGGCGCGGGGCGCCTGACGAAGATCCGCGCGCAGGCCGTGTCGGGACCGTCGTGCAGGGTGGTGGCCGAACGCCTGGAGGTGCCACGCCGGCTGCGCGCGGCGGCGCCGGCGGAGGTCGAGGCGAACGCGACGATGGCGATGCTCGAGACCGAGCGGGTGCTCGCCTCGGTGATCGAGGCGGTGATCGGGGCCTGCTACCTGAACGCCGGCTACGAGCGCACGGCGGCGGCGGTCGTCGAGGCTTTCGAACCGGAGATCGAGCAGGCGCTCGAGCATCCGCTGGACTTCAAGTCGGCGCTCCAGGAGCTGCTGGCCCAGCGCGGGGCGGAGGTGAGCTACGCGGTCACCGGCGAAGCCGGCCCGCCGCACGACCGCACGTTCACGGTCGCGGCGAACGTCGCCGGGGAGACGCTGGGGAGCGGCAGCGGCCGCAGCAAGAAGCACGCCGAGCAGGAGGCCGCGCGCGAGGCCGTCGACCGACTGCAGGAGCAGACATGAGTACCTGGGTTCGCAGGGCAAGCCGGGCAAGATTGAACAGGCGCCACCCACCCCGCGTCGGCGTGCATGCACGCTGCGCTGGACGATCTTCGATCGGTAGGACGCCGACCCGGCGCGCGCCATGGCTGGGCTCAGATGCGCCTGAAGTCGCTGACGCTGAAAGGCTTCAAGTCCTTTCCCGACCGCACCCACCTGGACTTCGGACCCGGCGTGAGCGTCGTGGTCGGGCCGAACGGGTCGGGCAAGTCGAACGTGACCGACGCCGTGCTGTGGGCGATGGGCGAGCAGTCGCCGCTGGCGATCAGGGGCCAGTCGATGCAGGACGTGATCTTCGGCGGCGGCCGCGGCGTGCAGGCGCGCAGCGCCGCGGAGGTGGAGATCGTGCTCGACAACTCCGACGGCACGGTCGATCTGCCGCTGAGCGAGATCTCGATCGTGCAGGCGCCTGGACCGCGACGGCGAGGGCGGATACCGGCTGAACGGGGCGCGCTGCCGGCTGACCGACGTGATCGAGGTGCTCTCCGACACCGGCCTCGGCAAGGAGACGCACTCGGTCGTCTCGCAGGGCCGGGTGGAGGCGATCGTGACCTCCAAGCCGCGCGACCGCAGGCTGCTGATCGAGGAGGCCGCGGGGCTCGGCAAGCACCGCAAGCGCCGCCGCCGCGCGCAGCTGAAGCTCGAGAAAACGCAGGAGAACCTCGACCGCGCGCTGGACGTCGAGCGCGAGGCGCGCACGCGGTTGCGCCCGCTCAAGCGCCAGGCGGAGGCGGCCGAGCTGCACGAGCGCCTCGAGCGCCAGATGCTGGAAGCGCGCTGGGAGCTCGCGCGCGAGGCGCTGCGCGCGAGCGGGACGGAGCTCGAGGGGGCCGAGGCCCGGGTCCGGCAGGCGCGCGAGGCGCGCGAGCGGATCGAGGAGCGGCTGCAGGCGGTGATCGCCCGGCGCGGGCAGGCCGAGCGGGCGCTGGCCGAGCGCGCCGAGCGTCACGACGCGCTGGCGAAACGCGTCTACGAGGCGCGCTCCGCGCGCGAGCGGCTCGGGTTGCGCGAAGAGCAGGCCGGCGCGAGCGCGCAGAGCCTGAGGCGACGGATCGAGCGCGTGGAGCTCGAGCTGGGTGCGCTGAGCGAGACGCAGAGCGCCGACGACGGGGCGGTCACGGCCGCGGATGTGGCCGCTGGGGCGGTCGGGGCACGAAGGTGCCGGGGGGCACTTGCCGATGCTCGAGCGGCCGAGGGCGCGGCGGCCGGCGCCGAGCCGGGGGCGCCGAGCCCCACGGGACGCGCCGCAGGGCGTCGGCGAGCAGCGCATCGCGGCGCTGGAGGGCGAGCTGGCGCAGATCGAGGTCGAGCGCGAGCGCGAGATCGAGCGCGAGATCGAGGACCTCCGAACCGCGCGCGAGCGCGAGGTCGCGCGCGTGGCGGAGCTGCGAGGCGGAGCTCGAGCAGGCGCGCGCGGCGCGCGCGCAGGCGGACGAGCTGGCCGAGCAGGCACGGGCGAGGCTGCAGGCGGCCGAGCGCGAGGCGCAGGACCGGCGCCGCGAGGCCGCGCGGGTGGGCGGCGAGCTGGCGGTGGCCAACCAGTTCCTGCGCAGCCACGCGGCCGTCGGTGGCGGCGATACGACGGCGGGCTCGTCCGCGGGCGCGGCGAAGGCGCTGAGCGAGGAGTTGAGCGTGCGTGACGGCTACGAGCTGGCGCTCGCCGCCGCGCTCGGCGGGCGTCTGAGCGCGGTGCTCGTGCGCGACGTGGCCGGGGCGCAGACGCTGCTCGACCGCGCCGGCCCCGACGGGGGCAGCGCGCTGCTGGCCGAGCTCGGCACGCCGGGCGAGGGGAGGCGGCGCGACGACGACGAGCAGCGCGAGCCGCCCGTGCCCGGCGCGGAGCGGCTGCTGGAGCTCGTGAGCGGGCCGGCGGAGGTGATGGCGCTGGCGCGGCGGCTGCTCGCCGACGCGTGGGTGGTCGAGCGCTTGGAGGACCTGCCCCGGGACTTCGCCGGGATCGCCGCGACGCGCACGGGCCGCGTGTGGTTCGCGGCCTGGGGCGAGGTGCGCCAGCTGACCGAGGGCGGCGAGGAGCGCGTGCTGGCGCGGCGCAACGAACGCGACCGGCTGATCGCGGCAAGCGAGCTGGCGGTCGAAGGCCGAGCAGGCCGCGCAGGCCGCAGACCGAGCGGATCCTGGCGGAGGTGCGCGCGGCCGAGGACGCACGCACCGCAGCCGAAGCGGCGCTGCGCGAGGCCGAGCGTGCCCGCGCCGAGGGCGGCGAGGCGCAGCGCCGGACGGAGTGGCTGATCGAGCAGCGCAAGGCCGCGCCCCAGCAGGGCCCGCTCGCGGTCAGGAAGGCGCAGCTGGAGGGCGAGCTCGCGGCCGAGCGCCGCCAGGCCGAGCGCGTGGCGCGCGAACGGGCCGAGCGCCTGGCGCGGATCGAGCGCCTGCGGGCGCAGCTCGCGGCGGACCTCGCGCTGGCGCCGCTGGCCGCGCGTCTGGCGGAGACGTTGAGCGGCTGTGGGCGCGGCGGTCGAGCTGCGAGTGGCGGAGCTCGAGGCGGAGCTCGCGAGCGATCGCGAGGCCGGCGAGGCGATGGCGGGCGAGCTGCGCGAGTGCGCCGGCGAGGAGGCCGAGATCCAGACGCAGCTGCGCGGCGCGGGCGAGGCCGTGACCGGCGCCGAGGTCGCCGCGCAGCGGCTGCGCGACCAGGCGCAGGAGGCCACCCAGGAGGCGCAGGCGGTGGCGGATCTGCTGGAGCTCTCGCCCGAGGCGCGCGCCGCGCAGGCGGAGCCGCTCGAGCAGGAGCAGGCCGAGGCGCTCGCCAACCGCGTGGAGCGGCTGCGCCGCCGGCGCGAGCAGCTCGGCCCGGTCAACCCGCTCGCGCAGGAGGAGTATGCGGAGGCGGTCGCGCACGTCGAGGAGCTGGAGGGCAGGCGCTCCGATCTGGAGACCGCGCTGCGCGAGCTGAGGGCGGTGATTCGCGAAACCGACAAACAGATCGAGGAGACCTTCGCGGAGACGTTCGCGGCCGCGGCGCGCAACTTCGAGGAGCTCGCCGGCGACGTGTTCCCCGGTGGGTCGGGTCGATTGAAGCTTGTTCGCGACGAGCAGGCGCCCCGGCCGGTGCTCGGCGGACAGCAGCTCGACGGGGCAGGCTCGGACGGCAGCGGTCGCGCGGACGGGGATGGGGCCGCCGTGAGCGCCGCGGACGCCGCGGAGGCGGCCGCCGAGGCCGAGGCCGAGCGCGAGGCGCAGGCCGAGGAGGACTCCTCGGAGATCGGCCAGCTCGGCGTCGAGATCGAGATCACCCCGGCGGGGAAGTCGGCGAAGCGCCTGTCGCTGCTCTCGGGCGGGGAGAAGTCGATGACCGCGCTGGCGTTCCTGTTCGCGGTGTTCCTCGCGAAGCCGTGCCCGTTCTACATCCTCGACGAGGTCGAGGCCGCGCTCGACGACCTCAACCTCGATCGCTTCCTCGCGCTGCTGCGCCGCTACTCCGGCCGCGCCCAGTTCATCGTGATCACCCACCAGAAGCGCACGATGGAGGCCGCCGACTGGCTGTTCGGCGTGTCGATGGGCGGCAACGGCGTTTCGAAGGTGCTCTCGCGCAAGCTGCCGGCGGTCGAGGAGGCCCAACCGCAGCCCGAGACGGCCACAGAGGTCGCAGAGGTCGCCGAGGTCGCCTGAGGCCGCGCTGCTATCGTCGCGCGGCCGTGGCGCGCGACTGGAGCGATCTGTTCATCACCGGCGAGGCTGCTGCCAGCGCCGAGGCCGAGCCCGCCGCGGGCACGGAGCGCAAACGCGGGCTCTTCCGCCGGCTGCGCGAGAACCTCTCCAAGACGCGCCAGGCGCTCGGCGGCGAGCTGCAGGCGACGCTGTGGGGAACGCTCGACGAGCACACCTGGGAACGCCTCGAGGAGGCGTTGATCATGGCCGACGTCGGCGCGAGCACGACCGCCTCGGTCGTGGCGACGCTCGAGGCGGAGGCGACGGCGGGCGAGTTGACGGGCGGCGAGGCGCTGAGCGGACGGCTGATCGAGCTGCTCGCACAGACCGCGCGGGTCGGCGACGGCCGGATCGACGTGAGCCGGCGCCCGACGGTGATCATCGCGGTCGGCGTCAACGGGACCGGCAAGACGACGACGATCGGCAAGCTGGCCTGGCACCTGCGCAACGAGCTCGGCCTGACGGTCCTGATGGGCGCTGCCGACACGTTCCGCGCCGCGGCGAGCGAGCAGCTGGAGGGCTGGGCGCAACGGGCGGGCTGTGAGATCGTGACCGGCCCCGCGGGATCGGATCCGGGCGCGGTCGCGTTCGAGACGATCGCGCGGGCGCAGGCGACCGCTGTGGATGTGGTGATCATCGACACCGCCGGGCGGCTGCACACCCAGGACGATCTGATGGCCGAGCTGGGGAAGGTACGCAGGGTGATCGGCCGTCAGCTCGAGGGCGCGCCGCACGAGACGCTGCTGACCGTCGATGCCACGACGGGGCAGAACGGGCTGCGTCAGGCGAAGCTGTTCGCCGCGACGGCGGACGTGAGCGGGATCGTGCTGACGAAGCTCGACGGCACCGCCCGCGGCGGGATCGCGCTGGCGATCGCGCGCGAGCTGGAGCTGCCGGTGAAGCTGATCGGCGTGGGTGAGGCGGTCGAGGACCTGCGGCCGTTCGACCCCGAGGATTTCGCGCGCGCGCTGATCGCCGAGGACTGACCGGACACGAGGGGTAATCTGGAGGTATGGAGATCTGGATCGTCTGGCTGGTGGTGGCCTGTCTGCTGGGCTTGGGGGAGATGCACCAGGGCGCCTTCTACCTGGCGCCGTTCGCGCTCGGCGCGGCGCTCGCCGCGATCGTCGCGCTGCTCGGCGTCGGCGCGCCGCTGTCCGCGCTCGTGTTCGTCGCCGGATCGGGGATCGTGTTCGGGACGCTGCGCCCGGTGGCACGGCGTCACCGGCGGCTGCCGCCGTCGATTCGTACCGGTGCGGCGGCGCTCGTCGGCAAGCCCGCGCTCGTGCTCGAGCGGATCGCCAACGAGGAGGGCGTCGGCTGCGTGAAGATCGACGGCGGCGAGGTGTGGACCGCGCGCAGCTATGACCAGGACGAGGTGATCGACGCGGGCGAGCGCGTCGAGGTGATCGAAATCAGGGGCGCGACCGCGCTGGTCATGCACTGACCCCGAGAAGGCAAACAAAGGAAACAGAACAAAATGGTCCTGCTGATAGTCGTCGCAATCGTCGTCCTGTTCTTCCTGGTCGCGGCCGCGCGCACCGTGCGCGTGATTCCGCAGGCCCGTGCCGGCGTGGTCGAGCGGCTGGGTCGCTACAGCCGCACGCTCGAACCGGGGTTGACGATCGTGACGCCGTTCATCGATCGTGTAAAGCCGCTCGTCGATCTGCGTGAGCAGGTGGTGAACTTCTCGCCGCAGTCGGTGATCACCGAAGACAACGTCGTCGTCGGGATTGAAACTGTCCTCTACTTCACGATCACCGATCCCAGATCGGCGACGTACGAAATCGCCAACCCGCTGCAGGCGATCGAGCAGTTGACGGTCACCACGCTGCGCAACGTGATCGGCGGGTTGACGCTCGAGGCGACGCTGACCGCGCGTGAGAACGTGAACACCGAGCTGCGCGTCGTGCTCGACGAGGCGACGGGCAAGTGGGGGATCAGGATCAACCGCGTCGAGATCAAGTCGGTCGACCCGCCGCAGGACATCAGGACGGCAATGGAGAAGCAGATGCGCGCCGAGCGCGATCGCCGCGCGGCGATCCTGACCGCGGAAGGCGAGAAGCAGGCACAGATCCTGACCGCGGAGGGCGCCAAGCAGTCGGCCGTCCTCACCGCCGAAGGGGCCCAGCAGGCGGCGGTGCTCGACGCCGAGGGCGAGCGCCAGGCCGCGATCCTGCGCGCGGAGGGCGAAGCGAAGGCGATCGACACGGTCTTCAAAGCGATCCACGAGGGCAAACCGAACCGCGAGCTGC
Organism: uncultured Solirubrobacterales bacterium; assembly: GCA_963789675.1. GTDB lineage: Bacteria > Actinomycetota > Thermoleophilia > Solirubrobacterales > Solirubrobacteraceae > Palsa-744. The sequence continues at coordinate 16,139 of CAWBLR010000013.1, read as the reverse complement.
TCAGCTACGAATACCTGCAGATGCTCCCCCAGCTCGCCGAAGGCGACGCGAACAAGGTGTTCGTCGTGCCGAGCGAGTTCGCCGAGGCCTTCGGCGGGATCGGCGCGGCGCTCACGCGGGGTGTGCAGAAGCAGGACCGGGACAAGCCCGACTCTTGAGGGGACGTCGAGACAAGTGCAATGAATGACCGAGACTCCCCAACGGGGATGCCGAGAGACACATGACCCCGATATCGACCGCTGCCTCCGAGCCGGATCCTAAAAGACCACATGACCACTGAATCGACCTTCTAGATAAAAGACCACATGACCACTGAATCGACCTTCTAGATAAAAGACCACATGACCACTGAATCGACCTTCTAGAGCCAGATGTTCGACTCACTCGCTGAGAAACTGCAGGGCACGCTCGCCGACGTCCGCAATCACGGGACGCTGACCGAGGCGGACATCGACGGCGCGATGCGCGAGATCCGTCTCGCGCTGCTGGAGGCCGACGTCAACTTCAAGGTCGTGCGCCAGTTCACCGCTCAGGTGAAGGAGCGCTGCGCGGACGCCGAGGTGGTCGGCAAGCTCAACCCGGGCCAGCAGGTCGTGAAGATCGTCGCCGAAGAGTTGACGAGATTGATGGGAGGCTCGCCCACCACCGTGATGGGAGGCCCGCCCACCGGCCCGCCCACCGGCCCGCCCACCGGCCCGCCCACCCGCGGCGAGGGGCCCGGTGAGGAACCCGCCCTGAGCTTCTCCGCGAAACCGCCGACGGTGATCCTGATGGCGGGTCTGCAGGGCTCGGGTAAGACGACCGCGACGGCAAAGCTCGCGCGCTACCTGCGTGAGGAGCACTCCTCGACGGTCGCCGTCGCCGCCTGCGACGTCTATCGCCCGGCCGCGGTCGAGCAGCTCGTGAAGGTCGGCGCCCAGGCCGGCGCGACCGTCTACGAGCAGGGCACAGACCACGACCCGGTCGAGATCGCCGCGTGGGCGCTCGAGCGCGCGAAGGAAGAGGGCAAGGACGTGCTGATCGTCGACACCAGCGGCCGGCTGCATGTCGACGAGGAGTTGATGGCGGAGCTCGTGCGGATCAGAGACGCGGTGCAACCGGACGACGTGCTGCTCGTCGTCGACGCGATGACCGGCCAGGACGCGGTGAACGTGGCCGAGAGCTTCGCCGCGGCGGTGCAGTTCGACGGTGTCGTGATGAGCAAGCTCGACGGCGATGCGCGCGGCGGCGCCGCGCTGTCGGTGAAGGCGGTCACCGGCAAGCCGATCCTGTTCGCCTCCACGGGCGAGAAGCTCGAGCAGTTCGAGCGCTTCCACCCCGACCGGATCGCTCAGCGGATCCTCGGCATGGGCGACGTGATGAGCCTGATCGAGCAGGCCGAGCGCAGCTTCGACGAGACCGAGGCGGCGGAGCTGGAGCGTAAGCTGCGCCGCAACGAGCTCGGCCTCGACGACTTCCTCGCGCAGCTGAAGATGATCCGCAAAATGGGCCCCCTGACGAGCCTGCTCGGGATGATCCCCGGCCTCGGCGGCCATCAGCTGCAGAACATGAAAGTCGACGAACGTGAGCTCGACCGGATCCAAGCGATCATCCTCGCGATGACCCCTGAGGAGCGGCGCAAGCCGGAGCTGATCAAGGGCTCCCGCCGCCTACGGATCGCACGCGGCTCCGGCACGAGCGTGCAGCAGGTCAACCGCCTCGTCAAGCAGTTCGGGCAGATGCGCAAGGTGATGAAACAGGTCGGACGCGGCAAGCAGCCCGATATCGGCGCGCTGATTCGCAACGCGCGCTGAGGCCGGGATCGGCCCCGAGGCGCGCCACCGTCTAAGCTCTGCTGGCTCGAGAAAGAAAAAAAGACCCGAGAGGAAAACGTGGCGGTAAGGCTGAGGCTCACGAGGGTGGGCGGCAAGAAGGACCCGATGTGGCGCGTCGTCGTCGCCGACCAGCGCTCCCCGCGCGACGGTCGCGTGATCGAGACGATCGGCCACTACAACGCGCAGACGGACCCGTCGACGATCGTGATCGACGAGGAGCGCGCGCGCAGCTGGCTGGCGCGCGGCGCGCAGCCGTCGGACACGGTGCGCAAGCTGTTGCGTATCCAGGGCATCATCGAGACCAGCACGGGCTGACGGTCGGTCGGGGCCGAGCGGATATGGCCAGCGAGAACCCGAAACGGCTGCTCGAGTACCTCGCCGAAGGGCTCGTCGACGATCCCGAAGCAGTCGCGGTCGAGCAGTTCGAGGAGGACGACGGCACGGTCGTGCTCGAGCTGTGCGTCGCCGAGGGCGACTACGGCAAGGTGATCGGCCGTGGCGGGCGCACCGCGCACGCGTTGCGGACGGTCGTGAAAGCCGCCGCGACGGGCGAGGGGCAGCGCGTGCTGCTCGACATCGTCGATTGACGCCTCGCGCGGTGGCGGGCCAGGACGCCAGTTCGAAGACCGGGCCCACGGGGCCGAAGCCGGCTGGGACCGGCGGATCGAAGCCGGCGACGGCAGGGAGGGCGGAGCAGAACGTCGGAGCGCGGGGAACGGAGGCCGCTTCAGAGGGGGGTGCGTTGCCGCCGGCTCTGCCTGCCGGTCGCGTTGGACGCGCGCACGGCCTGGATGGCAGCTTCTACGTGACCGGCCCGCGTCCGCGGCTCCTGACGGTCGGGACGAACGTGACGATCGCGGGACGCAGCGCCGAGATCGTGCGCCGCGCGGGCACCGACCGCCGCCCGATCGTGCGCCTGGCCGGCATCGAGGACCGCGAGGGCGCCGACGCGCTGCGCGGGATGACGCTGAGCGTCGATGAGGGCGCGGCCCCCGCGCTCGCGGAGGGCGAGTGGTGGGCGCACGAACTGGAGGGCTGCACGGTGCTCGACGGCGAGCGCCTGATCGGGACGGTGCAGCGGATGATCGAGCTGCCCTCGTGCGAGGCGCTGGAGGTGCGACGGGAGACGATCGGATCCCAGCCGACCGGATCCCAAGCACCCGCGCCGCTGGTGGTGCCGATGGTCAAAGACGCGATCCGGCGCATGGCCGTCGCCGAGCGGAGGATCGAGGTCGACATGGGCTTTCTCGGGGAGGACGCCCCGGAGCCGGGTCCGCAGCCGGATCCAGCGCTGGACCCGGGCGAGCGCGGGGAGCGGTGATGGAGATCGACGTCTTCACGCTGTTCCCGGAGTGGTTCGATTGGTTTCGCGAGCAGCGCCACGTTCGCAACGTGCTCGCGGCGGGCACGAGCCTGGAGTGCGTGAACTTCCGCGAGCACACCGAGTTGAGCGGCGGCCAGGTCGACGACACGCCGTTCGGCGGCGGGGCGGGGATGGTGCTGCGCGTGGACGTGATGGACAGCGCGCTGCGCGCCCGCTACGGCGTCGACCCGGTCGCGCTGCGCGAGCGACGCCGCGTGATCGCCCTGACCCCGGGCGGTCGCCAACTCGACGACGCGCTCGTCGGCGAGCTCGCGGCCGAGCCCGCGCTGACGCTGCTGTGCGGGCGCTACGAGGGCTTCGACGAGCGGATCGTCGAGCATTTCGCCAGCGAGCAGATCTCGATCGGCAGCTATGTCCTCTCCGGCGGCGAGCTGGCGGCGATGGTCGTGTGCGACGCGATCCTGCGCCGGCTGCCGGGCGCGCTCGGGCACGAGGACTCGGCGGTCGAGGAGTCGTTCAGCTCCGCGCTCGGCGGCAATCCCGAGTACCCCCACTACACGCGCCCGGCCGAGTACCGCGGCTGGCGCGTGCCGGAGGTGCTGCTGTCCGGTCACCACGAGCGGATCGGAGCTTGGCGGCGCGAGCGCAGCGCCGAACGGGGCGAGCTCCGTGACGGGACGAACGGCGGCTGAACGAGCCCGCGCGCAAACCCCATCTGGGGCTGGTGCGGCGGCGCGGGGCGGGCGTCCGCTACCATTCCTCCCCGCGTCGGCCGGATGCCCCGTTTCGGGGTCACTTCGTCCGGTCATCGGGCGCAGACCTCCTTTTACTCATGAGCAGCGTCATCGAAACCATCGAGCGCGCGCAACTGCGCCGCGTTCCCGACTTCGCGCCGGGCGACCGCGTGAAGGTTCATTTCCAGGTGATCGAGGGCACCCGCCGCCGCGTGCAGATCTTCGAGGGCGTCGTCATCAAGCGCCAGGGGCATGGTGCGCGCGAGACGTTCACCGTCCGCAAGCAGTCCTTCGGCGTCGGCGTCGAGCGCATGTTCCCGGTGCACTCCCCGAAGATCGAGCGGATCGAGCTGGCCGCGCGCGGCGATGTGCGCCGCGCGAAGCTCTACTACCTGCGCGATCGCGTCGGCAAGCGTGCGCGGGTGCGCGAGCGCCGCTACACCGGCCCGGAGCAGGCGGTCAGCCCGGTCTGCTGGTCGATCCGCAGTCGATCGAGGCGGACGGCGCGACCGACGCGGATGGCATGACCGCGGAGGAGGCGGTGCTCGAGGGCGCCGCGGCGGCTGAGGGCGCTGTCGCGCAGGACGCCGTGGACGAGACGGCCAAGCCTGACACGGGCTCCGAGCAGGCAGAGGTGCCACAGGCGCAGGATGCCGCGAGCGAGGCTGAGGAGGTCCAGGGGGGAACGAGCACGACGAGGTCGCCGCCGGGGACGAGCCCCAGGCGACGCCCGAGTCAGCTGCCGATGTCCCCTCCGACGCCGGTGAGGACGCGCAAGCAGGCGCGACCGCCGGCGACTCACCGGCGTGAAGCCGGTGGGCGGCGTGACGGGTCTGTCGGGGTCGGTGTACGCATGAGCAAGGTCGCCGGCATCACGCGGAACTCGATCGTGGAGCTGGTCGTGATCGTCGCGGTGGCACTCGGTCTCGCGCTCGGCATCCAGGCGTTCATCATCAAGCCCTACCGCATCCCCAGCGGCTCGATGGAACCGACGCTCACGGTCGGCCAGCGCGTGCTGGTCGACCGGATCGGCACGCACTTCAGCGAACCGCACGTCGGTGAGATCGCGGTGTTCCACCCCCCCAAGGAAGCCCAGAAAGAGATCTGCGGGCCGACACCGCACATCGTCAAGCTCGGCGGAGCCGCCTGCTCGCAACCGGAACCGGTGGAGTCGAGCGTGAACTTCATCAAGCGGGTCGTCGCCGGCCCGGGCGACACGATCTACGTCAAGGAAGGCCACGTCTACCGCAAGGCCGCCGGGCAAGAGCACGTTCGTCCGCGAGCACGACCCCTACATCCGCGAATGCGGATCGAGCCCCGAGTGCAACTTCCTGACGCCGATCACGATTCCGGCCGGACACTGGTTCATGATGGGGGACAACCGTGGCGAATCCGACGACAGCAGGTTCTGGGGTCCCGTCCCGACCGGATGGATCATCGGCGAAGCCGTCGCGACCTACTGGCCCCCCGACCGGATCGGCTTCTTCTAGGCAAACCCGCGCCGCGCGGCGCCGCCGGCGCAAGAGCACGAGCGGGCAGCGGCTGTTCGCGTTCGACCGCCGGCTCGGCGTGCCGCTCGTGGCGGGCGCCGACGAGGCCGGCCGCGGCTGTCTCGCGGGACCGCTCGTGGCCGCGGGCGTGCTGTTCGACTACGACGCGCTCACCACTCGCGAGTTGCGCGCGCTGGGCGCGCTGAACGACTCCAAGCAGCACACGCACGAGGCGCGCGAGGAGCTCTACCCGCTCGTGCTCCGCAGCGCCGCGCGGGTCGTGGTCGTCTCGCGCTGCGCGCGCGGGATCGACGCGCGCGGCCTGCACAAGACCAACCTCGCGGCGCTGCGCGACGCGATCCGCGGCGTCACCGACGGCGTCACGGGCGAGGTCGCGTGCCTGCTCGACGGGTTCTCGGTGCCAGCGTTTGAGCGCCCCCAGCGCGCGGTCGTCAACGGCGACGCCACCAGCGCGGCGATCGCCGCCGCCTCGATCGTCGCGAAGGTCACGCGCGATCGCTACATGCGCCACGCCGACACGCTGCACCCCGGGTGGAGCTTTGCCGAACACGTCGGCTACTCGACGCCCGTGCACCGCGAGGCGATTCTTCGCCTGGGGGTCTCTCCGTTGCACCGGATGTCGTTCCGCTCGCTGGCGTATCAGCAGCTCGCGCTCTGAGTTGCTGACGGGCACTGGAGGTCCGGGCGCTACGCCACGGGACGTTTCTGGAGCAGGGCGGCGCGAGAGGCGCGTGAACCGGTGGCCGCGCGCGAAAGCTACGCGGGTACGAGGTTGGTCGCCGGTTCGACCTGGAAAACCGTCGGGAACCGATGATCGGCGAGCCCGGTCGCGTGCAGCGCCTCGCTCACAACCCGCGCGGCGTTCTCCGCAGCGGTCGCAGGGTCGGGCTCGTCGTTGGCGAGGATGAACACGATCGTTGTCCCGTCGTCTTCCCATGACCCAACCGGCCCGAGCTCAGGGTAGTTCTTGTCCAGATACCTGCTCAGCGTCATCCACTTGGACTCATCGCTAAACGGTACATCTGCCACCGAGGTCCAGGTCCGATACTCCATGATCAATGCGCGGCGGGCTCTGTGTGAAGGGTACGCGTACTGTGGTCGGGAAAGACGAGCACGATGGCCATGTCTTCGTCGAGGGCTCGCTTGATCTGCTTTCCCATGTCGGGCGCGTCAGCGTCGATGAACATGGCGCGATCGGGATATGGCGAGCGTTCTTCGATCGCCAGCTCGATCGCCTCGTTCGTCACCTGCACAGCGGGTGACATGTGGGTGTCAGTGCTCATCTTTACCGCCATCCTTCGATGATCGATCGGTAGTTACGTTCAATCTCGTCGATCGCAGCGCGCATTCCCGTCCCGAGGGTACCACTGTGGAAGATCTCGGCTGCCTGCTTGCCGTCTTTGTGCGTGTAGCGGTGGAGCTCGTTGACGCCATGCGCGCCGTCGTAGACACGAACCGTCTCCGATTGCTCTTGTTCTTCGACCACGAGCACGACCGCATAGTCGATCACGTCTCGTCCTTCGATCGAAAACCTCACGTGCCTAGATGCTCTCAGCGCTGGGTCGATCTCGACTGTAAAAGATGTAGTACTGCGTCACTGCGTCGAGTCGTGCTCCGCCTGCGCTCCGGGCTCACCAAGCCCCCTCAATGTGGTCGAGGCTGACGAGGCGGTCCTTCGTGTCGAGGATCACCCCGATCGCGTCGAAGCGGATCGTGTGGGCGGTCGGGCGGATGTGCTTCTCCTCGCGCAGCCAGGCGGTCGCGAGCCGGCGCAGACGCGCGCGCTGGCGCGGGCGCAGCCACACGAGCGGCTGCTGGTCGGGGCGGATCCCCTGCCGCCGGGAGTTCACGCGACGGGTCTTCACCTCGGCGAACACGAGCGTACGTCCGTCGAAGGCGATCAGGTCGATCTCGCCGTAGCGCGTACGTTCGTTGCGGCCGATCGGAGAGAACCCGAGCCGGTGCATGTGGGCCGCCGCGTGCTCCTCGCCGCGGCGGCCGAGCGCCGGGCGCCGGTCGGTATTGCGTGGTTCGCTGCCTGTTGCGGCGGTGTGCGGGGGCTGGGTCGGGGGATCGTCGGAGGGCACGATCACAACGCTAGATCGCAAAATGTGACCTAAGACACCTGTCCGTGCCAATTTTGTGCCGAAGTTGTAGAGAAACTGCGACGGCGGTCAGCTGGTGGGCGGGGCGGGGCGGGTTGTCGAGCTGTCGTGTCGAGGCCGTCGCGCGCCGCGCATGCTGTGCGTCGCCTCGCTCGCGTAGCCTCTCCTACCGTGGCAAGCTCATCCCCCGACGATTCTGCCTCTCAAGGTCCAGCCGGCATCGAGACCCCCGGGGCCTCCGCAGACGGCGACGATGGGGCCGCACGCCCCCGCTCGCTCGACGGCGTCAGCAGCTTCATGGGCCTGCGCTGGGACGATCCCGAGACGGTCCGCCTGACGATCAGACCCGAGCTGATCAACAACGGCGGGCTGCTCTCCGGCGTCGTCACGTATGCGCTCGTCGACTACTGCATGGGCTCGACCCTGTGGGCGCAGACGACCGAGCAGGAGCGGATCGCGACGATCAACATCGCGATCAACTACCTCCAGACCGCGACCGAGGGCGAGATCGTCTGCCGCACGACGCTCGACCGGCGCAACCGCACGATCGGGGTGCTCCGCAGCGAGGTCCGCCACGAGGACGGCCGTTTGATGGTCACCGCGATCGGCAGCTACTCGATCTTTCCCCCGCGCAGCTTCCGCGAGCCGCGACGTCCGGCGTGAGCGCCGCCCCTGAGCGAGTCGTCTCCGAGCGAGCCACCCGGGTTGCGCTCACGATCGCCGGCTCGGACTCCGGCGGCGGTGCCGGCATCCAGGCCGATCTGAAGGCGTTCGCGCGTTGCGGTGTGCACGGTACGTGCGCGATCACCGCGATCACCGCCCAGAACACCGTTGGCGTCACCGCGATTCATCCCATCCCTTTGGGGATCGTGCTCGCGCAGGTGCGTGCGGTGCTCGCCGACATCCACGTCGACGCGGTCAAGGTCGGGATGCTCGGCACCGCGCCCGTCACGCTCGCGGTCGCCCGCGCGCTGGATGAGCTCCCGGCCGGCACCCCCGTCGTCGTCGATCCGGTGATGGTCGCCGAGTCGGGCGCGCGCCTGCTCGACCCCGATGCGCAGCAGGCCCTGGTTGAGGAGATCCTGCCACGCGCGACCGTGCTCACCCCGAACCTGCCCGAGGCGCGCGTGCTCGCCGGCGAGCTGCTCGAGGCCGCCGGCGAGGAGGAGGAAGCCGAGGCGCTCGCGCGCGCGGTGCTGGCGCTCGGTCCCCGCGCCGTGGTCCTGACTGGTGGCCACCGCACCCGCGCGGCGGACCTGTTCCTCGACTCCCGCGGCGGCGACGGCGATCGCGGTGATCGCGGCGGGTCGGTGGTCGAGATCGAGGGTGTCCGCCACCCCGACGGCGCGGCGCACGGCTCCGGCTGCACGCACTCGTCGGTGCTCGCCGCCCAGCTGGCGCTCGGCCGCTCGCTGCTCGAGGCCGCGCGCACCGCCCGCGCACTGGCCGGCGAAGCGGTCGCGAACGGACTGCGCGACGTTGGCGCGGGCGCCGGTCCGGTCGATGTGATCGCCCTGGGCGGCGTCGTTCGGGCGCGCCCCACGAAATGAGCTTCGTGGCCGCCCCCGTTTGCCATAATCGAGCGACGATGAAGCTGCTGCGCATGAAGCCCGGTCATGGCGAGATCGTGCTCGCCGAGGGCGACGTGGACGTGCCGGAGCAGGAACGCGAGCTGATCGAGGCGTTTCGCCGCGAGCTCGACGCCGGCATGTGGGCTGCGGTTCCGACGTACAGCCCCGGCTCGCGCCGCGAGGCCGAGCTGGTGAAGAGCTTCGCCGAAGTCCCGCGCGAGGCCGAGCGCGTGATCTTCTTCCCGCGCGCCGCCGGCGGCGCGCTCGAGACGGACCGCTAGCGCCGATGACGCTTGGGCTGGGCACCGCCGCGATCCTGCTCGTGGTGCTCCTCTGGGAGCTCGCACGGCCGACGCTCAAACGCGGGCTCGCGCGCGGGCGCGAGATCTGGAGGGTGCAGGGTCGGAGCGCATCGGCGCCGGCCGGCTATGACCCCGGCCGCGAGCGCCGCGCCGAGCTGCGGGCGCGCGCGCTCTTGCGCTCGTGCATCGACGAACGCGACTGGGATATGTACCGGGACCTCGGGTTCCTGCGCGTGTGGGGCACGCAGGGCGAGCGCGGGCGCACCGATCAGAGATCGATCGGATCTCCGATCGGCCAACACGCGAGCTATGCGTACCTGATCTACCCCCACAAGCCGCTCGTCGCCTACGTGCCCCAGACGGGAGCGCTGCTGAACGAGTACTGCGTCGCCTTCCCCGACCTGACGCGTCCCTATGGCAGCTCGCGACTGCCCGACTCCGACGACGTGCTCGCCAAGTGGATGGCGCTCACCGCCGACGAGCGCCGCCTGATCGCCGACGCGAACATGCACCTTCCCGGACGTCAGGTCGATCCCGGCCGCGTGCGCCGCGACCTGGCGCGGCTTGCCCGCTGGGAGCGCGAGCGGGCCGTGCGCGACGGGCACGGTGCGGATCGGGCTGCTGATGAGCTGCGTGGAGCGAGTCGAGCACCCGCCACCGACGCTGACGCCGGCGCGGATCGCGTCGTGGGCGGTCATCCGGCCGTCTCAGCTCGCGTTGGCGTTACCGAGCGCGGGTCCGGTCCGCGCGGTGCGGATCGCGCCGATACGCTGCACGCGTGAGCTTCGACGTCCGCCACCGCAGCCGCGCCCTCACCGAGGGCCCCGAGCGCGCCGCCGCGCGCGCCTATCTGCACGGGATCGGCTACTCCGCCGAGGATCTCGCCAAGCCGATCGTCGGCGTCGCGCACTCGTGGATCGAGACGATGCCCTGCAACTTCAACAACCGGGTGCTCGCGGCGAAGGTCAAGGAGGGGATCCGTGCCGCCGGCGGCACGCCGATGGAGCTGAACACGATCGCGATCTCCGACGGGATCACGATGGGCACCGCCGGGATGCGCGCCTCGCTCGTCTCGCGCGAGCTGATCGCCGACTCGATCGAGCTCGTCGCCTCCGCCCACGCGTTCGACGCGCTCGTGACGATCTCCGGCTGCGACAAGACGATCCCGGGCACGGTGATGGCGCTCGCGCGCCTGGACATCCCCGGCCTGATGCTTTATGGCGGCTCGATCAAGCCCGGCCACTACAAGGGCGCCGAGGTGACGATCCAGCAGGTCTTCGAGGCCGTCGGCCAGTTCGCCGCGGGGAAGATCACCGAGCAGGAGCTGCACGAGCTGGAGGAGGCCGCCTCGCCGGGCGCCGGCGCGTGCGGCGGCCAGTTCACCGCGAACACGATGGCGATGGCGTTCGAGGCGCTCGGCATCTCACCCGCGGGCACGGCGATGGTCCCGGCCGAGGACGGTCGCAAGCTCGAGGTGGCGAGGGAGTGCGGCGAACTGGTGATGGACGTGCTGCGCCGCGGTCAGCGTCCGAGCGATGTGATCACCAAGCCGGCTCTGCAGAACGCGATCGCCGCGGTCGCCACCAGCGGCGGCTCGACCAACGGCGTGCTGCACCTGCTGGCGGTCGCGCGCGAAATGGGCGTGCCGCTGGGGATCGACGAGTTCGAGGCGATCTCCGAGCGCACGCCGCTGCTATGCGACCTGCAGCCCGGTGGGCAGTATGTGGCCACGGAGCTGTACGAAGCGGGTGGCGTGCCGCTCGTGCTGAGCCGTTTGCAGGAGGCCGGGATCCTCAATTCCGATGCGATCACGGTCACCGGCAGGACGATCGGCGAGCACGCCGCGGACGCGGTCGAGACCGACGGCCAGCCCGTCGTGCGCCCGCTGTCCGACCCGATCAAACCGACCGGCGGCTTCGCGATCCTGCGCGGCAACGTCGCGCCCGACGGCTGCGTCGTCAAGCTCTCCGGCCACGAGCGGCGCAAACACACAGGGCCGGCGCGCGTGTTCGACGGCGAGGAGGCGGCGATGGCGGCGGTGCTCGCGCACGAGCTGCGGGCCGGCGACGTGGTCGTGATCCGCGCCGAGGGTCCCGCCGGCGGACCCGGCATGCGCGAGATGCTCGCCGTCACCGCGGCAATCGTCGGCGAGGGCCTCGGCGAGCAGGTCGCGCTGATCACCGACGGCCGCTTCTCCGGCGCCACGCACGGCTTCATGGTCGCCCACGTCGCGCCGGAGGCCGTACGCGGCGGCCCGATCGCGGCGATCAACGACGGCGACGAGCTCACGATCGACGCCGACACGCGCCGCCTCGACGTCGCACTGTCGGACGAGGAGATCGCCGCCCGGGTGAGCGCCTACAACCGCCCGCCCCGCGCGGACGAGCACATCGACGTCGCGATCCAGAAGTACGCCAAGCTCGTCGGCAGCGCCGCCGAGGGCGCCGTTACGAGCTGAGAAACTCCTCCAGCAGCGCGTTGAACGCCTCCGGGCGCTCCAGCATCGACATGTGCCCGGTGTCCGCGTACATCACCACGCGCGAGTCGGGGATCAGCTCCGCGAAGACCTGCGCGTCGCGCGCGGTGATCAGGCGGTCGTCCTCGCCCCATACGATCAGCGTCGGACAGGCGATCTCCGGCAGACGCTCACGAAAGTCGTAGTCGAGGTTCGCCTCCAGCGCCTGCATGAAGCCGGGCTTGCCCGAGCCCCGCAGCTGCTCCGCCGCCAGCGCCGCGGGCAGACGCGAGGGATGACGCGTGACAACGTTCAAGGTGGCCTCGCGCAGACGCGCACGGCGCGCGACGGTGTCGGACTTGGAGGCCATCCACGCCGTATACGCGGTCAGGACCCGCTCCGCCCGCTGCAGCGCCGGCAATGCGCGCCGCGCGCCGCGATTGTCATACGTCGAGATGCCGGCGGCGGAGACGAGCACCAGGCGCTCGACGCGCTGCGGGTAGGCGATCGCGAGCTCGGCGGAGATGAAGCCGCCCATCGAGTTGCCGACGAGCGCCGCCGCGTCGATCCCGAGCACGTCGAGCAGCCGGTCGAGCAGCCGCGCGTACGCGGAGATCGAGATCGGCCACGACGGCATCGGCGAGTGCCCGAACCCGGGCAGGTCCATCGCGATCACGCGGCGCTTCGTCGCGAGCACGGGCAGTTGCTCGAGCCAGTTCGGCCATGACCCCGACAGGCCGTGCACGAACACGAGCGGCAGAGTGCCATCCCGCTGGCCGATCTCCCGATCGGTGTCGGTGTCGGTGTCGGCGCCGAGCTCGATCACGTTCACCGGCTCGCCGTCGACGAGCACCCAGCGCTGATGCTCGCGCCAGTCGACGTCGAGCCACGCGGAACGCCCGCGCGGGCCGTAGAATGTCCGGTCGTCTGGCCGGGGAGGCGAGGGAGACGGTGAGGGAGAGGCTGTGGAGGTCGGGTTCATGACCGTTCAATCTACCCGAGGACCTGCATTTCTATGAGGATCGCGATCGACATCGACTCGACGCTGCACCACTACTGGGACGTGCTCTCGGAGGTTTCGGTGCGGCGCTTCGGCGTCGAGCTGCCCTACGACGAGCAGTTCACATGGGGCATCACCCGTCTGCGCCCCGGCCAGCTCGAGCTGTGCATCGAGGAGAGCCACACCGACGAGCGGATCCTCGCCGGCACCCCTTATCCGGGCGCCGTCGAGGCGGTGCGCCGCTGGCACGGGCAGGGCCATTTCGTGCACGTCACCAGCCACCGCGCGCCCGATCGCATGGATGCGACCGCCGCGTGGCTGGAGCGGATCGGGCTGCCATGCGACGATCTGCACTGCTCCTTCGACAAGGTCGCCCGCTGCGTCGAGCTCGAGATCGACCTGCTGATCGACGATGGACCGGAGAACCTTTCCGCGGCGCTCGGGCAGGGCATCGTCGTCGCCACGATCGGACACCCCTGGAATCGGGATCTGTGCGAGGAAGAGGATGTGATCTGCGCGCGGGAGTGGACCGAGCTCGAGCAACTGCTCGAGCCGTTGCTCGCCAGGCAGGGCATGGTGCTCGGCGCGGCGAAGTAGCAGCCTATGGGCATGTCCTCCGCTTGGAACGACGCGCTGGAGCTGCTCAGAGCAGACCTGGGCAGGCGTGACGCGGCCGCGCGAACCCGCCGCGCGTATGGCGTCGATCTCTCTCAGTTCGCTTGTTGGGCGAGCCAGCGAGGCCTCGACCCCAAGGACGTCGGCCCGCGCGACGTGCGTCGCTACGTCGCGTCGCTCTCCGAACGGGACCTCTCCCCGAGCACGACCGCGCGCAAGCTCTCGGCGCTGCGCGCCTGCTTTTCGAGCCAGCGCGAGCACGGCCTGATCGCCCAGAACCCCGCGGACCTCGTCTCCACGCCGCGGCGCTCCTCCTATCTGCCGCGCGTGCTCAAGGAGCAGGAGGCGGCCAGGCTGTTGGATGCGATTCCCGCGCGCGAGCCGCTCGAGCAGCGAGACCGCGCGCTGTTCGAGCTCGCCTACTCGTGCGGGCTGCGCGCCGAGGAGCTCGTGTCGCTGAAAGTTGCGGACATCGACCACGACGGTGAGCAGCTGCGCGTCGAGGGCAAGGGGCGCAAGACCCGCTACGTGCCGGTCGGCGAGGTCGCTCTGGCTGCGGTGAGCACCTACTTTGAACAGGGTCGAGAGGCGCTCGCCTCCCCCGCCGATCCAGGGGCAGGGGGGAAGGGAATGCAGGCGCTGTTCTTGAGTAAGACCGGAAAACCGCTCGGCACGAGCGACGTGCGCAGGCGTCTGCGGGCGTGGGCGACGCGCGCCCGGATCCCCGGGGGAGCGACGCCGCACGCCCTGCGGCACAGCTACGCGACGCACCTGCTCGACGGCGGCGCGGACCTGCGCAGCATCCAGGAGCTGCTCGGCCACGCGAGCGTCTCTACAACCCAGGTTTACACTCGGGTAGAGTCCGCCAGGCTTAGAAGCGCCTATGCGCGCAGCCACCCTCGGGCTTGATTGGACGCCCGCCCGCCCTTCGGAGAATCCATTGGAGACGAATGTCAAAGCGATCGAGCTGCGGGAAGTCTGGCGGCGGTATAAGACCGACGACGATCGGCGTGCCCGCGAGCGGCTCGTGCTCGCCTACTCGCCGCTGGTCAAGTACGTAGCCGGGCGCACCGCCGCCGGGTTGCCTCCGCACGTCGAGGAGGCTGATCTGATCTCCTACGGCCTCGTCGGATTGATCTCCGCGATCGAGCGCTTCGAGCCCGCGCGCGAAATCAAGTTCGAGACCTACGCGATCATGCGCATCAAGGGCGCGATCATCGACGAGCTGCGCGCGATGGACTGGGTTCCGCGCAGCGTGCGCTCGCGCGCCCGTGAAGTCGAGCGCGCGAACGCGAAGCTCGAGCACACGCTGCAGCGCGCCCCGACCGACAAGGAGATGGCGGCCGAGCTCGGCATCACGGTCGAGGAACTGAACGAATCGCTGCTCGCGATCTCGCACTCCTCGATGGTCGCGCTCGACGAGCTGTGGAGCGTCTCGGACTCCAGCGGCGACCAGGTCTCGCTGATGGACACGATCGAGGACCACGCCGCGCCCGACCCCGCGAAGGCGCTCGACGTCGGCGACCTGAAGGATCGGATCGCCGAGTCGATCGCGAAGCTGCCCGAGCGCGAGAAGCTCGTGATCGCGCTCTACTACTACGAGAACCTGACCCTCCGCGAGATCGGTGAGGTGCTCGGCGTGACCGAGTCGCGCGTCTCGCAGCTGCACACGAAGGCCGTCCTGCGTTTGCGCTCGCGGATGCAGGAGGAGTCTTTCGACAGCTGAGGACCGTTCCGTGGCGCCATACGCCCGGCCGATCTTCGATCGTCCAGCGCGCGGCGTCTTCCGTTCGCGCCCGGCCCCCTCAGGTTTGTTGGCCACCGGTGATGGCGGGGCGCGGGGTCGGGCGGGGCCAGGTAGTCTGCTGGGCCGATGGCAACCCGTTCGATCGTCACATCCCAGCCCGACGTCGCCTGCGACGTGTGCGGACGGCGGCTGCTGCGCGGCGAGCTGCCCGACGTGTTCCTCGCGGGCGGGCAGCGGCGCACCGTCTGCGAGCTGTGCGCCCCGCGGGCGGCCCACGAGGGCTGGCTGCGCGAGGCCGAGCAGGCCCACATGCTCAGCCTGAGCCCGGCGCGGCCGCGGCGGGGACGCAGCCCGCTGGCGCGCTGGCGCCGTCCCCGAGAGCCGGGCTTAGAGCCGATCTCTGAGCCCGTGGAGGAGAGCGTGACGCCGGCGGAAGACGAGCTCGACGATCAGTTGCGCGAGGTCGTAGTGGACAGCGGCCCCAGCAGCAGTCTCAGCGACCCCGTGCTGGACGCATCCCCCGTATTTGCCGGCGCGGAGATCGAGCCCGCCGCCGATGTGCAGGAGGAGATCGCCGAGGAGGATGAGCCGGACGAGATCGACCCCATCGAGGAGGGGTCGTGGCGGGATGCATGGATGTTCGTAGCGGAGTAAGATCGGGTTTGCGATGATTTACTGCGTCGTACCCAAGCCACTCGAGGACGAGCTCTATCCGAAGCTCGTCGAGCACTACCGGGACGAGGACAACGTGACGGTGATCGTCGACCGGCGCGAGTTCGATCGGCGCGCGCGTGGTGGCCGCACGGACGCCAAGGCGCCGGCCGCCTCGGACGAGGCTTCTCGCCGCGTGATCCGCGATCGTCGCAGGGCGCGCGTCGCCGGGGACATGCCCCCGCTCGCAACCGCCGCCTCGTAGCCGGCTTAGCGTTTCGTCCTAGCCGGCCGGGATACTGTCGGTAAT
>CAWBLR010000012.1:0-214891 GCA_963789675.1 uncultured Solirubrobacterales bacterium | reverse complement strand
CGGATCACCCGGATTGAAGTGGTGGCGCCGGGCGGTTTTAAAACAAGGGACCCCGTGCGGTCCGGGGCCCCAACGCCGCAGGTGTTTCGGTTGCATTCGGCTGACGCCTACTAACCGAACCTACGACGCCAGCATTGTACATGATGCGCACGTGATGCTGCAACTGTCTGTGCGGGCTGGCTAGAACACGGAAATCCTGTTGGTGTAGGCCCGGTCCTTGCAGGTCCGTGCCGTGACCTGGACGGCACGAATCCTCGACAGAGCATCGTCCAAGTCCCATAGCTTGCCATCGCCTTCTGTCGCCCGTCGCCGAATGCCGGCGATCAGATCAGCGACTTGGATACCCTCGATCGAGTGGGAGCTGCCGTAGTAGACCGCAGGATGTAGTGGCAGCTGGCAGGAGGCGACAAAACTCGCGACGCACCGACTTGCATGTTGATCGTGTTGATGGCCTGACCAATCCGAGATAAGCAGGTCGATGCGCCCCAGCGCGTTGCATTCGGCAGCAAAATGCTCGGCGAGAATCTGGAGCTGTAGGGGCATGCTTGTCGAGAGTCTCATCGGGTGTTTCATGATCTTCTTATCGATCGTCGCGGAATAGGTCGTCGCTCCCATCGCCGTCAGCAGTCGCACTATCTCGTCGCAGAAACGTCTGTTCTTTGCCCGTTTGAACGGGTTTGGCTTGATGATCTCGTGCGACTTGATCTCCCAACGGTGTGGTAATCCACGCCCCGGATAAAAGGTCTTCTTCGCGCCAAGTACTCGCCGCGCCAGGGTTCCGTAGTCCTCAGAATTGATGGCGAAGCCCGCAAGCGCCACGGCCCTTGAGGCATGTTGCTGCTCCGGCTTGCCGGAATCATCAATGTAGAGAATCCGCGTAGACATCCAGCCTCCACACGCCACCATCGCTCATACTTTGCAACTGCCACGACCACAGACCCAACATTAGAATACCATTTCTGGTATGGAGACTATTTCTGGCAGGGAGTCGTTTGGCGAGCTATTGCGGGGGCTGCGCGAGGGTCGGCTGAGCCAGGAGGGGTTGGCAGTGCGAGCCGCGACGAGTCAGTCATATATCTCGAGGGTGGAGGCGGGCGAAGTCCAACCGACGTTGGGCCAGGCAGAGCATCTCCTGAATTGCCTCGGCTACGAACTACGGCTGCAGGCGGAGCCGCTGCATCGACGTAGCGATCCGGGGGCGTTGATTGACCAGTTGGCGATGAGCCCCGAGGAGCGGATGCAGAGCGCCGCGGCACTGCACAACGTGATGGTTGAGATGAAGGCAGCTTCGAACGGCTAATCGCAGTGCTCTGACGCTCCCGCCCGCTCATCTCAAGCGAACAGCGTGAGCTCCTCCTGCTGCTCCCGTGAGGGCGCTACGGGGGTCTCGGCCGGCCGCAGATCGCGTACGGCCACCGGCTCGACCGGGTCCTCTCGATCCTCGAATGCCGGCTCGGCCGGCCGCACCTGACGCAGCACGAGGCGGGGTTCGCTGACGCCGTTCCACTCGTTGATCTCGAGCGTGAACGTCGCTTCGGCCGGCTCGCCCGCGGCGACGGGCAGGCGGGGGCCGGTGCCGAAGGCGACGCCGCGGGCGCGGGTGGGCGGGTGCTGATCGCCGGACTCGAGCGTGAAGCGCAGGTGCTTGCCCTCCCCCATCGGGCGCAGGTCGCGGAACGTCGCGTGCTGTACGAGCAGCGACACGCCGGGGTTGCCACGTCCGAACGGCGCCAGCGCCAGCAGCTCCTCGGCGAGCTCCATCCCGAGCTGCTCGCACTGCACGATCGCGTCGACGCGCTCCAGCGGCGCGGTGTCGCGCGGGTCGAGCACCTCCCCGGCGTGCGCGGCGAAGGCCTGCGCGAACTCCTCCAGGCGCCCGCGTTCGAGCTCCAGGCCGGCGGCGGCGCGGTGGCCGCCGAAGCGGCGCAGGTGCCCGCCGCAGGCGGTCAGGCCCGCGAGCAGGTCGAACGCGTCGATGCTGCGCCCCGAGCCCTTGCCCGTATCGCCATCGAGTGCGATCAGCACGACCGGGCGGCGGTGGCGCTCGGCCAGGCGCGAGGCGACGATCCCGATCACGCCCGCGTGCCAGTCCTCGCCCGCGAGCACGTAGGCCGAGCGCGGGTGGGCGGGATCCAATGCCGCGATCTGGGCTTCGGCGTCGTAGCGGATGCGCAGCTCGACCTGGCGGCGCTCGTGGTTGGCGCGGTCGAGCTCGTCGGCGACCTGCGCCGCGCGCAGCGGATCCTCGGTCAGGACCAGCTCGAGCCCCGCGTCGGCGCGGTACAGGCGCCCGGCGGCGTTCAGCCGCGGCGCCAGCGCGAACGCGACCGCGCGCTCGGTCAGCTTGCCTGGATCGACCCGTGCGACCGACATCAGCGCGCGCAGCCCCGGCTTGGCGGTACCTGCGAGCGCGCGCAGGCCGCGCCGCACGAGCGTGCGGTTCTCGCCCGTGAGCGAGACGAGGTCGGCGATCGTCGCCAGCGCCACGAGGTCGAGGTCCCGCGCCAGGGCGCGGCCGCCGAGCGCGTCCTCGCCGTCCGAGCCGTCGCCGGCGTGTCCCCCGGCGGACGCATCGCCCCCCCGCGGCTCGACGCGGACGGCGGAGCCGCTCAGTGCGGCGGACTGCTCCAGCGCCAACGCAAGCTTGTAGGCGACCGCGGTGGCGCAGAGGTCGGCGCATGGGTAGCCGCAGACCGCCGGATGCACGATCGGGGCATCGGGCAGCACGCCGTCCGCGCGGGGCGCGTGGTGGTCGGTGACGACGACCTCGAGCCCGAGTGCCTTGGCCTGCGCGACCTCCGCGACCGCGGTGATCGCGCAGTCGGCGGTCACGAGCAGGCGCGTGCCCCGCTGCGCGAGCCGCTGGACTGTCACGAGGTTCAGCCCGTAGCCGTCGCTCGCGCGGTCGGGCAGGTACCAGTCGACGTTCGCCCCCAACCGCCGCAGCGAGCGCACGAGCACGGCCGTGGAGCAGATCCCGTCGACGTCGTAGTCGCCGTGGATCGTGATCCGCTCGCCGCTTGCCACGTGGCGCAGGATCGGCTCGACCGCCCGCTCGATCCCGGCGAACGCCAGCGGCGAATGCTCCTCCTCGGCCGCGAGAAACGCGCGCGCCGCCGCCGGCTCTCCCAGGCCGCGTCGCACGAGGATCTGCGCGAGCGGCCCGCTCACGCCGAGCTCGCGCTGCAGCCGCTCGACGTCGTCTGCGGGGCAATCGGCTATCTCAAAGCGGGGCCTCTCCACCCGGCCAGACTATGGCCCGGACTGGACGTAACCACCGCGCCCGCTCGCGCCAGCGGCCGGCCGGCCCGCCAGACGGTGGCGGCAGCGCGGGATCGGGACGTTCCTCCCGATCGGGAAAAACCACGATCGGGAGGAATCAAATCCCTCAGCCGGGAGGGTGCTCGGACCCGCTTGGCTAACTACCCTTTGTTCCGGGTCCTGCGCTGGTCCTGCGCTTATTCGGCCTTGACGGCCCAGGTGCCCCAGATGTAGTTGGGGGCCGAGCCGCCTTCGATGCTGATGTAGGCGCCCGCGGTTCCTGCGCCGTTGCTGAATACTCCGTAGGGCTGGAAGGGGCCGGTTGCCTTTACGTCACCGGCGAGGTTTTCTCCGACGTATACGCAGAGGTTTCCTGCCCCGGCCGCTGGTTTCTCGGCGTCCGCTCCGGCAGGGCAGCCTTCGGGGTTGCCGGTCTTCAGCGAGTCGCCCGTCTTGCTGGCTGTAGCGGCATTCGATATACCGTATTCGCCGGGGTTCGGTCCGATTTCGGTGATCGTTGTGCCGGGCGGTATCGCACCCGGGTTGGTCGTGTCTTCGATGCCGGCGCCGACCTTGAATTCACCGCTGGTGACCGTCACCCCGGTAATCTCCGGTTCGCCTGTGATGAAGCTCCCCGTGCCGCTGGCTTCCGGTTCGTCGGGGACGAGATGGACGTGTGCTCTATCCAGTTCGCCCGCGAGCGCGATCGGGAAGCTGATCATCGACAGCACTTTTTCGTTTTCGGGCGGGGTCGCTCCCCAGGCGCCCGTCTCGGTCGCGCCGGACGGCAGCACGTTGTTCGGTGTCCAGGGTTGGCCGGTAGCGCCGGGTGTGCCGGGTGTGCCAGGTGTGCCTGGTGTGCCTGGATCGCCTTGTTGTCCCTTGGGGCCTTCTTTGCCCTGCTTTCCTTCTTCGCCTTCGCCTTCCTTGCCGGCGGCGCCGGGCGCTCCGGCTGCTCCGGTTTCGCCTTTGGCGCCCGCGGCGCCCTGCGCGCCCGTGGCGCCCGTCGCGCCGGCGGGACCCTGAGCACCCTGCTTACCCGCGGGGCCGGCAGGACCGCGCGGCCCCGTCTTCGCCTTCGGCTTGCTCTTCGCGGCATTCGCCGTCGCCCGCGACGCGCTCGAGCTGCCGCCGTTGGTTGCGGCGAACGCTCCGCCGGTGGCCGCGAACACCAACGCGATCACCGCGATTATTGTGCTGGGGGTGATACGGATCCTTCTAAGCATCGCTGCCTCTCCTTAGATAAGTAAACACACACACCACGCTCATCGCTTGGCCTTCCGAGAGCGACTTGACTTCTCGGCTCTCTTTGCCTTCTTGGCTTGCTTCTGCTGCTTCTTGGCCACGCATTTGTTGTGGCTGAGCCGCTTCCCTTTTTTGCATTTCGGGGTGGTTTTCTTGACCGTCGTGGCCCCGTTTGTTTCTGCCGGGAACGCGATCGTGGGGACCGCCAGCTGCGCCAGCGGCGCCGGCAACGTCAGCACCGCCGGCAACCCTTCGGTCGTGAAGATGCACCGTCTGCCCCGTCGATTCGCCGTAGCCGCTCTTCAGAACGATCCGGTAGGCGTACGTCGTTCCGGGCTGTAGACCCGTCAGTTCGAGGCTCTCCGGGACCGCTGTGACGCTCGCCCCTGCCGCGCCGGAGAACACGACGCCGTAGCGTGTGCTCGGACCGTTATAGACGCCCAGTTCGAAGGCATATACCGCCGGTTGGCCGTCGGGGTCGACGAGCCCCGCGATCGTCGCGCTCGTCGCGCCGACACCGCTCGCGCTGCCGGTCTGCGCGACCGGGATCGGGGAGGCGCCGGTCGTGAAATGTCCTTCCGTCCCCGTCGTCTCGCCGCCCTGGGCCACGTGCCCGGCTTCTTCGTGTTCGTTGTCGGCTACGAGGCGGTAGCTGTAGGTCGTTTGCGGCTGGAGCCCGACGACTTCCTGGACCACCCCGATCTGCCCATATACCGAGGATTCCTGATCTGGCGTACTCGCGGCGCTCGCGCATCCCGCGAGCGCCGCGCAGGGGCCGTACTGGAAGTGGTAGCGCGCGGGGGCGTGCTCCGGGTTGACCGACGCGCTCAACAGCGCGAACGCGTTCGTGACGTCCGACGCCGACGGCGAACCCTGTACTTCCGGTGGTGGCGTCGCGGTGTGGAACGAGAACTGTTCGCCGTGGCCGGTTTCCTCTTTCCCTTCGACTTCCGCTTCGGCGACCGTAGCGTAACGATATGTTTCGTTTGGTTCCAATCCCGTCACATGCGCAGACAACGCTTCAGGGGTCGTGCCATCGCCTTCGAACACGATGGGGGTACGAGACCCAGCGGCAGGCTGATATTCGAAGAACCCACGGGTGCTCACCTCGTTCGGGTTGATAGTCCCGCACAACACGGCGCTCGTTGCCTGCACCCCGCTCGCGGCACACGTCACCGCTTCAGGAAACAACCCCACCGGCGTAAACACACCCACCACCTGCGCTCGCTGCGTGCTGAAATACAGCCCATCCGAGGACGCAGCAAACGCCAAACCGCTAGGCAGCCCGGGGAGCGAACCTGACGGCGGCTCGAATTCAGTGATTTTCGCGCCCGTCGTACTATAAAGCGCACCACGATTAAATGTTTCTGTTTCAGTGTCGGTTAGTCTGTTCTGGATCTTTTCGTACGTAAGCACCCCGAGGCGACCATACGAATCCAGCGCCAGCGCCTCGATAGTAAAGTTAGTAACGATGAATTCGCGGAATTTTGTTTCCTTGCGCGGCAAGATTTCGAACTCCGAGGACTGCACACCACTCGGGTTGAACTCACGAACCACGTTCGTGTTAGTAACATTGGCGCCAATTTGGTAAGCCAGATACACGTCGCCGGCCCCGTCGACGGCCAGCGCGACGACTCGGCTTTCGGGTTCCGCGGAGATCGATGTCAGTGGGATTTCGCCCTTCCATTCACCGTCCGCCTTGAACTCCTGCACGCGGTGTTCGTCACCGACATACAACAGGTCTTCGGGACCACCGACAGCCAGCAGGTTACCATGGTCCGTATCCAGGTTGAATGCGCCGTGTTCGCTGCCCCATTCATATGGGGTATTGATCGGCTGTTCCTTGGGGCCCTTGCACTTCGTGCCTTTTTCGGCTTCCTTCTGGGTACAGAGATTGCCTTCGGTCGTTTCGTTGACTTCCTTGCCGATCTCCAGCACGAACTTGCCTTCGGCGGTGAACTCCTGGACACGCCAACCAAAACCTGTGAATACCCTTCCACTACTAAAATAATCAACCCTGTCGGTGACGTAGACATTCCCGTTCGCAGGGTCGATCGCCACAATCTCCGGACCAGCTTCGCCAAACTGCCCGGCAGCTGACCCTTCTACACCCGCCTTGCATTTCACATCAGAAGCCACGATTTCTGCCTCGGTACAGACATTGCCCTTCGTCGTTTCGTTGACTTCCCGACCGAACATACTCACGAACACACCGGTCGGGCTGAACACCTGCACACGATGATTATCTTGATCGGCGACGTACACGTCGTTGTACTCGGGGCTCGCGGGATCGTTATCCACGGCAACACTTTCAGGATACTTGAAGCCGCCCGGTTCGGCGCTTTCCCGGCCTACCACTTGACCTTCTTTTTCGCTGCATTTATTTTTGGATGCGACGGTGCAGATATCTCCGCCTGTGGTCTGGTTCACTTCCCAGCCCCAATAGCTGGAGAACACGAACTTCGTCGGCGCGGGCGTGGCCTGCGCCACCGCCGCGCCGGATGCCAGCGCGAGCGCGGCGCCCGCGACCAATAGCGGGAGGACTCTCTTTGTGTGGCTGATGGTCATTTGCTGATCCTCCGCTCGCCCGCGTTATCTGCCTGCTTCGTTTTACTCTTCTTCTTCTTCTTTGGTTTCGCTTTCTTTGTCCTCAGCTTGGGGCATCCGGTGACGCTGATTTTGGTCGTCTCATGGATTTCGGTGCCGTTCTGTGCGACGAACGCGGTCGGCATCGACAGGCTGCTCGTGCAGAGGTTTCCGTTTGCCGCGAGTGCGGAGTACTTGCCCTCGGGTAGGTAGATCTCGAACGTGCCGACGGGCACGTCGGGCACGGTCTTGAACGTGCTCGAGGTGATCCCCGCATGACTGATGAACGTCGCACCCGTCAGATCGACCCGCACACCGTCGCCCTGGAGGACGACGATCAGGCTGGGGAACGCTTCCCCACCGTGGGAGACGAAATACACCGGGCCGGAAAGCCCGACCGGCAACAGTGGGGTGCCGGCCCTGACGGTACCCACGATCGACGCCGCGGGACAACCGGCGGGGTTCGATTCGAACTGCGCCGCCGTACACGCTTTCTGTAGCGTCGTCAACCGCGAGGGCAGCTGCTTGGGGAGGTCGACCTTGACCCTCGCGATGTTCGACTCGCTACCGGCCGATCCCGCGGGGAACGACAGCTTCGCGTCGAGGCTCGCGCCGTCGGCTTTGCTCGTTTTACCGCTCGTGGAGACCGCGAATTTTGGTTTGAATTCGAGGCTCTTGCAGCCCGCTGCCGCGAACGGACTGTTGACCGTTGCCTTCGCGTTACCCGAGCCCGATAGGACGGCTGTGATCTGTTGCGCGTTGCAGCTGGTGGGGTTGAACATGAACCCGGGACGGTCGATGTCGACGGTGATCCGTTTCAGGCGCAGTGGGACACCGAAGACGATCTGCGGCAGCGCGTACGGCCCCGTTTCGTCGGTCGTGACGGTCAGCGTGCTGTCTGTGGGGTTCACGTCGATCCGGGCTCTGACGATCACGAGGCCGAGGTTGAAGGGGCCCGCGACCGCGGGCGTCACGATCGAAAGCCCGAACGGCGCGCCGTCGTGCGGGCCGGTCAGGTAGACCTTCCCTTCGATTTCGAAGGGGTGCGAGCCGGCGCCGGACGCGACCCGGGTCGTGCCGATCAGCGAGGATTCGGGGCAGCTGCCTTGGTCGGCTGCGGGTTCTTCGCACAGGGTTACGCTGGAGAGCATCCCCAGCAACCCCGGCGGGGTGTGGATCTGGACGCCCTTGACGAACTGTGACCGGTCTTCGCGCGTGAGGTTCAGCGTGAATGAGCTGTACGCACCCGCCCGCGGCGACACAGTGCCTGCGACAAACCCGGGGCTGAACGACGCCCCACCATTCGGGCAGCCCTGGACGTTGAAGTAGGAGGATGGTGTCGCGTCGGGCGTACCCGCCATCGACAGTCCTTCCGGCGTGATTCCGGGCAGGCTCCACGGCGTCAAATCGCTGGTCGTCGTCGCCGCGCCGCAGACCGCGGGGTTATCGATCGGCGCGCGCGGACCACCATCGAGGTGGATCTTCAGTTCGCTGAACGGCAGCTGCGGGTCGTTCAAGAAGCGCGTCGTGAGCTGTCCCGTCGCGGGGTTCGCCTCGGTGAACCCGGGGACCTTGATGTTCACGCCCGTATCGCCCAGCTTGCCTGTGCCGCCGAGTTCGAGGTAGAGCTGGTAGAGGTTGCCGTCGAGCGCGTCCTCTTCGGTGCACGCCGCCTGGCCCGCGCCGCCGCAACCCGGACGCGCCAGGTACACGTGCCCCTGGATCGGTTCGTTCAGCAACGGCGTTACCGCTTCCGCGGTGCCGACCGTCGAGGCGTCGGGGCAGTGTCCCGGCGCGAGCTGCAGTTCCCCGTTCAAACCCCGTTCTTCGGATTCGGGGCCTTCGAAGTTGATGCCTTCCGGGCCGGACGCATTGCACGCCTGCAGCCCGTCGACGATCCCGGGGCTGATCGACATGCCCTCCGGCAGCGTCACGACCGCGTCACGCAATTGTGGCGTGCTGGGCGTACCGGGTTCCGCGGACTGCGGGACCTTCACGTCGACGCCCAACCCCACGGGTTCGTCCGCGAGCGGCGTGTCTGGCGTCACTTCGACTCCCGGATCGAACGCGAGGGTGTTGCACCCGGTCACGCCGGGCATCTGCCACGTCGCCTTCTTGAACGCCGAGCTATACGCGCCGCCCGCACCGATGGTCCCCGGGTTTTCCCACGAGTCGACACGGACTTCCGCGTTCTCGGGACCGACCGAGCAATCCGCCGGAATCGTCAAAAATGGGGCCGGTGTCACGCCCGCGCTCTCTTCACCGCCATGCTTGAAGTTGTTGCACAGCGGTAGGGCTGCTTCTGACTTGCTGCATTCCAGGCCGCGCATCCAATCGTACCGCGATTCCGCGGGCACGCCCCAGAACGTCAATTCCACTTCACGGATCCCGATCGGCGGGATACCGTTGTCCTCGACCACGACGCCATAGCCCTCCGCGGTACGCACCAGATGCGCCGTCAGGAAGAAGTCCGCGCCCCCGGTCCGCGTCGCGAACTCGGCCGACTGGCCCGCTTCGGGCACCACGTTATAAACCGAGCCCAGCTGCTGGCCCCCACCAGCCAGCTGGAGCCTCACCTGCCCGAGCTGCGTATCGGGCGAGCACGCCCCATTTTCACCCGTCAACACCGTCAGCGAACAGCGCGGCATCGCCGTCGGATTACCGAACAACCCCGCGGGCAAAGTCGTCACGATATCCTTCACCGCCTGCGTCGCGACCACTTCGAAACCACCGCCAGAAGTAAGCGCTTCTTCGCTGGAGAACTGTGCCGTGAACGTCAACGCGTCGGGGTGCCCACCCGCCTGCCTAAACACATACGGTTCATTGACGACATTGAACCCACTGGCTCCCCCTCCGACCACCGGCGCCTTCGTCGGGATCGTCGTCTGCAACGAAAAGTCTTCGATCTTGAACCGGCCATGCGCAGCCACCGCACTCACCGCAGACACGGCCGAACCAGTCAAGAGCCCGACCAACACGACAAGGCCCACGCAAACACGCCCGCGCAGACCACGGCCTCCACCCGGTATCGATCGGCTGAACATTACTTCCTCCCCTTCGCCGATGTCTCAGCCCCGGACTTCTCCGACACCTTCTTGGTCTTGCGCTTACGCTTCTGCTTCTTCTTCACCTTTTTCTTTGCAACCTTTTTCTTTGGTTTGGACTTCACACCAGCGGCCACCGTCAACCCCGGCGACGCGTTTTCGCCCGGGGCCTGCACCGCGCTGCCGGGCACCAGCAGCGGCGCGGGGTTCGTCAACGGACCCTGGCACGCATCGCCTTCACAACGCTCCACCGGCGCTTCCGCCACTGGAAACCCACCACCAATCCGCGCATCGTAAAGATCCGGCGCGCCATCGGTATCACCCGCGACCAGGCCGGCAGAGGTCTTGAAGAACAGATCCCGCCCCGATGGCGTGATCACCGGGTTGCTATCCGGTTCGCTGGCACAGCCACACGAGATCAACGACACCGCGCCTTCGTGCCATTCATACACGTTCACCAGCCCATTCGTCGCCCTCGACGACAGCGGCTCCGCCGTCATGAACGCGATCCGCGAACCATCTTCACTGGCCGCACGCCGAGACCCACCACGTTCTTCCTGATCGATTTCACCCGTAGCACCGAGCGCGATCCGCGCATCCCCAGCCCGCACAGAGCTGTCGTCGATCGCACCGACGACCGCTTCGCCGTCGTTGCGGTTGCCGTTCGCGTCTTCGCCGGCGTCACCGACCGACACACGCCGCAACACACCGGTCTGCGCGTCATAACGATAAACATCCTGCGCATCGTCCGCATCCGCCTCCGGACCCCCGGTAATCAGACGCGCATACGTCGAGAACACCAAAAACCGGCCATCCCCACCAGCGGTCTGCGCGAACGATTTAGGAAATTCCAACCACAGGCCCGTATCGTTACGCGATCCGTTCGCCGTTCCTTCCACCTTTTCTTGCAGGTCACCCGGGCACGCCACATCCTTCACGACACCCGAAGATTCAGCACCAGAACAAAGATCGCCGACGAACGTCGTCTGCCCCGATGCTTCGTCATACACATACAGGTTATCCGCGCCCTCGATCGCCACCATACCCTGCTGGTTCGCCGTTTCGCTGAGAACACCACGCGCGACGAAATACACATGCGCACCATCGGGCGCGACACCGACCACGCCCTGCACTTCCGCGGACTGCCCCACACGCGGATCCCGCGAGACCGCCACCATTCCCGTCACGACACGCTGCGCGGCTTCACAACCCGACGCTTCACCAGGACAACCGATCTTCGCCATATACAGGTTGCTCGACGTATCGGCGCCACCGGTCAGCGGCGCTTCGGTCGTGAAGAACACCCGCGACCCATCTTCAGAAGCACCCCAAAACCGCGCCGGCGCACGCGCATCGGCCCCCGGACATGGCACTTCAACACACGCTTCCCCGAGCGGCTTCGACACTTCCAACGTCCTCTCGCCCCCCAACCGCACAAAGAGCTGCCCGGCATTTTTCCCTTCACAATCCGAACTATTTGGCTCCTGTACCTCGAAATAAACCGCGGACCCATCAGCCGAGATCGCATTCACTTTATCGACGCCTCCCCCTCCCAGGGACGAGTTACAGTTAGGCGACAACAGCGAGCCACTATTCGCCACGGCTACCAGCCGCAACCCCGGAACATCACCACAACCAGCCACGTCATAAAGCTGACCCTTCGCGCCAACGGCTTCGGGCAACAGCGCCACCGCGGCGGTATTCACGACGACATGACACAAATCGGCACTAAAACCTTCCGTGAGCTTGCCCACCGGTTCACCAGCAACAAACGGATCAGAGGAATTACCGAGCGACCTCGACGACGGACCGACATCCTGAAACCCAGCCTGCGTATCCGGCGCACCAGGCGCATGCACCGCATACTGCAATTCACCGACAGCACCATTACGATTCACGACACCGGGATCCACTTCCCACAACGACTCGCCAAGCGACGGCGAAAACCCAAACAGCCCCGGATTCGGCGCAAAACTCGCCGCCGGCATCAACGGAACAGTCGACCAACCCGACCCCGAACGCACCCCCTCATAATCATCAATAGCCTCATCGCTGGGCTCCCCCGCAAACACACCAGCCGAAGTAAACGCAACCGCTTCCCCACCCGGTTCGACACCCGGAACAGAAAGCACACCATACCCGCCCTTGAAATCAGGACTCACCTTCTCATACGCCCGACAACCAGGGAGATACGTCGAGCCCTGTTCCGCACGGACCTGTTCGTTCGGGCAGGCTTCGGCGGCGAGCGCTGGAGCGGCGGTAAACGCCGTGGCAGCCACGACGGCGAAGCACACCAGCAGCGCCGGCCGCCGGCATATCAAATGAAACATCGGTACTCATCCCTCTCATGCTGCTGTAGTTTGCGGCGCAGTCCCCCGACCGGCGCCTTGTAATACGGCTTGCTGCTACTGAAAAGGTGCTTAGAACTGCAAGCTCATGATCTTTTCTTTCGTTTCTTCTTTGCCTTCTTCGCCTTCTTGGTCTTCGCCTTGTGCGCGGCCTTCGCACAGCCCGTCACGCTGACCGGCGTTGACTCGTGGATTTCGGCGCCGTTCTGGGCGACGAACGCGGTCGGCATCGCGAGGGATTCCGCTACCTGCTTGGTGGTCCTGGTCGTGACCTTCTTGGTCTTGCCGTGGACCTTCTCCTTGACGGTCTTCTTCGTTGTCACCGTCTTCGTGAGCGCACAGAGGTTGCCGATAGCCGCGAGGGCGGAGTAGGGCTTCTCGGGCAACGTGATTTCGAAGCTCGTGACGGGCTGGTCGGGGACGGTGTGGAAGGTGCTGCTCGTGACCCCGGCTTTGCTGATGAAGGTGCTGGCGACGAGGTCGATCGTGACGCCGTAGCCTTGGAGCACGATCTCGAGGCTGGGGAATGCTTCGCCGCCGTGGGAGACGAAGTACACCGGGCCTTCCAGGGGGACCGGCAGGATCGGGGTGATCGCCTTCGCGTAGCCGATGTTCGAGGCGGCGGGGCAGCCTGCCGGGTTGGTGTTGAACTGCGCGGCGGTGCACGCCTTCTGCAACGTCGTCAGCCTCGAGGGGAGCTGCTTGGGGAGGTCGACCTTGACCTCTTTGATGTTCGCCTGGGTGCCCTGCGCGGCGACGGGGTAGACGAGCTTCGCGGTCAGGCTCGCGCCGTTGGCTTTGCTGGTTTTGCCGCTCGTGGCGACCGTGAACTTGGGTTTGAACTGGAGGTTCTGGCAGTTCGCGAGCTGGAACGAGTCGTTCGTCGTCGCGGGAGTGTTGTCCGCGGGGTTGGTGGGGTCCGCGCCGCCGCCGATCACCGTCGCGGAGAAGGTCTCCGGGTCGCAGTTGGTGGGGTTGATCATGAAGTCGTGGCGTTCGATGTAGACGCGGATGTCGCGGACGTGGATCACGATCCCGTCGATGATGTGCGGGATCTGATTCGCCGCACCCGCGGGGATGCTCACCGCCGCCGTCAGCGGGTTGATCAACAGCGGCAGGTGGACAACGACCGTGCCGAGGTCGAACGGGCCGACCTTCGCGCTCGTGATCGCGGCGATCGAGAACGGCGCGCCTTCGAACGGGCCCGCCAAGTACACCTTCCCGGGGGTGTACGCGAGGACACTGCCGACGCCGGCGCCGACGAGGGTATGGCCGATTTCGCTGGCCGCGGGGCAAGAGGGTTCCGTTTCCTCTTGCGCGCCGCTCTTGGTGCGTGCGAGCGCGATCTGCGCTTCGGAGCAGAACGGAACCCCCGAGAGGTTCGCGGTCAAGCCCGCGGGGAGCTGCGTGGCGAACCCGGTGATCTCCTGTTCGCCGTCGTTGCGGGCGATGTGGATGTTCATCGGGCTGTAGGCGCCCGCGTTGTTGTTCAACGTCCCCGCAACCAGAGCGGGGTGAAACGGCGGGATGCCGCCCGCGGGACACGCGCCGCCGCCGATGCCGTCTTCGACCTGGAAAGAGCTCGCCAGCGGCACCGCGGTCAGAGGCGCGGACCACGGCGTGAAGTCCGCTTGCGCGGTGTAGGTCCCGCACGCGGGCGGGCTGACCAGCGGCGAGGTCGCGCCCTGGCGCAGTTTCAACGTGAAGCGGCTGAACGGAACCTGCGGGTTTTCGTCGAACGTCGTCACGAGCTGCCCGGTCACGAGGTTCGGTTCGATGTGCCCGGCGAGTTTGACGACGATCCCGCGCGGGGGATCCTTCACGACGATATACAGCCCGAGCAGCGAGTCGAAGGGGTTATCGAAGGGCTTCGCCACATACACCGCGCCCGTGAGCTTTTCCGTGAGGACGGGCGTTTCGACTTCGACCGAGCCGATCTTCGATTCTTCCGGGCAACCCGACCCGGGCAGCCCACCGGCCGTTTCCGCGGCGTACTGCGCGGGCGTACAGACGCCCAGACCAGAGCCCGCGGACGGGTTGACCGTATACCCCACCGGCAGCGTCAGCGTGGTGTCCTTCAAATTCGACGTCGCGATCGTTTCCGGCTGTTCCCAACTCTGCGGCACGAGCAGCGAAACGTTCAAGCCACTCGGAGATTCCGCGGCGTTCGTCGTCGGCTGCGTCACGATCGATGGGCTGAATGGGACGCGTTCGCATTCGACGATCGGGGGAATTTCGGTTTCGGCCTTCGACCAGTTCGGGTCGCTCAGGTCAGGGGAGCCATCGGGCAGCAACGCACCCTGGTGCTCCCAGGAGTCGGTTTGGATCGTCGCCTCGAGCGGTTCGCCCGAGCAGCTGGTGGGGTCGGCGAGGAACGGCTTGACGGGAATGTTCACTTCCTCGCCGCCGCCGTGGCATTCGACCACGCCTGTATTGCCGCTGCCTTCCTCGCAGTCTCTGCCGCGTTCGGCGTCGTGTTCGGGGGAGGCCGGAAGGCCCCAGGTGGTGACCGAGATCGCTCGCGGTTCGCCTGACTCCTGGGTATCCGGAGCGGTGATCGTCAGACCGGAGTCGCCGGGGCGCACGGTGATATTCAGCAGCTGGACGAAGGTGACGGCGTTGAAGCCGAGCTGCGCGGCGATACCGGGGGTCGCGATTTCCATGTTGTAGATCGGGAAGGTGTCCCGCGCGACCGTGTGAGCGACGGTGAGATCGAGCGTGATCGTGCCTACCTGGGTATCGGGCGGACATTCAGAACGACCCAATTCCAGGATGCCGACGAGCTTCTCGTCGGGGCAGGCAGGAACGGCCGTGTTGTTGCCGACGAACCCCGGAGGGAGGTTGACCACCGTGTCCTTGAGATCGTTGTCGGTTCGCCCTGTCTTGCTGTGGGCGAAATCAAAAGCGACGGTGAGATCCTCATGCGCACCGGCCTGCAAACTCGAGGGAGTTACATGGAAGGAGCCGGGAACGATCTCGAAGGGTTCTTTACTTGGTTCCGCGACCGCCGACCCAGCCGTCATCAGCAGCGCCATACAACAAACAAG
The DNA here is from genome assembly GCA_963789675.1 of uncultured Solirubrobacterales bacterium. Taxonomy (GTDB): domain Bacteria; phylum Actinomycetota; class Thermoleophilia; order Solirubrobacterales; family Solirubrobacteraceae; genus Palsa-744. Next base: position 199,360 of record CAWBLR010000012.1, on the reverse strand, counting down.
CAAGCACATCACCACCGCACGAGCAGCTCCGCAACGACGAACGCTTGGACGGTTGGGTAAAGCGCTGAGCAGGAGCATCATGCGGCCCTCCGACGGTCGCTCTGCTTGACTTTCTTCGCGGCCTTCCGCTTAGATTTCCGCTCGGCCTTACGCTTCTTCGCCTTGCCCTTCTTCGGCTTCGTCGCCGGCTTCGCCTTGACCACCGGCAGAGCCGCGGGCGGCAGGTTGCCCGCGCCCTGGAAGGTGAAGCTCGAGGGAGTCACTTCGCTCGGCGCAGCAAACGGCGTCGAGCACGCATCGCCTTCACATTCAACCGGCCGCGGCGCGGGCGGCGGGAAACCACCATCGATACGGGCATCGTAAACATCGCCCTGCGCGTCCGTGTCCTGCGGCACGAGCTGGGAGTGAGTAGCGAAGAAAACATCGCGGCCTTCGTCAGCGATACCGACGAGCATGTTCCTCAAACCGCCCGTACCCGACGAGATCAGCGCGAGACACCCCTGGACCGGGGCACAGCCGTCGACACCACTCTTGCGCCACTCATATACATCAGTAGAGGCGGTGCTTTCGCTGTTGTGATTGCCAACTTCATCGCCTTCGCCGCAGTATTCTTCGATGTTACAAACGGGGGTTTCCCCGTCAACGTCGGAAGGGAGAAGAGCGCCGGCGGTGACGAAGAAGACATAGTCGCCGTTTGCGGAAGCATAGGTCGACTCAGGGATCGAGACCTCCGGCCCGTCTAATTTATATATCGTCTCTTCAACCGAAGACGCCGGCCTTGGCGCGAACGGTGAGGCACAGGAGATGCACTCGATGACGTTTTCGGTGCTGTCGTAGCGGTATATCTGTTGATCTTCAGCCTTTGCATGTGCAGGTGGCGCGCCTGCTCGTTCGTGCAAGACGTGTTCCCGTTCGCTGAAGACGCCCGCGACGTCTGGTGAAATGAAGTAGAAATAGCGTCCATCGGGACTGACATAGCTGGGTGCGTTGGAATTGGTAGCAGTTGCCTGCACGCCGGTAAAGCGCAAGGCTCGAGTAGAGATATCGTAGCGGTAGAGATTGTTGGGTCCCCCGGAACGGAAGTAGATGGCGGTAAGATCTTCGGAGACCGCCAGTTCGTGAATCGGTTCGCCTGTTGAGAACAGCGGTTCAGCGGTAGCGGATTCGGTGTGGTAGAGAAGTATTTCCACGACTTCGGCGCTCTTCTTTTCGAGTATCAGCTCGGTTCCTTCCTTATTCGCCGCGAGGAAAGTGTAGGGGCCGATGTCGAGCGTTTCCGCGCCGTTCGTGCGCATGTAGAGGTGGCTCGGTTCACCACAATTACTGCCGGGTACCGCTTCGAAGAAGACACGGGAGCCGTCCGTGGAAACGGCGTGCGGGCTGCTCTTGTCGCCTACGGAGTTGGGTTCGGCGAGCCCGCGAGCGATCCTGGCCCCACAGCGGCCGATCGTGGTCCCCGGAGCGGGCCCCGTGACGTTCAGCTGACGGAACTGACCTTTGGCGTATTCGTAAAGATCGGAGCCGCTCGTCGTGCCCGTGGAATGACCGGACGCCAGCGTGCGAGCTTCGGACTGCAGGATCAGCTTGGAGAAATCAGCGTCAGCGGCAACCCAGCCCCCGCTCACCTGCTTGCGGGGGATGGTAGCGACTGAGGCATAGGGGCCACCCGGAGCGCCGAGCTTGTATTCGAGATTGGGCGAGGCGATTTCCAACGCGCTCGACCAGCCGACGTTGAGACCCACCTGCGTCAGATCGGAATTGAAGAGTTCAGCCCCGTAGCTGTTTTGCGCCGCCTGAGGCTGAGGCGTGGTGGAGGTCATCCGCCAGCCCTTCCCCGCTTCGCGCGAGAAGAAATAGGAAGTATTGGTCGCATCGGGGCTCTGACCCCACTTGGCGCCCTGCGGGTTGACAAAGACATGTTCCCCATCTTCACCAACCAACGCGTTCGACGGCACATTTCCGTAGTTGAAGGTGTCCATGCTGCCTTCCTTGTCCGCCGGCGTGACGAGCTCATAGGCACGACAATCGGGAAGATGCGCCGAAGGACCACTACGCAGCGCTTCGTTCGGGCAGGCTTCTTCGCCGCCCTCCGCGGCAGCCGGAACGCTGAGATCCTGTTCTTCGCCTGTGACGACAGGGTTACCGGGGGTCGTGTTGGTGGCGAGAATACGGTAACGGTAGCTTTCACCGGCCTGCAAGCCGGGCAGATCGACACCGTAGGTAGAGCTGCCTTCCCTGGTACCCGAGCCGGCGCCGATGTCGAGTGCGGGGGTTTCAGCGGAGTTCGTGAAACCTTCCGCTTCGAAATGCTTCTGCGTCACATACTCGAAGTGGGCGCGGGTGTCATAGCTGAAACCGTCCTGGAGCGTCGCGACCGTAACAGTCCCCGACGGCACCAGACCCGAAGCGTCAGCCGTGAGCTGCGGCTGGTCGGCCCCACCGAGGGAACCGACGAACTCGACCGTATAGGGGAAGCCCGACGCTTCTTCGGATACGATCTGAACGTTTCCCTTACCGATGCTCGACAGTGCTTCCAGAGCAGCCAGAACTTCTTTCTTGGTCGCGTCAAAGGGAAGCGGAGCGGTCGTCTGCCCGGCGAAGGCGAGGGTGAAGACGCCGCCCGTGGGCGAGCCACCGAGCGTAACCGTCTGCAGCTCGTCGATCGGTTCTGTATGAGCTTCGACCGAGCCAAGCACCCGCAGCGTTTCGCTGCCCGGAGCAAACGCGTGCGCCGCGAAAGTCGTGGCGGCAGGCGGCCCGGCGGTTGTGAAGACCCGCGATCGCGAGGTTACATTGCCGTGGGCGTTTTCCGCGAAGAGACGGACATAGTACGTCGTGGACGGGCTCAGCCCGGAGACCTCGAGCGGCCGGACATAGCTGAAGCCTTCCTTGGCTTCGGCAGCGGTGACAGTACCTTCCGGCCCCGATATCCAAGTCGCGGCGCTTTCAGAGGTCGCGTATTCAACACGCCAATGAGTTTCAGAACTGTGCGTCTTGAAGTCACCAGAAACGAAGGCGGAGGTTCCACCGACATCGAACACAGCCCCGATGATGGAGGCACTGGTCGGGAGGGTCGTCGCGGTCGTAAAAGAGGTGGGGGAACCTTCAATTTTTTTGGATTCGCCGATCGAGTTCTTCGCCGTGGCGCGAACATAATAGGTCGTTTCGGGAGTGAGGCCGATGAGGTGAGCTTCGCGGCTCGCGAAGTCTTCAGCGACGGTAACCGAACCGGTAGCACCCGAGGTAACAGGTACCCAAGAGAACGGGTTTGCCGGTTCTGTCGTGTATTCCAAGTCGTATTCGGTCGCGGCGCCATTGGTCTGAATACGAGCCTGAAGGGTAGCAAAAGTAGTGCCGAGCTCGAATTCACCGTTTTGTGAGCTTTGAGCAAGCCCAACTTGGATTTCTGGAGCTTCGGGCGCGGGAGCGGTGGTGAACCGAACCGTCTCTTCCGGGTGACCGAGCGCGTTTTCGGCAACGATATGCGCGTAGTAAGTGGTGTTCGGAGTAAGGTGCTGCGCCACACCCCCCGCCGAAGCGGAGTGCCCCGCTTCGACGGTACCGCTGCTCACGAGAGTTCCTTGACCGCTTTCGGAGGTGGAATATTCCACACGGTACGACACCGCTTCAGATCCTTCGACGTTTTCGGCGTCTACCTCCGCGATCAAGCTTGCGCGAGTCGCGTGGACTTCAGCCTCAGGCACACTGAGGCTGATCCTGGGGAGGTTGGCGGCAAAGGCAGCCGAAGCGGAGAGAAGCAGACCCAGCACCGCCGCCACTCCCAGGATCGCGGAGATCGCCACGGTGCGCTTGCGCCCCACGATCGGAGCAGACAACAGCGCACCACTCGCCCGGGCGCTGGGCACGGCACGGTCGGTGGCGCGCAGGCCAGGCCTGCCGTCCGGCTTCTGTGCGCTGTGCTTGATGCGGTTCATCTCGTGCCTTTCTCCGGGTGTTGCATGCAATGAATTCGTTGGCCTGCTGACGTGCCGTCGGGGTGTCGTCGTGTCGAGCGGCGCCCCCTCCCCGGGGTGGATTGGGTAGCCCCCGGGGAGGTAAAGGCGCCAAACGCTGTGCTATTCGGCGGTCACCGCCCAGTCGCCGTCGGCCAAGACGAGCCCCGACCCGGTCGCACCGGCGAGCAGCACCGCACCGGTCTTCCCAGCCGTTTCTCCCCCACCTTCAGGGTTGGCGAACCTCGCCCCGAGCGCACTCAGGGATTCGGCATTGATCGACAGCGTGGTGAAGACACACAGGTACCCGGCCACCGCTCCAGGTTCGGTGACGTTGCCCGTGCACTCGCTCGGAATCGCCGACTTATCTTCATGCGGTTCGCCTGCGCCTGCTTCCACGCCGATCACGACGACATGGCCATTCTCAATCGGCGTCGCCAACGGAATGCCGAACGAAATGTCCGCCGAGCCCGCATCCTGCGCCGCCGCCGCCGTGTAGGCGACCGACCACGTCCCCTTCTCAGTCGCTTCACTCGGGAGCGTGCCACCGGCGGTCCAGGGCGAACCTTCTTTGCCGGGCGTGCCTTCTTTGCCGTTTTCACCGTTCGTGCCGTTGGTGCCCGCGTTGCCCTGCGGACCCCCAGGGCCTGTGGCGCCAGCCGGGCCTGTGGCTCCCGTTGCCCCGGTCGCGCCCGTAGCACCGGCCGCACCGTTTTTACCGGCAGGACCGGCGGGACCCTTGGGACCAGCCTTGGCCTTCGGCTTGGCCTTCGCCTTCGCCACGATCAGCCCCCGGCGTGACCGAAGCACTCGCCTTCGCGCCCGAACCACCACCGCCACCACTACTACCGGTCGCGGCAAACGCACCGCCCGTCACCGCGAACACCAAAGCCACAAACGCCAGGACCGTCGCGGGGGTTATCTGCTTACGCACATGCTGGAACATCGGTTATCTCCTTCTCCCGGCTGGCTGGAAGTCAGCCGGCCTGTTAGCGCAGGATCCGCACTTCCTTCCGGCGGACAAAAGTCCCGCCGAAACGAAGTCCGGACCTGCTTGGCTGAAATGGACTGTCATTGCCTCGCCCGGCAACCAGTTGTTGCGCGCCTTTGCAGGGCTTTTCCGCCTGAAACCAGCGCAATCGACCGAACCGTCCCAAACGCGGCGTACGGTGCTCGGCATGAACCCAATCGACGTACACCGATGAGCCCCGGCGCGCCCAGCCCGAAGTCGGGCGAGCTGCTGCCGCGCGCGGCGGAGGCGTTCGGGGTGCGCTACAAGCTGGAGACGTATTCCCTGGACATCACCCACGAAAAAGGTGGACCCAAGGCCCAGGGCTTCGACCAAATCCTTGGTATCACGATCGACGCGATCGACTATCTGCAGGCGCAGATCCTGGCCCGCGCGCTCGACACCCCGGTCTGCAGAGTCCAGGACAACCCGCCCTACGGCATCAAGTACACGGTCGACATGCCGATCAGAGGTATCGGCGCCAAGGCCGACCGCGTCATCAACGTCAGGACCGGCTGGCTGATCAGCACCGCAGGCGACCCGCCGCGCCTTGTATCCGCCTACCCCAAGCCCTAGACTGGAGCGACCATGGCCACATCCGTCAAGCAAGCGATCCACGAGAACGACGTCGTCGAGCTCACCGAGCCCGTCGACAAGGTCGAAGCAACCGGCCAGTGGCCCGCGGGAACCAGAGGCACCGTCGTGGCCGAGCACGACCAGCACAAGCTGATCGAGATCTCCGACGACGCCAACTACGGGGCAACGCTCGACATGATCTCCGTCACCGAGGACCGGCTGAAGCTCATTACCAAGTACAGCTAGCGCAGGTCCGCACTTCCTTTCGGCGGACAAAAGTCCCGCCGAAATGAAGTCCGGACCTGCTTGGCTGAGATGGACTGTCATTGCCCCGCTCCAGGCGTCGCCGGACGGCTTGCGGATAAGAGCTGCTCGCCGCGAGGCGTCAACTGCCAGGCGTTACCGGCGGCGGGGTGGCCGCCCGTGTTCTCGAGCAGACCGTAATTCTCCAAGCGCCGCAGGAGCTTTGATATTTGGCCCTCGTCTTTCACACCTGCGACCTTTGCCACCTCGCGGTTGCTTGGGTTACTCCCCTGCCGGCTGAGATTCGCAATCGCTGACAGAGCCTCGTGGGTGAGCGCGGTCATCCGGAAACCCGTGTTTGCGGACTCCGCGCCCACGGCGGCGATCCTCGTCTTGCCGCGGCGGCCGCTCGCGCTGCGCGGGGCGACGAGCTTGCCGCCTTTGCCCGCCGTGCGCTGCGCCTGCTTGAGCGGGCGGTGCGCGTCGATCACCGCTTCGCCGTCCGCCGTCAGACGCCACGCCATCACCTGACGCTTGGAATTCGCCAGCGTGTTCTCGACCAGACCCTGGCCCTGCAAGCGCTTCATCATCCTCGAGATCTGGCTCTTGTCAGCCAAACCAATGATCTCCGACACTTCCCGGTTATTCAAACCAGGACGACCACCAACCGCCGCCAACGCCATCTGCGTACGCACCGTCAACCGGTAATCCACCGGCGACGCCGCACCCACCACACGCCGCGACAAATCATCGCCATCGCGCCGGCGTGCCGGCTGCCTTGGCACACGACGCGTCAGCTCCCGCGCCGCCGCCTCGCTACCCCTGTACGGCAGCACGATCGTCGCCATCAACCCGCCCAACAACTCCACCAACGGCTCCGGACGCAACTCCAACAGGCGCGCGTGAATCACACCAAACGTCGCACCGACGACACCCTCCGCGACCAGGCCCGGCAACCCCGCCGGCGCCCGCGCGCTCTCACGGCCACGATCGACGACCACCGCCAGGCTCTCCAACACGCGCGCCCTGCGCGCCAGCACCCGCGGACCAGCCGCCAGCGCCTCGACAAACACCAGCCGGCCAACCGCCGGCTCCCGATCCAGCGCCCGCAGCAACGCCGCCAGCGCCGCACGCACCCCCGCAATCCAACCCGGCTCCGACGCCCAACCCGCATGCGCCTCCAGCTCCAACCCCGCGACCGCGTGGTTGAACGCCGCCAGGAAACAATCTTCGCGATCGCTGAAACACTCATAGAACGTGCGGTTCGACACACCCGCGTGCTCGGAGACGCTGCGCGCCGTCACACCCTCATAACCCCGTTCACCAACCAACGCAAACGTCGCGCTCAGCAGACGGCCACGGTGCAAATCGGAGACATACCGGCCACCCCCGCGCGAGCCACGCCCGGGCATCGGCAGCTCCCCGTCGATTTCCGCCGCCATCAGCGCGACCCCCGGGAACGGGAAATACCGCGCTCAGAGGCGCGGCGGCGGCCGGCTAAAAGTCCTGGATTTGCGCCGTTTTCGGCGCTAAGAAAGCAGAAGCAAGAGAGAGAGAGAGAGAGAGAGAGAGATGAGTCAGCGACGCTGACGCATCTAGGTACGACCCCCAACGGGCACGCACCGATCCCCATCACACCTGTCCCCAACGGACTCATGCAAAACAACCCCTCTTCATCCGATCCGGCCCTCTCCCTATAACGTCCCCTACAAGCGCTTGATGTCAACCCAGAGGACCGACCCAAACCTGAATCTATTTCATGCCCCTCCTCAAGGGACACCTCTACCGACAAACCTAAGCAGAAACGGATGACGATTGCAAACGAGAACCGCTATCAAGTGGAAAATGGCTTCTTAGAGCCAAAAATCAACCATGCCGGGGGCCACCCCGGGTCCACCGGTACGCGACTGTTCGGGGGTTGAGGACCTTCAGGGGGCTGAATCGAGCCCTCGGAGGAGCGGCGCAGGATCCGGACTTCCTTCCGGCCGACAAAAGTCCGGCCGGAAGGAAGTTCGGACCTGCTTGGCCGAGAGAAGGACCCTCAGGGGGCTGGGTCGAGCCCTCGGAGGAGCGAGGTCCGGGCGGCCAAGGCCGCGCCCTCCTCACGATCGGCGCCCGGCACAAACGCCCAGCCGGCCGCACGGACATCGATCCGCAGAGGGCGTCCGCCACCCGGCTCGGGCAAAAACTTTTCGGCCGCCATGCAGGGATTTCCCGGCCAAAACGCCCCCGGCTGGATTTCCCGTCGCAAGCGCGGCGTACGGTCCGTGGCATGACTCGAATCCCAGCTCCCACGAACCGACCCCGACTGATATCGCTCCGATGGCGTGATATCATCGCGGTCGTGAAACAGCTGCTCCTACGCGTTCCAGAGGATCTCCACCGCCGGCTCGCCGCGCGGGCGGCGCGCGAGGGTCGCAGCATGAACGCCGTCGCCGGCGCGATCCTCGACGCCTCCACCGACGCGGATCTCGGCGGCCCGCTCACCCCCCAGGAGCGCCTGCGCGCCAGAGCTCGTGCTCTGGGAATGCTAAGCGAGGTCCCCGCCCCCGAGATGAGCGAGGCCGAGCGCGAGCGGATCATCGCCTCGACTCGCGGTATCGGCCCGATCTTGGATCGACTGATCGACGAAGACCGCGAAGACCGACTGTGATCGTCTACCTGGACTCCTCCGTGCTCGCACGGTCCTATCTCGACGACGAGCATGGGCACAGGGAGGCTGTCGCGCTGCTCGAGAACCCGGAGATGAAACACGTCACCGGAAAATGGACCCGGATCGAGGTTTCCGGAGCGCTGATTCGCGCCGCGCGCTCCGGCCGCAACAAAGCCGACGAGCACGACCTGCTCACGATGCTCGATGTCGACCTCGGTGCCAAGGGACGCGTGGCCGAGCTCGTCGCCTCCCATGCGAATGTCGAGCAAAGGGCGCTCGCGCTCGTTCGCGATCACGCCCTGCGGACCCTGGACGCCTGGCACCTCGCCGTCGCCTCGCTGACCGTGCCTGCGCTCGCGGCGCCCGAGCAAGAGCAGATCGGCTTCGCCTCGCGCGACGACGATCAGGCGGCAGTCGCCGAAGAGCTCGGCTTCACGCGCGTCTGAGGCGGGACGAAAGGCTCAGGCGTGCCGTTCGCGGCGCATGCCCTCGAGATACACGAGCGCGATCCCGATCAGCGCGCCCGGGACCGCGTAGAGCACGACCGCGATGTCCGTCGCCTTCTGCCCGGGGATCTCCAGGGCGGAGACTTTCACGCCGTAGATGATCAGCCCCACGAGGACCGCGCCGATCAGCGAGCCGACGAACGCGCCGACGATCCCGCCCCAGAAACGGTCGGGCAGGAAGATCGTGAAGTGCCAGATCGCGAGGCCCATCATCACCCAGCCGAGCATTCCCATCAGCGCGACCTCCCGTGGCGTTTGTTGCGCGAGCGTTTCGTGCGCGCGGGCTGTTTTGGCGCTTCCTTGAGCACGAGGTCCTCGGGGGTCAGGTCGGCCGCCGGGTCGCGCGTGTCCTGCGGGGCCGGCGCCTTCCTCCGGTGCTGCCTGCTCCTGCTGACGCCTGCTGCTCCTGCTGCGGACGCTGCGCGACCGCCGCGCGACCGCGCTGCTTCTGCGGCTTCTGCTTGGGCTCGGCCTCGACGTCGAGGTCGCGCACGAGTTCCTGGAACTCGTCGCGGGAGAGCTGCTCGCCCGGTTCCTCGGGGGCGGTGATCCTCCCACGCCGGTTGCGTTTACCCGCCTGCGCCGGCTCGACGTCGACGGGCTGGCCGCCGAGCGCCGTCGCGTACGCCGGCACGCTGCCGAGTTCGCCGACGATCCGCGCGCGGCGTTGACGGTAGGAGCCCTCGCGTTCCTTCCAATGGGTCAGCACCGGCGAGGCGATGAAGATCGAGGAGTAGGCGCCCGAGGCGATCCCGATCATCAGCGCGAAGGCGAAGTTCTTCAGCGTTTCCCCGCCGAACAGCAGCAGCGCGATCACCGGCAGAAGCGTGCAGAAGCTCGTCGCCAGCGAGCGCGTCAGCACCTCCGACATCGATCTGTTCACGATCTGCGAGAACGCCGCGCGCGGCATCCGCGGCACGTTCTCGCGCACGCGATCGAACACGATGATCGTGTCGTAGAGCGAATAACCCAAGATGGTCAACAACGCCGCGACCGTCGCGGTCGTGACTTCGCGACCCGTCAGCGAATAGACGCCCGCCGTGATCAGCAGATCGTGCATCAGCGCGATCAGCACCGGGACCGCGTACTTCCACTCGAAGCGCAGCGCGATATACGCGGAGATCACGAGCAGCGAGGCGATGATCGCGATCACAGCGGCGTTGGCGACGGTTTTGCCGAACGTCGGCCCGATCGAGGTCGAGGACCAGTGGGGCGTGCCCGATTCGCTCGCGCCGTTGCCGTACTTCGCGTCGAAGACGGCCCTGATCTTTTTGACCTTTTCCGGTTGCAGCGTCTCGGTGGAGATCTGAAAGCCCTCGCCGCCGACGCTCTTTGACTTGAACTGCTGGACCTCGGCGTTGCCGTAGCCGGCGGCCGTCATCACGGCGGCGACCTGCTTCTCGCTGACGGACTTCACGAACGCCGTCTGGATGCGCGTCCCGGACTTGAAGTCGATCCCGAAGTTCAAGCCTTTGCCGCCGATCGCGAGCGCCCCGATCAGCAGGATCGTGCCCGACAGCGAGAAGAACCACTTCGACGCGCCCATGAAGTCGAACGTCCAGCCTTTCCCGCGCCGTGCGGCGCCGAGCGCCGCCGGGTGGGAGACCAGCGGCGAGCGGCTCATCGCGCCGAGCGCCGCCTGCGTCGCGAGCACCGCCGTGAACAGCGACACGAGCGTGCCGATCCCGAGCGTGAAGGCGAAGCCCTTGACTTCCGCGGTCGCGAGCGCGAACAGGATGAACGCGGTCATGAACGTCACCACGTTCGCGTCGACGATCGCCGCGAAGCCGCGTTTGTAGCCGGTCGCGATCCCCGAGACGATCGATCTGCCGCCCCTGATCTCCTCCTTGACGCGCTCGAAGATCACGATGTTCGCGTCCGCGCACACGCCGATCGTGAGGATCAGCCCGGCGATCCCCGGCAGCGTCAGCGTGATCGGGATCAGCTTGATCAGCGCGAAGAAGTAGATCGCGTAGATCACCAGCCCGCCGATCGCGATCGCGCCGAGCACGCGGTAGAACAGCAGCAGGAACCCGCACACCACGACGAAGCCCAGCACCATCGCGAGCAGGCCCTGGCTGAGCGCCTGTTTGCCGAGCGTCGCCGAGACCTGCGACTGGGAGATCAGGTTCAGTTTGATCGGCAGCGCGCCGGACTGCAGCTCGTCGGCGAGGTTTTCCGCGGTGCTCAGCGTGAAGCCGCCGGAGATCTCAGACCCCTGCGAGGCGTCGATCCCTTCCGGGTACTTCGTGTAGTCGATCGAGGGCGCCGTGATCACCTGGCCGTCGAGCACGATCGCGAAGTGCTGCAGCGCCTCTTCCTTGGTCACGCCCGGCAGCTGCGCTTCCTGGCCGCGCTGCGCGATTTCCTTGGTGGTCTGCTGGAAGACGCCCTTGCCGTGCGAGTCGAAGCCGAACGTCACATCCGGCTGGCCCGATTCGCTTTCGGAGCTCTCCTGCGGGTTGGTGATGTCCTTGCCTTCCAGCACGGGATCGTCGTTGAGCACGTACCAGCTGTTCGGCGAGGCCTGCGTGACCTTGCCGGCGGCGCTTTCCACCGGGCGCGCCTGCACGAGCACGGTGCCCGGGTTCACGCGCACGGCCTTGAGCTCCGCGCCCTTCGGGGCTTTGAAGTTTTCGGAGTAGAGGTTCGCTTTCGTTTCCTCGGGCCCGCGCAGCACCTTTTCGTGCTTGGTGTCGAGCAGGTACCAGGTCCCGTAGATGCAGCCTTCCTTCTGTTCGGGCGTGCACCCCGGGCTCAGCGTCGTGTCGCTCTTGCGGAGGATCGCCGGGCGTTTGGCGGCGCGCAGCACCGCCTGGTACTCGAGCAGCCCCGAGGTCGAGGAGGCCGCGTTCTCGCCGCCCGTGACGCTCGCTTCGGTCGGCGCCGGCTTGCCGTCGGGGCCGATCACGTTCGGCTCCCAGTCGTAGAAGTACAGCAATGCCGTCTTGCCGACCTGCGCTTCGGCGCGTCCCGCGTTTGAGACGTTCGGCAGCGCCACGTCGATTTCGTCGGAGCCGCTCCGCTGGATTTCCGGCTGGGCGACGCCGAGCGCGTCGACGCGCTTGCGCATGATCGTGATCGCGCGTTCCAGCGATTCGGGGTCGACTTTCGCGTGGGCGGTCGGGCGCGCCTGGTAGGTGAGCTCGACGCCGCCCTTCAGTTCGAGCCCGAGCCGCGTCTTCTTCGCTTTCACGGCGCCGGGGATCCCGACGATCACGAGCAGCGAGGCGATCACCAGCCCGAGGACGATCAGCAGGACGAAGGTGTTACGGCGGCGGTCGGTCATCGGCAGGCTCGATCGGTCATAGCGGGATGCGGTCGGTCATCGGGACGGTGGGCGGCGCGTCGGTCGGCGATCGGGCCGGTGTTCGGCGGCGTGGGTCGGCGATCGGTTGGCGGCGGCTGGGGTCGTTCATCGGCTCTGCCCCAGCCTACTTGTCGGGGGTAAGCACGAGCAAAAGCCCGCCGTCATCGTCATACGCGGGAAACATGTCCGCCTTCGCGCTCGCCGCCACGTCGCGCTCGCCGCTGACCTCGACGGGCTTGTCGAGCGCCCTGACCCCCCACTCGAGCACGGTCGCGACAGGGTCGTCGCCGTTCGCAAAGCTGAGGCCCAGCACCTGCTCGACGCGCTGGCCGATCACCTCCTCCTCCTCGAGACCGGTGAAGGCGAAGGAGTTCTTCCCGCAGCCGATCACGCGGCCCTCGCCATCGCACACGAAGAACGCCGCGTCCGGCGCCGGGTAGTAGTCGTCGAGCAGCTCGAACAGGAACGCGAAGCCGCACTTCTCGCAGCCCTTCGGCTGGCGCGTGAAGCCAATGTTGCGGTCCAGCTCGGTCGTGCGGTGACCGCAGTTTGGGCAGATGAAGGGATGGGCCATTGACCGACAGGTTAGGGTAGCGGCGGTATTCCGGGTCGCGGGGTCGGTTGCTCTGTGCGTGGCATCTGGTGTGGGGGGCCCATGGGGGGAGCCGGCTCCCCCATGCTTTAAAACAGCGCCGGGCCGGCGGGAGCTGGTGGCTCCAGGTCCAGGTGCACGAACGCGGCCGGCGTCGCCGCCCGTCCGCGCGGGGTGCGCTTGATCAGCCCCTGCATCAGCAGGTAGGGCTCGTAGACGTCCTCGATCGTGTCCTGCTCCTCCCCCACCGCGACCGCCAGCGTCGAGAGCCCGACCGGGCCGCCGTCGAACTTCACGCAGATCGCGCGCAGAATCTCCCGGTCGAGGCGATCCAGGCCGCGCTCGTCGACCTCCAGCAGCTCCAGCGCCGCCTGCGCGGCGGCGGCCGTCACGACGCCCTCCATGCGCACCTCGGCGAAGTCCCTGACCCGCTTCAGCAGCCGGTTCGCGACGCGCGGCGTACCGCGGCTGCGCGCCGCGATCGCGCTCGCCCCGCCGTCCTCGAGCGCGATCTCGAGGATCCCCGCCGAGCGCGCGACGATGCTCGCGAGCTCCTCGACCGCGTAGGGCTCCAAGCGCGCCTGGATCCCGAAGCGATCGCGCAGCGGCGTCGTCAGGAGGCCCGTGCGCGTGGTGGCTCCCACGAGCGTGAACGGCGGCAGCTCGAGCGTGACCACGCGCGCGCCCGCGCCCTGCCCGACCGTGATCGGCAGCCGGTGGTCCTCCATCGCCGGGTAGAACGTCTCCTCGAGCGTGCGCGACAGGCGGTGGATCTCGTCGACGAAGAACACGCTGCGCGGCTCGAGCGCCGTGAGGAACGCCGCGATGTCGCCCTTGCGCTCCAGCGCCGGGCCGGCGGTCTGCACGAACGGCACTTCGAGCTCCGCCGCGACGATCTGCGCCAGCGAGGTCTTGCCGAGGCCCGGCGGCCCCGCGAGCAGCAGGTGGTCGAGCGCCTCCCCGCGCGCGCTCGCCGCCTCGATCGCGACGCCGAGCTGCTCGAGCAGCGTTTTCTGCCCGACGAAGTCGGTCAGGCGCCGAGGGCGCAGCGAGCGGTCGAGCTCGTCCTCCTCGACGAGATATGGGGTTTGGATGCGGGCGGTCTCGGCGGTCATGAGGGCACGTATGACCTTCGCTGGATCGGCGTCCTCAGTCGCTCGTGTGCATCGCACACCACGCTCCTTGCGTCCTTGCCCAGCTCGATCCTCCGTACCCTCATGCGCGGGCCGTCCTCAAGGCCTGCGCGAGCAGCTCCTCGGCGCTATCGCCCTCCGCGCCCCGCAGCAGCTCCTCCGCCTCGCCGGGCGCGTAGCCGAGCTCGATCAGCCCATCGCGGGCCAATGCCAGCTGGCCGATCTCCGATCGGTCCTCGCCGCGGCGCGCCACGATCGGACCCGCCGGGGCGGCATCCCCGACCTTCTCGCGCAGCTCGACGATGATCCGCTCGGCGGTGCGCTTGCCGATCCCCGGCACCGCCTGGAAGCGGGCCGCGTCCTGCCCCGCGATCGCCGCCTGCAGCTCGCGCGGCGTGCCGCCGGAGAGGACGGCCAGCGCGACCTTCGGGCCGACCGCCTGGACCGACAGCAGCATCAGGAACAGATCGCGCTCCTCCTCGGTGTGGAAGCCGTAGAGCTGGAGCGCGTCGTCGCGCACGATCAGGTGCGAATGCAGCGTCGTCTGCTCGCCCGCCGCGGGAACGTGTCGGAGCGTCTCCGCCGAGACCGCGGCGCGGTAGCCGACGCCGCCGCAGAGGATCACGACGTGGTCGCCGCGGCGAACCGCGACCTCTCCCCTGCAGCATCCCGATCATCCCGTCGCCCCCACGAGCGCCCGCGACAGCGGCGCGCAGTTTGCGTGGCAGATCGCCACCGCCAGCGCATCGGCGGCGTGGTCCGGGGTGGGCGACGCCTGCAGCCCCAGCAGCGCCTGCACCATCCGCGCGACCTGCTCCTTGTCCGCGCGGCCGTTGCCGCAGACGGCGCCCTTGACCTTCTGCGGCGTGTAGCTCTCACATCGCACTCCCCGCTGTCCCGCGGCGAGCATCGTCACACCCCGCGCCTGCCCCACCGCGAAGGCCGTTTTCACGTTCTGGCCGAAGTACAGCTGCTCGAGCGCCATCCCATCGGGGTCGTGCTCGACCAGCAGCGCGTCGATCGCCGCGTGGATCTCGGCCAACCTCCGCTCCACCGGCAGCCCGGCGCGCGTCTCGATCACGCCGCCGTCGAGCGCCACGAGCCGGCCGGCCGTGCTGCGCACGACGCCATAGCCCGTGTTTGCCAGGCCGGGGTCGATGCCGAGAACGATCAACGGGTTGTGATTCTGCGCGTGCGGTCGGACGCCTGCCTGCCACAAGCGGATCGTTCGATCCTCGCCTCTGGTACCGAGGGAACCCAGGAGGTAGGTTCTCAACATGCCCGAGAAGCCTTCCACTTCAGGCGAAGAGCCCCTGATCGACTTCGCCGCCGAGGGCCTGCTCGACGGCCTGGAGGGCGTGCAGCGCGCCGAGCGTCTGGCGCTGCTGCGCTACCTCGCGGCCGACGGCGTGCCGCTGGCCGAGCTGCAACGCACGACGGCCTCCGGCACGCTGATGTTCCTGCCCGCCGAGCGCGTGATCGGCGGGCGCGAGCGCTACTCGGCGCGCGAGATCGCCGAGCGGACGGGGACCGAGCTCGACTTCCTGATCGCCGTACGCCGCGCGATGGGCCTGCCGATCCCCGGGCCGGACGAGACCGTCTACACCGAGGGCGACCTTGAGTCGGTGCGCATGACCGCGGTCTTCCGCGAAGCCGGCATCGCCGACGAGGAGATCCTCGATCTGCTGCGCACGCTCGGCCGCGGCCTCGGGCAGGCCGCGGAGTCGATCCGCTCGCTGGCGCTGCGGCTCGTGCTCGAACCCGGCGTGAGCGAGCAGGACCTCGCCCAGCGCTACGCCTACACCGCCTCACAGCTCTCGCCGATGCTGGGGCCGCTGATCACGAACCTGCTGACGCTGCACCTGCGCGAAATGGCCCAGAGCGAGGCGCTGTCCGCGCGCCGAGCGCAGCGGCGGGCGGCTCGCCGGCTCGCGCGAGATCGCCGTCTGCTTCGCCGACCTCGTCGGCTTCACGCGCCTCGGCGAGCTGCTCCCGCCCGACGAGCTCGCGCGCAGGGCCGTCCGGCTGGAGGCGCTCACGAGCGAAGTGATCGACGCGCCGGTCCGCTTGGTCAAGACGATCGGCGACGCGGCGATGCTCACCTCGCTGGAGCCCGAGCCGCTGCTCGACGCCGCGCTCGACCTGCTCGACGCGGCCGACGCCGAGGGCGAGGACTTCCCCCAGCTACGCGCCGGCATCGCGATCGGCGCGGCCCTCTCGCGCGCGGGAGACTGGTTCGGGCGCCCCGTCAACCTCGCCAGCCGCATCACCCAGATCGCGCGCCCCGGCAGCCTGCTGGCCGAGCGCGAGGTGCGCGAATCCGCGCGCGATGCCTACCGCTGGTCCTACGCGGGCGAACGGCGCCTGCGCGGCATCCGCGAGCCGGTGCCGCTGTTCCGCGCGCGGCGGCTCGCGGAGCCTGGGTCCTGACAGCGCTGCTCGGGGCGGAGATCAGGCCAGGTCCCCTGGCTAAAGCCGGGAGGGTTTCGGGATTCGCTGCGGATCTAACCCGAGAGCCGCCAGGGAGCTTGCCCCGACGCCCACAGATCGTTCAACGCGACCGCGTCCTTATAGGTGTCCATGCACTCCCAGAACCCCTCGTGACGGTAGGCGCGCAATTGGCTCTCGGCGGCCAACCGTTCGAGCGGCGCGCGCTCGAGCACCGAATCGGGCTCCAGGTAATCCAGCGAATCGCGCTGCAGGCAGAAGAACCCACCGTTGATCCAGTGCTCCGAGCGGGGCTTCTCGCGGAAGCCGAGCACGCGGCCGTCGGCGCCGTCGAGCTCGGTGACGCCGAACTGGAGCTCGGGACGGACGACGGTCATGCTCGCCAGCGCGCCGTGACCTGAGTGAAACCGGAGTAGTGCGTCGAGGTCGATGTCGGCGACCCCGTCGGAGTAGGTCGCGCAGAAGCGCTCCTCCCCCGCGAGCCGTTCCTCCAATAGCTTGATCCTCCCGCCCGTGGGCGTTTCGAGCCCGGTGTCAACGCACTCGACGTGGACCCCATCCGGCCACGGGCACTCGGCGACGAAGCGCTCGATCAGCTCGCGCTTGTAGCCGGTCGCGAGGATGAAGCGGCGAAACCCCTGGACGGCGTAGAGCTGGATCACGTGCCAGACGATCGGCCGGCCGCCGATCTCGACGAGCGGCTTGGGGATCGCCGCGGTGTGCTCCTGCAGGCGCGTGCCGCGCCCGCCGCAGAGGATCACGACGGGGGGCCGAGATGTGGTGGCGGTCTCGGGGGCGCTCATGCGGCGGGGATTATTGACAGACCGGCGCGGGGAACGTCAGCCCGCGACGCGCTCGAGTACGTCGGCGGGCACGTCGAAGTTGGCGTGCACCTGGTCGACGTCGTCGAGCTCTTCCAACGCGTCCGTCAGGTTCATCAGCTTGCGCGCCTGGCTCTCGTCGATCGGCACGAGGCTGGTCGGGCGGTAGGCCATCTCGGCGCTGTCGGTCTCGACGCCCGCCGCCGCCAGCGCGCCGCTCACGGCGGAGAAGCTCGCGGGCTCGGCCAGCACCTCGAAGACGCCGTCGTCGGTGACGATGTCGTCGGCGCCGGCCTCGACGGCGGCCATCAGATCGTCTTCGGAGTAGCGCTCGGCGTCGACGACGATCGTCCCCTGCTTCTCGAACAGGTAGGCGACCGACCCCGGCTCGCCGAGATTGCCGCCGTGCTTGGAGAAGGCGTGGCGGACGTCGGCGCCGGTGCGGTTGCGGTTGTCGGTCAGCGCCTCGACGAGCACCGCGACGCCGCCGGGCCCGTAGCCCTCGTAGAGGACGGCTTCGATCGCCTCGGCCTCGCCGCCCTCGCCGGTGCCCTTCGCGATCGCGCGTTCGATGTTCTCCTTCGGCATGCTCGCTTCCTTGGCCTTGCGGATCGCGAGCTCGAGCGCCGGGTTGCCGACCGGGTCGCCGCCGCCGTCGCGCGCCGCGACCGTGACCGAGCGCGCGAGCTTCGTGAACTGCGCGCCGCGGCGCGAGTCGACGATCGCCTTCTTGTGCTTGATGCTGGCCCACTTGGAATGCCCTGACATACGGCGAAGTCTAGGATGCTCGGCAGAAGGGTGACTCGCTGGGGCCTCGCAACGTCGCTTCAGGCCCGTCCGCGTATTTCGTCCCAAGCGCGTGCAATTCTCGGCGGATGACTGGATTCGAGGGTTTTCGCGATTCGCCGGAGGCGCCGTTCTATCGAGCGGGTGCCTCCTCGCCCGATGACACCTGGGCCGAGGCCGCCAGGCGGGTGAACCTGGTGATCGAGTCGGCGGCGGCGGCGGCCAGGCACCGTCCGATCGAGATGACCGTCGAGCGCATCTGCCACTGGCATCGAGCGATCTTCCTCACGACGTTCGCGCACGACGCCGGGCGGGTGCGCGAGGACTACGAGCACGCCGGATTCGGGATCCCGATCGAGATCGATGGCGAGCTGATCACATCGCCGATGCAGGGCGTGCTCCCCCGGTCGGCGATCCTCGCGCGCCTGCGCGCCGCCTGCGAAACGTTAACGCCAGGAGAGCTTCGCTGCAACAACGCAGGGAGCCGCCCAGCGCGATCGAGGGCGCGACGCCTCCGGCCGAGCTCTATGCCGAGATCCTCGAGATCCATCCCTTCGTGGACGGCAACCTGCGGGCCGCCTATGTCGCATTGCAGGTCGGACTTGTATCGCTGGGGCTGCCGACGGTTCGCTTTGGCCGGGTAGTCCGCCGTCACGACGAGTGTTTGGGCTGGGCGATGCGCCAGGACGCAGACCGCACGAGCGCGCCATTGGCGGAATTGATTGGGGAGCTGATGGAATGACGATTCGCTGGCCACGCCAGGCGCTACCATTTAGAAGATGACGACGATTCGCTATCGGGACTTGGATCTGCCGCCGGGGCGGTGCATCGCCGACGGCACCGGCATCAGGCCATGGGATGAGAACTCCTCTAAAGAACTCGCGTTCGACGCCATGATCCTCTCCCAGGGCGCCAAACGGGCTCAGGAAATGCAGGACGCGCACGACGCCGACGAGGCGCTGGCCAAGGCCTCAGCGGCGTAATAGCCCCTGATCCGCGTTCAAGAGAAGCATCCATGCGAGCCGACGCGAGCGAGTAGCCCGCCCGATGCGCAGGGGGCCTTCCGGTGCCGGCCTCAGATCAAGCTCTCGCGGGCAACCCATAGGATTGAGAGCCGATGGCCCCCTCCCCCACACCAGACATCTTCAAGGCCTACGACATCCGCGGGCTCTACGGCGAGCAGATCGACGGCCCGATCGCCGAGCAGATCGGGCGCGCGTTCGCGCACGTGCTCTCCGGCCTCTCAGGCAAGCCCGTAACCGACCTGCGCGTCGGCCTCGGCCGCGACATGCGCCTGACGGCGCCCGAGCTGTCGGAGCGCTATCGCGCCGGGCTGCTGGGCGAGGGGGCGAACGTGCTCGACGCCGGCCAGGTGGGCACGGAGATGCTCTACTACCTCGTCGGCTCGCGCGAGCTCGACGGCGGGCTGATGTGCACGGCCTCGCACAACCCGAAGGCCTACACCGGCGCGAAGCTCGTGCGCGAGGGCGCGATCGCGCTGTCCGGCGACAGCGGCATCCAGGACATCCGCCGCATGATCGAATCGGGCCGGGCGGATGGGTCCGAGTCCGCCGGCGAAGGCTCGCTCGAGCAGGTCGACCTCTACGGGGAGTTCCACGAGACGGTTCTCAAATTCATCGATCCAACCGTGATCAAGCCGCTGAAGGTCGTCGTCGACGGCGGCAACGGGATGGCTGGCCCCGTCGCCGGCCCATTGCTGGAGCGGCTTGGATTGGACCTGATCGAGACCTGCTGGACGCCGGACGGGAACTTCCCCGAGCACGAGCCCAACCCGCTGCTGCCGGAGAACCGCCAGTTCATCATCGACCGCGTGCTCTCCGCCGGCGCCGACCTCGGGATCGCCTGGGACGGCGACGCCGACCGCTGCTTCTTCATCGACGAGACCGGCCGCTTCGTCGACGGCGACTTCCTCACGGCGCTGCTGGCTGAGTCGCTGCTGAGCAAAAGATCGGACCCCGCCCGCCCCGAGGCGATCCTCTACGACGTGCGCGCCTCGCGCGCGGTCGCGGACACGGTCGAGCGGGCCGGCGGCACCGCATACGTCAACCGCGTCGGGCACGCCTTCTTCAAGACGCGGATGCGCAAGGAGGGCTCGCTGTTCGGCGGCGAGGTCTCCGGGCACTACTACTTCCGCGACTTCTACTGCGCGGACTCGGGCACGATCCCGGCGCTGCTCGTGCTCGAGCTGCTCTCGCGCAGGGGCAAGTCGATGTCGCAGCTGCTCGAGCCCTACCGCTCGAAGTACTTCATCTCCGGCGAGATCAACTCCGAGGTCTCCGACCAGGCCGCGAAGATGGCGGAGATCGCCGCGCGCTACGCCGACGCCGAGCAGAAACAGCTCGACGGGATCTCGATCGACTACCCCGACTGGCACTTCAACGTGCGTCCCTCGAACACTGAGCCACTGTTGCGCCTGTGCCTGGAGTCGCTCGTCTCGCCCGCAGGACATGGAACAACGCCGCGACGAGGTCCTAGAGATAATTCGCTCGTGAGTCGGGATCAACCGCCGAACGGACTTGGCGAGCATTACCCCGATGCGATCGCCGACGACGGCTACGGAGCGGGGTCATCCGCGAGATGAGCGAGGATCTGCCCACCGCCGGGCAGGACGAGCAGGAGCTCCTGACGCAGGCGGCAGAGCAGGGCATCCACCGCCTCGCGATCCCCACGCCGTTCATGGTCGGGCGAATCAACGCCTACCTGATCGAGGACTCGCCGCTGACGCTCGTCGACTCCGGTCCGAACTCGGGCAAGGCGCTGGACGAGCTCGAACAGGCGCTCGCCGCGCACGGGCACACGATCGAGGAGATCGAGCTGCTCGTTGTAACCCACCAGCACATCGACCACTTCGGCCTCGCCGCGATCCTCGCGCGGCGCTCCGGCGCCGAGGTCGCGGCGCTCGCGGGGCTCGCGCCCTATCTCGGCAACTTCCGCGAGGCGGCCGAGCTCGACGACGGCTTCGCCGAGCGGACGATGCTCCTGCACGGGATCCCCGCCGAAGTCGTCACCGCGCTACGCGCGGTCTCGGCGAGCTTCCGCGCGTGGGGCTCGGCCGTCGAGGTCACGCGGCCGCTGCACGACGGCGAGGAGCTCGCGCTGCGCGACCGCACGCTGCGCGTGCTGCATCGCCCCGGCCACAGCCCCTCCGACACCGTGCTCCACGACGAGGCCCGCGCGACGATGCTCGCGGCCGACCATCTGATCAAGCACATCTCCTCCAACCCGCTGATCGCGCGCCCGCTCGACGCCGAGCCGGACTTCATGGGCCCGCGCCCGCAGGCGCTCGTCGACTACATCGCCTCGCTGAAGCGCACGCGCGAGATGCCCCTGTCGCTCGTGCTGCCGGGCCACGGCGAGCCGATCGACGACCACGTGGCGCTGATCGAGATGCGCCTGCGCATGCACCGGCGCCGCGCGGAGAAGATCCACGGCCTGATCGCCGCCGAGCCGCGCACCGCGCACGAGATCGCGCTCGCGCTGTGGGGCGACATCGCCGTCACGCAGGCCTACCTGACGCTCTCGGAGGTGCTCGGCCACGTCGATCTGCTACTCGCGGACGGACTCGTGGTCGAACGGGAGTCCGACGGCGTCGTGCGCTTCGCGGCCTCCTGAGGCACCCACCGATCGGAGATCGGCTGGCGGGACCATACGCTGGCCGAGCCCGGACGATCGGTCGCGGCCCGGGCTCCTCAGAAACACGATCCCTCCTGACGGGCACCAATGACTTTGCGGGAACGCGATTGTCCGCTAGAGTTCAGATGTGAGTTGAGAGACGGCACTGTTTATGCAGTGTCATTGGCAGCAGGCGGACGAGATCCGACGGGAGGAGGGCGATCGAGCCGTGCAGAGCTTCACCGCGAACCCCCGCCTGAGCGTCTTCGAGCCGTACTCCGACCTGGCCCGTGGCCACGAGGACCAGTTGACGCGCGCCGCGATGATCGTGCTGCGGCTCGTGCCGCTCGCGCGCGAGACGCTGCTGCGCGAGATCGGCGAGCGCTCGCTCAGCCAGCTGCCCGACTGCACGGTCGATCTGCAGGCCCACCACCTCGTCGACCCCAGCGAGGAAGGCACGTCGAACGGCAGGGTCAAGCGCGGGCGGCTGGTGAGCGTGTTCCTGACGCCCGACTTCGAGCCGCCGCGGATCGAGGAAGAGATCGTCGACACCGACCGCGGTCAGCGCTTCGACGGCGTGCTGCGCTTCGACCCCGAGCTGGTCGTACTGCTGGAGAGCAAGGTCTGCCGCCGCTGGGCGCGGCGCAACGGGCACCGCGTCGCGGAGGTCAACCTCGGTGGCGTCGAGTTCGCCGAGCGGCGCACCTGCCTGCTGCGCTGGCACGACCTGCTCGAGTCGTGGTGGCGGCTGGTCGAGATCGGGGCGCTCTCCCCCGCCGAGCAGATGCTGATCGGCGACCTGCTCGGCTACGCCCACCAGGATTTCGCCGAACTGCTCCCGTTCGGCAGCCTGCGCCGCGTCGGCGAAGACCCGCTGCGCCGGCGCTGGCGCCTGCGCTCGCTGCTGCGCGAGGCGACCTCGATCCAACCCGAGCGCGTCGGGCTCGTGCACGTGCGCCTCGACACAGGGGTGGGCACCAAGTCGCTGCAACGCGCGGCGCTGGAGATCGACGACCGCGCGCTCACGCTGCACCTGTGGCCGGGGGAGCTGAAGCCCCAGGCGCAGGCGCTGTACAGGTCCGGGACCGGACGCGCCGCGCGCCTGGCGGAGCTCGACGAAGGCGCCGAGGGTCGCTGGCGGGTGACGCCACAGCCGCTGCTGGGCTTTCGCAGCGCGCCCCAGCGCGTGCGCGTGTACCTGACGTGCACGCTCGACGCCGCCACCTACGCGCGGTACTGGCAGGACGAGGATTGGGGCTACGTCGGCGCGCATCACCGCGACAAGATGCTTCCCGAGCTGTGGCCCTGGCTGCTCGAGCGCGGTTACGCCTCTCCGGCGGACGAGGAGCCGCTGGAGCGCTTCATGCAGACGCTCGGCCGCCGCCCCCTGCACCTGCGCCCATCGCTGCACGTCTCGCGCACGTGGTCGTTCGCCGAGGCCGAGACGCTCGACGACGCCGGCCTGCTCGTCGGCGAGATCCACGTGGCGATCAACCGCGTGCTCGCGGTGCTCGAAGAGCCGCTCGTGCAGACGCTCGCCGCGTCGGGCTCGGACGAGCCGATCCCCCCGGCCGTGCCGACGCCCGCCAAACGTACGCGGCGCCCTTCGCAGAAGAAACCGCGCAAGCCCACGCGCGCGCAAGCAAAACCAAAGCCTAGGAAGCAGCGGGTCGAGCAGGCCTAGCGACCGCGTCCAGGAACAGCCGGTGAACCCGATCGTCGTCGGTCAGCTCGGAGTGGAACGCGACCGCGAGCAGGCTCCCTTCCCGCGCTGCCACGGGATGGCCGTCGACCTCGGCCAGGATCTCCACTCCGGGGCCGTGCTCGGCGATCCAAGGCGCGCGGATGAACACCGCCCGCAGCGGGCCCCCGGCGGGCGACCCGCCCTCGTGTGATCCTTGACCTCCACCCCCTTCCCCGACCTCGACCCCGTCCAGACCGCGCAGCTCGATGTCTGCCTCAAAGCTCTGCAGCTGGCGCCCGAACGCGTTGCGCTCAGCGCGTATATCCATCAGGCCGAGATGGTCGCGGTCGAGCACGATCAGCCCCGCGCACGAGCCGAGGACGGGGACACCGCCGCCACCGCCTCCGTCTCTCCCGATCAGCGCTCTCAGCGGCTCGGCCAGCCCCTCGCGCTCGATCCCCAACATGATCGTCGTCGACTCCCCCCCTGGGATCACGAGCCCCTCCAGGCCGTCCAGATCGCCCGGCACCCGCACCTCACGCACATCGGCGCCCAGCCCCCGCAGCATCCGCCCATGCGCCTCGAAATCGCCCTGCAGCGCAAGCACGCCTATGAGCGGCGAATCGGCCAACTGCGTCGCGTCGACTACCAGCCGCGCTGGGCGAGCAGCTGATCGCCCTCGAGCTTCGAGCTCTCGAGGCTGACCATCGCCGGCCCCAGCCCGCGCGAGGCCGCGGCGACGCGCTCGGGGTCCTGCCAGTGCGTCGTCGCCTCGACGATCGCGCGCGCGCGTGACGGGGGGTCGTCGGACTTGAAGATGCCCGAGCCGACGAACACGCCCTCGGCGCCGAGGGCCATCATCAGCGCCGCGTCGGCCGGGGTCGCGATCCCGCCGGCGCAGAACAGCACGACCGGCAAGCGCCCCTCGCGGGCGATCTCGCGAACCAGATCCAGCGGCGCGGCCAGCTCCTTGGCGGCGGTCGCGAGCTCGGCGTCGTCGAGCGTGCCCAATCGGCGGATCTCGCCGTTGATCTTGCGCATGTGGCGGACGGCCTCGACGATATCCCCCGTCCCCGCCTCGCCCTTCGAGCGGATCATCGCCGCGCCCTCGCCGATCCGCCGCAGCGCCTCGCCGAGGTTCGTCGCGCCGCACACAAACGGGACCTGGAACGCCCACTTGTCGATGTGGTTGGCCTCGTCCGCGGGCGTCAGCACCTCCGACTCGTCAACGTAGTCGACCTCCAGCGCCTGCAGCACCTGCGCCTCGAGGAAGTGCCCGATCCGAGCCTTCGCCATCACCGGGATCGTCACCGCCTCCTGGATGCCCGCGATCATCTCCGGGTCCGACATCCGCGCCACGCCCCCGTCGCGGCGGATGTCCGCGGGCACGCGCTCGAGCGCCATCACCGCGGCGGCCCCCGCGTCCTCGGCGACCTTCGCCTGCTCGGGCGTGACGACGTCCATGATCACGCCGCCCTTCAGCATCTCCGCCAGGCCGGTCTTGACCCGGAATGTCGCCTCGTCACGCATGGGTTGGAGGATAGCTTGCCGCCGCAGAACGCAAACGGCCCGCACAGGGCGGGCCGCTCACGAACCGAGGTTGCCGCCGAATACACGGGGCCCCGAACTCACATATCGAAGTCTACTTTAAACGGAAGGCCTTGATGCGGTCGTCGTACTGCGCCGAGTCCTGCGCGTAGACGCCGTACGCCAGCGCCTGGATCATGCTGAGCAGGGCCGTGTGCGAGCGCACGTAGGCGGGCGAGTTCGACGAGTAATAGAGCTTGATCTGGGCGAGCTTCGCGACCTCGGAGAGCGTCGCGTCGGTGATCGCCGCGGTGCGCGCCTTGCGGTGGCGGGCGAGCTTCATCGCGCGCACGACCAGCGGGTGCGGGCGCCCCGCGGACAGGCCGATCACGAGCGTGCCGCTGTCGATCCGCCCGAGCCGGCTGAGCGCCTCCTGAGAGGGGCTCGCGACGACGTCGACGCGCAGGTCGAGCAGCATCAGCAGGTGGCGAAGATAGCTGGCGAAGAACGCCATCTGGTCGGTGCCCGCGACGAGCACCTTCTCGGCCGAGACGATCGCCTCGATCAGGGCTTCGACGGAGCTGCGCGAGACCTTGCGCGCGGTCTCCTCGACGTTCAGATGATCGGCCGTCAGCGCCGACTCGAACTCGTTCTGATCGAGCGAGAACAGCGGCGTCGAGGAACCGGCCGCGGACCCGGGGCCGTTTTTCGGCTCCGCCTTCGTGTGCACGCGGCGGTATTCCTCGCGCGCCGCGGCCTGCAGCTCGGGAAAGCCCTCGAAGCCGAGCGCCTGCGAGAAGCGCACGACCGTCGAGCTCGACGTGTTCGCGCGGCGGGCGAGCTCCTCGGCGGTCTGGAAGGCGGCCTCGTCGAGGTGGTCGACAATGTACTGGGCGACGTCCTTCTGCGAGCGCGAGCACTCGTCGAAGCGCGCCTGGATGTACTTCGACAGGCTCTGATGGTCGCTCGTCCCGCTGACCGGGGGGCGATCCTGGGTGGGTGTGCCAACACGCTTCATCGGCGCTCTTGTTCGACGCCGCCCGCCCGCACTCCTCCCTGACACGTCCAAACCTGCCAAGGACATCCATGCACAAGAACGTGGCTTTGCGGGAGCCCAATGATCCGTTGCGTGGGCAACGAACGCAGATAGGCACAGAATGGGAGACGAGATGCGAGTCAGTACACCGGCCGGATACGGAGGGTTGCCATGAAGATCGCGATCGTCGGCGCTGGCGTCTCCGGACTGGTCGCGGCCCATCTGCTCGCGCGCGAGCACGAGGTCGTCGTCTACGAGGCCGGCTCCTACGCCGGCGGGCACACGAACACGATCCGCGTCGACACTCCTCACGAGACCCACCACGTCGACACGGGCTTCATCGTCATGAACGACCGCAACTACCCCAACTTCACGCGCCTGCTGCACCAGCTCGGGGTCGCGACGCAGGACACGAACATGAGCTTCTCCGTCAAGGGCGAGGACGAGGACTTCGAATACGCGGGCACGCCGCGCGGGCTCTTCTGCCAGCCCAGCAACCTGCTGAGCGTGCATTTCCAGCGGATGATCGCCGACCTGCTGCGCTTCAACCGCGAGTTGCGCCGCCTGCTCGCGCACGAACAGCCGGTCGCGCCAGCGCAGCGCGGTTCTTGCCGTGGCTTCGCGCCGGGCGGCCCCTCCCCGCGGCTCGACTACTCGCCGCACGGCGAGTCGCTGCAGGACTTCCTCGCGCGGCGGCGCTTCTCCGAGGTCTTCGTCCGCCGGCTGATCGTCCCCCAGGTCTCGGCCGTGTGGTCGGCCGACCCGCGTCAGATCGCCTCTTTCCCGATCCGCTTCCTCGCCGAGTTCTTCGCCAACCACGGGATGCTCGGCTTCCGCGACCGCCCGCGCTGGTCGACCGTCGCCGGCGGCTCGGCACGCTACGTCGAGGCGCTCACGTTGCCGCTGCAAGAGCGCCTCCGGCTCAACTCGCCCGTCCGCTCGATCGTCCGCGCCGAGGATCGCGTCGAGATCACCGCCGAGAACCGCGCCCGCGGAAGCGGCCGCGGCGGACGAGACACCCAATCCTTCGACCAGGTCGTGATCGCCGCGCACTCCGACCAGGCGCTCGCGATGCTCGGCGACGCCTCAGAGCGCGAGCACGAGGTGCTCGGCGCGATCCCCTATCAACGCAACGAGGCCGTGCTCCACACCGACTCCACCCTGCTCCCCCGCCGCCGCTTCGCGCGCGCCGCCTGGAACTTCCACCTGCTGCGCGAGCCCAAGCCGCTGAGCACCGTCACCTACTACATGAACCACCTCCAGCGCCTTTCCGCCGACCGCGACTTCTGCGTCACGTTGAACCGCACGGAGGCGATCGACCCGGCCAAGATCATCCGCACGATCGACTACTCGCATCCCGTCTTCACGCCCGCGGGCGTCGCCGCCCAAGCGCAGCACGGCTCGCTCGGGGGCCTTGCGACGCGCACGCACTACTGCGGCGCCTACTGGGGCTGGGGCTTTCACGAGGACGGCGTCGTCAGCGCGCTGCGCGCGTGCGCGCCGTTCGGGGTGACGCTGTGAACATCGCCTTGGCAAAGTCGGCTCGGGTGGCACCGTGAACATCGCCTGGACGAAATCGGCTCAGGTAGCCCCATGAGCACCGCCTGGACAAAGTCGGCTCGGGTAGCACCATGAACAGCTGCCTCTATGAGGGCTCTGTTCGCCACCGGCGGATGGGCGATGTGAAGGATGAGTTTCACTATCCTCTGTTCATGGTCTATCTGGACCTGGATGAGCTGCCCGGATGCTTTGATGGGACCTGGTTCTGGTCCGCGCGGCGGCCGGCGCTCGCGTGGTTTCGTCGCTCCGACTACCTCGGCGATCCCGACATCCCCTTATCTGACGCTGTACGTGAGTTGGTGAAGGAGCGCACCGGGGTGGATGCCACTGGACCGATTCGACTACTCACGCACCTTCGCTACTTCGGCAAGTCCTTCAACCCCGTCAGCTTCTACTACTGCTTTTCCGCAGATGGTTCCCAGGTGGTCGCGGTCGTCGCCGATGTGACCAACACGCCCTGGGGTGAACGTCATTCCTATGTGATGGGAATTGTGGATCCCTCCGACCACGGGACCGTGACCCTGATGCGAGCCAGGTTCGACAAGCAGCTCCATGTCTCGCCCCTGATGGGAATGGATCACACATACGACTGGCGTTTGACCGAACCCGGCCGACAATTGCTCGTGCACATCGAGTCCGATCGCAAACGGACCAAGGTCTTCGACGCCACCCTCTCATTGCATCGTCGTGAGATGACCCCTCCTACGTTGCGCGCAGTTCTGATCCGCTATCCCCTGATCACATCACGGATCCTGATCCGGATCTATTTCCATGCCCTCCGTTTGAAGTTGCGTGGAGCCAGTTACTTCCCCCACCCGGGTAGAACCGGTGCACAGACATGAACCGTCTCGCCAGAGCGATCGTCCTGCGGCTGTTGCGCAAGATCCACGACGGCGAATTGACGATCGTCGAGGGCTCCAAGCACCTCACGTTCGGCGACGCGTCCCCCCTACGCCCATTGCGTGTCACGGTCGTCGTGCGTTCCCCCCGCTTCTACCGAGCGCTGCTGCACGGCAGCATCGGGCTGTGCAAGTCCTACATGGACGGCCTCTGGGAGTGCTCCGACCTCGTCGCGCTGACGCGCCTCGCGGCGCTGAACGTGCGCGCGCTCGACGACCTGCGCCGCGCGCTCGCGCCGGTGCTGATCCCGGCGCAACGCTGGGTGCGCTGGTTGAAGCGCAACACGATCGGGCGCTCGCGCCGGCAGATCGCCGCGCACTACGACCTCGGCAACGAGCTCTTCGGGCTGTTCCTCGACCCGACGATGATGTATTCGTGCGCGATCTTCCCCTCGCCGCGGGCGACGCTCCAGGAGGCCTCGCTCGCGAAGCTCGAGCTCGTCTGCGCGAAGCTCGACCTCGGACCCGGCGATCATGTTTTGGAGATCGGGACCGGCTGGGGCGGGTTCGCCGTCTATGCGGCCGAGCACCGCGGCTGTCGCGTGACGACGGCGACGATCTCGCGCGAACAGCACGCCTATGCGACCGAGCGCGTGCGTGCCGCCGGCCTGGAGGATCGGGTGACTGTGCTGCTCGAGGATTACCGCGCTCTACGTGGCACCTACGACAAGCTCGTCTCGATCGAGATGATCGAGGCCGTCGGCTGGCAGAACTTCCCGACCTACTTCCGCCGCTGCTCCGAACTGTTGCGCAACGACGGCGCGATGCTGCTGCAGGCGATCGTGATCGACGACCGCGCCTACCAGGTCGAGAAGGCCTCAAAGAGCTTCATCAACACGTACATCTTCCCGGGCGGATGCCTGCCCTCGCTCGAGCTGATCTCCCACCAGCTCGCGCGCGTCACCGACCTGCGTCAGGTTCATCTGGAGGACATCACCGCCCACTACGCGACGACGCTCGCGCGCTGGCGCGAACGCTTCCTCGCCGCCTCCACCTGCCTCGCCGACCTCGGCTACGACGAGCGCTTCCGCCGGCTGTGGGATCTATATCTCTCCTACTGCGAGGGGGGATTCCGCGAGCGGCGGATCCAGGACGTTCAGCTTCTGCTCGCCAAGCCGGGCTATCGCGCGGAGCCCGCGCCGCTCGTAGGCGCGTCGGCGCAACTCGCCGCCTGAACCGCGCCGCACGCCGCCTGCCCGGCAGCCCGTCTGCCCCGCAGTCCGTACGCTCGTCGATCGTGGCGACGCAAGTGCGGGCAGTAGGGTCCCGGCGATGAAGCGCACCCTCTACGACGATGTCCACGAAGACTTCCGCGCGAGCTTCCGTACGTTCCTCACGCGCGAGGTGCTCGGCGACGAGAGCCGCTACGGAGAGTGGGAGCGCAACGGGATCGTGCCGCGCGAGGTGTTCGCGCTGGCCGGTCGCGGCGGTTTCCTCGGCATGGCCGTGCCCGAGCGCTACGGCGGCGCGGGGGCCGAGGACTTCCGCTTCAACCTCGTGATCGGCGAGGAGACCCAGCGCGCCGGCGTCGGCGGCTTCGGGCTCGGGATCACGCTCCACAACGACATCTGCCTGCCGTACTTCCTCGCCTACTGCGACGACGCCCAGCGCGAGCGCTGGTTGGGAGGGATCGCCTCGGGCGAGCTGATCGCCGCGCTGGCGATGACCGAGCCCGGGATCGGCTCGGACCTGGCAAACATGTCCACCCGCGCGCGACGCGACGGCGACCACTACGTCGTCGACGGCGCGAAGACGTTCATCACGAACGGGATCAACGCCGACCTCGTGATCGTCGCCGTCAAGACCGACCCATCCGAGCGCCATCG
This sequence comes from uncultured Solirubrobacterales bacterium, assembly GCA_963789675.1. Taxonomy (GTDB): domain Bacteria; phylum Actinomycetota; class Thermoleophilia; order Solirubrobacterales; family Solirubrobacteraceae; genus Palsa-744. Next base: position 169,165 of record CAWBLR010000012.1, on the reverse strand, counting down.
CGGGATCTCGCTGCTCGTCGTCGAGCGCGGCACCGAGGGCTTCGAGCGCGGGCGCAACCTCGAGAAGATCGGCCAGCATTCGCAGGACACCGCCGAGCTGTCGTTCTCCGCGGCGCGCGTCCCGGCCGAGAACCTGCTCGGCCGCGAGGGCGAGGGCTTTCGCTACCTCGTCTCCAACCTGCCCCAGGAGCGGTTGTCGATCGCGGCCTCCGCGGTTGCCGCGGCAGAGGCCGCGCTCGGCTGGACGCTCGACTACGTGCGCGAGCGCCGGGCCTTCGGTCAGACGATCGGGTCGTTCCAGAATTCGCGGTTCACGCTCGCCGAGATCCGCACCGAAACCGAGCTCGCGCGGGTGTTCGTCGACCGCTGCACCGTGGCCCTGAACGAAGGCGACCTGACACCCGAGGACGCGGCAATGGCGAAGTGGTGGTGCACCGACCTCCAGGGACGCGTCGTCGACCGCTGCCTGCAGCTGTTTGGCGGCTACGGCTACATGGCCGAGTACCCGATCGCGCGCGCCTACGCGGACGCGCGCGTCACACGGATATACGGCGGGGCGAATGAGATCATGAAGGAGATCGTCGGGTCGTTAGGCCTGTAGGCATGGGAGCTGTAGAGACCGTACGAGCGAATAAGTTGTGGTCTACGTAGAAAGGCATCTGGAATTAGAATCGAAATAGTCCGAGCGAGCGGGGATTGGCCAGCGAATCGACGCTCGCCGCCTGAGCGGGGGCAGTACCCATCAGGATCTTCTTCACCGGGACCTCCAGAACCTTCCCGGACAATGTCCGCGGGACCTCCTCGATCCTCAGGATCTCGTTGGGCACATGACGGGGTGAGCAGTCCTCGCGGATTCTTCGCTTGATCGTCTGCTTCAACTCCTCTTCCAGTTCGGCGCCCCCGCTCAGAACGACGAACAGCCCCATCCACAACTCTCTGTCTCCGCTTTCCGCCCACCCCGGGGAACATCGACGACAAGCGCATCCAGCACCTCCGGCACGGTGGCGACCGCCCGGTAGATCTCGCTCGTGCCCATCCGCACGCCCTGGCGGTTGATCGTCGAATCCGAGCGACCGTAGATCACCGCGCCGCCCCTGGGTGTGATGCGGATCCAGTCGCCGTGGCGCCAGACGCCGGGGTACATCGCGAAGTAGCTCTCCCGCAGGCGCTCGCCCTCCGGGTCGTTCCAGAAATACAGCGGCATCGAGGGCAGCGGCTCGGTAATCACCAGCTCACCGACCTCGTCGACGAGGCTGCGCCCCTGCTCGTCCCATGCCTCCACCGCGCAGCCGAGCGCGCGGCACTGCAGTTCGCCTTCGTACACCGGCAACAGCGGACAGCCCGCCACGAACGCGGTGCAGACGTCGGTGCCGCCGCTCGTGGAGAACAGCCAGACGTCGGGCTTGACGTGCTCGTAGACCCATTTGAAGCTCTCCGGCGCCAGCGGCGAACCGGTCGAGCCGATCGCGCGCAGCGCTTTCAGGTCGTGGTCGCGGCCGGGCTCGATCCCCGCCTTCTCCGAGCTCGCCAAGAGGCCCGCGCTGAGTCCCATGCACGTGATCCCCGTGCGCTCGGCCAGCTCCCACAGCACGCCCAGGTCGGGGTATCCGGGGCTGCCGTCGTAGAGCACGATCGCCGCGTCGGAGAGCAGGCAGCCGACGAGGAAGTTCCACATCATCCAGCCGGTCGTCGTGAACCAGAACATCCGGTCGCCCTGCCTGAGGTCCAGATGCAGGCTCTTCTTCAGCTGCTCGATCGAGGATCCCCCCGTGCCCGTGCACGATCGCCTTTGGCAGGCCGGTCGTGCCGGAGGAGTAGAGCACCCACAGGGGATGGTCGAACGGGACCTGCTCGAAGGTCAGCTCGGTTTCAGAAGGTCGGCGGGCCCGATCCAACAGCTGCGCCCAGGTGAGCACACCGGGAGCTGCGCCGGCTTGGGTGTCGAGATCGACTCGGCCCCCTGGTGTCGAAATCCTCGGTGCCGCATCCCCCGGAGCGTTGGCCGCGACTCGCGCCTCCCGATCCAAGCGCGCATCCGCATCGAGGTAGGGCAGCAGCACGACGTGCTCGACCGTCGGCAGCTCCGCGAGGATGCCGCGCACGACGTCGAGGCGGTCGAAGTCCTTGCCCCCGTGCCGGTAGCCGTCGACCGCGAGCAGCACCTTCGGCTCGATCTGGGCGAAGCGGTCGATCACGCTGCGCGCCCCGAACTCGGGCGCGGCGCTCGACCAGATCGCGCCGATGCTCGCCGTCGCGAGGAACGCGATCAATGTCTCGGGGATGTTCGGCATGTAGGCGACGACGCGATCGCCGCGGCCCACGCCGAGCGCGCGCAGCCCGGCCGCGGCGCGGGCGACTTCGGCGGTCAGCTCGCCTCGGGTGAGCTGGGCGGGTGGTTCCGATTCGCGCAGCTCCGAGCAGTGCAGGACCGCGACCTCCCCGGGATCTCGGCCGGCTGCGCGAGCATCGAGCGGCCTCTGCTCCTCCCCGAGCCGGGTCGGTCGTCTGCCCCGCGGCGCCGGGTGAGTGCGGCGGATGGCGTGGTGGGCCCAATAAAAGGTTCTCCGCGTAGTTCAGCTCGGCCCCCTCGAACCAGCGCGTCCCCGGCATCTCGTGTGAGCTGAGCACGCGCGCGTATGGCTTCGACGCGCGCACGCCGCAGAACTCCCAGATGCTCGCCCAGAAGTCCTCGACCTCCGCGACCGACCAGCGCCACAGCTCGTCGTAGTCGGCAAACGGCGCCCCGCGGCGCTCGCCGGCGAAGCGCATGAAGCGCGTCATCTCCGCGCGCTCGCGGTCCCGCGGCCGTCGGCTCCCACAGCGGTACCTGCTCAGGGGCGCTGGCCATGCGGGTATTCTCGCGGTTTGTGGACCTGCCTGGATTACGTGCCGAGTTTCCCGTCTTCGAGCGGCTGGCATATCTGAACGCCGGCACCGACGGGCCGCTGCCCGCGCGCGCGGTGCAGGCCGCCGCCGCGGGAGCTCGAGCGCGAGGCCGCCGACGGACGCACGACAGCGCACTTCGAACGGCGCGCCGAGCTCAGCGGGGAGCTGCGCGCGCTGTACGCCGCGGCGCTCGGCTGCGAGACCGACTGATCTCGCGCTCACGACCTCCACGAGCGAGGGGCTCGCGCAGGTGATCGGCGGCCTGGAACTTGGCCGCGGCGATGAGATCGTGACGAGCGACGAGGAGCACCCCGGGCTGCAGGGCGCGCTCGTGGCAGCGCGCGAGCTGAAGGGCGTCTCGATCAAGGCGGTGCCGTTCGCGGAGGTGGCGAACGCCGTCGGCCCGCAGACGCGGCTGGTCGCCTGCTCGCACGTCGGCTGGAGCAGCGGCAGCCTCGCGCCGGCAGAGCTGGCGGAGGTCGAGATCCCCGTGCTGCTCGACGGCGCCCAGGGCGTCGGCGCGGTCCCGGTCGACGTCGGCGCGCTCGGCTGCGACGCCTATGCCGGCGCCGGGCAGAAGTGGCTGTGCGGCCCGGACGGGACCGGGATGCTGTACGTGAGCCCCGCGCTGCGCGAGCGGCTGCAGGTCACCAGACGCGGCTACGCGAACCTCGCCGACCCGAACGAGGGCCTCGACGCGCAGCTGCACGACGACGCGCGGCGCCTCGACTCGCAGATCGCTGAGCGCCGAGGCCCTCGCCTGCGCGCTGGCGTGCCACTCCGCTGCTGGCGTCCGCCGGCTGGGGACGCTGTGCACGAGCACGCGCGATCGCTCGCCGCGCGGCTTGGCGGAGCTGCTGCGACGAGCGGGGTCTCGCTGGTCGCCCCGCGCGGCGACGAGCACCCTGGTGTCCTTCGCCAGCGCGCCGACCCCGAAGCCGAGCGGGCGCGGCTCGCCGAGGGCGGCGTGGTGCTGCGTGACATCCCGGGACGGCCGTGGCTGCGCGCCTCGGTCGGGGCGTGGAACGACGAGGGCGACCTGGAGCGGCTGATCGGGATGCTCTCCGCGTGAGCGCCGGCGTGCCTTCCCGATGAGCGCCTCTCCCCCGGCCACCGCGCCGGGATTCGCCGAGCTCGGGCGCGAGCCCGTGGAACGAGCACGGGGGCACGGGTACGGCTGGCCCCCCAGCACCTCGCGCTCGCGGGGGTGCTCGCGCTGTCGGCCGTGCTGAACCTGAACAAGCTCAGCCAGAACGGCTACGCGAACATCTTCTACTCGGCCGGCGTGCGCTCGATGCTGCGCTCGTGGCACAACTTCCTGTTCGTCTCGTTCGACCCCGGCGGGCTGGTCACGGTCGACAAGCCGCCGCTGGCGCTGTGGGTGCAGGCGGCCAGCGCGAAGCTGTTCGGCTTCTCTCCCCTCAGCCTGCTGCTGCCGGAGGCGATCGCCGGCGTGCTCTCGGTGGCGGCGCTGTACTGGGTGATGAGCCGCCGCCTCGGTCCCTGGCCCGCCGTCGCGGGCGCGCTCACGCTGGCGGTGTTCCCGTCGTTCGTGGCCGTCTCGCGCGAGAACGGCGTCGACCCGGTGCTGATCCTGTTGCTGATCCTCGCCTGCGGCGCCGCGCTGCGCGCGTGTGAAACCGGCCGCTGGCGCACGCTGCTGTGGTGCGGCGTGCTCGTCGGGCTCGCCTTCAACACGAAGACGCTCGCCGCCGATCTCGTCGTGCCCGGGATCGCGCTCGCCTACCTCGTCTGCGCCCCGGGCTCGATTCCGCGGCGGATCGGACAGCTCGCCGTCGCCGGCCTGGCGATGCTCGCGGTCTCCTTCGCGTGGATCGCCGTCGTCGAACTCACCCCCGCCTCCCAGCGCCCCTACGTCGGCAGCTCGACGAACAACACCGAGCTCGGCCTGACGTTCGAATACAACGGCTTCGGGCGCGTCGAAGGCCAGGCCGGCGGCCCGGGCCAGGTAGTGGTTCGCCCCGGCGCCTACGTCCCCGCCGCGCAGGAACGCGCGGTCGCCGCCAAGGCGGCCCATGCCCATACCGGCTCCACCGCCGGCGCCACTCCCGCCGACACGCCTGTCGCGCCGGCCTCGAGCACCGCGCGCGAGCCCACCCCGACGCTCGTGCCGGTCGTGACCAAGGGCCGGGAAAAGGACCCGATCCCCTTCGGCGGCCCCCCCGGCCCCCTGCGGCTGTTCCACGTCGGCCTCGGCGACCAGGCCGGCTGGATGCTCCCGTTCGCGCTCGTCGGGCTGCTTTCCCTGGGCCTGCTGCTGCTCCTGGGCGGCTGGCGCACGAGGCAGGAGGATGAGCCCAAAGAGCCCAGATCGGGCCGCCGTGACCTGCGGCTGGCGGCGCTGCTCGTGCTGGGAGGGTGGTTCGCGGTCGAGGCGGTCGTGCTGAGCTTCTCCAAGGGCATCGTGCACCCCTACTACGTCTCCGGGCTCGCGCCCGGCACCGGCGCGATGGCGGGCGCCGGCGTGCTCGCGCTCGTCGTGCTCGCGCGCGGACGCGGGTCGCGCCGGGTCTGGGGCCTCGCGCTGATGGCCTGCGCGGTCGCGGGAACCGTCGTGGTGCAGGCGATGCTGATGCACCGCGAGCACTACATGGAGTGGTTCATCCCCGTGCTCGTGGCCGGCGCCGCCGTCGGCCTCTGCGCGTTCTTCGCCCTGCGCCGCCTCGCGGTTCCCGCGACCGCCTTCACCTTGCTGCTGCTGCTCGTCGCGCCGGCCGCCTACTCGGCCACCACCTGGCTCGCGCCGGCCGAGGGCACGTTCCCCGCCGCCGGCCCCCACCACGATCCCGGCGCCGGCGCCTACGGCGTCAACGCGCGCGACGAGGGCATCGACCGCGCGCTGGCCGACTATGTCAGCACGCACGACCCCGGCAAGCGCTGGGCGCTGTTGACGGTCGCCTCGGACACCGCCTCCCCGATGATGCTGTGGGGCCTCGACGCGGGCGCGCTCGGCGGCTACAGCGGCACCGACCCCGCCGTCGACGGCCCTGAGCTCGCGCGCATGGTCGCCAACCGCGAAGCCCGCTACGTGCTGCTCGGCGGCGAGTACTCGCTGCGCGGCGGCAACCTCGCCACGCGCGCGGTCCTGCGCGCCTGCACGGAGCTGGCGCCGTCGGCCTGGCACAGCCCGGTCCCCTACCCGTTCGGCCTCGCGCTGTTCGACTGCGCCGGGCACGAACGGGAACTTGCCGCCGCGGGGTAAGTCAGCGGCCCCCCTCAGGCCGCGACCGAGAGGTCGTGGTGAAAGGCGCGCGCGAACAGCTCGGTCTCGCGACTGGCAGCCCAGCGCGGCACGGCCGCCTCCCCGTCGGCGATCACGCGCAGCTCGACCGCGGCACCCTCTCCGTCGGGCCGCTTGCCGTTCAACAGCGAGATGCTCGACGCCGCGCACGAGCTGATCGCGCGAGCGCTCGAGGTCCTCGGCCAGGCGCAGCAGCACGGCACAGCGGTTCAGGCGCGCCATGTCCCCGGCCTCGAACAGCGCCGCCAGCGGCCCCGGGTCGGGCATCCCCTTGCGGTGATAGCGGGCGGCCTGCGCGATCGTCGCGACCTCGACCGGCGTGAAGCCCGGCAGACCGCCGTTGAGAATCAGGTAACGCGAGTGCTTGTGGTGGTCGTCGTAGTCGACGGACATGCCGATGTCGTGCAGCATGCAGGCCGCCCACAGCAGCTCGCGCTCGCGCGCGTCGCCGTCGTGCAACCCGAGCCGGGCGAGCTCGTCGAACATCCCCAGCGCCAGCGCGGCGACGTGGCGGGTGTGCGCGGCGTCGACGTTGTAGCGGGTCGCCAGGTTCATCACGCTCGTGCGCCTGAGATCCTCGAACAGCGGCCGCTCCTGCCGGCCAAGCAGGCGCTCGAAGAACACGCCCTCGCGCAGCCCCGCCTCGGTCGCCTCGAGGCCGTCGAAGCCGCCCGCCTGGAGGACTCCCTGCACGACGATCGCCCCGGCGAGGATCAGGTCGGCGCGCGCCGGCTTGACGCCGGGGATCGTGCTGCGCTCGGCGGCGGGCAGCGCCGCGAGCCGCTCCACGAGCTCGTCGAGCGCCGCGCGCTGCACGAGCATTCCCTGTACGCCGTTGGAAGGCAGACCCGCGGCGCGCTGGGCGGCGGTGGCGAGGCTGCGCACGGTCCCCCCGAGACCGACCAGGCGCCGGCCGGTCCGCGGCAACCAGGAGGCCTGCTCGAGCTCGCGGGCCACGTACTCGCGCAGCTCCTCCAGCTGCTTGCGCTTCGCCGGCCCGTTTGGCGGCAGGAAGCGCTCGCTCATCCGTACCGCACCGAGGCGCCACGACCCCGACTCGCGCGCGAGCCGGTCGGCGACGCCGACGAGCTGCAGCGATCCGCCGCCGAGATCGAGCACGCAACCATCGGTCAGGGTCGTCGAGTTGACCGCCGCGAGGTATCCGTAGCGCGCCTCCTGCTCGCGGCTGAGAACGCGGATCGGCAGCCTGGTCCGCTCGCGCGCGCGGGCCAGGAAGTCCGCCGCGTTCTCGGCGTCGCGGATCGCGCTCGTCGCGACCGCGTCGACGGAGCCGTTCTCGAGCCCCGCCGCGCGACAGAAGTGGGCGAACACGTCAAGCGTCGCGAGCGCGCGCTCCATCGGCTTCTCCCCCAGCCTGCCGCTCGCCGCCAGCCCCTCGCCGATCCGCACCGGCTCGTAGATCTCATCCGTGCGCTTCCACCAGCCCGCGGCGGCCATGAACACGACGAGCCGGAACGAGTTCGAGCCGAGATCGATCACGGCAAGACGCTCGTCGGGCTGCATGACTTGAGCGTATTGGCCGCGCCGGAGGGCTCTGCCGCTGGACCGGCGAGCTCGCGCACAGCACCGCAGGCTCTGGCGCGGGAACCGACGAGCTCGCGTATCCATGTGGCGCGCGCGGATACGCCGTGGACGCGCGATCCGTCACTACAGTCGTTGGGTGGCCACCACCGCAAGCGCAGCCTCCCCGGGAGCCCAGGCGCCCGACCGCCGTCGCTACCTGATCCTCGCGATCTGCTGCATGAGCCTGTTCATCGTCGGGCTCGACAACACGATCGTGAACGTCGCGCTGCCCTCGATCAGACGCGAACTGCATGCCTCGGTCCCGCAGCTGCAGTGGACGATCGACTCCTACACGCTGGTGCTCGCCAGCCTGTTGATGCTTTCGGGCTCGATGGCCGACCGCTTCGGCCGCGCGCGCGTGTTCAAGCTCGGGCTGGTGCTGTTCACGCTCGGCTCGCTGCTCTGCAGCCTCGCGCCGACCGTGCAGCTCTTGATCGTGTTCCGCATGGTGCAGGCCGTCGGCGGCTCGATGCTCAACCCGGTCGCGATGTCGATCATCCGCAACACGTTCACCGACGCGCGCGAGCGCGCGCAGGCGATCGGGCTGTGGGCGGGCGTGATCGGCCTCAGCATGGCGATGGGCCCGGTGCTCGGCGGCGCGCTCGTCGACGCGGGCAGCTGGCGCTCGGTCTTCTGGGTGAACGTCCCGATCGGGCTGCTCGCGGCCGCGCTCACGTGGCGCTTCGTGCCCGAGTCGAAGGCGCCGCGCCCGCGGCGCGTGGATCCCGTCGGGCAGGTGCTCGTGATCGTGCTGCTCGCGAGCACCGTCTACGCGATCATCGAGGGGCCCTCCCACGGCTGGCTGTCGGGCGAGATCCTCGGCCTGTTCGCGCTCGCGGCGGTCGCGGTCGGCGCGCTCGTCTACTACGAGCGCCGCCGCGTCGATCCCCTGATCGACGTGCGCTTCTTTGCCAGCGTCCCATTCTCAGGCGCGACCCTGATCGCGATCGCCGCCTTCGTCGGGCTCGGCAGCTTTCTCTTCCTGAACACGATCTACCTGCAGGACTCGCGCGGCCTCTCGCCCTTCCACGCCGGCCTCTACACACTGCCGATGGCGGCGATCACGGTCGTCGTCGGGCCGTTGACCGGGCGCCTGGTCGGCGCCCGCGGAGCACGCCCGTCGCTGGTGATCGGCGGTGGCGCGATCCTGCTCTCCGGCCTGATGCTCACGGGCCTGACCGAGACCACCTCGCCGCTCTGGCTGTTCGCCGCCTACCTCGTCTTCGGGATCGGCTTCGGCTCGGTCAACCCGCCGATCACGAACACCGCGGTCTCCGGGATGCCACCGGCGCAGGCCGGGGTCGCCTCGGCCGTCGCCTCCACGAGCCGCCAGGTCGGCCTGTCGCTCGGCGTCGCGCTCGCCGGCGCGCTCGCGGTCGTGGCCACGACCGACCCGGCTGTGCTCGCGACCGGGACCCACCCGGGCTGGTGGCTGCTCGCCGGCTGCGGCGTGCTGATCGTGGCGCTCGGGCTCGTGACGACGACCCGCTGGGCGCTCGCCACGGCGACCGCCACCGCCGCGCGGCTATGCGAAGACGAGCCGGATGCGCAATCGTCGCCGGGACCGGTCGAGGCCGAGCGGCCGGTCCCGGCGCGCGTCGGCGTTTGAGCTCAGCGGCTCGACCTCGTCCGCGTCAGCCGAGCGCGGCCATGATGTGCGGCACGGCCTGCTCGATCGTCAGCATCGCCTTGGTGTCGTACTCGACCCACTGCGTGTAGTTCTGCAGGTTCCCGAACGCCGTCTCCAGATCGTCGCTCTCGGAGATCACGACGCCGTGACTCGAGTCGGCAGCCACGTAGTGCTGAGTTACGTCGGGTCCCACGCCAACCCTGCCGAATACGCCCATCAGCTCCTTGGTCTCGCTCTTGCTGAGGAACGGCTTGATCTTGTATGTCGTGATGAAAATCATGCATCCTCCTTTTGTTGCTTTGACCGTGCGCTGGACGATACGCCGGTCCGCGCCGAAAGGGAAGCGAAATGCCAATCATCGGATCAACCTTGCGCCAGGTGGCCTATGTTTCTCATTCATTGGCCGAAATGCCGATGAATCGAACTCTGTGAGCCTTCATTTGTCACGATCGTGAGACTCTCGCGTATTTCTTCGGCTCGCTTAGGGAAGTCTTTCGCCAGATGCGCTTACCTGAGTGCTACAGATGGACCTCGCCAGCCCAAACCTGACGCGCCGTCAGCTGCTGCGCTCCGCCGGGATCGGCGCCGCCGGGCTGACGTTCGCGGGCGCGCTCGGCGAGATCGCCTCCGGCGCCCTCTCGCAGCCGCCCGACCCCGCCGAAGCCGCCGAAATGGCGCTCCCGGCCGGACCTGCAGATCCCCTCGCTGACGGTCACGCACAGCGAACAGGGCGTCGCGACCGATCCGATCTTCATCGCCCCCTACAACTCGCCGGTCGGCCAGGCGGGCGCCGTGATCGTCGACAACGAAGGCCAGCCGATCTGGGAGAACCCGCTCGAGGGGAAGGTCACGACCAACTTCCAGGTGCAGAGCTATCGCGGCAGCCCGGTGCTGACCTGGTGGGAGGGGTTGATCGAATACGGCCACGGCGTCGGCGAATACGTGATCGCGGACGCCGGCTACCGCACGGTCCGACGTGTGCAGGCGGATGCCGGGCTGCGCGGTGACCTGCACGAGTTCGTGATCACCCCGCGCGGCACCGCGCTGCTGACGAGCTACGTCATCAGGAAAGCCGACCTCAGCTCCGTCGGCGGGTCGCGGCAGGGCACGATCCAGGACGCGATCTTCCAGGAGATCGACCTCGCCAGCGGCCGGCTGCTGCTCGAGTGGCACAGCCTCGACCACGTGCCGATGCAGGACTCCTACGCGCCGGTGGAAGCGAACTGGGACTTCTTCCACATCAACTCCGTCGACCTCGACGGCGACGGCAACCTGCTCGTCTCCTCGCGCAGCATGCAGACGATCTACAAGCTCGACCGCAGCGGGCGGATCCTGTGGCGTCTCGGCGGCAAGCACAGCGACTTCGAGCTCGGCCCCGGCGCCAACTTCGCCTGGCAGCACCACGCCCGCCGCCAGCCCGACGGGACGCTGACCGTGTTCGACAACGGAGCGACCCCGGCGGTCGAGAAGCGCTCGCGCGGCTTGATCCTCGACGTCGACGAGCGGGCGATGACCTCGACCCTGCTGCACCAGTACACCCACCCGAAGATCCTCGCCGGCAGCCAGGGCAGCGTGCAGTTGCTGGAGAACGGCAACGTGTTCGTCGGCTGGGGGGAAATCCCGCGCGTCTCCGAGTTCCATCGCTCGGGGCAGATGGTCTTCGACGCGGAGCTCGGCGATAAGTACGAGTCCTACCGCGCCTTCCGCCTGCCCTGGACGGGCCTGCCCGCCGAAGCCCCGGCGCTCGCCACGGCTCGCGACGGCGGGCGGCTGACGGCCTACGCGAGCTGGAACGGAGCGACCGGTGTCGAGCGCTGGCAACTGCTGGCGGGCGCGCAGGCAAACGCGCTGCGCCCGGTCGCGAACACGCGCTCGCGCGGGTTCGAGAGCGCGCTCGCGGCGAGCGTCGCGGCCGGTCAGTACCTCGCGGTCCAGGCGCTCGGCGCAGGTGGTGAGCCGCTCGGGCAATCGCGCACGGTTGCGGTGTAGCGGCGCAGGATCCGGACATTCCTTCCGGCGGACAAAAGTCCCGCCGGAATGAAGTCGCGGACCTGCTTTGGCTGAACGGCTTTGCGACGCCGCGCTGTTCACCGTCAGCGAGCGCGCACGACGTAGCGCTCGGGCACGATCCGCTCAGTTTGCTTTGGCGGGCGCTCGTACTTGCGCCGCTGGCGCGGCGGGAGCTTTACCTTCTTGGTCTTGTCGAGATGCTCATAGGGAATCAATGTGAGCAGGTGGCCGATCAGGTTCAGGCGCGCGGTCCGCTTGTCGTCGGCCTCGACGACATACCAGGGGCTGTGCTCGGTGTCGGTGCGGGCGAACATCTGGTCCTTCGCTTCGGCGTAGTCGACCCAGCGGGCGCGGGCCTGCAGGTCGGTGGGGCTGAACTTCCAGCGCTTGCGCGGATCGGACAGTCGTTTCTCGAAGCGGCGCTCCTGCTCGTCGTCGCTGACCGACAGCCAGTACTTGACGAGCACGATGCCGTCGTTCTGCAAGGCCTGCTCGAACAGCGGGCAGAAGCGCAGGAACTCTTCGTACTCGTCCCGCGTGCAGTAGCCCATCACGTGCTCGACGCCGGCGCGGTTGTACCAGCTGCGGTTGAACAGCACGATCTCCCCGGCGGCCGGCAGTTGCTCGACGTAGCGCTGGAAGTACCACTGCGTGCGCTCGCGCTCGCTGGGGGTGGGGACCGCGACGACACGGCAGGTGCGCGGATTGAGGTAGGTGACGATGCGCTTGATCGCCCCGTCCTTGCCGGCGGTGTCGCGGCCCTCGAACAGCACCACCAGGCGCCGGCCGCCGGCGACGACCCACTCCTGCAGGTACACGAGCTCGGTCTGCAGGCGCAGGAGCTCCTGCTTGTACTGCTTCCTCGTCAGCTCGACCGGGGAAGACATGCTCTCGCCCCGAGATGCGCCCATTGGTCACTGCTGCAGTCCAGGTAGCCGTTGGTCATCTCGCCGCAATCGTGCCGGCCGCCCACTCGAGCACGGCCTCAACGGTCGCCAGTGCCTCGGCCCGGTTGAGCGGGGTTGCGTCAAAGGGATCGGCGTAGCGGAGCTCGACGGCCCACGGCGTCAACGTGACGGCCTCGCGCAACTCGCTCGTGAGCTGAAGCCCCGACTCTTCGATCAGGCTGCACAGGTAGTCGATGTCGTGGCTGCGTTCAAACGGCACCACGCGCGCGGTCAGGACCGCCTTTAGCGCCTTCTCGATCGCCTGCTGCGCGAGGAAGCCGGGTACATGATCGGGGACGTCGGGATGGTCGAGGAGCGCGCGGAGCCCGGCCTCGTCGCCGCCGGCCTTGGTGAGCAGGGCCTCGGCCACATCGTGCTCGTCACGCTTCGACAAGTACCCGGCCCTCGGCAAGAGCGGCATAAAGCGCGGTTCCCGGCGCATCGCCCCACTCCTCGACCTGCGCCTCGCTGTAGACAAGCACGTCGATCGGCCTGCGCAGATCATGCAGAGCACTACGCAGGCGCACCATCTCGGCGTGTCGATCGACCACCTTCGGCTCGATGACTAGAAAGTCGAGGTCGCTCCCGGCTCGCGCGTCTTCACGGGCGTGGGAGCCGAACAGGATCACCCGCACCGGCGAGCCTGCCGTCTCCGCCAATGTTCGCGCGGCGCGCTCGATATCTGTGTCTGTGTCCACGACGATCACGCTAGCGGACACGACCGACGCTATTTCGTCATGGGCCGGCGCAGGATCGGAACTTCGTCCGGGCGGCCGACTTCGCGGCCTAATGCCCGGCCCGAAGTTTCCGACCTGCTCTAGCTCACTACACATAATCATGGGCCCGCCTGGACTCGAACCAGGGACCTATCGATTATGAGTCGACAGCTCTAACCAACTGAGCTACGGGCCCGCGACCGATCTTCGATCGGCCAGCAGACGCTACCAGCGTGTGGAATGCTCTCGCCGGGCGCTTCCCGTTGTGGCGAGGCGCGACGGGCGAGGTTCGCTCGGATCCACAACTTCACGACCGGGGAGGCAGAGCATGGCGGAGCGCGCGGCGATCGTCACGGGGGCATCGAGCGGGATCGGGCTGGCCGTCGCGAGGGTGCTCGGGGAGGAGGGCTACGGCGTGACGATGGCCGCGCGGCGGGCGGACAAGCTCGAGGCGGCCGTCGCCGGGCTCGCGGGCGAGGGGTTCGACGTGCAGGCGGTCGCGGCGAACGTCTCCGAGGAGGAGGCGATCCAGCAGATCGTGGGAGCGCATCGCGAGCGCTACGGACGGCTCGATGTGCTCGTGAACAATGCCGGCGTCGGTTTCGGGGCGAGCGTCGGGGAGGTCCAGACCAAGCGCCTGGACATGCAGCTTCAGGTCAACCTGCGCTCGATCGTGCTGTTCTACCGCGAATGCGTCCCGGATCTGCTCGCCGCCGCGGCCGAGCACAAGAGCGCGCTCGTCGTGAACACCTCCTCGATCTCCGGCAAGTTCGGGCAGGGCTGGCTGTCGGTGTATTCGGCGACCAAGCACGGCGTCGTCGGCTGGACCGAAGCGATGAACAAGGAACTCGCGCCCCAGGGGATCAAGTCGACCGCGCTGTGCCCCGCGTTCGTCGACACGCCGATGACCGAGTTCGCCAAGCAGCACGTCCCCGCGGAGGAGATGATCCGGCCCGAGGACATCGCCGAGGCGGTGCGCTACCTGCTGAAGGTCTCCCCCGCGTGCATCGTGCCGGAGATCATGTTCACCCGGCCCGGCGACGCCCTGTAGGGTTGTGGGCGAGATGAAGCTCGGCGTGCACATCGGCTACTGGGGCCTCGGCCTCACCTCGGAGGAGCAGCTGGGGATCGTCCAGGAGGCCGAGCGCCTCGGCTACGACTCGGTGTGGGCGGCGGAGGCCTACGGCTCGGATACGGCGACCGTGCTCGGCTGGCTGGCGGGGCAGACCTCGAAGATCAGGCTCGGCGCGGGGATCTTCCAGATGCCCGCGCGCTCGGCGGCGATGACCGCGATGACGGCCGCGACGATCGACCAGCTCTCGAACGGGCGCATGATCCTCGGGATCGGCTCCTCCGGACCGCAGGTCGCGGAGGGCTGGCACGGGCAGCGCTTCGGGAAACAGCTCCAGCGCACGCGCGAGTACGTCGCGGTCGTGCGGATGGCGCTCGCGCGCGAACGGGTGCAGTTCGAGGGCGAGACGCTGACACTGCCGCTGCCGGACGGCCCCGGCAAGGCGCTCAAGCTGACGATCGGCACCGTGCAGGAGCGGATCCCGATCTACCTCGCGGCGATCGGCCCAAAGAACACGGCGCTCGCCGGCGAGATCGCCGACGGCTGGATCCCGACGCTGTTCTCGCCCGAGCACGTCTCCGAGCTGCGCCCGCTGCTGGAGGAAGGCGCCGCGCGCTCGGGAAAATCGCTCGCGGGCTTCGACATGGCGCCGACCGTGCAGGTGTTCGTCACCGACGACCTGCAGGCCGCGCGCGACGGGATGCGCCCGTTCATCGCCCTGTACGTCGGGGGGATGGGCTCGCGCAAGCAGAACTTCTACAACCAGCTCGTCTGCCGCTACGGCTTCGAGGCAGAGGCCGCAACGATTCAGGATCTGTATCTCGAAGGCAAGCGCGAGGAGGCGATGGCCGCGATCCCCGACGCGCTGATCGACTCCGTCTCGCTGTGCGGGCCGCCGGACGTCGTGCGCGAGCGCCTGCAGATCTACCGCGACGCCGGTGTCGGCACGCTGGGGGTCACGCCGATCGCGTTCACCGCCGCCGAGCGGCTGGAGCAGTTGCGGCTCGTGGCCGAGCTCGCCGCCGCCTAGCGCCCTGAATTCGATGCGCGCGGGCGCGACGCGAGGCGCTTTTTCTGGGAGACGGTCGCGCGTACTTCCCCGTAGCAAGGCTTGCGCAACCGGTCTCGGCGGCCCGTGTCGCCAGTGAGGCCAAAGTTGCGGGTGCTGCTGGGTGCCTTCGGCGACCCGGGGCACGCGTTCCCGACCATCGCCCTCGGCCGCGCGCTCGCCGACCGCGGGCACGAGGTGACGGTGCAGACGTGGGAGCGCTGGCGCGCGCCGATCGAGGCCGAGGGCCTGACGTTCGCGCCGGCGCCCGAGTACCACGTGTTCCCAACGGGGCCGGAGCCGCTCGACTTCTACGAGGCCGTCGTCCACGCCACGCGCGACACGCTGCCGCTCGTCGCGGAGCTACGGCCCGACGTCGTCGTCGCCGACATCCTCACGCTCGCCCCCGCGCTCGCGGCGGAGATCGAGGGCGTCCCCCACGCGACGTTGATCCCCCACGTCTTCCCGCAGGGCGAGCCCGGCCTGCCGATCTACTCGCTCGGCGCGCGGCTGCCGCGAACGGCGGTCGGGCGCGCTTTCTGGCGCCGGGCCGGCCGCCCGCTCGAGCACGGCCTGCAGCTCGGGCGCACCCAGCTCAACGACACCCGCGCGCGCGTCGGCCTGCCGCCCCTGGACTACACCCACGGCGGCACCAGCCGCCAGCTCGCGTTCGTCGCCACGTTCCCCCAGCTCGAGTACCCGCGCTCGTGGCCGTCGTATGCGCACGTCGTCGGTCCGCTGATGTGGGAGCCTCCGGCGGCGGACGTCGAGCTCCCTCCGGGCGACGCTCCGCTCGTGCTCGTCGCGCCCTCGACGGCGCAGGACCCCTCGCATCGAGATGCTCCATGCCGCTCTGCGGGGGCTGGCCGACGCACCCGTGCGCGTGCTCGCGACGTGGAACCGCCGCCTCCCCGCTCGCTCGCTGCCCGTACCGCCGAACACGCGGATCGTCGACTGGGTCTCCTACGCGCGCACGATGCCGCGCTGCGACGTCGTCGTCTGCCATGCCGGGCACGGCACGCTCGTGCGCGCGCTCTCCTCGGGGTGCGCCGTCGTGGCGTGTCCGGCGATCGGCGACATGAACGAGAACGCCTCGCGGGTCTCCTGGGCCGGGGCCGGGGTGCGGGTGCCACAGCGGTTCATCGCGCCACGGCCGCTGCGGCTGGCGGTCGAACGGGCGTTGGAGGAGCCTTCAATCCAGGAGCGGGCGCGGGAGCTGGCCGGGTGGGCAGGCGCACACGACGCGGGGAGCACAGCGGCGGTGCTGGTGGAGCGGCTAGCCGCGCGTGAATCGGTTGAGGCGGCAGGACCTGCCGAACCGACAGGACCGGCCTCATCGGCGCCGGCTGCTGTCGTCGCACGTGAGGATTACAGCTGAAGTCCCTTTGAACTACCTGGCACTGGCCCAAAACAAGCTCCGGGGGTGGGACTCGAACCCACAACCTCTCGATTAACAGTCGAGCGCATCTGCCAGATTGAGCTACCCCGGATCGAGCTACCCCGGAAGAAGATCGGGGCTGGGCTCGGATTCTACGCGAGCTGAATCTTGCTGCGTCACCACGGTGAATCCGGCCTCCACCTCAGCATGACAGTTTGCGCAAAGAAGCACACACTTGCTTGCCTCCGCTTTCGCCTTCTCTAAGGATCGTGCAACCCCTCGATGACTCAATGAGAAGCTCTTCTCTGATGGAACGAGATGGTGGAACTCAAGCGCCGCGATACAACGGCTGTATCCGCAACTGATGCAGGCTCCGCCGGCCTCGTCGACAAGCATCCGCTTGACCTTTCGCCGTCGCCGCGCCACCGCCTCCGAACGACATTTGAGACATCTGTATCCACTTGTAGACCTACGCTTGAAGTCGGTCAAACCGTGTTGGGAGCACTCACGCTGTACGACATCCATCGGTGTATCTCCCATTTCCGATGCTGATTTACGGCGCCACTCGCCACGGCGCGTCGTCAATCCGTACTCCCGCAGCCAATGCCGCACGGTTGTCTTGCTGAGCCCGACCTCCTCGGCGATCTGCGCGATCGAGCTCCCTCGCTCGACCAGGGGCTCCAACTCCTCACGCTTCAGCCCGCCTCGGGCTGCGTACTTGTCGCGGTTGACGGCCCGCAACCCATGTTTCTCAACCCAGTAGCCCACCGTCGATTCGTGCAGCTCAAACCGCCTGCCGATCTCGGCAAGCGACAACCCCTGTCCTAAAAGCTGCTCCAATGAAGCGCGATCCATGCACCCCACTGTCTCAGGTCTCGCGGCTGAGAATGTGCCAATTTGCAGGTGATTCTGTGCCAATTTTGTGATGGTGGCGGGGATGCCCGCCGCCGGCGAGCCTAGACTCGACCGTCCGATGGCAGGCCCAGTCAAGACCGAGGCGGTGGTGCTGAGATCGATGCGCTACGGCGAGGCCGACCGCATCCTCCACCTCTACACGCCCCACCGCGGGAGGATCGGTGCGATCGCGAAGGGCGTACGCCGCACGCGCAGCCGCTTCGGGGGACGCCTGGAGCCGTTCTTCCGGCTGCGGCTGGACCTGCACGAGGGGCGCAGCGATCTACTGACGGTGACGGGCGCGCAGACGGTCGATGCCTACCCGCGCCTGCGCGGCGACGCCCGCGCGCTGGACAGCGCCGCGCGCGCCTGCGACGCGGTCGGACGCCTGTTCGAGACCGACGAGCCACACCCGGGCGTGTTCAACCTGCTCTGCCGGCACCTGGCGCTGCTAGACGAGCAGACCGTGGAAATCGAGCGCACCGGCGACCCAGGGCCGCCCACGAGCCAACCCTCAGCCACCGAGAAACAACCGGGCGACCCCCCAGCCGGCAGTCCCGCCAGTAGCCGCGCCGGCGCGCTGGCCTTTCGCCTGAAGTTGCTGCTCGCGGCCGGTCTGGCGCCCCAGCTCGGCGCGTGCGCCTGCTGCGGCGAGCGCGAGCACCTCTTCGGCTTCTCCGGTTCGGCCGGCGGCGTCGTGTGCGGAGCCTGCGAGGCTGCCTCCTTCCCGCTGGACGAGGCTGCCTATGGCTTCATGACGGACGCGCTCGCCCGCTCGCTGACGGAGATCCCCGTTGCCCCCGCGCCGGCGCTCGGGCAGGTCGAGCGCGCGATCGCGGAGACGCTCGAGCACCACGCGCACCTGCGGCTGATGCCGGCTGCGGCCCGCGCGGCCTGAACCCCGCCCGATCGAGGCCATCGGCGGGAGGCTCCCCGTGAACACCATCGCCCTACGGACTCCCCGGCGTGAGGACCAATGCCTGTATCGTGGGCGCGATGGACGAGGGTCTGCCGATCGCCTACGAGCTGCTCGAGAAGAATGTGCCGGTGCTCGCTGCCGATGGCGAGCAGGTGGGCACGGTCCACCACGTCGTTGCGGCGCCCGAGAAGGACATCTTCCACGGCCTCGTGATCAACACGCCAGGGCACGGACACCGGTTCGTCGAAGCGGCCGACGTGGCCTCGCTTCACGAACGCGGCGTGGACCTGCGGATCGACCTCGCCGCCGCGCAGAGCCTGCCCCAGCCGGGCGGCGGCGCGCCTGTGTACGACGAGGACCCGAGCGCGATGAAGAAGGGCTGGCACCACTGGCTGCACGAGGCGGGAATGCGCGGGGACTGGAAGCGCGAGCGCTGAGCGCTCTGTCCGGACGCTCTCGAGCGATCGAGCGTCAAGTATCCGCCGCGACCAACCCCGCGCATCCTGAGATCGCGGCGCGACCTGGCAGAGAAGCCCGGGATCGCCGAGCCCGCTGCCACAATCGAAGGATGAGCCTCGCCCAGCCGACAGACACGGTCGCGAACGCGTTCGCCGAGCGCCGGCGCGAGCTGGAGCAGCGCACGCTGTCGCCGCTGGCCGCCCGCTCCTACCCGGCCCGTCGCGCCCTGGCGGAGGACGACTGCGCGCTGCGCACCCCGTTTCAGCGCGACCGCGACCGGATCGTGCACTGCAAGGCGTTCAGACGGCTGAAGCACAAGACGCAGGTGTTCGTGGCGCCGCAGGGCGACCACTACCGGACGCGGCTGACGCACACGCTCGAGGTGACGACGATCTCGCGGACGGTCGCGCGCGCGCTGAGCCTGAACGAGGATCTGACCGAGGCGATCGGCCTCGGCCACGACCTCGGCCACCCGCCCTTCGGGCACATCGGCGAGGAGGTCCTCGACAACTGCCTGAAAGAGCGCTTCGGGACGGGCTTCCGCCACTACGAGCACTCGCTGCGGGTGGTCGAGCGCCTCGAGCGCGACGGCGCGGGGCTGAACCTGACCGAGCAGGTGCGCGACGGCATCGCCGGACACTCCAGCCGCGCGCCGCTGCCGGGGACGCTCGAGGGCAGGATCGTGCGGGTGATGGACCGCGTGGCCTACATCAACCACGACATCGACGACGCGGTGCGCGCGGGACTGCTGCGCGAGGACGAGCTCCCGGCACAGCCGATCGCCGTGCTGGGCACGAGCGGCTCGGCGCGGATCGACGCGCTCGTGCACGACATGGTCGAGCGGTCAGAGCGCGCCGGGGACATCGTCCAGGGCGAGCAGGCGGGCGCGGCGATGCGCGCGCTGCGGGACTTCATGTTCGAGCGCGTCTACCTCGGCCCCGCCGTTCGCGCCGAGCACGCTCGGATCGCGGGGGTCGTGAGAACCCTGTTCGAGCACTACGTCGATCGACCCGAGCAGTTGCCACCGGCGGACGGTGGACACGAGGATGACGATCTGGCGCGGCGCGTGACCGACTACCTCGCGGGGATGACAGATCGGTATTGCATCAACGCATACACCGACCTCGAGGTGCCGAAGGCATTCGCGCGATAGCCACGCCGCGCCGCGAAGTGCCGGCCGCGCCCCGAGCCCTTGCCGGAAACGACGATCTTCGGCCGACAAGCTAGCGTTGTCTCGAGATGGCCATCTACACCCGTGAGTCAAAGGATCGCGTGCGCGACGCGGTCGACTTCGTCGAGCTGGTCTCGGCGCGCACGGAGCTGCGCCGGGCCGGCCCGGCGAGATATGAGGGTCTGTGCCCGTTCCACGAGGAGCGCAGCCCGTCGTTCGGGATCGACCCGCACAAGAAGGTCTACTACTGCTTCGGCTGCCAGGCCGCGGGCGACGTGTTCACGTTCATGCAGGAGACCGAGGGGGTCGACTTCAAAGGCGCGATCGAGCTGCTGGCCGATCGTTTCGGGGTGGAGCTCGAGCGCGAGGAGGAGGATCCTCGCGCGGCCGCGCGCCGCCGGCAGCGCGAGCGGCTGCTGGAGCTGCTGACCCGCACCGCGGCCTACTACGAACGCTGCCTGTGGGAGGCCGAGGAGGCGAAGGCGGCGCGCGAGTATCTGGAGAGCCGTGGCCTTGGCGAGGAGATCCTGCGCGAGTTCCACGTCGGCTACTCGCCGAGCGCCTGGGATCGGGTGCTGCTGGCCTCGCGCAGAGGCGGGTTCAGCGAGCAGGAGCTGTACACGACGGGGCTCGCGCAGCGCTCGAAGGAGAACGGCCGCCCCTATGACCGCTTCCGCGGCCGGATCATGTTCCCGCTCGCCGACGTGCGCGGCCGCGTGCTCGGCTTCGGCGCGCGCGCGATGCGCGACGAGCAGAAACCGAAGTATCTGAACACCTCCGACAACGACGTCTACCACAAGGGGCAGCACCTGTACGGCGCCGACCTCGCACGGGCCCACGCCGCACGTGCCGGGCAGGCGATCCTGTGCGAGGGCTACACCGACGTGATCGCTTTGCACCAGGCGGGCCTGCGCAACACGGTCGGCTCGATGGGCACCGCGCTGACCGCCGAGCAGGTCGGCGAGCTCGCGCGGATGGCGCAGACGGTGCTGCTCGCGCTGGACGCCGACAGCGCCGGCCAGGAGGCGATGCTGAAGGCTGCGGGGCTCGCGGCGAAGCGCAAGCTCGAGCTGCGCGTGGTGGCGCTCCCGGCGGGAACCGACCCGGCCGATCTGGTGCAGCGCGACGGAGCCCCGGCGATCAACACGGCGGTCGAGCAGGCCGTCCCGTTCGTGCGCTTCCGGGTCGAGCGGGTACTCGCGACCGGCGACCACGGCAACCCCGAGGGCCGCGATCGGATGGTCGATGAGTTGCGCCCGGTGTTCGCGATGCTCCCGCCCAGCGCGATGCGGCTGGAGCTGACGAGGCTCGTCTCGGGGCGCCTGGCGCTGCCCGAGAGCTTGATGGAGACGTTGCTCGCGCCTCAGGCCCGCCAGCAGCGATTCGCAAGCGAGGGCGGCAGGCCGGTGACGGCTCGCGACGCCTCGCCCCCACCCGCGGCCGCCAACGGGCTGTCCCGCCGCGAAGAGACC
Organism: uncultured Solirubrobacterales bacterium; assembly: GCA_963789675.1. GTDB lineage: Bacteria > Actinomycetota > Thermoleophilia > Solirubrobacterales > Solirubrobacteraceae > Palsa-744. Next base: position 147,717 of record CAWBLR010000012.1, on the reverse strand, counting down.
GAGCGCACGTTCCTCGCGCTCTGCATCGCCTCACCGGAGGAGGGAGAACGGGCGCTGGCGAGCCTGGATGGGGACGAGCACTTCACCAGCGAGCTGCTGCAGCGAGCCGCGAAACACCTCGGTGCCGGGCACCTGCGCGATCCGATGGCCGACCCGACCGGCCTGGAGGACGGACTGGACGGCGATCCACAGCTGAAGGCGCTGCTGGCCGAGCTGGTCGTGGAAGCCGGCCGCGAACCCGCGCAACCGGCGATGCTCGACGTGCAGCGTCTGCAACTCGAGCTCGCGCGGGTCGACCGCAGGATCCAGCAGGCGCGTGGAGCGCAGAGCGGCGACGTGAGCGAGCTGGCACGGAGCCGCGGCGAGGTCAAGCGCGAGTTCGACCGCGCGCAGGAGCGGGCTCTGGAGCAGAGCGTGTAACCCTTCTACACTTTATGAAGTAATGAGTGATATCACCGTCTATACGACCGAGCCCTGCTCCTTTTGCGCACGCGTAAAGGGCCTGTTGAAATCCCGCGGTGTGGAGTTCTCTGAGATCAATCTGTCAAAGGATCCCGAGGGTCGCGTAGAGCTTGCCCAGCAGACGGGGATGATGACATTCCCGCAGGTGATCATCGACGGTGAGCTGGTGGGCGGCTTCACCGAGGTCCAGGCTGCCGCCGAGTCGGGGCGTTTGGACCAGTTGCTCGCCGCCTGAGCCGCGGCCGCGGCTGGCAGGTCTCACAGACGTAGGTCCCGCGCCCGGCGACGACCATCTTCACGATCGTCGTTCCGCACGTCCCGCATGGCTCGCCCTCGCGGCGGTGGACGAGGAACTCGTTCTGGAAGGACCCGCGCACCCCGTCGACGTGGCGGAAGTCGTCGATGCTCGCCCCGCGCGCCTCGATGCCGGCCTGCAGCGCGGCGATCGTCGTCTCGCTCAGGCGCCCATACTGCTCGCTCGAGAGCTGTCCGGCGGGCCGCAGCGGGTGGATGCCGGCGCGGAACAGCGCCTCGTCGGCGTAGATGTTCCCGACCCCGGCGACGCGCCGCTGGTCGAGCAGGAACGCCTTCACCGGCGCCGTCCGCCCCCGCGCCTGCGCGCGCAGATAGTCGGCGGTGAACAGCTCGTCCAGCGGCTCGAGGCCGAGGCGCGCGGCGAAGAACGCCTCCAGCGCCTCCTCCCCCAGCAACAGCTCGCCGGTTCCGAAGCGGCGGGGGTCGACGATCGCCAGCCGTTTGCCCCGGCCCAGGCCGATACGCACGCGGGTGTGCGGCGGCTCGGGTTTGGGGTTGTAGAGGACGGCGCCCGTCATGCGCAGATGCTGGACGAGGTAGACCTCGCCCTCGAGCTCCCACACGAGGTACTTTCCCCGTCTGGACAGCCGCTCGACGCGCCGGCCCTCGAGCGCTTCGGCCAGCTCGTCGGGAGCCAACGGCCGCGACCAGCGCCAGTCGAGGATCTCCACGTTCCGCAGCCGGCGACCCTCGACGAGCGGCGCGAGCTGGCGTCTGATCGTCTCGACCTCGGGCAGCTCGGGCATTGCCCCAGCTTATGCGGCTCCCGGGCGCAGCGCTTGGCCCGCGGGTGCGCGCGGAAGTAGACGTCCTTCAGGCGCTCAGCCGAGAGGTGCGTGTAGACCTGGGTGGTCGCGAGGTCTGAGTGACCGAGCATCTCCTGCAGAGAGCGCAGGTCGCAGCCGCCGGCGAGCAGGTGGGTGGCGAAGCTGTGGCGGAGCGTGTGCGGGCTCATCTTCTGCCCCAGTCCTGCACTGCGGGCGTGGCCCTGGACGATCTTGTAGAGACCCTGTCGCGTCAGCGCGCCGCCGCGGTGGTTGACGAGCAGCCGCGTCTGCACCCTGTTGCCCACGAGCCTGGGGCGGCCACGCTGCTCATAGACCCGCAGCGCCGCGATCGCCTGACGTCCGATCGGCACGAGGCGCTCCTTCGACCCCTTGCCGCGGGCACGCAGCATACCCTCGTCGAGGTCGACGTCGCTGGTCTCGAGGGTGATCGCCTCGGAGGCGCGCAGGCCGCACGCGTACATGACCTCGAGCAGCGCGCGGTCGCGCAGTTCGAGCGGCTCGGTCCCCCGCGGCTGGCCGAGCAGCAGCGCGACCTCCTCGCGCGAGAGCACCCGCGGCAACCGCTGCGTCTTGCCGGGGCCGCGTAGGTCGGCGGTGGGATCGTGCGCGAGCAGATCCTCGCGGCGCAGGTGACGGTAGAACGAGCGCAGGCACGCGGCCTTGCGCTGCAGCGTCGTCGCCGCCACCGCGGGGCGTTCGTCCCCACCGGTGGCGAGCTCAGACAGGAACGCCGCGAGATCGCCGTGACGGACCTCGATCGCGCCGAGCCCACAGCGATCGAGGAACTCCCCGAACTGGAGCAGGTCCGAGCGGTATGCGGCGAGCGTGTTCCTGGAGAGGCCGCGCTTGAGCTCGAGATAGGCGAGGAAGTCGAGCGTCAGCCGTGCCAGCTCGGAGCTCGGTCGGGAAACGCGGCTTGCGCCTGCCCGAGTCGACCCGAGCGAGGACGGCCCGTCCACAGATGGCCTCGCGTGCTCCTCGACCGGTGGTGCGATTCCGGGACAGCTCACTTCTTGAGCTTCGCCTCGTCTTCAGCGAGTCCCTGGCCGTGCAACCGAACGTTCAGCCTCCTCCACCCGATCCTCGCCGTGCTCGGCGTCCCGCGCGAGCTCGCCCAGCGTCACCCCGGCGGCGAGCGCGGCCCCGAAGAACAGGGGATCCTCGGTCAACCCGCGGCCCATCGTCTCGCTGGGCAGGCCGGCGGCGGCATAGGCCGGCAGGTCGACGATCGCCCGCCGCCAGTCGTGACGCGTGATCCGCGCCGGGCGCTGGACGTCGAGCTCCAGCGAGCCAGTCGTCCCGCCCGTGTGCCCCCGATTTTCAATCGGTCGGCTGGGGAGCGCCCCGCCGAAGACCGAGCCGAGACCGGCGCGGAGGTCCGCCCCGACGGGCGAGCGCATCCCCGCGGGCAGCGCGACGGTGACCGGCTCGAGCAGCAGGTCGAGCACGGTGAGCGTGTGGTGTGAGATCCCGCGGTGGCGCGCGCGGGGGTCCCCGGAGGACATCCGCGCGACCAGCAGCGTCGGCGCGCCGAGCGCGAGCGCGGCGTGCGCGGAATCGAGCGCGGCCATGCCGCCGTGCCCGAATGGCGAGCTCGAGCCGACGATCCCCGGACCGGGGCCGCAGATCGCCGCGTCCCAGCCGCGCGCCCGCAGCCCGTGGTCGAGCGCGCCGATCGTGGTGATCGCCTCGCCCTCCCCGCCGAACGCGGCGCCCGCGGTCAGATGCCCGGCCAGCAGGCCTCGCTCGCGCAGCGAGCGTACGGTCCGCGAGTGCCCACCGGGCAGTGCGCCGCCGGCGGTCTGCACGTACCCGAGCCGGCTGTCGGGGAAGGCCTGCGCGAACGCCCACGCGACCGCCGCGAGCTGGCCGTGGAGGGCGAGCACGGCGACCGGTCGCCCGAGCGCGCCGTCCGCGGGGCGCTCCTCGCCTACCGGGATCGCGCCGTTCCGGGAGATCGTGCCGCCGCCGCCGAGCTCCTCGACCGGCTGGACCGTGTGCTGGAGGCTCGTGTAGTTGAGCTTCATCACGTTCGGCCGTGAATCGGGACGGGCGAAATCTTCGTCTTCCCCACCCTCGAGACCGCGGGAGAGGTTGACGTGGACGATGTCGAAGCCGCCCGAGCCGAGGCCGAGGTCGAGCGCCTGCGTGTTGACGATCACCTCATCTCCGACCTGCGCCGAGCCGACGAGCGCGACGTCCGCGCGCGCCGGGCGAGGGTCGCCGTCGAGCTCGATCACGAGCTCCTGCTCGGGCCCGCCCCCGGGAGATCCGGCGTCGAGGACGATGGCGCGGCGCAGCTTCAGCATTGTTGACCGGGACGCTATCGCGCGGCGGGATGCTCGCGGGCCGATCTTTGATCGGTCGATCCTCGATCGGTCGGCGCCACAGCGCCGGCCGGCGCGGCGACGGGATCGGCGCGCGCGTCCGAGCGGATCCACTCGACGCTCACGTCGACGTCGCATTCGCACTCCGGCGAGTTGGCGAGCTCGTGCGCGCGGTCGATCAGCTTGGCCGCAACGGCCTGCCCCTGAGCCTCGTCGGCGACATGGAATGTGGTCTGCACGCGGAGCACGCGCCCCTGCGTGCCGGACTCCACGCCGCGCAGGCCGGCGCCATCCAAGCGCTCGGCGCTCACGATCGTTCGGCGAACGTCGCCCGGGGATCGCCGGCGTCGCCGTGCGCGGCTTTCCCCTCGCCGCGCAGCTCGGCCCGCTGCAGGGCGGCGGCGACGAAATCGCGGAACAGCGGTGCCGGGCGCTCGGGACGCGACTTGAACTCGGGATGGAACTGCGAGGCGACGAAGAACGGGTGGCCCTCGAGCTCGACGACCTCGACCAGGCGCTCGTCGGGGGAGGTGCCGGAGATGCACAGCCCCGCGCTCTGCAGGCGCTTGCGCAGCAGGTTGTTGACCTCGTAGCGGTGCCGGTGGCGCTCGTAGATGACGGCCTCACCGTAGATCTCTCGTGCGCGCGTGCCGTTGTGCAGCTTGATCGGATCGGCGCCCAGGCGCATCGTGCCGCCGAGATCCGCGACCTCCTTCTGCTCGGGCAGCAGGTCGATCACCGGGAACGGCGTCTCGAGGTCGAACTCGGTCGAGTTGGCCCCCTCCATGCCGGCGACGTTGCGCGCGAACTCGGCGACGGCGATCTGCATTCCCAGGCAGATGCCGAGGTAGGGGATCTCCTGCTCGCGGGCGACGCGGGCGGCGGCGATCTTGCCCTCGATCCCGCGCCCGCCGAAGCCGCCGGGGATCAGGATGCCGTCGGCGCGGGCGAGCCGCTCGAGCACCGATCCCTCACCGTCCTCGCGACCGGAGCCATCCTCTCCCCCCGCCGTCGTCGCCGCCGGAGCTCGCGGCATCGGCTCCCTCCAGGTGCTCGGAGTCGATCCAGTCGATCTCGACTTTCCCGTCCTGCAGCGACGCGGCGTGGCGCAGCGCTTCGCAGACCGACAGATAGGCGTCCTCGAGCTGGATGTACTTGCCGACCAGCGCGATCCGCACCGTGCGGCTGCTGCGCCCGGCGCGCTCGATCGGCTCCTGCCAGCTGGACAGCTCGGGCGCGGGCGCCTCCAGGCCGAAGTGCTCGAGGATGAAGTCGTCGACGCCCTGCTCGCGGAAGGTGAGCGGCACCTTGTAGATGTTGTCGACGTCGCAGGCCGAGACGATCGCTTCCGCGGGCAGGCTCGCGAACAGCGCGATCTTCTTGCGGATCTCCGCCGACAGCGAGCCTTCAGAGCGGCACATCAGCATGTCGGGGGCGATCCCGATCCGGCGCAGCTCGTTGACCGAGTGCTGCGTCGGCTTCGTCTTCAGCTCGCCGGCGTGGCCGATGTAGGGGACGAGGGTCAGGTGGATGAACATGCAGCGACGGCGACCGACGTCGACGGGGAACTGGCGGATCGCCTCGAGAAACGGCAGCGACTCGATGTCGCCGACCGTGCCGCCGATCTCGGTGACGACGAAGTCGACGTCGGAGGACTCGGCGATCAGCGCGACGCGCTGCTTGATCTCGTCGGTGATGTGCGGCACGACCTGGACGGTCCCACCGAGGTAGTCGCCGCGGCGCTCGCGCCGGATCACGGTGTCGTAGATCCCGCCGGCGGTGACGTTCGAGGCGCGACTCGTGTTCGCGTCGGTGAAGCGCTCGTAGTGGCCGAGGTCGAGGTCGGTCTCGGCGCCGTCCTCGGTCACGAACACCTCGCCGTGCTGATAGGGCGACATCGTGCCCGGGTCGACGTTGATGTAGGGGTCGAACTTCTGCAACCCGACGCTCAGCCCGCGCGAGACGAGCAACCGCCCGATCGAGGCTGCGGCGATCCCCTTGCCGAGCGAGGAGACGACGCCGCCGGTCACGAAGATGAACCGGGTCTTCGGTGGCGCGACGGCGTGGCGGTCGGAAGGGCGCGGGGTCATGAAGGCCTGCCAAAGGAGTCTAGTGCCCTCAGCCCCGGAGTCCGTTCGATAAACCCGGAAATTGAGCGAAGCTCTCCGTAGAGAGTGATCGCCGCGAGCAGGCCGAGCGCGATCAGCTGCCCGGTGCCGGACAGCGTCAGCACCAGCCACAGGCCCGCGAGCGCCCCGAGCAGGTTCGCGCCGGTGTCGCCGAGCATCGCCCGCTCGCGCAGGTCGTACAGACCGGCGACGAGCGCGGGCGCGGCGAACAGCCCGAGCGACCACAGCGGCCGCGCGTCGAGCGAGCCGAGCGTCAGGCCCGCGCCGAGCAGCACGAACGCCTTGATCGCGCGTCCGGGGCGCAGGTCGAGCAGGTTGAAGACGTTCGTCGCCAGCACGAGCACCCCGACCGCCAGCAGCCAGCGCGACTTCGAGAGGCCCTCGAAGCTCATCGCAAACAGCGCCAGCCCGAGCGAGCCGGCGGCCTTGAGCGTGCCCGTCGAGAGCTCGCCGTGCAGCGCGGCGCGGCCATGCCCGCGCCAGCCGCGGCGCACCGCGGACTGCGATACACCGGGCAGATCGCCGCGCGCGCCGGACACGGGCTCGCCGAGCGTGTCGTCGATCAAGCCCAGCGCCGCGACGCCGAGCGCGTAGACGGCGATCGGCAGTAGCTCGGGGTGAAACACGTTGGCGCCGGCCAGCCGCTCCAGCAGGACGAGCGGGATCAGCGCGATCAGCGCCGCCGCGACGATCAGCACTCCGAAGGGAAAGGCGAGCAGCCGCTCACGGTAGTTCGCGCGCACGTGACCGCCCTCGACGAGCGTGCGCAGCAGCGCCGGGGCGAGCAGCGCGGCGCCGGCGAACGCCAGCAGGAACGGCAGGGCATGCATGGGCGAAAGCTAGCGGCGGAGGCGGACGCCTCACGGCCCGTGCCGGGACGCCGCGCGGCTTGGCGGACTCCCCACGGCCGGGGCGAGCGTCTTGGGTCGAGTTAGGTCCCCCTCCCGGCCGCGCCGGGTCGAGCCGGGCCGCCTCACGGCTGGCTGGCGCCGCCGGAAACGGCCGGCAAAAGCGAGTCCGCGGTGGACTTCGTCCCGTAGGCGCCCTGCGCGCCCGCGAGCGCGTAGTCGAGCGCCGCCTGACCGGCGAGCGCGTCGAGGTCGTCGACGCTGGAGATGCCGAGGCTCTTGTACCACGGCACCTGGGAGGGTTCGGTATTGCTCAGCTCGACCCCCACGACCGGGACCCCGACGGCGCTCGCGCCGGCGATCAGCCCCGACTCCAGGGCGACGCTCGCCTGTGTCTGTTCGGCGCTCATGCCGGCCGGTTCGGCGCGCATCACGACGAGCCCTTCGAGCTTGCCGAGCTGCCCGTCGAAGGCGCTGAGCAGGCTGCCCCGCACGCGGCTGAGCAGCTCGCGGCTGACCTGCGAGCCGCCGCTCACGAGCTGGCGCCCGACGAGCCCGCCGAACTTGTGAATCAGTTCGGGATCGCTCGCCAGGCCGGCGTAGACCGTCCCGCTGGCCTCCTGGGCCAGGCCGGTCAGATCGAGCGGCTCGCGCACGGCCACGACCGTCGCGAGGTTGCCGCCCGCCTGCGTGACGGCGCCGCGCACCAGGCCGTTGATGCGGTTGGAGGAGCCACCGAAGAACACGAGGCCGATGTTGCGGCCGGCGAGCAGGCCGTGGACGGCGAGCGGGTAGAGGTCGTTCGCGAAGGTTTCCTCGGCGCTCAGCTGCGTCTGCAGGCTCGCCGCGTGTTCCTGCGCGCCGTTCACTTCCGATTCGAGGTTGTGCACGATCCCGTTCTTGGCGGAGGAGACGAGGTTCGAGTCGCCGATCGCCACGCCGATCAGCACGCCGACCGCGAGCGCGAACAGGACGGCGGCGAGGGAGAGCGCGTGGTAGCGGTAGTCGAACATGCTCGGGCGAGTCTCTCAGGGCGTGGGCGGCGGGCGGATCCTCGGTGCGGACGGGTCAGCCGCCGGAGCCGAGCAGCCGCAGCCCCTCGGCGTGCGGGCCGGCCGCGCGGACGTCGACCGAGGTGACGTCGGCCAGCATCTGCAGCTTGAGCCAGAGCAGGTCGACGACGTCGCGCAGCGCCGGCGTCAACCAGACGACGGCGATCATCGCGATCAGGCCCGCCGCGATCACCACCAGCAGCGGCGTCAGACCCGGGCGCGGGTGATACAGGCGGCTGACGCCCTTCGCGTCGACGAGGATCTCGCCGATCCGCAGGCGCGTGAGGAACGTCGAGGACATCCCCTCGCGGTTGCGGTCGAGGAACTCGACGAGGTTGAACTGCGAGCCGACCGAGACGATCAGATCGGCACCCTTCTCCGCGGCGATCAGCATCGCGACGTCCTGGCTGGTGCCGGGCGCCGGCACCAGTTTGAAGGGCAGGTCCAGGCGTTCCAGGCGCTCGCGGCCCGGGGCGCGCCCGTCGGGGTAGGCGTGCACGACGAGCTCCGCGCCGGGGGCGGCACCCCATCCATGGCGAGCACCACGGCCACCGCCGGCGGCGGCGATCAACGTCGCCTCTCCGGCGGAGTCCATGTCACCGACGATCATGTCCGGGCGCAGGCCCTCTTCCAGCAACGCCTCGGCGCCGCCGTCGACGGCGATCAGCACGGGGCGCATGTCGCGGATGAACGGTCGCAGCGCGCGCAGATCGCGCTGGTGCCCGACGCCGCGGACGACGACGAGCGCGGCGCGGTCGCGGAAGTCGGTGGCGAAGCGCGGCATCTCGATTTTTCCGGAGAGCAGCTCGCGCTCCTCGCGCATGTGCTCGATCGTGTTGTGCGCGAAGCGCTCGAGCGCCTCGCCGATCTCCTGGCGGCGGGCGTCGGTCTCCGCGCGCACGCGGGCGAGATCGAGCACCTCGCCTCGCGCCAGCACCTCCCCGTCGCGCACCACCTCGCCGTCGCGCACGGTGATCGCCTCGCCGTCGGAGAGCAGGTCGAACAGCGAATCGTCGGGCAGGTCGACCAGGTGAATACCGGCTTCGACGAGCAGCTGGGGACCGAGGTTCGGGTAGGAGCCGCTGGAGGAGGCCCGGCAGTTCAAGACCGCGCCGGCGTTCGCGGCGATCAGCTCCTCGGCCGAGACACGGTCGATGTCGAGGTGGTCGATCAGCGCGATATCGCCGCGCGAGAGGTGCTTGACGAGCAGCTTCGTGCGCCGGCCAGGGCGCACCGGCCCGGTGACCGTGCGCCAGGGCGCAACATCGCCTCCGGGCAGCGGATCTGGCCCATGCATGCGACTGCGAGGCAATGTTCTGCGGCTGCCCGGTAGCGGCCATGCAGCCGAGAGTAACCGTTCAGGCCGCTTTGCGCAGACCCTGGGCGTGCCGGCGGGCGGTCGTGTCCTCGGCGTCGGCGCCGAGCATGCGGACGAGCTCGGAGACGACGTCGGGCTCGGCGAGCTGCAGGACCGAGGTGCGGGTGGGCTCGGCGGAGGTGTCCTTGACGATCGAGAAGTGGCGCGTCGCCGAGCGAGGCGATCTGGGGCAGGTGGGTGATGCACAGCACCTGCCTGCCCTCGGCCGAGATCGCGCAGCCGCTCGCCGACCGCGCGGGCGGTGTGGCCGCCGATCCCGGCGTCGACCTCGTCGAACACGAGCGTCGTCTGCGGCACGGAGGCGACCGCGGATTCCTTCGCTGCCGCACGGGCGCCGCCGCGCGCCGACGCGGAACGACCCGGCACCGTGGTGAGCGCGAGCATCACGCGCGAGAGCTCGCCGCCGGATCCGATCTCGCGCAGCGGGCCGGCCGGCACGCCGGGGTTCGGCGCGATCAGGAACTCGACCGCGTCGCCGCCCGTCGGGCCCGGCTCGCGCGGGGCGAGCGAGACCGCGAAGGTGGCGTCCGCCATCGCCAGCGCGGCGAGCTGCTCGCGCACCGCCAGCTCGAGGCGCGGCGCGTGCCGCTCGCGCGCCTCGCGCAGCGCGGCGACGTGGCCCGCGAGCGCCGCCTGCGCCTCGTCCAGCCGCGCCGTGGCCTCGGCGAACGCGACCTCGGCGCCGTTCAGCTCGTCGCGCCGCGCCCGCGCGGCGGCGGCGTGGTCGAGCACCGCGGCGAGCGTCCCGCCGTGCTTGCGCACGAGCCGCTCGATGCCCGCCAGGCGCTCTTCGACCGCGTCGAGCGAGCCCTCCTCGCCGGCGATCCGCTCGCGGTAGCCGTGCAGCTCGGCGGCGAGATCCTGCGACTCGATCGCGAGCGCGCGCAGCCGCTCGGCGAGCGCGTCGAGGTCCGGGTCGACGCCGGCGAGCGCGTCCAGGCCGGCGGCGGCGGCGGCGATCAGCTGGGAGCCGCCGAGGCCGGCCGCGGGGTCTTCGGGCGCGAGCGCGTCGGCGGCCGCGCCGGCGGCGAGGCGCAGCGCGTCGAGGCGGCCGAGGCGGGCGCGCGCGGCCAGCAGCTCGTCGTACTCGTGCTGGTCGAGGCCGGCGGCGTCGATCTCCGCGAGCTCGTGCTCGAGCAGGTCGAGCTCGCGCTCGCGCGCTGCGGAGAGCTCGCGCAGCGCGTCGAGCTCCGCGGCGAGGCGCCGGGACTCCGCGAACGTCTGCGCGCAGGCGCGCAGACGCAGCGCGTGGTCGGGGCCGCAGACCTGCGTCGAGGATCTCCAGCTGGGCGCCGGCGAGCGTCAGCTTGCGATGCTCGTGCTGGCCGTAGAAGGAGACCAGCCGCGAGCCGAGCTCGCGCAGCTCCGAGACGGTCGCGGAGCGGCCGTTGAGATAGGCGCGGGTGCGCCCGTCGGCGCCGAGGCGGCGGGCGAGGACGATCTCCTCGGCGCCGTCGGGGAGTCGCTCGGCGAGCTCCTCGGGAGCGCATCGCTGATCGTCGGGCAGGTCGAAGACGCCCTCGACGTAGGCCTCGGGGGCGCCGGGACGGACGATGCCCGCGCGCGCGCGCGCCCGCCGAGGAGCAGGTCGAGCGCGTGGGCGAGCACCGTCTTGCCGGCGCCGGTCTCGCCGGTGAGCACGTTCAGCCCGGGCGCCAGCCGCAGCTGCGCGCGCTCGATCAGCAGCAGATTCTCGACGTTCAGCTCTTGCAGCACACGGGCAGGTGTACCAGCGCACGGGGACGGACCTGTGGCGCGGCTGCTTGAGCGAACGCGGTGGATTGACGATGATGGGAGATATGCGGCCCGGCAACCTCGACCTCCGCGCAGACCCGCTCCCGGCGGGGGCGATCGTGTGCCTGCCGGCGGCGGCCCTGGCCGAGCGGATCGAGGAGGAGATCAACCGCGCCGGGCGCCACGGCACGCCGCTGAGCTGCCTGCTGGTCGTGATCGAGAACCTCGACGAGCTGACGCGAGCCCACGGCGAGCGAGCTGTCCGAGCAGACGCTCGTCTACGTGGGCGAGGCGCTGCGGCACGAGCTGCGCCGCTTCGACCGCGTCGGGCGGCCCAGCGAGCGCGAGCTCGCGGTGCTGCTGCCCGGCGCCGACGGGCCGCGCGGGGAGATCGTCGCCAGGCGCGCGCTCGCAGCGCCTGCGCGCGATCAAGGTCGAAGCCGGCGGACAGCGCCGGCCGCTGCGCGTCTCGGTCGGGATCGCGGCCTGGCAGGGGGACGTCGACGGCGAGGAGCTGCTCGCCCAGACCAGGGCCGCCGCGCGCCGCGAGAACGGCCTCGAGACGATCGAGACGATAATCTCGCCGATGCTCTCGGGATCGGAGTTGTGGCTGCTGCGGCTGATGGCCGATCGCGGCCTTGCGCTGCTCGACGCCGGCACGCTGCTGGTCGTGATCGAGGAGCGCGGCGAGCTGCGCGTGGCGGCCTCCAGCGGGCAGGAAACCGTGCGCCTGCGGATCGTGCCCGTGCAGGGCAGCGCGCTCGGCGAGCTGTACGCGCAGGGCAAGGCGGTCTCGCTGGACCGCCCGCGCGGGCAGGAGGCGGCGTGGCTGCACGAACTCGGCCTGGAGGCGCGCGCCGCGCTGGTCGAGCCGCTGAGCATGGAGGGCTACGGCGGCGGCCTGGTGATCGCGCTGCGCCGCGACGGCGGCTTCCGCGGCCCGGACCGCGAGGCGCTGAACGCGTTCGCGACGAGCGTCGCGCAGCGGATGGCGGCGGAGCGCTCGGTCGAGATCAAGCGCCTGCGCTACGGCATGGAGGCGCGCGAGCGCGAGCGCACGCGCTGGGCGCGCGAGATCCACGACGAAACGATCCAGGGCCTCGGCGCGCTGCGGATGCGCCTGGCCAACGCGCGCGACCAGGACGAGCAGGACGCGCTGCGCGCCGCGGTGCGAGGCCGTGCTCGAAGGGCTGGGCGACGAGATCGACGGGCTGCGCCACCTGATCACCGAGCTGCGCCCCGCGGCGCTCGACGACCTCGGGCTGGCGGCCGCGCTGGAGGCGCTCGCGCGCCGCGCGCAGGCGATCGACGGGCTGGAGGTGCAGACCGAGATCGACCTCGGTCCCGAGCCCGGACGCAGACACCGCCTCGACGCCGAGCTCGAGAGCACGATCTACCGCGTCGTGCAGGAGGCGCTCACGAACGTCAGCCGCCACGCCCAGGCGACGAGCGCGACGATCAGCATCGTCGAACGCGACGGCGTCGTGCGCGCGTCGGTCACCGACGACGGGCAGGGCCTCCCGGAAGCCGACCGGCTGGGGCCGCGCGGCGACGGCCTGGAGGGCGGGTTCGGGATGTCGGGGATGCGCGAGCGCGCCGAGCTCGTCGGCGGCGAGCTGGAGCTCGTGCCGGCCCCGGGCAAAGGGACGGTCATGCGCCTCACGGTCCCGCTCGCGGGACGACCCACCGCCGAGCAGCTGTCCGGGACGGTCGCCGGCCCTTGAGGCCGGATCGGTATCGCGTCCGCCCGCCGGGCGGAAGGCGCTACTCGACCAGACCGAGGCGCCGCGCATATGCCGTGATCTCCGCGCGCGAGGAGAAGCCGAGCTTCTCGATCGCCCGCGCGCGGTAGGTCTTGACGGTGCGCTCGGCGACGTGCAGCTGCTCGGCGATCTGGGGGTTGGTGAAGCCGTTGGCGATCAGCCGCACGACCTCGCGCTCGCGCTCGGACAGCGCGACGCCGTCGCTCTGGCTCTCCTCGCCCGTGGCCATCAGCGCGCCGAGGCGCGGGTGCAGGTAGTTGCCGCCGGCGACCGCCAGCCGGAAGGCCTGCAGCAGCTCGGCCGGCTCGGCCTCCTTCAGCACGTAGCTGCGCGCGCCGGCGCGCAGCGCCTGGCGGGCGTACTCGGGGTCCTCGCGCATCGTCAGGATCGCGACCGCGAGCGTCGGGATGGGCGACGAAGCACTGCGGCAGCGCCGCGAGGCTCGAGCCGCCCGGCATCGACAGGTCGAGCGTCAGCAGGTCGGGCCTGTGCTCGCGCACCGCGCGGATCGTGGCGGGCACGTCGCCGGCTTCGGCGACGACGCGGAACTCGCCCGCCTCGCGCTCGAGCACCATGCGGATGCCGTCGCGCACGACCCCGTGGTCGTCCGCGATGATCACGTCGATCGGCCGATCGACCCCTGGTGTGCCACCCTCCATCGTGCGCACACAGTACCGCCTCGACCGGCGGGTCTCGCCCGTGGCGGCGCCGTCCGCATGGTGGGAAGCCCCGGAGCACCGGGGCGAGAATCGGGCGTCCAGCCGCGCCGATCTCCCCCGCAACCGTCTCGCGCACAGCCGGCTCGAGCCTCGACGGCACCAGAAGGACTACACAGATCGGCACCTTTGGGACCACACGATCGGCACCTTCCGCCTACAGACAAACGGCCCCGCGAGGCCCCATCATGTCGGCTATGCCGCACGCGAACCCCATACCGAACCCCATACACATACCCACCAGGCGGCGCTCGGCCACACGGGCATCCGTCAGACGGCGCTCGGACTCGCGCGTGCCGGCGCTGCGCCTGCTGCCCGATCCAAGCCCCGTCGCCGCCCTCGTCGAGCCCCACCGCACATCGTCGCCCGAGTCCCACCTGCGCGGAGATCGCCCCACCCACCGGCGCTGCGCGTGATCGCGGGCCCGACCCGCATCCTGCTCGCCGGCGCGGACGCCGAGCGGCGCGCGACGCTGCTCGACGAGCTCAGCCAGACGCTGCCGGAGAGCACCGTGTTCGAGCAGGCCGACGCGGTCTGCGAGGCGCTCGAGCACGCATCCGGCAGCCGCATGGCGTTCATCGCCGGCGACCTCGACGACGCCCCCGCGGAGTCGCTGATGCAGACGCTCGCGCATCGGCATCCCGAGCTGCCTGTGCTGATCGTCGACGGCCCCGCCGAAGCGCACGGGCCGCATGCCGTGTACAACGACGAGCTGCGCCTGCGGCACGGATAGCGCGGCACGCGCGGAGGTTGCCAGGACCCGAGACGAGGGCGAGCGCGAGCTGCCGGCGCCCGCGTCCGTCACAGCCTCCGCGCGAGCGCTTGCAGCACTCGCTCCCGTCGCAGACAACCGTTAGCGTGGCGGCGTGCCTTCGACCCTGAGATCCCACCGGCTGCGCCGGATCATCGGCGCCTACACGGTCAACCGGCTCGGCACCTGGTTCGGCTTCGTCGCGCTGTCGGTCGCCGTCTTCGACCACACGCACAGCGCGGTCGCGGTCGCCGCGCTGCTGATCTCGGGCCAGGCGCTGCCCGCGTTCGCGGCGCCGGCGCTGGCGGCGCGGGTCGAAGCCTCGCGACGGCGCGGCGTGCTGAGCGGGCTGTACCTGTTCGAGGGCGTCGTGACGACGCGGTGCTGGCGGTGCTGCTGTGGCACTTCTGGCTGCCCGCGATCCTGGTCCTGGCGGCGCTCGACGGCACGGCGGCGCTGGCCGCGAGCGCGCTGCTGCGCGCCGAGACGGCGCGGGCGGCGCGCGAGCAGGCGGAGGTCGAGTGGGATCCGCGCGCGGCCGCGGCAGAAGGATCTGGAGGCGTTCACGCAGGCGGCCGAGCGGCAGGCGAACGCGACCCTGAACATCGCCTTCTCGGCCACGTTCATGCTCGGGCCGGCGATCGCCGGCGTGCTCGTCGCCGCCGCGGGGGCGCCCGCCGCGCTGTTCATCGACGCCGCCTCGTTCCTGATCTGCGGCGCGATGCTGCTCGACCTGTCTCCGCACGCCGAGGAGGCCGCCGACGCCACCGTGCGCGAGCGTCTGCGCGCCGCCTGGGAGTACGTCAACGCGGTGCCCGCTGTTGCGCGCGCCTGCTGCTCGCGGAGGCGATCGCGCTCGTGTTCTTCGACTCCGGCCGGCCCGATCGAGGTCGCCTACGCGAAAACCGCCGCTGCACGCCGGCGACCGCGGCTATGGCCTGCTGCTCGGATCTTGGGGTGTGGGCGTGGTGATCGGCAGCTTCGTCTTCGCGCGCTCGCCCAAGCGCGGACTGGGCGCGATGCTGACCGCCGGCACGCTCGCGATGGGCCTTGCCTACATCGGCGTTCTCCGCCGCGGCCTCGCTCGAGATCGCCTGCGTCGCGGCCGTGTTCGGCGGCGTCGGCAACGGCGTCGAGTGGGCATCGGTGATCAGCCTCGTCCAGCGGCTGACGCCGCCGGCGCTGCATGGCCGCCTGATGAGCGCCGTCGAATCGATCGGCGCGCTGTCGCTCGCGCTCGGGCTGTCGCTGGGCGGCGCGCTGGTCGCGCTCAGCTCGCCGCGTACGGCGTTTCTGGTGGTCGGTATCGGGGCCACGGTGATGACGTTCGCCGTTCCTGCGGCTCGCCCTGCGCGGGATCGATCGCCACACGACCGCTGAGCTCAGACGACGGACGCGGAGGGACCTCGTCACCCGCAGCGCAGACGTGACGATCGGTCCCGAGCTTGCCAACCCACGTATCAGCGGCCGTGTCAGCGTCCATCCCGCGCTGACGAGCACCTTAAGTCCGACGCGGACATCGGCCGTTAAGTACGACAGGGACTGACGAGATGCTCACAGCCCAGACAAAGAGACGACTCTTCTGGTTCGCCGAGAGTCTGCTGCTTGCAGGCGCTCTGGTGACAGCTGCCTTGATCTCACGAGCTCAGGAATGGAGCTCCGCTCCCGCTTGTCGGCTTGCTGCTGGCGCTGGCCCTGATCGGACAGCAACTCAGCGTGAAGCTACGCAATCAGCAGGTGACCGCCGGCTTCCTCGCGCTGGTGCTGGCGATGAGCCTGCTCGGACCAGCGCCAGCTGTGTGCTTCGGCGTCATCGCCATAGCCATTTCGTCGGCCTTGAGACGTCTATCCCCATCTGACTGGCTCAACAACCTCACGAACTACGCCATCTTCCCACTCGCTGGCGGGCTGATGATTCGTCGCGCTGATCGGCAACGTGCATGATCCGCACAACCATCATCTGACTCAGAGCGTCACATTCGGGCTGGTGGTGTTCGCCGTCTTCATGGTCACCAATGCTCTCAACTTCGCTCATAGTCGCGGTCGACAATCGCGTCATCGAGGACCGCTCCCTGACCGATCAGGTGCGCGAAGTATTCGTCCCGCTGATGCCCGGGCAGGTCGCGACGGCGGCCCTGGCCGCGATCCTTGCCGTCGCCTATACGAACCTTGGCTTTCCGGTCCTGCTCGGCGTCGGTCGCTGCTGCTTCTGATCTTCCAGTACCTGGCGGTCGCGCTGCTGCGCTCGGAGGATCGCGCAGACCAGCTGGAGGCGCGCTCGATCCACCTCGCCTCGCTGCAGCTCGGCGTGCTGACCACGCTCGTGGAGACGCTCGCGCTGCGCGATCGGATGACCGCACGCCACGCGGCCGCCGTCGCGCGCTACGCGCGGGAGCTTGCCATCGAGCTGGGCCTCGACGAGGCCGAACAGGATCTCGTCCACACGGCGGGGCTGCTGCACGACATCGGCAAGTTCGCGCTGCCCGACAGCATCCTCCACGCCGAGGTCCTCTCCGACCAGGACTGGGCGGTGATCCGCCGCCATCCGCAGGACGGGGCGACGCTCGTCGGCCGGCTCGACGGCTACGGCCCGGTCGCCGATGCGATCCTCTACCACCACGAGCACGTCGACGGCAGCGGCTACCCGGCCGGGCTGATCGGCAACGAGATCCCCCTGCCATCGCGGATCATCGCGGTCTGCTCGACGTACGACACGCTCACCGCGCGCGAAACCTACCGCTCGCCGATGACCCCGCAGGACGCGATCGCCGAGCTGCGCCGCGTCGCGGGGCGCCAGCTCGACGCCGAGCTCGTGGAGAGCTTCGTCGCGATGCTCGAGCGCGACGGCCCGGTCACGTCCGCACACGGCGACGACGCCAACTTCGAGACCGAGCTTGCCTTCGAGCGGCGCGCGCGCAAGATCGCTCAGCCGCTCGCCAGGCAGCTGACCACCGACAGCGCTACATCGGCTCCGATCGACGGTCTGCCGCCGTCACGTCGGCTCGCGACGTCAGCAAACGGCTCGGATCTGCTTGAAACTGACCGAAGGCGCCACGCACGAGCTGCAGACGCCTTCGATCAACAGGCCACTTTGTGGCCGTTCAAGACTCTAGTGTCCGTGGCTCATGACAAATCTCCTTCGTTGATGGCCACGCGGGCCAGATTTGCGATGCGGGCTCTGTTTGTCTCCATCCACAGGAACGCGCCGCCTTTGAGTAGGTTCGAGCACCATAGTAACGAGATTGGACGAAATGTCCAGCTTTTCCTCGACTTCTGCACGATTGCTTGCAGACGAAGGGATTCAACGGCCCTCGACACCGTGAGCTGGAGGGATCTCGCGGCCTTTCTCGACCAAAGGTCCACAAAGCTTCGCTGCGCTCGACTTCCGGCCCCGTCCGCCCGAAAGATGGAGCAGCCGGCGCGCCTGCCCGGGCGCATCTCCTTGAGATCCGCCGACCCGCCAAACGGGCACAGCCGGCGACACACCAACCGACCACCGAAAACGACAGCAAAGGCGAGGACATGCCCATCACGCCCCTGCAACCCCACTCAGACCGCCAGCTCGTCTTCACGAGCTCCCAGGCGGCACGCTACGTCGGCGTCTCGCTGGCGACGATCCGCCGCTGGACCGACGCCGGCCACATCCACTGCTACCGGACACCGGGCGGCCAGCGCCGCTTCTCGCGCGATCAGCTCGACGAGTTCGTCACCTCGATGCAGAACGCCGGCGAGATCCACGAGCACCCGGAGGCCGCGAAGGTCGCCTGAGCGCCCGTCTCACAACGATTACCCGGCGAGGCGCGCGATCCGCGCGCGCGATCGCCGGCGGAAGCACCTCCCGGGCAGTTCGGCTCCGGAGGTTCGGCCCCCCGGCGGCCCTTCAGCTCGCGAGGCGGCCGAACTTCTCGCGCAGCCGGCGGTAGAACGAGGAGCCCGGCAGCTGCGCGATCGTCCCGACCGCGTCGACGAAACGCGCGTCGATCGACCCGCCCGCCGGGATCTCGGCGGCGGGACGCCCGTCGACGGCCACGTCGAGCGGCTCGCGCGAGCGGTTGTGGATCGTGAGGCGGTCGCGGGGCGCGACCACGAGCGTGCGCGCCGCGAGCGAGTGGGGCGCGATGAACGAGACCACGAACCCCTCCACCCCCCACGCCATCACGGGCCCGCCGTTGGCGAGGTTGTAGCCGGTCGAGCCGGCCGGGGTCGCCACGACCAGGCCGTCGCAGCGCACGCTCCCGACCTCCTCGCCGTCGAGCGCGTAGGCGATCTGGGCGATCCGCTCGCCGACCTTGCGGTGGATCGCGACGTCGTTGAACGCCGTCTGCCGGACGCCCCCGGATCAGCGCGCCGGCAGTGCCTCGGGCGATCCACCGCTCCGGCTGCACCCGATCCCCCGCCGCCTCGTCCCCTGTCCTCGGCATGCCGGCCTCCCGCTCGCGCTCGGCCTCGCCCGGGCGCATCCAGCACGATTCCCGGCAGCCGCCGCAGCTCGAAGTCGCGATCGAGCGCGCGGGCGATGCCATCCTCGATCTCCTCCGGCTCGACCGTCGCGAGAAACCCGATCTGGCCGAAGTTGATCGCGAACACCGGCACGCCGGTGCCCGCGTAGCGCTGCAGCGCGCCGAGGATCGTCCCGTCGCCGCCGAGCACCACGCACAGCTCGACGTCGTCCTTGACGGGCGCGTTCACGGCGAGCCCCGGCCCCTCCCGCAGGCCGTGCTTGCGCGTCTCCGCCTCGTCGAGGCGCAAGGTCACGCCGGCAGCGGCCGCCGCCGCCGCGAGCCGCGCGAGCGCCGCGCTCGTGTCCTCGGGGCGCCGGTGCGTGAAGACGGTGATCTCTCTCATCGCTCGATCATCTTCCCATCACGCCACCCTGGGCACGAGTTCATGGCTCCACCTTGCGCGCCATCATCTCAATCTCCTGCACGTCCCCCGCGGCCCCGCCCGCGTCCGGGCTCGGCCAGCCAGAGGAACGTCTCTTTGTTGCCCTTCGGCCCCGTCAGCCCCGAGGAGTGGAACCCGAGCACGCTCGCGCCGAGACCGATGCGCCGCCTCCCCCACGCCGACGAGCGCCATCCGCCGGTCGGCCGGATCGCGGATCACGCCGCGCCCCTTGCTCGCGAGCGCGCGGCCGACCTCGAACTGCGGCTTGACCAGCGCGAGCACGTCGTAGCGTTCGGCCAGGCAGCCGAGCACCGCCGGGAGGATCTTCGCGAGCGAGATGAACGACACGTCGATCGTCACGAGATCGGGCGTACACGGGAGCAGCTCGGGGCTGAGCGCGCGCGCGTTCGTGCGCTCGAGCACGCGCACACGCGGATCGTTGCGCAGGCCCCAGTCGAGCTGGCCGTAGCCGACGTCGACGGCGATCACGTCCGTCGCGCCGCGGCGCAGCAGGCAGTCGGTGAAGCCGCCGGTCGAGGCGCCGACGTCGAGCGCGCGCCGGCCCGCGACCTCGAGCCCCGTCGCGGCGAGCGCGTTCTCGAGCTTGATCCCGCCGCGCGAGACGAACGGCCGTTCGCGACGCTCCGCCGAGATGCAGCGGCAGCAGCAGGTTGATGCTCCCGCGGTAGTACTGAGCCACGGGCAGCCTGTAGTTGCGGCGGATGCGCTCGGGAAGCCTATGCAGCGCTCCCTGGAACGCCCACCTGGCCAGCTCTGAGTCGGATCGCAGGTGCTCCGGAAAGCGGTCGAGATGGTCGACGAGGATGTGCTTGGTGTCGACCCGCATGCTCGCGACCTCCGAGGGCGTGATCGTCAGGAGCTGGAGATCGCTCAGGTAGTCCGCGGGGGCAGGCAGCTCCGTGACGTCGCGCATCGGCCCCTCCTCGGCGGTGAGGAATCCTCGCCACCACCATCTGCGCGGATCGTCGCTTGCGCGATGCTCGTCGAACAGAGCGTAGATCGGCCCGCCCAGGTCCTCGACGAGGCCCGTGTCGAAGATCGCGTACACGCGGCCGCCCGCCGTCGCGCCTTCGAGGATCGTCGGGGCACCGCCGCGTCGCTCCTGCAGCAGGCGTTCGAACGTGGCTTCGAGGTAACGACGCAGGATCGGGTACGGACCGCGCTCCTCGGCGTACTCGTGGCGATAGCCCCAATCCTCCGGCGCGGCTTTCCGCGCGAGTGGCGCCAGCCACTGGCCGGCATCGTGGGGGAACTGCGCGAAGCGGTGGAGCGCGGGTAGCGGATTGCCGAGCTTCACGCCTTCGCGACGGGGTCCGAACCGGGCCGCGGACCGCGCTCGCCTAGCGTGAAGAAGACCTCGTCGCCGTTCTCGAGCGCGGTGTAGTCCCCCTCCAGCACGTCCGAGCGGTGCAGAAAGCAGCGTGTGCCGTCATCGGCGGCGATCTACCCGTGCCCGAGCATGAACGAATACTCCTCGACGACACCCCGCCGGCGTCTCTCCGCGGGGAGCACCCGTGCGCCCGCTGGCGGTCCGGGCGCTCGGAGGACGCCCCGCGGGAGCGCGGCTCACCGGGAGCGGCCTCGTACAGCACGCGCTCGCCCCCCGCCAGATACTAGCTCTCTGTGATCAAGCTCACACATAGGCACCTCTCCGCTGGGCATCATGATGAACGACCCGAAGCACAGCAGCATCCCTCCTCCCCGAAACGGCCCGCTTCCCCTGCGGGCCGTTTCATTTAAGGATCGGACCGTCTACGCCCCGACAGTGGCGGAGTCGCGATCGAGGATCGCTGCCCGGACGCGCTCGGCGATGCGCTTGCCCGTGAACCCGACCTCCTCGTGCAGGAGCGCCGGCTTGCCGTGCGTCACATAGCGGTCGGGCAGACCCACTCGCAAAATCCGCGGGATCGTGGTGCCCGCCTCGTTCAGGGTCTCCCACACGGCCGTGCCGAAGCCGCCCGCCAGGACGCCCTCCTCGACAGTCACGAGCAGGTCGTGCTCGGCCGCGAGCTGGGCCATCAGGCCGGCGTCGATCGGCTTGGCGAAGCGCGCGTCGGCGACCGTCACCGCGATCTCGTCCTGAGCCAGCTCCGCGGCGGCCTCCAGCGCCTTGCCGACGCCGCTGCCGTAGCCGATCAGCGCCACACGACCGCCCGCTGGCGCGCTCGCGCCGGCTTGCTCAATCAGGATCTCGCCCGTACCGATCTCGATCGCGCGCGGGCGCGCGGGCAGCTCCGCGCCGGTCCCCTCCCCGCGCGGGTAACGCAGCGCGATCGGCCCGTCGTCGTAGAGGAGCGCGGTGTGGAGCATGTCGACGAGCAGCGCCTCGTCGCGCGGGGCCATCAGGACGATGTTCGGCAGGCAGCGCAGGTAGGCGATGTCGAAGGCGCCGTGATGCGTCGGCCCGTCGTCGCCGACGAGGCCCGCGCGGTCGAGCGCGAACACGACGTTCAGCCGCTGCAGGCAGACGTCGTGGACGATCTGGTCGTAGGCGCGCTGCAGGAACGTCGAGTAGATCGCCGCCACCGGCTTGACCCCCTGCAGCGCCAGGCCGGCGGCGAACAGGATCGCCTGCTGCTCGGCGATGCCGACGTCGAAGTACCGGTCCGGGAGTGCCTTCTGGAGGATGTTCAGCCCCGTGCCCGAGTTCATCGCGGCGGTGATCCCGACGACGCGCGCGTCGCGTTCGCACTCCCGCACGAGCGCCTCGCCGAAGACCTGCGTGTACTGAAGCCCGCCCGCCCGCGGCGCCGGCTCTGGAGTCTTCTGCGCCTGACCGTTCCCTGAGGCCGACTGCGCTGGGACGGATCGAGCGGAGACGGGTTGGGTCGGGATGCCGTTGAGGATCGACTTCGGCTTGGCCGCGTGCCACTTCTCCATGCCCTCCAGCCCGCCGTCCTCGGCCGGGGCGAAGCCCTTGCCCTTGACCGTCGCCGCGTGCACGACGACCGGGCGTTCGGCCGCGAGCGCCTCGCGCAGCGCCTCGCGCAGCGCGCGCACGTCGTGGCCGTCGACGACGCCCATGTAGGCCCAGTCGAGCTCCTCCCACCACAGGCCGGGCGCCCAGAAGGCCTTGATCGACTCCTTCAGCTGCGGGCCGAGGCGCTCGAGCGCGGCGCCGAGCCCGCCCGGCAGGCGCGTGAGCCCGCCCTCGACGCCCTCGCGCGCGTGCCACAGCTTCGGGTTCAGCCTGACCCGGTTGAAGTATTTGCTCATCGCGCCCACGTTCGGCGCGATCGACATGCCGTTGTCGTTCAGCACGACCACGATCGGCGTGCCCAGGCCGCCCGCCTGCTCGATCGCCTCGAACGCGACGCCGCCGGTCATCGCACCGTCGCCGATCACGGCCACGACCTTGCCGTTCTCGCCGGCCCCGTGGCGCATGCCCTCCTTGATCCCGACCGCGTAGCCGATCGAGGTCGAGGCGTGCCCGGCGCCCATGATGTCGTGCGGGGACTCCGCGATCGAGCAGAACGGCGCGAGGCCCTCGTACTGGCGGATCGTGCTCAGCTCGTCGCGGCGCCCCGTGAGCACCTTGTGCGGGTAGGCCTGGTGACCGACGTCCCAGAGGATCTTGTCCCGCGGACTCTCCAGCACCGAGTGCAGCGCCACCGCCAGCTCGCAGGTGCCGAGGTTCGCGCCGAAGTGCCCGCCGATCTCGCCGACCGTGTCGATGATGTGCTCGCGCACCTCCTGTGCCAGCTCGGTGAGCTGCTCGTCGCTGAGGCCGTGCAGATCCTCGGGCCCGTCGATCCGCGCGAGGAGGCGTTGCGGCGGTCGCTGTTGCTGATCTTTGCTCATTGGGTGAGGGTGTTCACGCGGGTGGGGTGTCGCTCATGAGGTGCGGGTGTAGATGAAGTCCGTGATCTGCCCAAGCTCGCCGGTCGCCTGCGCCTGTCCGATCTGCGCGGCGGCCGCGGCGAGCGCCCGGCGCGCGGTCCCGTGTGACTCCGCCGCCAGCTCCCTGGCGCGCTGGATCCCGAACTCGCTCACATATGTGCGCTTTCCATGACGCTCGTCGCTGCCCCGTGGCTTGCCGAGCGCGTCGTCGGTGCCCGTCACGTCGAGAATATCGTCGACGATCTGGAACAACACGCCCAGCTCGGCGGCAAAACGGCGAAACTCAATTGTCGCAGGTCCGTCCTCGATCCCCGCCAAGAGCAGCACGCACAGCACCGAGGCGCCGATCAGGCGGCCCGTCTTCAGCTCGTGCAGCCGTCGCAGCGACCCCGGCCCGCTCGGCGTGCCCGGGCTCACGTCGGCGTACTGCCCGCCGACCATCCCTCCCACGCCGGTCGCGGCCGCCAGCTCGGCGGCCGCCGCGAGGATCCGCTCGGGCGGCGCGGTCCGCTCGCTCAGCAGGTGGCG
The DNA here is from genome assembly GCA_963789675.1 of uncultured Solirubrobacterales bacterium. Lineage (GTDB taxonomy): Bacteria > Actinomycetota > Thermoleophilia > Solirubrobacterales > Solirubrobacteraceae > Palsa-744. The sequence goes on along the minus strand of CAWBLR010000012.1, from coordinate 124,181 downwards.
GAAGGCCTCCGCGTAGAGCCCATCCCCGGCGAGGATCGCGACGTCCTCGCCGAACTTCACGTGGCAGGTCGGCTGCCCACGGCGCAACGCGTCGTCGTCCATCGCCGGCAGGTCGTCGTGGATCAGCGAGTAGGTGTGGATCAGCTCGATCGCGCCCGCCAGCGGCAGCGCCTGCTGCTGATCGAGCCCCACCGCCCGCGCGGTCGCGAGCGCGAGCACCGGGCGGATGCGCTTGCCGCCCGCCAGCAGCGAGTAGCGCATCGCCTCCTCCAAGCCCTCCGTCAGCGCCTCCTCGGAGAAGCGCATCGCCTGCAGGTAGCGCTCGACTTGCGCGCGCAGGTGCTCGGGGTAGGGGCGCTCGCCCTCCTGCTGCTGCTGCACGCCGCTGCGACCCGTGGCGTTCACCGCGCGCTCCGGTGACCTACAGCAGCGAGTCTTGTCCGGGCGCCGGCGCGAACGCTTCCGCGTGCGCGAGCTGCTCGAGCTCGGCCGCGGCCCGCGTCGCCAGCGCGGCGCAATCCTCGACCATCGTCGCGGCGGCGTCGGGCGAGAGCTCTCCCGAGCGCAGCTGCTCCGCGGCGCGCTCCAGTTGCGCGATCAGGTCCTCCAATTGCTCGACACCGCTCATGAGATCGGTTGATTCTCGCGCATCTCGCGCAGAACCGCGCCCAGCACCCCGTTCACGAACCCCGGCGCGTCCGATCCGCAGAACGTCTTCGCGCTCTCCAGCGCCTCCTCGATCGCCCCCTCCGCCGGGATCGGCTCATCCGCCGGCGCCACGTCGGGGTGCAGCATCTCGATCAGCGCCACGCGCATGATGCTGCGCTCCAGCGGCTGGATCCGCTGCACCGACCAGCCGTGCGCGTGGCGGTCGATCACCGCGTCGAGCTCCTCCGCGCGGTCGGCCGCGGCGTAGGCGAGCGCACGGGCGAAGATCGAGGCGTTCGGCCCGAGCGTCTCGACCAGCGGGCGGCCGGTCAGATCGTGCTGGTAGAGCGCCACGACCGCGGCCCTGCGCTGATCCGAGCGCCGCATTCCGTCCCCGCTCGCCTCTAGGCCCGCGAGACGTATTCGCCCGTGCGCGTGTCCACGCGGATCCGCTCGCCGACCTCGACGAACAGCGGCACCTGGATCGTCGCGCCGGTCTCGAGCGTCGCCGGCTTCGTGCCACCGCTCGAGACGCTGTCGCCGCGCAGCCCCGGGTCGGCCTGCGTGACCTCCAGGTCGACGCCGCTCGGCAGCTGGATGTCGGCCGGCTCGTCGTCGATGAACAGCACGTCGACCTCGCTGCTCGGCTTGGTCCAGCGCAGCATCTCGCTGAGCGTGCTCTCCGCGACCGCGATCTGCTCGAAGGACTCCGTGTCCATGAAGTGCGCGTCGGTCCCGTCGGCGTACAGGAACTGCATCCTGCGCGCCTCCGTCCTGACGGATCTGAACTTCTCCCCGGCGCGGAAGGTGCGGTCGATCACGTTGCCGTCGCTGGCCCGGCGCAGCTTCGTGCGGACGAACGCGCCGCCCTTGCCGGGCTTGACGTGCTGGAACTCGAGGATCTTGAAGACCGTGCCGTCGACGTCGATGTGGTTGCCGTTTTTGAATTGGTTGGTGCTCAGAGCCACATTACCTATCCTTGATCTGGAGTCCGATGCCTAAACCTGAACGCTTCGATGGATACATCCGAGTCAGCCGCAGAATGGGCCGCAAGGGACCCGGCTACATCTCGCCGACCGTACAGAGAGAGGCTATCGCCCGTTGGGCAGCGTACCGGGGCGTGGAGATCGCGGCCTGGCACGTCGATGAGGACGAGTCCGGCGGGACCCAGGACCGCCCCGGCCTGCGTGAGGCGATCCAGCGCATCGAGAGCGGCGAGACCGAAGGCATCGCGTGTTGGCGTCTCAATCGGTTCGCCCGCAACGTAGCCGGCGCGATCGAGGACGTCGAGCGCATCCAGTCGCTCGGCGGACATCTCGCGTTCGTCGAGGAGGACATCGACCCGACCGGCCCGTTCGGCTCGTTCATCCTGACCGTGCTCCTGGCCGTCGCCACGCTCGAGCGCGACAACATGGTCGCCGGCTGGCAGACCGCCAAGCGCCACGCGATCGAACGCGGGGCGAAGATCAGCCCAACGCCCTACGGCTACAAGCGCCGGGAGGACGGCACGCTTGAGCCACACACCGAACAGGCTCCGCACGTGGTCGAGGCCTACCGCATCGCCGCTGCCCAGGACGTGAGCGTGGCGTGCATCTACCTCGTGGAGAACGCGCCAGGGCGCACCTGGACCACCGCGACGGTGCGCCGGATGCTCGCCAGCCGGACATATCTCGGAGAGAGCCGCAACGGGTCGGCGGTCAACGCCGAAGCTCACGAAGCGCTCGTCTCGCGTTCCGAGTGGGAGGCAGCCCAGCGCAAGCCACGCCGCCGGCGAGCCGCTGCGGCCTTCCCTCTGTCGGGCCTTGCTCGCTGCGGAACCTGCGGCAGTCCCCTCGTGGGGAGCCGTGGCGGTCCGATGATCCGCACATACCGCTGCGCAGCCACGCAGAGCCGCCACAAGGGCGAGCGGTGCCCACGCGCAGCGTTCGTCAACGCTGAGCCCTTGGAGGAGTACGTACGCGAGCAACTGCGGACGCTCCTCTCGCGGCTCGACGTGGAGATCGGCGAGGAGACCTCGGACGAGCTGCGCACGCTGGAGCAAGCGGTTCTCGATGCCGAGAGCGAGCTCGACGCGTTCGCCGCGGACATCACACTCAGACGAGCCCTCGGGGACCGCTACCACTCGCATCTGGAGACACGCATCCGGGCATTGGAGGAAGCAAAGAGCGATTACAAGGACTTCGCCCGGGAGGTTCAGGTGCGGGAGCGGATCAGCGCCGCGGACCTGCTCAACAGTGAGGACCCGCTGATCCTGCCCGAGCTGTTAGGCGGCATCCTCGCGTCGATCGAGGTCCAGCCCGGGCGGGGAAACCTGGCCAAGCGCGTCAGGCTCATTCCAGTGGGCAACGACGCGCCTACCGGGGTAGCGGCGGCGCAGGATACGTAGCACCACGTCCTCCGCGCCCTTGCGCGCCGCGTAACTATTTAGGTCCTGCTGGTTTCGTTCGTCAGGGGTGAGCGCGGGTTCGGGTGTGGGGTGTGCAGCGTGGGGGTTGTTGTGGGCAGGATTCCGCCTGGTTGCAGGGAATCTTGCGGGCATGGCCGATGCAGGGCAGCTCAGTCGTGAGGAGCTTGAAGCCCGGATCACCGATCAGGATGCGGTGATCGCGGCGCTGCGGGGGCAGAGCGTCGAGCAGCAGGCGATGATCGCCGAGTTGAGGGCCGAGATCGTCGAGTTGCGGGGCAGGCTGGATGAGAACTCTAGGAACTCGAGCAAGCCGCCGTCCTCCGATGGTTACTCAAAACCGTCGCCGAAGAAGCGCAGCCTGCGGGAGCGCTCGGGGCGCAAACCGGGCGGCCAGCATGGTCATGAGGGTGCCCACTTGGAGCGGGTGGAGGTCCCCGACCGTGTGATTATCCATGAGCCCGACGTTTGCGAGGACTGCGGGCGCGATTTGGCTGACGGGGAAGAGCTTGAGGGCGGGGAGTCTCGTCAGGTTTTCGATATCCCCGAGAAGCTCGCGCTGGAAGTGATAGAGCATCTCGCGAAAGCCCGGCGCTGCAATGCTTGTGGGCTCGTGAATGAGGGTCGTTTCCCCGGCGGCGTGGCCGCTGACACACAGTACGGGGCCAACCTGCACGCCTTCGGTGTCTACCTCATCGTCTTCCAGCACATCCCCTATGAGCGCGCCCGCAACCTGATCTGCGACCTGATCGGCCCGCAGGTCTCCACAGCCACGTTGAAGGCCTGGGTGGACAAGGCCGCGCAGGGCCTGACCGATTTCGATGAGCAGTTGCGAGCACTGCTCGGTGATCAGCCGGTAGCCCACTTCGACGAGACGGGCCTACGCATCGCAGAGCGCCTTTCCTGGGTGCACTGTGCCTCCACGCAGACGTTGACGCGCTACACGGTCCACGCCAAGCGCGGAGGGCAGGCGATGGATGACGCCGGCGTGCTGCCCGGCTTCACCGGCGTGGCCGTGCACGACGGCTTCTCCCCATATCGCGCCTACACCGACGCGGCCCACGCGCTCTGCGGCGCTCACCACCTCAGGGAGCTGATCGCCGCCACCGAAGCAGGGCAGCTCTGGGCCTCGGGCATGAGTTGTTTTCTGCTGGACACCAAGGATCTGATCGATCAGGCCAAGACGGCCGGCCGCCAGGCGCTGGACGCCCCGGCCCTGGCAGAACTTCATCGCAACTACCGCGACCTGATCGCCTCGGGCTACGAGCAGAACCCCGGTCTGGCACAGAACGCCGGGAAGCGGATCAAGCGCTCAAAGGCGCAGAACCTGCTGCTGCGCCTGGATCGGTGCGAGCGCGAAGTGACCCTCTTCGCCCACGACTTCGCCGTTCCCTTCTCGAACAACCTCTGCGAGTCCGACCTTCGCATGGTCAAGCTGCAACAGAAGATATCCGGGTGCTTCCGCACGATGGACGGCGCCGAACGCTACCTGACAGTGCGCTCCTACATCTCCACCGCCAAAAAGCAAGGCCAGCGCCCACTACAAGCACTCGCCCAACTCGCGGCCGGACAACCATGGCTGCCGGCATCCGCGCCTGGCTGACCCAATCCGGCCGGGCCAGCAGGACGTGAATAGTTACCGCGCCGCAGTGCTCCACACGTCGCGCTGCTGCGACTGACTCGCAAGCGATCTATCTGTCCTTCCCACACCCTTAATGACCGCCAGCACGCGAGAACGGCCAACAAATTGCTGACGGAGCAGCTTCTTCAGCGCCGAGGCGAAGCCGCAGAGCTTCGCCTCTCGTAGCTCGTCGACAAACCCAGGCCTGGCCCGGTCCCCACAGGCTGGCAGGAAGGACAGACTAGATGCACGGGGCCGAGCGGACCCATAAATGGGCCCAAGTCGTTGGCCGCTTTTGCGGGCTCACGGTCATTAACCACGAGAGGCGCATACAGCGCGATCGTCAATCAACGATGGAGATGAGCCCGATGAGCTACCGCATGAAGATCACCCTTCCTGACCCCATAATGGCCCAGCTGGAGGAGCTGGCCACGAGCAACGGAGAACCCGTGTCGCGCGTGGCGGCCAGGATGGTCTGCAACGAGATCGCCGGCCTCGATGGGGCAGGACGGGGTCCCGTTCCGGCCCCGGAATTGCCGGCAACGTATGACGACGATCCCGACCGGCGCGCGCCGTGGATCGAACCCTTCATGGGCGATCCGGAGTGGAAGTCCCAGATGTGGGGCTCGATCGTCGCCCTTCACGGGCGCTATCCGCGAGAGCTGGAACATCTCAAGGACGGCTGGTGGAACGACACGGCCCACGTCGAGACCCTGTCCGCCCTCGTGATCTGGCGCGACTGGATCGACCAGGCCGCCGACGACCCACGACATGAGCTGGCGTTCCACGCCCAGCTCTCCGACTACAGCCGGGAACTTCGCCAGGAAGGCGGCGGCGTCGCGCGGACGTGGAAGCCCGGAGCGCCGCCTGATGAGTGGAGTGGGGATTAGTTGCTCGGTCTTTGCCGAGGTTCGGTAATGCGACCTAGTGGTGGCTCCTGTAAGTCCGCGCTTTTATGCGTTGAGGACCTTGCCGGCGTAGGTCCATTTGAACGGTGTCGCGGTCTGGTTGCGAGTCTCGATGTAGGCGAGCATCTGCTCGGCGAGGTCCTGTGGGGTGTTGAAGTGGCCGTGCTTGAGCAACTGTCGGCAGAGGATCCCGAAGAAGCACTCGACCTGGTTGAGCCAGCTGGCGTGGTTGGGGGTGAACACGAACCGCCAGTGCGGATGCGCACGCAGCCACGCCTTGGTCTCTTTGCTCTTGTGGGTGGAGAGGTTGTCCATGATCGCGATGATCTCCCGGCCGGCTGCTGGCGGGATCGTGTCCTCGATCTCATCAAGGAAGCGGATCAGATCCTGGCTGTTACGGGTCGTGCAGGTCATCGCGTGCGTCTCACCGGAATGCACCCACAGCGCGGCGAACAGGTTCATCGTGCCGTTGCGCGTGTATTCGTAATCGCGCCGGGTGTCCTTGCCGGGCGCGGGCAGCGTGTCAGGCCGAGCGAGACCCTTGGCCTGGATGCTCGTCTTCTCGTCGATCGAGAGCACCAGCGCGTTCTGAGGCGGGTTCAGGTACAGGCCGCAGACCTCGCTGCAGCGCTCCTCGAAGTACGGCTGATCAAAATTGGTCATCACCCAGTACTCGGTGCGGTGCGGGCGGATCTCCGCCCGGCTCAGGATCACGTGCGCCTGGGACTCCGAGATCCCCACCGCCTCGCCCAGCTCACGGTGCGTCCAGCGCTCCCGGCGCTGCCCAGACTCGGTCTGCGGCGGGCGGGTGCACGCCTTCGCGATCAACAACGCCCGCCGCTCCGGCCCATGCGTCAACGGACGCCCCGACCGAGGCGCGTCCTTGAGGCCCTTCATCCCCTGACTCGCATATCGCCCCCGCCACTTCTTCACCGTCCGCTCAGCGCACCCCAGACGCACAGCGATCTGCGCCGCCGTCAACCCCTCACCCGCCGCCAGCACGATCCGTGCTCGCTCGACCATCCGCACCTCGCAACTCACCGCACGCGCGATCCGCTCGAGCTCCGCCCGATCCTCACCATCGATCTCGACCCGCCTGCCCGCATCCTTCACAGCCATCATCACCCTCCATCCTCGCCGAACATGTCGACGAGAACTTCGAGACCGATGGCAGGACACCCTCACACGGGCACGAACTTACAGGAGCCACCACTAGCGGCAGCAGCGCCAGTAGGTCTCTCCTACCAGCGATCTCCACCTCCGAAGGCAAGGATGGAGAGCTGCGACCCTGCCGCAGCTCTCCATCCGCTGAGAAAGTTTGCCCGTTGCTCAAACGTGAGCCTCGCTCTCGGCTAACGCCGCCTTTCTCGATCCTAATTGTTGCAGTTCAGCGCCACGTGGGTTTCCCTGTGGCGCGAGATGTGTATCGTACGCAGCCCGCAGATACTGCCCTTTGGTATCAGCGCGGCCACGCTGTAGTTCCCAGGGCGTAGTGCGAATCTGAAATGACCACTATGGGATGGCCTCTGTTCGGTGAAAATTTCCCGTGGAAGGCGGCTATTACCACTGGCTATAAGGATCCTCCAGCCAGTTCTCGTCCGTCCGCGCACGGACAGATCGCCAGCCAACACTCCATCGACTCTGCTGGAGACGCTAGCCACACCGGTCGATGACACCGCAGGAACAGTTGCGTTTAACTCGGGTCCAAGTTCATCCAGCCCGCTGGGAACCGACGGTTCGAGATCTAGCCCCTCCTTCTGTCCGCCATAGGCGTTTACAACCACTGACATCACGTCGCCCACTGGCCCCACCTGTCCTCGCGGAACGGAAACGATGGGATGGAATGCACTGCCGGGCGGCGCTTGCATTGTCACGAGGTAGACGGGGCTGGTTCGCCATTCTGCGATCGCGGGCGGGCCACCGTATACAGCCGCGCTGACCGGCTGACCGTTTAGTACCGCTGCCGCCTGAGCGTAGCTGGCCCGGACGGTCGTCACGCTCAGTTCACCGAGAACCCCGGCATCTTCGCGCGCAAACCTGCTGACCACGAGCGCCTGCGCCGCTGCTGGAGTCATTTCCGTTGTCGAAGCGGTCGCCCCAGACTGCGCTCGAGCGCGGCTACCGCTGATCGCAAGGATGACTCCAAAGCCGCCGAACACCGTCGCGAGGACGATAATGGCTAGTTGCCTTTTACTCATAGTACGCATGTGACTCGCCTCACTTTCACTCGCATTCGTTGTGGCCCGGGTCCCATTCGATATTCCCTTCGGCCGACGATTCTCGATTGTGTCCTATGCAGATTCCAGGACTGTTGTACCAACTGGCACCTGACCATGGATACCATGTGCTGCCATTTGACACCGCTACCTCTTGACGGCCTGCGTGGTACGGATTGTCTTCGGTTGCTGCCTCCAAGCCTCCTTCATTCTCTTCAACATCAACCGGACGACCGCCGCCGAACTGCGCGACTTCAAACCAATCGGCCGTATTCGTTGCACCGCTCCAGTAGACGTGATAGACACCATTGTATTCAGGATCAAAGATTAAGGTGTAGTTGTACTCGCCCGATCCACTGGCTACAGGGCCCGAGGCTATCACTTCATGATAAGCGCCCGTTTGCGTCTCTGATGCATAAAAAGGGTATGCCGTACAGCAATTGATGTAATTGCCCTCAGTGATCCCCGACTCCACCCAGCCGTTTTTCTCGTTGCCGGGAGCGCCGGGCCATGACGCCCATTGCTCCTGATCGTAAAAACCACCCGAAGCCCAATCGTAGACGATAGCGACTTCATTATCGTCTGCCGCAATCGATGCGAGGGTTTTGGTGCCCCGATAAGTGAGGGCATAACAGTGTTCGTTTACTGGCGAAGATTTTATGCCGCAGTTGTTAGACGGACCCCACTTCGCCTGCGCGGCAGCGCTACTAATCAGACTGACCAGCAGTGCCGCGACAAAGACCAAGGCCCGTAGCTGGCCAGTCTTCGATGACCGATTCACAGTATTTCCCTTCTTGTCGTTTGATAGCGGTTGCCAGCTTTTTGCGTCGCCCCCAACTGATTGCTCCCCATCGAGCTGGTAATCAACATCCCATAAGCCTAACTACCAGGAGCAAGTGTATCACGGGCCGATTCAGTATGTTGGCCGTAGTTTGCCGGCCTGTCGGCTCGACCCCGATAAGAGGTACGTGAGATCGCGGTGAACGCGGGGCGAGATCCTCCGCCGTGGCCTCAACCTTCTCGGGGACCGTGGCCGCAAGGTGACCGTCGCGCGTCAGGATACGCCTCGCACCGAGCACGGTCAGGCCAACGATGCGGTCGGTATTGGGCGCGTAGCGCACGACATGCCCCCCGGCGTCTCCTCTCCCTCCCCAGCCTCCGGCTCGCCGATGTGCAGGTAGAGCACGTCGCCCTCGGCGTCGTAGTCGGCGTGATCGAAGGACAACGGCCCGACGGTGATGTTTACGCGCTCCATGAATTGGGGTCCTTCCGGTTGGCGAACACGGACACGATCGTCGGCGTGAACTCGTTCCGCACAGATCTACGCGCTGGCGGCAAGCGGCCGCTCAAGCGGCGTGCCCGGCAACTCAGCCGGCGTGACCGGCAGTAGCTGCTGCGTGTACAGCTCAAGCTCATCCTCGACGCGCCAGGCGGAGCCTTTACAGTCGATGCGGAACCGTCCCAGACGGACTCTCTCGTCGGCACAGATCGGAAGGCCCCACAGTTTCTCGATGCCCAATTTCACCAGCTCGGTTGGGTGCATCAGGATCGCTCTAGCCGGCACCACGCACGTCCGGTTGTGATGCTGAACGCCAGCCTGGATCTCGCGGATATTCTTGCTGAGAAAATCCATGTTCTACGCATCCTCCCCTGCAACCCACGTGATCGTGAAGGCCACCTCGTCCGGCTCCAGATCGCGCGACGGCATTCGACCGATCATCTCCCACTTGCCGAACGCGAGTGATTGCAAGAGCACTTGGCCTTGCTCCATGGTCACCGTGGTGAGGGGTCCTCCGGCTGCCGGTCTGAACGCAACCGTGATCGACGTCGCCTCCAACTCCTCGATGACCTCAATCGCGAGTCCAGTCCCGAGCTCACCGCCGATCGTACAGCGGTACTCGCCCTCCATCTCGCGCGCAGCCTTTAGCGCCAGTGGCGCCTCGATCGTCACGGCCTCGACAAACCGTTTGTCCCGGTCCCGGTACATGCGGGCAATGTCCGCCTGCACTGGGAGCAGCCGCCCCTCCACGTCGAGCTCCTTGCAGCGCGGGAAGAAGTCATCCGAGGCACCCGAGCGGTGGCGGCCGTACGCCACGAGCCAGATCACTGCCTCGTCCTCGTCATAGAAGGTCGCGCCACGGTGGTCGTGGCCGTACCCGAGCCGCCAGACCTCCTGGCCCGACGACAAGGGACTGATCTGCTTTGAGGCGGTGGTCTCTGCGGCGCGGTCTTTGACGAACGCCTTGATGATCTCAAGACCCAGGATCGACTCGAAGCTCGTTGCCTCGTCGGCATTCAGATCCTCATCAAGGCAACGTGCGGTCACACGCAGCTCCCAGTCCTTGCAGATGTAGGCGCCCGCGACGGCACGGCCGACGAGCGAATCGGGACGATCCATGAGCTTTTCATCCTAAACATCACTCCAGACCGACTCCCGGATACTGGAACCGCTACACGCGCGCTGCCTTCGTCTCGGCCGCCGACTCGCTCGCGGTGCGCTTCGAGTTCAAACGCTCCACCGCCTTCGCCGCGCGGGCGTCCGCGTTGCGGCTCGTGAACTCCGCCAGCTTCTTGAGCGTCCCGTCGCGCAGTAGCTTCGCCGTCTTCTTGAGATCCTTTGCGAACTCCTCGCGGTGGTTCTCCATGTACTCGCGCCAAGCATCGGCGAGCAGCTCGCCCGCCTGGACCTGCCGCAGCGACGCGACCTGCGTAGCCTCGTTGTGGGTGTCCTCCGGTACGCGCACGACGCGCGTGCTCGTGGTAGCCGTGGTGGCGCTCATCATTTCCTCCTCAGGTGGCCCGGCCATCACGCCAAGCTAGCTGGCCTCTTGCTGGATACTCATCCGGCAATCTATCGTTCGGTTGCTGTAACAGCGTAACACGGTTATCGACGGACTGTCGGAACTTCTTTAGTGCTGTTTCCCGTACAGGGAGGGTCAACCGTCATCACACGACATGGTCAGCGTCGTGGCACCGTCTCGTAGGGCCCGCTACCAAGCCCCAGCTCTAAGGGTCGGTCGTCTCCGTAGCTTAGCTACTTGCTGCGGAAAAAGTGGGGTGGTGGGGGTGTGTTCCGTCCGGTCTGATCGGCAGAATGTCCTGTAAATGAGTGGGTTTCTTGGGTTTCTGGTCGAAAGGGGTCGGTATGTTGACGTTGTCTGCGGGGCCGCAGGCGGAGTGTTTGTGGGACGAGGTGTTGCCGGTCGAGGTCAGGGAGTTGCCGCGGGATCTGGCTGCGCTGGATCGGCTGCTCTCGGATCCTGGGTTGCTTGGGCCGATCGTGGAGCGTTTTCGACGGGAGGTGGTCGAGCAGAAGCGGGCGGTGTTGACGGATGGTCGTCCGACGATCGCGATGGAGACGTTCGTTCGGTTGATGGTGCTCAAGGCGCGCTATCGGTGGGGGTATCGCACGCTTGTGGCGGAGGTCTCGGACTCGATTCACTTGCGACGGTTTTGCCGGATCTCGCTGGTGGAGCGGGTGCCGGACGAGTCGACGGTCCGCAAGATGACCAGGCGGTTGGGCTCAGAGACGGTGAGCGAGATGACGCGCACGCTGATCGCAAGCGCGACGCGGGAGAAGCGCTTTCGTGCGCGCGCGGTGAGGGTCGACTCGACCGTGGTCGAGGCGAATGTGAAGTATCCGACCGATGCGGGGCTGGCCGCGCATGGGATACGGGCACTGGCACGCGAGGGTCGCAAGCTCGCCGCGATGGTGTCAGAGAGCAAGCGCCGGGTGCGGGATCGCTCGCGGGCGATGGGTCGCCGGCTGCGAGGGATCACACGCACGATTCGTCGGCGCTCAGGAGAGGCGAAGGCCGAGGTACTCAAGCTCACGGTGCAAGCCGGCGAGCTGTTGGAGCGCTCGGTGCGGGAAGCCAGGCGGCTGGCGAAGCTTGCGCGCTCCAAGGCTCGTGGCCGGGGCGCGAAAGGCAAGCTGAAGGCAGCCGGGAAGCTCGAGCAGCTCGCGGATCGTTGCGAGAAGGTCGCCTCCCAGATCACGAAGCGGGTGCAGGGCCAGCCGATCCGCGATCGGATTGTGTCACTCACGGACCCGGATGCCCGCCCGATCATCAAGGGCAAGCTGGGCAAGCCAGCCGAGTTCGGCTATGTGACCCAGCTCGCGGAGGTCACCGAGAACACCAAGCGCGGCGCGCGTGGACTGATCCTGCCGGCATCGACCGCGCCGGGCAACCCGAGCGAGAACACGCTACTCCAGGACACAGTCGCCGAGCTCAAACGGCTCCAGATCTCCCCGCGCGAGCTCGCATTCGACGGTGGGTTCATGCCCGGCCCGACGAACGAGGCACTCGAAGATCTCACACCAGAGCGAGTATTCATCTCCGGCCGCCAAGAACACGGCTCCAGACGCACCAATCGCCGGCTACAGCGCTACCGAACCGGCAAGGAGGGCCGGATCAGCCACCTCAAGCGCAGCTACGGGATGGGCCGCAGCCGCCTGAAGGGCCACGAAGGGCAACGGATCTGGACCGAGTGGGGAATCCTCGCCTATGACGCCGACACGCTCGCCGTCCGAGCCCGGTGAAACACTCCAAACGCTCCTGACCAGAGCAACCACTCATTGACCGAACGGCCGCGCCCTCAACAAGCGCGGCCGTTCGTCATCCAAAGAGTTTTTCCGCAGCAAGTAGCTATGCCGGGCGATCCTCCACCCCGACCATCGAGCATGGCCGTCCGTCCGGATGCGATGCCAGACTCTATGTGGTTAGCGAACGTACCTGAATTGGTTGGTGCTGATCACGGTCTCGGAGGGTAGCGGGCCGGACAGCGAGGCGAGGAGCGGAGCGGAGCGGAGGCGCCGGTGCTTGCAACGTGGACGCGACGAGCGTCAAGCAGCACGGGATCGAGTCGTCCGCTCCATTCTTGTTGGTGGAGCGCTGAGCAGACCATCGGCTGTCTCGACCTCTAGGGCCAGCTCATCGAGGCCGGGGGCACGATGAATCGTCGCGGCCAGAGCAGTGGCCAGCGACGTGTATCCGAGCTCTTCGAGCTGGATCGGCAACTCAGCTCTTCGAGAGGGGAAACCGCCTGTCTGCCAAGAGACGCCAGCGGGCGGTGAGGGTCAGCGCCGTGCGGACTTGCTCTAACGCGGCATCATGGTCTCCGCTCGCCACGATCGCACGAGCGATGCTCAGAGACTTGCTTGCCTGTTTCTTCTTGCGAGCCGGATCGGGCCACAATCTCTGCTCATCGATCAACCGCACTGTGTCTCTGACGATGCCCTCGTCGAAGACGACACAGCCGAACCGCAGGGACCATTGCGTGAAGTCGTCGCCTTCGCGGAGGCGTGTCTGCAACAGCGTGACCGAGACGACATGAAGATCGAGCTCGCCGGATAGGTCGTCCGTCACGATCGGCTCTCCGATCAGGTGATAGTCGAGGTCGCTGACAGCGGTATTGGTCCCGCGCGCGGTTGATCCGGTCAAAAGCAGAGCTTGCGCGTGGGACTCCCGAGCGCGGGCCGTGACGGCATCGTGGAGCAGGCGCAATCGATCTGGGACCAGATCGCGTATGCGCTGCTCATCGTCGACGAGCCGCCGCTGCCACGTGTCGTTTCGAGACTTGCCGCGGGTGCTCATGACGCGGCTCCTGCCTCGGCGAGCTCGACAGCAGCTTCGATTTCTGCGGCAAGGCCATCCAAGGACTGATCGCCCAAGTCAGGCTCTTCTCCTTCGTAGATTGCCTTCTTGCGCGCGTTGTTGAGCGCGCGCAAGGCCGGAGCGAGGTTGGTGGACACGGCGCCCTGCGCAAAGAGCTGTTCGGCGACCTCGACCTTCTTCCAATGCTTTGGCTCGATCGAGACCCCGTGCTGATCGGCGAGCGCCGCGACCACCGCCTCGAGCGATGCGAACAACCAGGTAACGGCCTCCGTGTAATCCCCAGCGACCACGGCTGGCAAGGCTCGCTCCAAGTGCTCTGAGCTAGCTGGGTCTTCGCCTTTGGCGACACACGAGCATGCTACGCCGATGCGTCGACGGGATCTTCGAATACCTAGGCGGCAAGGCCATCCTTTACTCCCTGCGGTAGTGATCGTTCAGCTCGAGCGCAGCTCGCGCCGGCTGCTCAAGCGAAACCGGCAGGTAGCCGATGCCGAACTATGAGACCACGGCTGCGCGTGTTCGTGCGCGAGAACGCCCTGTGCGCGCTGTTTGCGGGCGCCGGCACCGCGGCGATGGTGTGGCTGGGCCTGTATGGCTTCGGGTGGAACGACTACGAAACCGAGGCCAAGCCGGCGTTTGAAGCGCTGACGCATGGCCACGTGCTCGAGTTCCTGCGCCTCGCCCCCGCCTACGGTGGCTCGCTCGTGGAGCGGGCTCCGTTCGCGCTGCTGCCCGGGCTGTGGGGCGGCGGGGAACTGGCCGTCTACCGGATGGTCGCGCTGCCGTGCCTGCTCGCCGTCGCCGCGCTGGGCGTGTGGCTCGTCGCGCAGCTGCGACGCCCCGGAGCAGGCGGCATCGGCATCCCCGCTTCAAGGTTTGCGCGCGGCGTGGCGTTGGGGCTGTGCGTCGCCAACCCGCTGACCCTGCGCGCGCTCGAACTCGGCCATCCCGAGGAGCTGCTCGGTGGCGCGCTGTGCGTGGCCGCGGTGCTGTTCGCCGCGCGCGAGCGCCCGGTGTGGGCGGGGCTGGCGCTGGGCCTGGCGATCGCGAACAAGGAGTGGGCGCTGCTCGCGATCGGGCCGGTGCTGCTCGCGCTGCCCTCGCGCCGGGCGCTGTGCATGGCCTGCGCCGCGGCGGTCGCGGCGTTCGTGCTGGCGCCGCTCGCGCTGGTCGGATCGAGCGGGTTCGTGGCCTCCACCCGCGGCGCCGCGGCGCCGCCCAGCTCGATCTTCCAGCCGTGGCAGGCGTTCTGGTTCCTCGGCCGCCACGGTCCCGTCGTGCACGGCCTGTTCGGGGTGGCCAAGCCCGGCTATCGCACCGCGCCCGGCTGGGTCGGCACGATCAGCCACCCGCTGATCGTCGCCGTGTCGCTGCCCTTGACGGCGCTGGCCTGGGGTCGTGGGCGCCGCGGACAATCCGACGCGCTGCTGCTGCTGGCGCTGCTGCTGCTGCTGCGCTGCGTGCTGGATACGTGGGATACCGTCTATTACATGATCCCGTTCGTGCTGGCCCTGCTCGCGTGGGAGAGCCTCGGCGAGCGGCGGCGGCCCGCGCTGCTCGCGCTGTCCTGCACCGTGCTCGGGTGGGTGAGCTTCGTGTGGCTGCCCGAACACGTCTCGGCCGACGCCCAGTCCGCCTGCTTCCTCGCCTGGACCATGCCGCTGATCCTCGTCGCTCGCCCTGCGCCTATACGCGCCGGAGCTGACACACAGGCTCACCCGCAACGCGCGAGCAGCCCGCCTGCTCCCCCCTCAGGAGATGACCGTCAGCTCCTTGGAGAGCAGCGTCAGCACCTCCTGACCGCCCGCGGTCACGACGACGAGGTCCTCGATCCGCACGCCCAGCCGGCCGGGCAGGTAGACGCCGGGCTCGACCGTCACGACGTTACCGACCAGCAGCGGATCCTCGCTCGCCAGGCGCGAGAGGCGCGGCCCCTCGTGAACCTCGAGCCCGACGCCGTGGCCGAGACCGTGGCCGAAGTGATCGCCCTCCCCCGCCTGCTCGATCACCTCGCGTGCGACCGCATCGACCTCTTTGCCGTTCGGACCGGCCTGGACCGCGGCGAGCGCCCGTTCCTGGGCTTCCAACACGAGCGCGTAGATCTCCCGGGCTCGCGCGGAGATCCCCTCGCCGGTCGCGTACGTGCGCGTGCAGTCCGAGCAGTAGCCCTCGTGCAGCGCGCCCCAGTCGATCGTCAGCAGCGTGTCCTTGCGGATCTCCCGCGCGCGCGGCTCGGCGTGCGGCAGCGCGCCGTGCGCGCCGGCGGCGACGATCGAGGGGAAGCTTGCGCCCGCGGCGCCGAGGCGGCGCATGCGCAGCTCCAGCTCGATCGCCACGTCGCGCTCGCTGCGGCCGACGACGCCGGCTTCGAGCGTTTCCCGCAGCGCCTCGTCGGCCAGCCGGCTGGCGGCGCGGATGCGGTCGATCTCACCGGCGTCCTTGACCGCGCGCAGTCCCTCGACGAGACCCGCGCAGGGGACGAGCTCCCACTCCTCGCCGAGCAGCTCGGCTCAGGCGCGCGTGCTGCTTGACGGTGAGGCTCGCGTCGTCGAACCCCACGCGCCCACCCGCGAGCTTGCCGGACGCCGCAAGCGCCTCGACGGCGCCCTCGAGCATGTCTCCCGCGACGATCTCGCGCTGGAAGGCGTCGGGCACCTGCGCGGCCGACTGGGTGGTGTAGCGAAAGTCGGTGAGGAACAGGTGGCCGGCGGCTCGCTCGGCGAAGATCCAGCGCCAGCCCGTTCGTGCCGGTGAAGCCGCGTCAGGTAGCGCAGGTTGACCGGCGTCGCGACGAGCAGCACGTCGAGCTCGCGCTCGCGCAGCTGCGCCGCGAGGCGCTCCGCGCGCTCGCCGTCGACTTCTGTCATCAAGCGTCGCCCTTGTCGAGGTACTGGCGAATCTGCGAGACGGCCTCGAAGTAGCCGTCCGATCCACGCCCAGAGATCGTCGAGAAGCACAGGTCTCTGATCACCGAAAACCGCCGCCACTCCTCACGGTTCTCGATATCGGACAGATGGATCTCCAGCGCCGGCACACCGGCTATCTCGAGCGCGTCGCGGATCGCCCAAGCGTAGTGCGTCCAGGAACCGGGATTGAGCAGAATTGCGTCGGTGTTGCCGCGCAGGGAGTGCAGATGCTCGATGAACTCGCCTTCGTGGTTTGTGTGAAAGAAACCCACCTTAGACCCAACACGCTCGCGGCCTGACTGATCTGTCGCTCGAGCTCGGGCAGCGTCAATGTGCCGTAGAGCAATGGATCGCGGTGGCCCAGCTGATCGAGGTTGACGCCGTGCATCACCTCCAGGCGGTAGCTCGCGCGAGTCATCGTGTGAGCTCCGCCACGGCTGCTCGCAAGGTCTTCGTATCGACCTCACAGCCGTATTCGATCTCACCCGGCGCCTTGACGAGCACAAACGGGACGTTAGCCGCCACGCGCTTCTTGTCGCGCGCGGTGGCCGCGACGATCTGCTCGACCTCGACGCCGGCGCCGTCGAGCGTGACGGGCAGCCCGCGGGCGAGCAGCAGCTCGCGCACCTGCGCGCGCAGGTCCTCGCGCCCGGAGAGGCGCAGCGCGGCGAGCAGCCCGAGGCCGACGGCCTCGCCGTGGCGGTAGCGGGCGTAGCCGGTCGCGGTCTCGATCGCGTGACCGACGGTGTGGCCGAGGTTCAGCACCTGCCGGCGCCCGCCGTCGCGCTCGTCGGCGGCGACGACCGCGAGCTTCGTGCGCGCGCAGTCGAGGATCGTGCGCTCGTCCACCTCGCCGCCGGCCGCCACCCGCTCCCACAGCTCGCCGCCGGCGATCAGGGCGGTCTTCAGCACCTCCACCCAGCCGGCGGCGAGCTCGGCCGCGGGCAGCGTCGCGAGCGTGTCGGGGTCGACGAGCACCCCGGCGGGCTGGTGGTAGGCGCCGACGTAGTTCTTCGCCGCGGGCAGGTCGACGCCGGTCTTGCCGCCGTAGGCGGAGTCGACCTGCGCGACGAGCGTCGTCGGGACCTGCACGACCGGCACGCCGCGCTGGTAGGTGGCGGCGCAGAACCCGGCGAGATCGCCGACGACGCCGCCGCCGAGCGCGACGACGTGGTCGGCGCGCGTCATGCCGGCGTCCACGAGCTCGCGTCCAAACCCGCTCGGCGCTCGCCAGTGTCTTGTGCCGCTCGCCGGGCGGGATCGCGATCGTCCGCGCTACATCACCCAGGCGATTCCCGTAGAGAGCCGCGACGGTCTCGTCGCTCACGCAGAACGGACGCGAGCGGGCGCGGTCGAGCGGCCAGATGTGATCCAGTCTCGCCGCACTGTCGGCCGACAACAGGCCGCGCCCGACCAGCACCGGATACTCGCCAGAGGCCGACTCAGCCCACAGCAGGTGAGCATCAGCGACCTCTTCGTACAGCCCACGCCGCTCGCGCGTACAACGCCACGAACGCGTCGCGGTCGCGCGCCAGCGGGCGCTCGGCGCCGTCGACTGCGCTGTACGCGCTCCCATGCGACCTGCCGGCGTCGACCTCGATCAGCGCGGTCGTATGGTCCTGCGAGCGCCGCGCGCACGCGCGCGGAGAGCACGCTGCCGCCGCCGAGCGCGATCACGTCGCGGGCGTCGACGCGCTCCAGCAGCCCGCACACGACCTCCTCCTCCGCCGCGCGAAACGCCTGCTCTCCGTGAAGCTCGAACTCATGAGCCACCGAGTGCCCGAAGCGCTGCACCAGCAGCGCTGTCGCCGTCGATCGGAGCGCGCCCGCGCAGCGCGGCCAGGCGGCCGGCGAGCGTGGACTTGCCGGCGCCCATGAAGCCGATCAGGACGAGCGCCACGTCAGTCTCGCCCTCGCCGTCTTGCCCCGCGGGGATGGCGCGCCCGCCCACCCGGCGCTCAGCGGCGCCAATCGATCCGCTCCTCGTAGGCGCGGACGGCCTGCAGCACGTCGTCGATGTGGTCGCCGCCGAACTTCTGTCCGGTAGGCGTCGGCGAGCACGAGCGCCACCATCGCCTCGCCGACGACGCCCGCGGCCGGCACGGTGCAGGAGTCGGTGCGCTCGCGCAGCGCCTGCGCCGGCTCGTGCGAGGCGGTGTCGACCGAGCGCAGCGGCTTGGTCAGCGTCGGCAGCGGCTTCATCGCGCCGCGCACGATCAGCGGCTCGCCGGTCGTCATCCCCCCCTCCAGGCCGCCGGAGCGGTTGGTCTCGCGGTAGTAGCCGCGCTCGTCGGAGTAGAAGATCTCGTCGTGGGCCTGCGAACCGGGCACGCCCGCGACCGCGAAGCCGTCGCCGATCGCCGCGCCCTTGATCGCCTGGATCGAGCAGATCGCCATCGCCAGGCGCCCGTCGAGGCGCTCCTCCCAGGAGATGTGCGAGCCGAGCCCGGGAATCAGCCCGAACGCCTGCACCTCGAAGACGCCGCCGAGCGACTCGTTGGCCTTGCGCAGCGCGTCGATCTCGCGCACCATCGCCTTGCTCGCGTCGGCCGTCGAGGCAGCGCACGGGCGAGCTGTCCACCGCCGCGAAGTCCGCCGCTGTGAGCGGCTGCTCGCGAGCCGGAGCGTGGACGGAGGCGATCTGAATCACGTGCGAGTAGACCTCGACGCCGAGCGCGCGCAGGAACGCCTTGCAGAGCGCCCCGCCGGCCACGCGCGCGGCGGTCTCGCGGGCGGAGGCGCGCTCGAGGATGTTGCGCACGTCGCTCTGCTTGTACTTCTGCGTGCCCACGAGGTCGGCGTGGCCGGGCCGCGGCAGGTGGACCTCGGCGACCTCGGCCTCGACCGGCCAGGGGCTCATCCGCTCCTCCCAGTTGGCGTAGTCGCGGTTGGCGACCTGCAGCGCGATCGGACCGCCGAGCGTGCGCCCGTGGCGGACGCCGGCCGTGACCTCGGCCGCGTCGCGCTCGATCTTCATGCGCCCGCCGCGCCCGTGGCCGAGCTGGCGGCGCGCCATGTCGGCGTTGAGATCCTCGGGGCGCAGCGCGAGACCCGCGGGCAGGCCCTCGACGATGCAGGTCAGACCGGGGCCGTGCGACTCGCCGGCGGTTATCAAGCGGAGGGACATTTCCGTCCTAGCTTATTTGCTGGGAGTTGGGGACCCGTTTCCGCGAGGCCGGACTCGAGCCCGCCGCCCCCTGCTGAGCTCGCTGGGCAAAGCGAGGCTCAGCGTCAGTGCCGGCGCGCGGCGTGAGCGCGACCGATCACAGATCGGCCGGCGAACGCCGGATGGCCGGCGAACACGAAGCCGCCGCCCCAGGGCGAGTAGCGCAGCTCCGAGAGCTTCGGCGCCCGGCGCGCGAGTTCGCGCGCGGCCTTCGCCTGGGCGCGGAAGGCGTCGCGGACGCGCGCCGTCGAGGCGGTGCTCGTGCTCTTGTCGATGCTCACGAGCTTCAGTTCGTAGGTGACCGTGCTGCCGTCGGCTTCGACGCACTTCGAGCGTCTCTGACTGCCCGACCTGCAGGTCGATCGCCTGGCACTGCGTCGCGCTCGGCTGGCAGCTGCCGCTGCCGTGCAGGATCGCCGCGCCGGTGAGCCCGAACAGCGCTTCCTTGCCGGTGCGCAGCACGACGCCGAGGAACACGAGCTGTGGGTTGGCCTTGTCGGGAAGCGGTTCGTCGAGCGCCATGTCCTTGTAGGTCTTCAGCTGGGCGGGCTGCGCCGGCGCGCCTTCGGCCACGACCGGCACGACGCCGAGCTGCGCGGTCACGTGGAAGTGGACGTATACCTTGGGCTTCGCCGGCGTGGTTTCCTTCGGCGTCGTGGGGGTCGTGCCGCCGGAGCTCGGGGCGGAGGGAGTCGACCCGGCGGAAGGCGTCGTCGAGGCGCTCGAGGAGGAGCTCGTGCTGGACGGCGTGCTCGGCGCCGCCGCCTGCTTCGGTTCGGGCAGCGGCGTGAACGGGTCGTGCGCGACCCCGTGATGCTGCTTGGACGTGCCTTCGGTCGTCTCGGAGATCGGCTCGTTCGGGTTCGCCGGGGCCTGGCTCACGGTCACGTCCCCGACCGCCGCGGATGCGCCGGCCGGCACCGAAGCGGTGACCGCGGTGGGCGCCGGCGCCGAGGAGCCGCCGCCGAGCACGGCGTAGCCGACGGCGGCGACGAGCGCCACGCCGAGCACGAGGAGATACGGCAAAAGGCGCTTGCCCAGCAGGTCCTCCTTCAGAGAGGAGAAGAAGTTGCGTACGGCGTTCATCCTCCAGCTCCGATCACGGCGGGGGTGGCCGGGCTCGACGAGGCCGAGCCCGATGTCGTCTGCGCGCCAGACGGCGAGGTCGCCGTGGCGCCGGCTGCCGCGCCCTGGCTGGCGGGGAGCACGTACGCGGTCGCGGTGATCGTGCCCGTCAGCCGGCCGCTGGGCTTGCCGCCCGATCCGGAGGTTGCTTCGGGAGCCAGCTGCACGCCCTGAATCGTGAGCAGGCGGCCGCTCACCTGCAGGCTGCCGGAGCTCGTGCGCAGGGTGAAGCGGTTGAGCTGCTGGAAGAGGTTGTAGAGGTCGAAGAAGCTGCCACTGAACACGAACGTGAACGGCATCGCCGTGAAGCCGGCCGCGGCCGCCGCCGGCGTCGCGCTCGAACTCGAGCTCGTGGTGCTGCCGCTGCCGCCCGATGTGATCGAGGAGAATTCAACGTGCTTCTCGCCCGAGGCATCGGCCAGCTGGACGATCAGCGAGGGCACTTCCTGGTCGGTCGGCACCGCTTTGCCGAGGTTGACGAGCGAGGCATACTCGGTCGGGTAGCTCGCCTCGGCGGTGCGAGCGGCGTTGGCCTGGCTTTCGGCGCTCGCGAGCTGCGCCTGCGCGGTGCTGACTTCGCCACCGAGCTTCGAGGCTTTTTCACGCTCGGGGGCGACGGCCAGCATCCACACGGCGGCGACCACGGCGAGCGCCGCGATCACGAGAATGACGATGCGATCGCGAGCCGTCATCGGGCACCTCCAACCGCCGTCGTAGCTTTAGCCGTGTCGGACGGCCTCACGCTGGTCACGGCGGCGGACGTCGCGGTCACGGGCGCGGAAGTCGCTGGAGAAGACTCCGTGGCGCTCGGCAGCGCGTCGAAGGTGATCTGCATCGCGAACGTGGAAGTTCCGCTCGGGCAGCCGGCGCTGGCGCCGCCACCACCGCCGCTGGCGCCACTGCTGCTGCCGGACTTCGTCGCGCTCTGCAGCGTGACTTCGCTGACGCCGTCGATCAGGCGCAGGCGATCGATCGTCTGCGCGACCTCGGTCTGGCTCGTGGCGCAGCCGGCGAGCGTGAAAGTCGGGACGCTGCCGGGCGGGGTCGCGGAGGCCACCGCCGTGCCCGCTTTAGCGGTCGAGCTCGAGGACGTGGACACGCCGGCGCTCGCGCCGATCGTGCCGGTAAGCGTGGAGAGCGCGGCGTCGCGCGGCAGCACACGGCCGAGTTCGTGGAAAGCATGGGCCCAGTCGAAGCGCGAGTCGACGAGCTGGTCGACCGCCTGCACGCGCTGTTCGTGCATCGCGGCGAAGCTCACGTAGGGCGCGAGCGTGGCGGCCTGCGCCTGGGCGGCCTGAGTCCTGGCGTTGAGCGTCGAGATTTCGGCCTTCTGGCTGGAGATCTTGCGGCTCGCAAGGCCGTAGAGCAGCGCGAGGATCGCGAGCACGCCGAGCAGGCCGAGCACGACGAACGCGCTGCCGCCGGACTTGCCGGCGCCGGCGCCGGAGCTCGAGCGCTCGTCGGCCGGGATCAGGTTGAAGGCCCTCATCGCGGCGCCTCCTCGACGGCCAGGCCGGCGGCGATCGCAAGGCGGTGCGCGGAGATGCCGCCGAGCTCCTGCTCGTCCACATGCACGGACTCGCACTCGACCTGGATCCCCAGCTGCTCTTGCAGCGCCTCGGCGAAGCCGGCGAGGTCGAGCGCCGCGCCGCTGAGCACGACGCGCGAGACTTCGCCCCCACCCTCCTGGGAGCGGTGGAAGTCGAGCGAGTTGCGCACCTCGCCGGCGATCTCGCGGATGCCGCTCTCGAGCACCGCGCGCACCTCGGCGTCGGGACCCTGTGCAGCGTCACCCGCGGGAGCCGCGGTTTCGGGATCGAAAGCCTGCTCCGCGGGCGCCTGCTTGGCAGCCGCCATCTCGGCATAGCTCATCGCGCGTTCGCGCGCCTCCTGATCCTCAATGCTCTCCGACGGCACGGGCCGGTCCGGAGCAACCTCCTCGGCGACCGCAGTGGGAGCCTCGGGATCGACCGCGTTCCGCGGCTCAGGCTCGGGATCGGACTCGGGTATGGGTTGAGGGGCGACGGCCATGGCAGGCTGCGGCGCCGGCTCAGGCGCCGGTTGCACGGTCAGGTCGAAGGCTGCGATCAGCTCGCGGGCTTCGACGAGCGGGATCGAGCGGCGCTCGGCGAGCTGGCTCGCCATCGCCTCGATGCCTCCGCCGACGACGCGCGTGAAGCGGCAGATCGTGCCCTCGGAGATCGCCATGTTCGTCAGCCCGTCGACGTTCAGGTACAGCACGCGACTGGACTGCTCGGGGTCGGGACGGTAGAGCGAGCGGATCAGCGCGAACGCGGACAGGTCGATGCCCTCCGGGCGCAGGCCGGCGTCGCGCGCGGCGGACAGCAGGCGCTGGATCATGTCGCGCTGGGCAGCCACCAGCACGACCTGCTGGCGCGGCCCCTCGTGCGTGTCGTGGACGCCAAGCGAGTGGAAGTCGAGCACCGCGTTTGAGAGCGGCATCGGCACCTGGTCCTCGGCGAGGAAGCGAACGGCCGCCTCGAGCTCCTTGCGATCGCTGACCGGCGGCAGCTCGAGCGTGCGCAGCACCGTGCGCTGGTTGGCGACGCCGAGGCGCACGCGCCGTGCTGAGGCCGCCGTCCTTGAAGAGCTCGCGCAGCGTTTCGGAGAGGACGCCCTCGTCGAGCACCTCGCCCTCGCGCACGATGTCCGCGGGCAGCGCCGCCTCGGCCGCGTGCTTGACGACGATCGAGCCGTTTACGCGGGCCTGCACGGCAGCGATGTGGCCGGGCTGGATGTCGAGGCCGACGACGTCGGCGCCGGAGCGCCGGCCGAGGTTGAGCTTGGGGCTGGACAGCTTGAGGTTGGGCATCGAGATGGAGGGCATGGCGAGTTGGGGTCCGGCGGGTCTAAGTGGGAGGCGCCGCCGGTAGGGATCCTATCGGCGCGGGAACGACGGCGCTTTAGTGGAGAAAGTGGTTCACGTAGAACTGGACGATGTCCTGGCCCACGAACAGCGCCACGAGCGCACCGAACGCGAGGAACGGGCCGAACGGAATCGCCGTCTTGCGCCCCGCGACAGCGCCCTTGCGGGCGATCACGACGGCACCGACGAGCACGCCCGAGAGCAACGCGATCAGGATCGCCGGCGCGACGGCGCTGCCGAGGAACAGGCCCATGACACCGGCCAACTTGACATCGCCCATGCCCATGCCGCCCGGGTAGGCGAGCGCGGCGATCAGCAGGAAGCCCCCGGCGGCGGCGCCGGCGATCAGACGCGTCGGCTCACCAGACGGGTCGAGCGCCGTGCCGAGCACGAGCGCGAGCACGGCGCCGAGCGCGGTGATGCGGTTGGGGATGATGCGATGCTCGAGGTCGATCAGCGCCGCCGGGATCACGATCAGGATCAGCGCGACGCTCAGCGCGATGCCGGCCGCCGAGTCGTGTGCGAGCACCGCCCCCACGCAGAGCGCGGCCGTGCCCGCCTCGACGAGCGGGTAGCGCGGGGAGATCGGCTCGCCGCAGCCGCGGCAGCGGCCGCGCAGCAGCAGCCAGGAGAGGATCGGAATGTTGTCGTAGGGCTTCACCGGCGTCCCACAGCCGGGGCAGCGCGAGGCCGGGGTGGCGATCGATTCGTGGCGGGGGAGGCGGTAGACGACGACGTTCAGGAACGAGCCGAAGATCGCACCGAGGACTCCTGTGTAGGCGAGTGCCATACGGGATGATCGGCCTTCGAGTGGGTCGGCTTGAGCGTGCGCGGGCAAGCCTGAGATTCACCGGCCCTGTTGGTATCGAGCGGGCGTGTGGCCCACGCTCCGCCCGTGACGGTGCTACCAGGTGCCTGTGGCTTTGCCTTTAGTGAGCGTGCATCCGCCCGGCCTGCTCGTGCTGGAGACTTCACATTTGCGCGTAACCGTTCCTTCTGCGTCCTTGAGCGTGTACGTGTCTTCGCTGCCGACCGCTTCGGATTCGACTTCGAACCCGGTGGCAGTGACTTTTTTGACCTTCTCCGCAACCGCCGTAGTGGTGTCCTTCAGCGTCGGCTCGATCTTCACCAGTTCAGCGAGCGTGGCTCCTGTGTATTCGCCGCCGTGTTCATCGGCGTAGATCTCCATCGTCCTCTCCAAGCTACCCACCTGTGTCTTGGCGGCGGCGTCGTCGGCCTTGCTCGTCTGGCTGAGGAACGCCGGGATCGCGATCGCCGACAGAATGCCAACGATCAAGAGGACAGCTAAGAGTTCGATAAGGGTGAAGCCCTGCTCGCCTCTGGGACATTGGTGTGATTGAAGTCTCACGGAAAGCTACATCGACGTGGGTACTGAGCCTCTGCACCATTGCAGCGTATATTGCGGCAACACCGCGTCGTCGGCAACGCAAGGGGGGCGACCCGAAGGCCGCCCCCTTGGACTGCATTGTTGACGTCCAGCAGATGCATGACCTGAACGCTCAGAGGCATGCGAGGCTTTTACCAACTGCCTTCCTTACAGCCACCGCTGGTATTGGCCGGGGTCGTCGTGCTGCCGGTGGTACAGCTACGAGTAATCGTTCCGTTTGAGTTTGTGAGCGTGAACGTGTCTCCACTGCTTTTCACTTTGGATGCAACTACGTATCCAGTGGAGCCCGTCGCGGATTCAACTTTTGCTTCCGCCTGCGATTTATCGTTCAGCGTCGGCTCGATTTTCGCCAGGACTGCCACCGTCGGTGCCGTGCCACCAGGGGCATATTCGCCATTGTTTTCGGCGGCATAGGTCTGCATCGTCGTCTGCAGGGTTCCCACCTGCGTCTTGCCGGCGGAGTCGCTGGCCTTGCTCGTCTGGCTGAGGAACGCCGGGATCGCGATCGCCGACAGGATGCCGATGATCAGCACGACCACCAGAAGTTCGATGAGCGTAAAACCACCCTCATCGCTGATGCGCGCGCGTAGTGACTTCAACATTTGAATCCTCCTAGGATTCTCCTTCTGTGCGCCAGACCTCGGTTCCACCGCCCCAAATGGCGATACGTCCCCCTTACGAGAGCCGCCGGCTTTGCTACACACCCGCTACAGGCGTTTGCCTTGGCACCTTGGTACTGGCCTTATCATGCCTCTCATCGGCCACGGTGCGAGCAAACTGAATAGCTGCATAAGTCCTGGACGGATTGCCATCCGTCTTGCAGACGACCCACACGACCCGGCGAGGGACGTCGGAACCAAGGGGACCTCAGGCCCACCGCCGGGACCTCGGGTCCGAGCTTGCCCGTGACCTAGTGAGCGCCGGTCGCGGCGCCGGCGCCGTCGAGCCACTTGGCCTGGGCGTCGACGCCGCTCTGGCGCTCGCCGCTGCCGCCGCACCAGGGGCAGGTGACCGTCTTCGGCTCGCCGCCGAGGCCGGAGATCACCTTGCCCGTGCCGCGGCAGGGCATACACTCCCGCGGCCCATGGGCCGCAACCGCCACCTCGTCGCCGTCTGCCTCGTCAGCCATCGCCCGGCGAGGTTAGCGTTCCGCCGATGAAAAGGTCCTGCCGGATGGCTCACGTGGGTCGCGCTCGCGCTGATCACGCTCGGCGCCGGCCTGCTGCGCCTGATCCACATCGCCCAGGTCCCGCCCGACCCGTTCTACGACGCGGCCGTGCGCAGCATGGGGCTCTCGTGGCACAACTTCTTCTTCGGCGCGTTCGAGCCCGGCGGCTCCGTCTCGATCGACAAGCCGCCCGTCGACCTGTGGCTGCAGGTCGCGTCCGTCAAGATCGTCGGCTTCTCGAACACCTCGCTGAAGCTGCCCGAGGCGCTCGCCGGGACGCTCGCGGTGCCGCTGCTGTTCCTCGCCGTGCGGCGCATGTGGAGCACCCGCGCGGGTCTGGCCGCGGCGGTCGCGCAGGCGGTGCTGCCGATCGAGGTGATCACCTCGCGCAGCGACACGATGGACGGCGTGATGATGGCGCTGATCGTGCTCGCGCTGTATCTGATCGTGCGCGCGAACGAGCGCGGCTCGAGCGCCTGGCTGCTGGCGGCCGCGGCCGTGCTCGGGATCGCCTTCGACGTGAAGCTGCTCGAGTCGATCGTCGCGCTCCCCGGCCTCGCGCTGCTCGCCTACCTGGGGATGCCCGACCGATCGGAGATCGGCCAGCGCAAACGGCGCCTGCTGCAGCTGCTGGCCGCGAGCGCCGTCTATGTCGTGGTCGCGCTCGCGTGGCTGGGAGCGACGCTGCTGTTCCCCGCCCACGACCGCCCCTACGCGATCGGCTCGACCAACGGCAGCGCCTGGAACGCCGCGTTCGTCTTCAACGGCACCGATCGACTCGCCGGCAAGTCGATCGAACCGCAGACCGAATACCAGCCCGGGCACGACTACCCGACCGCGACCCAGTCCGAGCGCGATCACATCCCGATCGTGCTCCCCTCCGCGACGCGCCTGCTCGCGCGAGTCGGGCCCCTCTCCGGCGAGCGCCTCGGGCTCGAGCTGCTGCTCGCGCTGCTGCTGGGCATACCCGCGCTGATCGCCGGCGTGCTGAGCAAGCGCGCGGCGGTGACGGCAGCGCCGAAGACGGGGCCGCCCGAGACCGGCCCCGACGGCGGCGCCACGACCGATCCACAGCCCGCGACCAACTCCGACGACGAGACCCCGATCGAATCGCAACCTGCATCCGCTCCCGCCACCGAGACCACACGGCCCGACGGGCCAGATCGGGAGGCAGCGGCCACAAAGACAACGACCGCCGAATACCGAATGCGCCTGGCGGTCGCGGTCGGGCTCGGCGTGTGGCTGCTGATCGGGATCGTGCTGTTCAGCCACATGGCGCGTCTGCACCCCCGCTACGTCGAGGGGCTCGTACCGGCCGTCACGGCGACGCTCGGCATCGGTCTCGCCTGGGCGACCTCCTCCCCGGGCCGTGCCCGGCTGATCGCGCTGATCGTCGGCATGGCGGCGCTCGTCTACTACGGCGAGCGACTGCTCTACGGGCGGCCCGGCAGCTGGTGGATCGCAGGTGCCGGCGCGCTCGGCGCGCTCGTGTTCGCGGGGCTGGCGCGCGTGCGCGTGAACCCGTCGCCGCGCTCCTCGGCGCTGCTCGCCGGCGCCACGCTCGCGCTGGCGCTGCTCGCGCTCGTCGCGATCCCGGTGGAAGTCGACAAAACGGCGATCGCGAACCGCGTCAGCGACGCCGGCTACATCGGCGCGCTGCCCGGCGGCCAGCAGCGCGCGCTGAGCACCTACCTGATCGCCCACCAGGGCAGCGCGCGCTACGAGCTCGCGGCCGAGTCGGCCACCGGGATCGGCTCCCTGATCGTGCAGGACGCGCGTCCCCTCGTCGTCCTCACGACCTACGAAGCGCGCGTCTTCACGACGGTCGCGCAGCTCAAGCGGCTGATCTCCGAAGGGGCGGTGCGCTACGCCTTCCTGAACACCTACTGCGGCGCGTACTCGACGACGAACGCCGCCTGTTCGGAACCCGCGCGCTGGATCCGCGAACACGGCACCGACGTCTCGATTCAGGCGGGGCTCGAACATCACAAGCTCCTCTATCTACTCCCCGGCGCGAAGCCATGAACACGCATGGCGGCGCTGGATCGGCAGGCACGTGTCGGCAA
This sequence comes from uncultured Solirubrobacterales bacterium, assembly GCA_963789675.1. Lineage (GTDB taxonomy): Bacteria > Actinomycetota > Thermoleophilia > Solirubrobacterales > Solirubrobacteraceae > Palsa-744. The sequence continues at coordinate 96,040 of CAWBLR010000012.1, read as the reverse complement.
TGATGAATACATCCATGGATGAGCTGGCGGCCGACGCCAGGGCCGCCAGCCGCTTCGCGTTCGACACGGAGTTCATGGGCGAGGGCCGCTACCGCACGCTGCTCTGCCTGATCCAGCTGGCGGTGCCAGATGCGGATCCCGCCGACCCCGAGCGGATCGAGCTGATCGACCCGCTCGAGCAGGACCTCGACGGCGCGCCGCTCGCGGCGATCCTCGCCGACCCCGCGATCCAGACGGTCGTCCACGCCGGGCGCCAGGATGTCGCGCTCGTGCGCCGGCGCTTCGCCACCGACGTCCGCAACGTGTTCGACACGCAGATCGCCGCGGGCTTCGCCGGACTCGGAGCGCAATCCTCCTACGACACGCTGCTCGCGGAGATCCTCGACGTGCGCCTCGCCAAGAGCGCGAGCTTCACGCGCTGGGACACGCGCCCGCTCTCCCCCGAGCAGTCGCAGTACGCGCGCGAGGACGTCGTCCACCTGCTCGCGCTCGCGGCCGAGCTCGAACGCCGGCTGACCGCGCTCGGCCGCCTGGAGTGGGCGCGCGAGGAGTGCCGCTTCCTCGAGCACATCAGCGACGAGCGCGACCTCGACACGGTGTTCGCGCGGTTGCCGCGGATTCGCGGCCTCGGCCCCGCCGCGCAGACGGTCGCGCGCGAGCTCGTCGCCTGGCGCGAGCGCACGGCCGCCGCGGCCGACCGGCCGGTGCAGAGCATCCTCGGCGACGCGCCGCTCGTCGAGATCGCCAAGCGCAAACCGTCCTCGACCCGCCAGCTCGAGCAGATCCGCGGCGTCAACGCCGCGAGCCTGCACCGCCGCGCCTCCGAGCTGCTCGACGCCGTGCACCGCGGCGGCGAACGCTCACCGGAGCCGTTGCCCCAGGAGGGACGCCCACCACCGCCGGACCCCGCCGACGGCCCCCTGATCGCCCTCTCCGAGGCCTTCGTCCGCGCCCGCGCCCGTGAGGCCGGGCTCGCCTACGAGCTGCTCGCCGCCCGCGCGGACCTGCAGGCGATCGTCGCTGCCCGGCGCGTCGGCGACCCTGATGCCGATGTGCGTACATTGCGCGGCTGGCGCCGCGAGCTCGTCGGCGCAGAGCTGCTGGAGCTGCTCGACGGCCGCGTGGCGCTGTCGGTGCGCGACGGGCGCTTACGAATCGGCTCAGATTGAGTCGTTCGCAGCCCCAACCCTGGCCGCTCTCGATCCGGGGCCGTGCTCACTTCTGTGGGAGAGCAGGGCGGCGGTTCCGCGATTTCCGTCAAAGGCGGCCTGGCTCGCGGGCCGCGCGGGTGGCGGCGTTACGCTAGCCCCACAACGCGCAGATCGGCAGCGCGATGATTCGATCGTCCAACTCGAACGGCCGTGGTCCGGTGTGGAACACCACACCGCGGGAGAACTTGTCTCCCAGCTCTTCGCGCAGCCATACGAGGTGCCGTGCCCCCCGTGGGTCGGCGACTCCCGCCTTCACCTCGAAGGCCACCACCTTTCCGGCTCCCAGCTCTGCGAGCAGGTCCACCTCGTGGCGTCCGTGTTCCTCTCGCAGGTGGTAGAGACGGGGTCGCGATGCGCAGACCGGCAACTCCGCCCTGATCTGGGCGACGACGAAGCTCTCCAGCACCCGGCCCAGCAGATCGCCGTCGCGAAGCACCGCGCCTGCGTCCAATTGGAGGATTGACGCGATCAGCGCTGGATCGACCAGGTGACGCTTGCGGGCTTTGGAGAGGCGCTTCAATCGATTCGAGCTCCACGCTCCGAGCGCGTCCACGACGAACAGGCTTGTGAGCAGCCGCTCGTATGCCACGGCCGTTCTGCGGTTGACGCCGGCAAACTCAACGAGCGTCGCGTCCGCCGCGATGCCCGCCGTGTTTAGCGCGTACGCCTCGAGGTAGCGCCCCAGCCGAGCCGGGTCGCGACCCGGATCTACACCGGCCGCGTCACTCGTGAGCAGCTGCTCCACATACCCATCTAGCCACCGCGTCCGCGCGCGTGCCGCCATGCGCAGCGCGGGGTCGGGGAAACCGCTCTGCAGAGCCAGCTCCAAGTAACCCCGCAGGTCTGGTGGATCGTGCGGCACGCCCGGAACACCTCCAGCTGCGAGCACGTCGAGCAGCGTCGGACCCTCCGCGCGTCCGAGTTGCTCGCGCACCGTCATACCGTACATAGCCACGCGCACCACCCGTCCGGTGCCGGGCCACGTCGCCGCGTCGAGCTCCGCGCGAACCGAGCCCGTGAGCAAGAATCGGCCGGGTCGAGGATCGGAGTCGACCGCCCGCTTGACCGCCCCGAGGACGCCGGGCTGCTCCTGCCACTCATCGAGCAGGATCGGCTCCTCGTACTCCCGCAGCGCCACATCCGGATCGGCGCGGAAGGCCTCCGCCTCGAGCGCGCGGTCGAGGCGCACTACGCTCGCCGCGTGCCGTGCCGCAGTGGTCGTCTTGCCGCCGGCCCGCGGCCCTGTCACCATCACCGCCGGCAGCTCAGCGAGCAGCTCAGCGAGCAGTCCATCGAGCATACGACTGCGGTAACGCGTCTCGACCACATCATCAGACTACCGTATTTCGACAGTCATGAGTACTCGATTTCGCCACATTTTGGTGCCGGGTTTCGCCGGGCCCGGCTACTGCACAGTCTCGCTTTTGCGCGACGAGCAGCAGCCAAGCCGCCTGCGAGCCTTCGGCGGGAGCGAGCTCCGGCCGGCCAAGGCCGCGCCCTGCACACGACCCGCGCCCACAGCCACGCTCAGCCGGCCGGACGGAGATCGATCACGCCGAAGGCCCCATCACCCTCTTGCACGAAACTCGATCCGCCGAAGACCCTTCGAGCCTTTCCAGGACGCTGACCGGCGACTCGAGTGCTGCCGGTTTCGCATAGCACTTGCTCGTTTTTTTATTCGATCCGGTTATAAACTTCGAACAGCGGCAGGTACATCGAGATCACGATGAAGCCCACCATCGCGCCGATCACGATGATCATGATCGGCTCCATGATCGAGGTCAGCGCTTTCACCGACGCTTCGACGCGGTCCTCGTAGAACTCCGCGACCTTGTCGAGCATCGCGTCCAGCGCGCCGGTTTCCTCGCCGACGCCGACCATGTGCGTGACCATCGTCGGAAAGATCGGCGCCTGTGCCAGCGGTGCCGCGATCGTGCCGCCGCGCTTGACCGAGGCGATCACGCCCGTCATCGCTTCCTCGACCGCGACGTTGCCGCCCGTGCGCCCGGTGATGTCGAGCGCCAGCAGCAGCGGCACGCCGGCGCTCGTCAGCGAGGCCAGCGTGCGCGCCCAGCGCGCGACCGCCACCTCCTGCACGATCGTGCCGATCTTCATCGGGATGTGCAGGCGGAAGTGATCCCACTGCTTGCGTCCCCAGGTCGAGGCCTTCCACTTCAAGAACGTGAACACGACCAGCCCGGTCACGGCGAACATCGCCCACCAGTAGCTGGTCACGATCTTCGACATGAGCACAGAGATCTTCGTGATCGTCGGCAGTTCGCCGCCGAACTGCTTGAAGACGCCGAGGAACACGGGGATCAGGAAGGCGCACAGCGCCATCATCACCCCGACCGCGAACACGACCACGAGGATCGGGTAGATCATCGCCGATTTGACCTGGCGCTTGAGCGAGGCGTCCTGCTCGAGCTGGTCGGCGACGCGCAGCAGCGCGCCCTCGAGCACACCGCCGGCCTCCCCCGCCTGCGTCATCGCCACGAACAGCGTGCTGAACACCTTCGGATGGCGCGCCATCGACTCGCTCAGCGACTGGCCCGCCTCGACGTCCTTGCGGACGACGACGATCGTTTCCTTCAGGAACTTGTTCTCGGTCTGCTCCTCGAGCACGTACAGCGCGCGCAGGATGCTCATGCCCGAGGAGATCATCGTCGCGAGCTGGCGCGCGAACACCGCCAGCTCCTGGGCTTTCACCGACTTCAGGAAGCTCAGCTCGATCTCGCGCGAGGAGTGCTTGTCGGAGATGTCGAGCACGATCAGCCCGCGCAGCTTCAGCTGGTCGGAGACGATCTGCTTGGACTCGGCATCGACCTCCCCGCGTGCCTTCACGCCGGCGGGATCGATCGCCTGGAAGACGTACGGTGCTCATCCCACTCGGCTGCTCCTACGCCGCCACCAGACGACCCGGCGCCGAGCAGGCGCCGCAGCTCGTCGGGCGTGCCCGAGCGCGATTCGGCGAGCTTCTGCGTGACCTTGCCTTCGCGCACGAGCCCCGCCAGCGACGTGTCCATCGTCTGCATGCCCTGCGCGGAGCTCGTCTGCAGGACCGAGTAGATCTGGTGGGTCTTACCCTCGCGGATCAGGTTGCGCACCGCCGGGGTCGGCACGAGCACCTCGGTCGCGACCACGCGGCCGGCGCCGTCTGCCGTCGGCAATAGCTGCTGGGTCATGATCCCCTGCAGCGCGACCGACAGCTGCACCCGCACCTGGCCCTGCTGGTGGGAGGGGAACACGTCGATCACGCGGTCGATCGTCTGCGCGCTGTCCTGCGTGTGCAGCGTCGCGAACACGAGGTGGCCGGTCTCGGCCGCGGTCAGCGCCGTCGAGATCGTGTCGAGGTCGCGCATCTCGCCGACGAGGATCACGTCGGGGTCCTGGCGCAGGGCGGCCTTCAGCGCGTCGCCGAAGGTCTGCGCGTCGGAGCCCAGCTCGCGCTGGTTGACGAGGCATTTCTTGTGCGCGTGCAGGAACTCGATCGGATCCTCGATCGTCATGATGTGCTCGTCGCGCGTGCGGTTGATCTCGTCGATCATCGCCGCCAGCGAGGTCGACTTGCCCGACCCGGTCGGTCCGGTCACGAGCACGAAGCCGCGCGGCTTGCGCGTGAAGTCGTGCACCGCCGGCGGCAAGCCGAGATCGTCGATCGAGGTCAAGCCGAACGGGATCAGGCGGAAGGCCGCGCCGATCGCGCCGCGCTGGTAGTAGGCGTTCACGCGGAAGCGCGCGTGGCCGGGGATCGAGTAGGCGAAGTCGAGCTGCCAGTTCGTCTCCAGCCGCTGGCGCTGATCGCCGGTGAGGATCGAGTAGACGATCTCGCGCGTATCGGTGTCGGCGAGCACCGGGTAGTCCTCCAGCGGCGTCAGGCGCCCGCGGATGCGCACCGTCGGATGCGCCCCGGCTGAGAGGTGCAGGTCGGAGGCGCGGCGCGTGACGACCTCCATCAGGATGTCTGCGAAGTCGATGTCCATGCTCGCCCATCGACAGATCCAGGCCCGGCCATTAGCGCCTACGGCAAGCGCCCAGGCAACTGGACGAAGGTTCGAGGCCTCAAGCCGCTTGCCGATCACGCGGGCGATCTCGGCGATCGATGTCCTTCCCTGTTTCACCTTCTCCAGCCCATCGTCGCGCAGTCGTCCTCATCCCCTGCCTGACGGCCACGTCGCGCATCTCCTCCGACGGGCGGCGTTCGAGCGCGAGCGAGCGGATCTCCGAGGAGACGCTCATCACCTCGTACAGCCCCAGCCGCCCGCGGTAGCCGCTGCCCGTGCAGCGCCGGCAGCCCACCGGCTCGTAGGCCTCGAGGTCGACGAGCGCCTTGTAGCCGTTCTCGCGCAATACCTCCGCGGAGACGATCGTGCGCCGCTTGCAGTTCGGGCACAGCATCCGCGCCAGCCGCTGGGCGACGACGCAGTCGAGCGCCGAGGCGACCAGGAACGGCTCGATCCCCATCTCGATCAGCCTCGTCAGCGCCGAGGGCGCGTCGTTCGTGTGCAGGGTCGAGAGCACGAGATGCCCGGTCAGCGCCGACTCGATCGCGATCCGCGCGGTCTCCGCGTCGCGGATCTCCCCGACCATGATCACGTCGGGATCGGCGCGCACCATCGAGCGCAGCCCGGCCGCGAACGTCAGGCCGTGTTTCGCCGCGACCTGCAGCTGCGTCAGGCCCTCCATTTCGTACTCGACCGGGTCCTCGACGGTGATGATGTTCTTCTCCGGCGTGTTCAGCATCTGCAGCGCCGCGTACAGCGTCGTCGACTTGCCCGAGCCCGTCGGCCCCGTCACGAGCACCGCTCCGTGCGTCTCGTGGCAGGCGCGCTCGAAGCGCTCGCGATCGGAGTCGGCGAAGCCCAGCTGGTCGAGGCTCGTCACGACCGAGTCCTTGTCGAGCACCCGCATCACGACCGCCTCGCCGTGCACGCTCGGCAGCGTCACCACGCGCAGGTCGACGTGGCGCCCGTCGACGGTCAGCCCGACGCGCCCGTCCTGGGGCAGGCGCCGCTCGGCGATGTTCATCTCCGCCATGATCTTCACGCGCGAGATCGCCCCGCCGGCCATCCTGCGGGGGACGGTCGTGACGTCGTGCAGCACCCCGTCGACGCGGAAGCGCACGCGCAGCTCGCTCCCGTCGGGCGCCAGGTGCACGTCGGAGGCGCCCTGCTCGACCGCCTGCGCGATGATCTGGTTGATCAGCTTGACGATCGGCGCGTCGTCGGCGGTCTCGTGCAGGTCGACGACCTCGGCCGCGCCCCCCTCGAGCTCGTCGAGCTGGCCGTCCTGCTCGGAGACGACGTCCTCGAGCCGGTCCAGTCGCGAGATCAGGTTCGCGATGTCCTCCGGCGGCGCGACCGCGACGCGCACCTCGTAGCCGGTCATGATCGCGATGTCGTCGACCGCCAGCACGTTCGACGGATCGGCCATCGCGACCAGCAACGTCGTCTTGTCGGCGAACGCCACCGGCACCGCCTGATAGCGCTTCGCGGCGGCGCTCGAGACGAGGTTGGCCGCGTTCATGTCGATCGAGAACACGCCGAGGTCGAGGTGGTCGAGCCCGTAGCGCTCCGCGAGCGCGCGCGTCAGCCCGTCCTGCGTCAGCGCGCCGCCATCGAGCAGCACCCGCTCGGGCATCGTGCCGGTCGCCCGCGAGGTCTCGATCGCGCTCTCCACCCGCTCGCGCGAGACCAGCCCCAGATCGACGATCACGTCCGTCAGAAAGCGCGGCGACGAGCCCCGGCGCGAGGGTGTGGTGATGCCCGTCCACGGCTCGTCGGGCGTAGCCACGTGGATCTCCTCGATCGGCGAATCAACCTCCGTGACGGGCCCCAGCTCGCCCGCCGCGCGCTCGATCTCCACCATGTGCTCGGACTCCGTCGTATCGGCTGAGTCGATACCGAAAATGGCGTGCAGGTCGGGGCCCGTTCGCTGTGGAACCTCGCTCATCGCTGGAGCGCTCTCGTGACCGGGGGGAGGCCCGGGAGGGGGACCTGCCCCCCTCCCGCTCTAGAGGCATGCAAATCGGGGCCCATCCGCTGCGGGGCCTCGCTCATCGCTTGCCGACCCCGCTATGCGGAGTCGTCGTCTGCTTCGGCGGCGCGGCGCATGACCTCGCGCGGCGCCTCGCGGCCGGTCCACAGCTCGAGGCTGAGCGCCCCCTGCTCGACGAGGATCTCCAGCCCGTCGACGGTGCGCGCGCCGTGCGCCCGCGCGGCGGCGAGCAGTGGGGTGGGATCGGAGCGATAGACGAAGTCGACGACATATGGGTACTCACCGACTTGATCGAACGTCAACCCGAGTTGGTTGAGCCCCTCCGTCTCACTGGCCGACCGTTCTAGCCCGACCGACGTGCAGTTGACGAGCAGCTCGGCGGGCACCGGCGTGGCTACGACGCGCGCGCCCAGCTCCCGCGCGAGCTCCGTGGCGCGCTCGGGCGTGCGGTTCCACACCGACACCTCGCGCGCGCCGGCCTCTCGCAGCGCCCAGACCGCCGCGCGCGCGCTGCCGCCCGCGCCCAGCACGAGCACGCTCGGACGGGCCGGTAGACCGGTGAGCTGCCCGAGCGCCGCGATCAGGCCGGGGGCGTCGGTGTTCTCCGCCGCGATCGTCCCGTCGGCGCCGAACGTGAGCGTGTTCGCGGCGCCGATCGCTCGCGCCGCCTCGCTCGCCCGGTCGGCCAGCGCGAGCGCCGCCCGCTTGTGGGGGATCGTCACGTTCGCGCCGGCGAAGCCGGCCGCTCCCAGCGCGCGCGCGGTCTCCGCGAACAGCTCCTCCGGCACCGGCAGCGCCTGATAGCGCCAGTCCTCCATCCCGAGCGCCCGCAGCGCGGCGTTGTGCATCGCCGGCGAGCGGCTGTGCGCCACCGGCCAGCCGAGCACTCCCAAACGTCGCGGCGTCATCTGCTCGCCGATCTTCGGTCGGTGCGTCCGGCGTCTGCCCTCACCGCGGCGAAAGTCGTGGTTGGTTCCACCGTCATCGCTTCTTCTTGCACACCGGCGGCTTGCCGCCGTTCTTCTTCACCGCGGCGTCGTAGGCCGCGGCGTCGACTTCGAACTGGGCGTAGGTCGTCGAGAAGACCTGCTCGCCGCAGCCGTCGGCGCCGGCGACGTAGTACAGGTAGGGGACGTGCGCGGGGTGGGCCGCGGCTTCGATCGAGGCCATCCCGGGTTGGAGATCGGCGTCGGCGGCAGGCCGCGGTGGGTGCGCGTGTTGTAGGGCGAGTCGATGTGCAGCTGCGATTCGGTCAGTTCGCCGGTGTAGGTGGCGATCCCCTTGGCCTGCTCGACCGCGTAGTAGATCGTCGCGTCGATCCCGAGCGGCATGCCGTCGCGCAGGCGGTTGTAGATCACGGCGGCGATCTTCGCCCTGTCGCCCGGCACCAGCGCCTCGCGCTCGACCATCGAGGCGACCGTCAGCAGCTGGTAGGGGGTGATGTGCAGGGCCCGCGCTCGCTGCACCTCCTCGGCGCCGAAGCGTTCCTGAAAGGCCTCCAGCTGCTCGGCCACCAGCCGGCTCACGGGCGCGCCCGCGACCATGTCGTAGGTGGCGGGGAACAGGAAGCCTTCGAGGTTCGGGGTGTCCCGTGGCGCGCCGTAGGTGACCGGGTTCAGGATCGGGGAGCGCTCCGCTGCCTTCGCGTAGCTGCCCGTGAGGCCGTCGGCCGCGGCGATTTCGGCGATCTGCAGGCGGTTCTCCCCCTCGGGGATCACGACCTTCACGACGCGCACGGTCGCGCTCGGCGGTGGCGGCGGCTTGGAGTGCCGCAGCGCGCGCACGAGCACCACGGCACCCAGCGCCACGAGGAGCAACGCGAGGATCGCCAGTGCAACGACGCCCGTCCGCGCCGGCCTCGATGGACCCACTGGTCGATGCTTCATCTGCGTGCGGCGCGCGCGCTCTTCCCGGTCTCGCTCGCGTTCCTCCTCGGTGCGTTCTTGGGGGGGCTGTGATCGGTTGCCGCGGGCCAAGGCAGGGACCCTAACGCGATCTTCAGCGAGACCGGGCCGCCAGCCAGCTCTCGAGCAGGTGCGCCGCGGCGCGCGAGTCCTCCGCCGCCCTCGACCCCGCATCGTCGCGTTGAGCCAGGCGCGTTGTGAAGCGCTCGTCGTGCATCTCCACCGCCACCCCCTCCCCCAGACGTCGTGACAGCGCCTGCGCGAACGCGCGCGTCTCGCGCGTCTGCTCGCTGTCATCGCCGCTCAGCGACAGCGGCAGGCCGACGACGACGCGCTCGACCTCGCGCTCGCGCACGAGCTGCTCGATCCGCGCCAGCCCGCGCCGCGTTGCGGGCCGCGGCACGAGCTCGATCGGGGTGACGATCGTGCCCGTCGGGTCGCTCAGCGCGCAGCCGCAACGCGCGCTGCCGTAGTCGAGCGCCAGCACCCGCATCAGCGGCGGTACGCCCATCCGGCGACGTCGACCGGCTCCCCTGGAGCGGATCGACGCCGCCAAGCCATCACCGGCATCAGCCCTGCAGAGCCGACGCGATCTCTGCCTGCGCGACCTCGATCGCCTCACCGAGCTTCTCGGGATCGCGTCCGCCGGCTTGGGCCAGGGTGTCGCGGCCACCGCCACCGCCGCCGACGGCCGCGGCCGCGGCCTTGACGATCGCGCCGGCCCTCACGCCACGGGCGACGAGCTCGGGAGCGACGCTCGACCAGCAGATGGGCACGTCCGTCGACCGCCGTGCCGAGCACGATCGCCGCCTCGCCGAGCCTGCCCTTCAGGCGGTCGGCAATCTCCAGCAACGCCTTCGCGTCCCGGACCTCGACGACTGCGGCGAGCACCGGCACGCCGGCGATCTCCGCGACGCGCCCGGACAGCTCCTCGATGTCGACCGTATCGGCGTCCCCGCCGGCACCGCCACCCTGCTTGAGCGCCTGCTCCAGCTCCTTGCGCGAGCGCTCCCGCGCCTGCACCGCCTCGAGCGCCTGCCCGGGGGTCGTGCGCAGCGTCTGTGCGATCTCGCCCAGCAGCCGGTCGTGCTCGCGCAGCAGCTCCACCGCCGCCGGCCCCGTGACCGCCTCGATCCGCCGCACGTTCGCGGCGCTCGAGGTCTCGCTGAGGATCCGGAACGGGCCGATCTCGGCGGTCGAGCGCACGTGCGTGCCGCCGCACAGCTCGCGCGAATACTCGCCCTCGCCGACCTGCACCATCCTTACGACCTCGCCGTACTTCTCCCCGAACAGCGCCATCGCGCCCAGCCGCCTGGCCTCGTCGAGCGTCGTCGTGATCGGCCGCACCGGGTCGTTGCGGGCGATCCACGCGTTCACCTGGTCCTCGACGTCGCGCAGCTCCTCCGCCGTCAGGCCCTGGCCGTGGCTGAAGTCGAAGCGCAGCTTGTCCGGCCCGACGTAGGAGCCGGCCTGGCGCACGTGCGCGCCGAGGCGTGCCCGCAGCGCGGCCTGCAGCAGATGCGTGGCGGTGTGGTTCGCCTCGGTCGCGTGCCTGGCCGCGTGGTCGACCCGCGCGAGCACACGCTCGTCCGGCCGCAGCTCGCCGCGCTCGAGCACGACCGCGAGCACCTGATCGTCGCCGAGCCGGAACACGTCCTCCACGCGCGCGCGGCAGTCGCCGTCCGTGCATTCGATCGTGCCCACGTCCGCGATCTGCCCGCCCCCGGCGGCGTAGAACGGTGACTCGGCGAGCTTCACCAGCGAACTTGCTCCGTTCACGCCGACGGCGGCGACCGTCGTCTGCTGCTCCTCGATCTCATAGCCCGTGAAATGTGTCGGGACGCGACTCTCGGCTGCAAACAAGGCTGCTGCGGCGCGGCCCGCTCCCTTTTGAGTAGCCCGTGGCTCAAGCTTTCCATTCAGGCCCAGCTCGCCGTCGAGGTCGACCTGGGTACGCCCTGCACGACTTCGCTCACGCTGCTCATCCATCAACTTCTCGAAAGCCCTCTCATCCACACTCAGGCCCTCCTCGGCAAGCAATTCCTTGGTGAGGTCGAAAGGAAACCCGAATGTGTCATGTAACTGAAAGGCTGCCTCGGCAGGTATGAAGTCGTTACCTAGGTCTTTGGCGCGGTCGATATGAAATCGCAGAGTCTGCAGCCCCTGCTCCAATGTGCGGCCAAACCCCTTCTCCTCCGCGCTCAGCCATGTATCGATCGCGTCAGCCTGCTCACGCAGTTCGGGGTAGGCGTCGCCCATGATGTCGACGACACGCTCGCCGTAGCGTGTGAGGAAGCCCGGCTCGAGCTCGAGCACCCGCCGCCCCTGCAGGATCGCGCGGCGCATCACCCGGCGCAGCACATAGCCGCGGTCCTCGTTGCTCGGCACGACGCCGTCGGCCACGAGGAACGTCATCGCGCGCGCGTGGTCGGCGAGGATCCGCAGCGCGCGGTCGGTTGCGTGCCGCTCGCCGTAGCGTCTGCCCGAGAGCTCCTCGCCGAGCTCGATCAGCGGCTGGAACTGGTCGGTTTCGAACACCGATTCCTTGCCCTGCAGGATCGCCGCCATGCGGTTCAGCCCGAGGCCCGTGTCGATGTTGTTCGCGGGCAGGCTCGTCAGCGTCGACGCCCCGTCGGCGTCGACGGACTGGTCGTACTGCGTGAACACGAGGTTCCAGAACTCGAGGAAGCGCTCGTTCTCGCCTCCCGGTAGGTCCTCGGCCGTTCCGAAGTCCAGCCCGCGGTCGAGATACAGCTCCGAGCTCGGCCCGCACGGACCCGTCGGCCCGGCCTGCCAGAAGTTCTCCTCGCGCGAGCACTCCACGATCCGCCCGCGCGGGACCCCCACCTGCTGCCAGATGCCGATCGCCTCCTCGTCGGGGCCCAGCCCCAGCGCCTCGTCGCCCGCGAACACCGTCACCCAGATGTCCTCCTCGGCGAGGCCGAAAACCTCCCGCGAGAGCTCCCACGCGAACTCGATCGCCGCCCGCTTGAAGTAGTCGCCGAACGAGAAGTTCCCGAGCATCTCGAAAAACGTCAGGTGCCGTGTCGTGTTCCCCACGTTGTCGATGTCGACCGTCCGGAAGCACTTCTGACAACTCGTCAGCCGCCTTGCCGGCGGTTCCTCCTGGCCGAGGAAGTACGGCTTCAGCGGGTGCATCCCGGCGACCGTGAGGAGCGCCGAGGGGTCGTGCGCGGAGGGCACGAGCGAGGAGGAGGCGACGCGCATGTGCCCGCGCTCCTCGAAGAAGGCCAGGTAGCGCTCGCGGATCTCGTCGGAGGTCATCGATGGATGATCTTAGGCTGCTACGACGCTACGGTGCCGTGGCCGACGATTACATCGCCCGAGTACAGACAGGCGAACTGCCCCGGCGCTGTGCGCTCCGCTGGTTCGTCCAACTCCACATCTGCCAGTTCGTGACAACCGGGCTCGAGGTTCTCCGCCAGACGACAGGCGAAGCGTCGCCCGTGTGCGCGTACGCGCACACCGTCGACTTCGCTCCCGCTGCGGTGCAGCGTGAGATCACATACCTGAACTCTGCTTGCGAGCAGCTCGGCACGCGGACCGACGGTGACCGTATTGGAGCTCATATCGGTGGAGAGCACGTACAGCGGCTCACCGCCGCCAATGCCGAGACCGTGGCGCTGACCAACTGTGTAGACGTGGGCTCCCCGGTGCTCACCGAGCGCTCTCCCCCGTTGATCCACGATCGGTCCCGGCCGACGACCGAAACCCCCGTGCCGCTCCAGGAAGTCGCTCTGGCGTGTGCCGGCCAAAAAGCACAAATCCTGGGAGTCGCGCTTGCGCGCCACCGCAAGACCGGCTCGCTCGGCCACTGCGCGCACCTCCTCCTTGTGCATGTCTCCCAGAGGGAAGCGCAGCCTCGACAGTGATTGCGGGTTCAGCGCCGAGAGTACGTAGCTCTGGTCCTTACCGATATCGGCCGCTGTCCTCAACACGGGACCGTCCTCTACGCGCGCGTAGTGGCCGGTAACGAGCGTCCGCGCGCCCAGCCGCTCCGCCAGCTCGAGCATCGCGTCGAGCCGCACGTTCCCGTTGCAGCGCACGCACGGGTTCGGCGTCTCCCCGGCCGCGTGATCTGTCAGCCATGGGTTGACGACGCCGGCGCGGAACTCGGCGCGCAGGTCGATCGACAGATGGGGCATGCCCAGGCCGTGCGCAACCTCGCGCGCGCCGCGCACCGCCTGTGCCGAGCAGCAGCTCGCCTCGCCGTCGTTCTCCGGATCCGACCACAGCTCCAGCGTCACACCGACCGCCTGTGCACCCGCGCGCGTCGCGAGCAGCGCCGCCACGGCGCTGTCGACGCCGCCGCTCATCGCGACTAGCGTGCGGTCCATCGTGCGGGGCCAGAACCGCGTTCGCGCGGACGGCGGCGCCGAGCGCGCGGTGCAGGGCGTCGGCCGCGAGCTCCGCCGCGTGGCGCTTGGCCGCGCTCAGCCCGCCGAGCTCGCTTGCGATCTGCTCCGGGCCGATCTTCGCCGCCTCCAGCAGCGGCGCGCCGCGCACGAGGCCGACGACGGCGCTGCCGGCCGCGATGCTTGCGCCGCAGCCGCTCGCGTCGAAGCCGGCGTCCGCGATCCGCCCGCCGGCGCTGTCGCGGTCGAGCGCGAGCGAGATCCGGATCAGATCGCCGCACGCGGCGCCTCCGGCGGCGCCGGTGTGGGCGTCCGCGGGGACGTGGCCGCGGCCGAGCGGGGCTTCGAGGTGCTGGGAAAATGCCTCGGGACTGTTCACCCGAGCGAGTTTAGAGTCCCGGCAGAGCGGGACTCGAGGTCTATGAAGACGGCGGTCGGCAAGACCGGTGACTACCGCGGGACCGCGACAGTCACCGACACCGCCTGGCCCTACCGCCTGCCCCTACGATTCCTGGCGGGCTTCGTCGATCGTCTGCTCGATCGCGAAGGCATCGGTCAGGCCGTTGATCGTCGTCACCGCACCGCTTTTGTTGATGACGAGGATCGTCGGCGTGCCGTAGACCTGGACGGTCTTTGTGAACGTGCCGAAGGACGCAACCTGGCTGGCTGAGGCGTAGTGGACCGCGATCTTCTTTTCGAGTTCGAGGCCGATGATCTTCAGCAGCTTGTGGACCTCCTGTTCGTGGCCGAGCGCGTGGATCTCGTGGTGGGCGGCGAGCAGGATCTGCAGTTCCTCGTGAACGACGTTGTCGTCCGCGCCCTTCGGGTTCCAGAACAGCACCACGGCCACTTCGCCCCGTTTGAGCTCGCTTTCGATCGCCGCCTGCCGCGGGGGAATCCCACTCGTGGCGGTCTTGTTCGGCGGCGGGGTCGCGGCGTGTTTGGTCGTGACCGTCGCGCTCGCGCCGGCGACGCCGTGCCTGGTGACAACCGTCGTGCTCGAACCCGCGGCACCGTGCTTTGTCACGACCTTCGTGCTCGAACCCGCGGCACCGTGCTTCGCGACGACCGTCGTGCTCGAACTCGCGGCGCCCGTGCCCTGGCTCTTGGTTTCACCCGCGGTGCCCGCGATCTTCTGCTCTTGACCCTGGGTTTTTGCCATCGCGCCGTGCGCACGGTTGATATCGCGCGTCAGGCCTTCCACGCCCGGGGCGGCGCCGTGATAGATCTTGCTCGACGCGACGGCTTTTTCCTGGACGGCGGGCGTGGTCTCAGGCGCCGGCGTGCTCGCCACGGGCGTCGAGCTGGAGCTCGAACCATGCCCGTTGAGCGCCACGAACCACACGAGCGCAAACAGGACGACCGCGCCGAGCGCGAGCTGGTAGGGACGGGAAAGCTGTGCCATCGCTCCCCTTTCGGCATTTCTCCGCCAAGAGTTGAACGGCGCAAAACCACATGGACCGTCCGTGCTTTCTCGGCGCGTCCCGCGGGGACCTGTCAGAGATCGCGTAGCGCGCGCAGGACGGCGTGCACGACCGTGTCCGTCGCGAGCGTCTCCTGGCCGCCGCCCTGCATGTCCTTCAGCACCGTCTCCCCACCCTCGACGATCGCGACGTAGCGGGCGCCGAGCGCGTTGGCCAGGCTCAGCTGACCCTTCAGCGAGCGTCCCGCGAGCTCCATCTGGGCCGTCAACCCTGCCGATCGCGCGGCGCCGAGCACGCCGAACGCGGCCTTCCTCCTCTCACCGCCATCGCCGAGCGCGACGAACAGGTCGAGCGGGCTGGCCGCGACCGGCGCCGGCTCGCCCGCGAGCAGGATTCGCTCGATCCCGGCCGCCCAGCCGATCCCGGGCGTGGTCGGGCCTTGGGTGGGCGGGCGCCCGATCCGCGGGCTCTCGATCGTCTCTCCGCCGCTCTTCGCCGTGCCCTTGATTTTCTCCACCAGGCCGTCGTAGCGCCCGCCGCCGCCGACGCCGCTCTGCGCCCCGAGCGCGTCGGAGGTGAACTCGAACACGGTCCGCGTGTAGTAGTCGAGGCCGCGCACGAGCGTCGGGTCGATCTCGTACGAAACCTCCGCGACGTCGAGCAGCGCGCGCACCTGCGCGAAGTGCTCGCTGTCGTCGTCGTCGAGGTGGTCGAGCAGCCGCGGCGCGCTCGCCATCACGCTCCTGGTGCCCTCGTGATCGGAGTCGAACGCGCGCAGCGGGTTCAGCTCGATCCGCGCGCGCACCTCCTCGGAGAGGCTCTGCTCGTGCGCGCGTAGGTGCGCCTGCAGCAGCTCGCGGTAGGCGCCCCGGCTCTCGCTGCTGCCGAGGCTCGCGAGCCGCAGCCGCAGATCGCGTACGCCCAGCTCTCCCAGCAACGCCGCCAGCAGCACGATCGACTCTGCGTCGAGGGCCGGGTCATCCGAGCCGAGCGCCTCCGCGCCGACCTGCCAGAACTGCCGGTAGCGCCCCGCCTGGGCGCGCTCGTGGCGGAAGAAGCTCGACAGGTACCAGAGCTTGACCGGCTGCTTGCGCTTGTGCATGCCGTGCTCGACGTAGGCGCGGCAGATCGGCGCGGTTCCCTCGGGGCGCAGCGTCAGCGAGCGCCCGCCGCCGTCCTGCAAGGTGAACATCTCCTTCTGCACGATGTCGGTCGAGGCGCCCACGCCGCGCGCGAACAGCTCCGTGGCCTCGAGCACCGGCGTCTCGATCCGCTCGTACCCCGCTCCCTCGAGCAGCTTCCGCGCGGCCTGCTCGAGGCTCGCGCGCACCCTCGCCTGCTCGCCGAGCACGTCGAACGTGCCGCGCGGGACTTTGATCTGCTCGCCGCGGCTCAACTTTCCCCCGCGGAAGTCAACGTCCGGCGGTCGAATCCGGCGACCGGAGCGCCTGAGCGGGCGTCGCGCCCGAGGCCGGACGCTCGACGGGGACGCGCAGCTCAGCGAGGAACGGATTCGTCTCGAGCTCGCGCCCGAGCGTCGTCGCGCCCATATGTCCCGGATAGACAGCGGTCTGCGCCGGGAATGCGCGCACAAGCGAACCGATCGAGCGCTCCAGCACGTTCCAGTCGCCGCCCGGCAGATCGACGCGGCCGACCGAGCCCTGGAAGAGCACGTCGCCGGAGAGCAGCACCCGCTCCCCAGCCTCAGCCCCAGCCTCGGGCGCCATACCCTCGCCCGCACCGGAACCCACGCCAGTATTCGCACCCTGACCCGCAGCGGCAATCGCATACGTGACGTGTCCCGGCGAGTGCCCGGGCGTGAACAGCACCTCGATCTCGAGCCCCGCCAGGTTCAGACGCTCGCCGCCCGCGACCGTGTGCTCGGCCTCGTAGCTCTCGAACGGGCCGAACCCCGGCGGCGTCCAGCTGGGAATGTCCGCGAGCACCGGCCGCTCGATCTCCGGGCAGTAGACCGGGGCGCCCGTCGCGCGTGCGACCTCCGCAACCGCGCCGATGTGGTCGAAATGGCAGTGGGTGACGAGGATCGCCTCGATCTCCACGCCGAGCTCCCGCGCCGCCGCGAGCAGCCGCTCGGCTTCGTCGCCCGGGTCGACGATCACCGCGCGGCTCGAGCCGGCGGCCGAGACGATGTAGGCGTTCTCCTGGATCGGGCCGACCGTGAAGATCCTCACGTCCAGCCCGCTCATCGCGCCGCGGCCTTCCCCCCGCCCTGGGCTTTCTTGCGCATCCGCCGGTTGAACATCCAGGTGTCGGTGTAGTAGCTGATCGGCACGTAGATCGCGAGCACGATCGGGAACAGCGCGATCGCCTCGTTCGTCTTCTTGATCAGGAACAGGCTGATCAGCAACATCAACACGGCGGCGACCATCGCCCGGTAGAACGCGCCGAGCCATGTCGGCGGGCGATCCTGGCGAGCCAGCACCGGCTCCTTTTTCCCCGTCGTGCCGATGCCCTTGCCGCTTTTCTCCGCGGCCGTCGGCTTGCGCCCGGTGCGACCCCGCGACTCGATCACGCCGGCGGCGTTGCCGCGGTGCTTGGTCTGGCGCTTGCGCTTCGTCTGAGCCATGGCTAGCAGCCTAGTGCGTTCTCGATCAGGTGGCGCTCCGGATCGAAGCCCGGCAATGGCACATCCGCAGGGAAGCCTTCGAACGCCGCGCGCGGCGCGAGCCCGACCAGCTCCGCACTCGCGACCTCGGCATGGCGGCGCACGGCCTCCACAACCTCCGCCAGCGGCAGCTCCAAGGGTCGCTCGACGTTCATCGACACCTGCGCGACCGCGCCGTCCAACTCCACCCCGATCGCGCGCAGCCCCGGCAGGCCCTCGGCGCCGCCCTCGCGGACGAAGGCCGCGATCCGCCGCGCGTCCTCGATGCTCGACGGCGCGGCGAGCTGGAGGTTGAAGGCCACCAGCGGCGCGCGCGCGGCCACCAACGTCGCGCCGGCGCCGGGATGCGGCCTGCTGCGCGGCCCGAAGTCCGGTCGCAGCTCACCGGAGCCGATGCGCTCCGCCAGCCCTGCCATTCCGCCGCGGCGCAGCTGCGCGCGCGAGCGCCCGTCGGCGAGCGCGCCGTAGAGGAAGACGGGCACGCCGAGCTCCTCGCCGATGCGGTCGGCCACGACGAGCGCCTCCGCATGGGCGGCCCCGCGCATGTCGCGATCCAGGTAGACGATCGGAACCACGTCGACCGCGCCCACGTGCGGGTGCTGACCGATCTCGGCTGCCGTGCGCCGACCGAGCTCGATCCGCCCGAGCGCCGCGCGCGCACCGCGCAGCAGCGCATCTCCCAGCGCGGCGGGGGGTCCGGCGAGCGTGAAGACCGTGCGGTGGTGGTCCGCGTCGGAGTGCGTGTCGAGCAGGCGCACCCGCCCTTGCGGGGACCTGTATCCCCTGTCCTCCGATCCGTCGCCCGTGGTGGCCGCGCCAGCCGGCTCGCGCTCGCCCGAGAACGCCGCCGCGATCGCCGCGATCGCCGCCCGATCGCGCCCCTCGGAGACGTTCGGCACGGCGAGCAGGGTCACACGGAGACCCCCGCCGGTGCCTGCGCCGGCGCCTCGATGCGCCCGCGCAGGGCCGAGTCGTCGACGAAGAACTCGCGGGCGAGCCTGTCGATGAAGCGCGCGAGATCCGGATGCTGATCGGGCTGCCAGCACTCGAGCAGGTCGGTCAGGCGCTGCTCGCCCGTCGCTCGCAGGCGCTCCTGCGTGGCGTGGCCGGCGGCGGTCAATTCGTAGGCGGGCGAGGAGCTATCGCTCGGGCTCGGAAGCGGGAGGATCAGCCCCTGAGCGAGCAGTCGGTCTCGCGCCGCGGCAAGCGTCGCCGGCGCCACGTTCGCCCGTTCGGCGAGCGCATCCAGCGAGACCGAGGCATCCGCGCTGAGCTTCGCCAGCAGCCAGCAGGCGGTGGGGTCGAGCTCGACGCCCGCGCGCAGCGCGATCCGGCGGATGATCTCGCGGGCGCCCTCGCGGCGGTCCAGGCGCCCGATCTGGTCGATCACGACCGCCAGCGAGTCGGTGTCCCGCGGGCCGGCGAAGGTATCGGCCAGGTCGGGGCTCGCGACGGTTTCGCGCAGCGGCAGCTGGCGGATGAACCAGGCGAGCGCGAACGCGACGAGCGCGAACGCGGAGGCGACGAGGAAGACGGTCGAGAGCGCGTTCGTGAAGGCGTGCAGGTAACCGGCACGCACGATCGTCGGGAGCGCCGCGATCTGCTTCGGGTCGACCGTGCTGCCGGTCGCGGCGTGACCGGCCACTCCAGTTGGGAAGACGCTCTTCAGCTCGCTCGCGAGCCGGTTGGCGAAGATCGCGCCGAGCACCGCGGTGCCGAGCGAGCCGCCGATCGAGCGAAACAGCGTGGCGCCCGAGGTCGCGACGCCGAGGTCCGCGTAGTCGACGGCGTTCTGCACGGCGAGGATCAGGACCTGCATGACCATCCCGAGGCCGAGCCCGAGGACGAACATGAACAGCGAGATCGCCGCGCGCGAGCTCGTCGGCGACATCGTCGAGAGCAGGTACAGCCCGACCGTCATCACCGCGGTGCCGACGATCGGAAACGGCTTGTAGCGGCCGGTGCGCGTGATCAGCTGCCCGGAGACGATCGAGGTGATCAGGAGGCCGCCCATCAACGGCAACAGCTGCAGGCCCGAGCCGGTCGGTGTGGCGCCCTTGACGACCTGCAGGAACAGCGGCAGGTACGTGACCGCGCCGAACAGCGCGAAGCCGACCACGAAGCCGACGGCGCTGGTCACGATGAAGACGCGGTTGCTGAGCAGTCGCGGCGGCAGCACCGGCTCCACCGCGCGGCGCTCGGCGAAGGAGAACGCGACGAGCAGCAGCGCTCCGCCGACAGCGAGCGCGACGATCAACGGCGAGCCCCAGGCGTAGGAGGTGCCTCCCAGCGAGGCCGCGAGCACGATCGCGGTCAGGCCCGCGGCGAGCAGCGCGGTGCCGAGGTAGTCGACGACGTGGTGCACGCGCTCGGTGACCGCGGGCAGCGTCGCGGCGAGCACGAAGAAGGCGACGATCCCGAGCGGCAGGTTGACGTAGAAGATCCAGCGCCAGCTGAGGTTGCTCGTCAGAAAGCCGCCGAGCAGCGGACCGGCGATACTGGCGAGGCCGAACACGGCGCCGAACAGCCCCGTGTAGCGGCCGCGCTCGCGCGGCGGCACGACGTCGCCGATCGCGGCCTGCGCGCTGACCATCAGCCCACCGCCGCCGAGGCCCTGCAGCGCGCGGAAGGCGATCAGCTCGTCGAGGCTCTGGCTCTGGCCGCACAGCGCCGAGCCGGCGAGGAACACGACGAGGCCCGCCTGCAGGACGATCTTGCGCCCGTACATGTCGCCGAGCTTCCCGTACAGCGGCGTGACGGCGGTCTGCGCCAGCAGGTAGGCGGTCACGACCCAGGAGATGTGGCTGAGCCCACCGAGATCGCCGACGATCGTCGGCAGCGCGGTCGCGACGATCGTCTGATCGAGCGCCGCCAGCAGCATCACCAGCAGCAGGCCGCCGAACACGAGCTTCAGGTTGGGCGGTTCCTGGGTCTTCGTCTCAGAGGAAACCGCCACCTGGTAATCGTAGTGTCCGCCGCCGGCGTCGCTACGACGTTGCCGTCCGCGGACCGCGTGGTGCTCGCTATCGGTGGTGGAGCGGCATGGCCATCCGCGGACCTCGTCCGTGGATCGTGTGGTGCCCGCTACCGGCGCCGCGACGGCGCCGCGGCGATCCGCGGACCGACGGTGACAAGCGCGGCGCTGTCGGGCGCGAGCTCAAGCGCGATCGTCCCCGTGCCGGCCGAGACGCTTTCCGCCGGCGTCCCGTTGCTCCACGATCCGTTCGCCGTGATCGCGCGGCCGCCGAGCAGCACGCCGCCGGTGGCGTTCTGCGCGGGCGCGGTCAGCCGCAGGACCCGCCCCGCGCCGAGTCCGGCGCCGACGTTCAGCCGCAGCGCGAGCGGGCTCGCGCCTGGAGGTTCGTCGTCGACGAGCACCACCTTCAAGAGGTGGTCGGGCCCCGCGAACGACGCCACCACGAGGTTCGCCGAGCCTTCCGCGATCGTGCTCGGCAGCGGGCGCTCGCCGACCAGCGAGCTGGTCAGAAGTAGCGCATACCAATCCGGCTGGGCGCGCAGGCCCCCGCTCGCGAGCGCCGCCGGATCGGGGGCGCAGAGGGGCGTGTAGCCGACGCAGTTCGTGGGGTTGCCCTGCAGGTTGATGCCCGCCGCCCCGGCCGTCATCGCCTGCGTGATGTAGGCGGTCGCCCACAGCGTCGAGGCGAACGTGTCGCTGATCCCGGGCACCCCTCCGCAGGAGACCGAGTTGGTCTCGTCCATGCGAAACGGGATCCGGTACGTGTCCGCGACGGATAGATATGTGGTCAGCGACTGCGCCTCGCGTTCGCGGATCGCGGGGCTCAGCAGCGCTTCGATCGAGGGCGCTGGGGTCTGCGCGCACCCAAGTGGGTAGTGGTGTCCGGTCAGCAGGACCGGTTTCTGCGAGAGCGCCTCCTCCTCGCCCCATTCTCCGAACGCGCCCGAGCCGGAGACGTCGGGGCCGGCGATCGGCACGTTCGGTGTGAGGGCCGCGATCGCTTCGCGGTATTCGCTCGCCTCTTCCTCGTAGCCCTGCGCGATCCAGGGCAGTTGCCTGAATCCGTGGGCGCCGTAGGAGTCGGGCTCGTTGCCGATCTCGACCGCGGCGAGGTTCGCGCCGAGCGCGCGGTGCGCGGCGGCCACCTCGCGCGCGGCGGCGGCCGGTTCGTCGTGGGCCAGCCCGACCGTCAGCAGCACCTTCCAGCCGCTGCGCCGCGCCAGCACGCCGAGCGCGTCCAGCTGCGCCGGCCCGATCGTGCTCGAGGCCCACGCCGGGCGCGGCGTGTCAGCGTCGCTGTAAGCGACGTTCTCATCCGCGGTGATGCCGCCGAAGCGCAGCACGCCGGGACCGAGCGAGCGCAGCAGACCGACCAGGTCGCCACGGTAGGCGTAGCGCGAGAGCTGGCCGAGCGCCGCCGCCTCGAAGGACAGTCCGAGAAACCTGCTGGGCACCGGCGGGCCCGGAGCGAAAGGATCGATCGTCACGGCGACCGGGAGCGGGGACGCTGCCGCCGGTGCGCCCGCTTCAGCAGCGACGAGCGCAGGCGCGCGTACCGGACCTGCGTGGGCACCGATTGCGCTCGCGGAGGCACAGAGCACAAGCAGCATTCCAGCCGCGAGCGCCCAGGCCTGCAGTCCAAGCCTCGCCAACGAATCCAAGCGCCGCCGTGCCCTCGGCTGAGCTGGCCGGGTCGCGGGATCTGGAGGAGCGAGCCCTATTTGGTCTTTAGGCATGGCTGACAGTATGCGGCCCGCCCCACGATGAGCTCGTTCGAACAACCGCCCCTGGCGGGCATCTCGCCCGAACCGCCGCGTCGCGCCTGGTGGATGGCCAGGCGCGTGCTGCTGGCCGCGGTCGGGATCGTGCTGCTCACCGCCGGGGCGACCTACGTCGTGGCTCGCAACGAGGTCGGCAAAGTCGTCGAAGCGCTCGGCCAGAACAAGACGGTCAAGCTCGCGCCGAAGGTGCTCGCGCCGACGAGCAAAGGCGAACCCGAGACGCTGCTGCTGGTCGGCAACGACGAACGGCCGCCCACCAAAGTCGACCCGGAAGTGGTGCCGCACTCCAACGAGATGCTGCTCGTGCGGATCGACCCGAGCAAGCCGACGATCTCGATGCTTTCGATCCCGCGCGAGCTGCAGGTCACGTTCACCGCGCCCAACGGGGAAGTGATCACGAATCGCATCAACTCCGCCTACACCTACGGCTATGAGGACGGTGGCGGCACCGCCGGCGGCGTGAAGCTGATGGTCGAAACGCTCGAGCACGTGCTCGGGATCCCCGTGATCAACCACGTGTTCGTCACGAACTTCTCCAAATTCAAGCGCGCGGTCGACGAAATGGGCTGCATGTATATGACCGTCGACAAGCGCTACTACCACGTCAACGAACCCGGCGGCGAACAGTACTTCGAAATCAACCTCCAGCCCGGCTACCAGCGCCTGTGCGGGAAACAGGCGCTCGAATTCGTCGCCAACCGCCACGAATCGACCTCGCTGATCCGCGACGCCCGCGACCAGCGGTTCCTGCTCGAAGTCAAGGCCGAGTACGGATCGACGCTCTTTGGGAGCCGTGAAAAGTTCGAGCACATCCTCGGCAAGGCGATGGAAACCGACCTGCACGGGGAAGAAGAAGTCCTGCAACTGCTCGAGCTGCTCGTCGAATCGGCCGGCAAGCCCGTGCGGCAGGTGCCCTTCCACGTCACGCTGCTGCCGACGGTCGACACCGCCACGCCCGAACAGATCTCAGAAGCGGTGCACTCGTTCCTGAACGGAACCGCCGCGATCGCCAAGCACAACCTCAACCGGGACGTCAACGCGGCACGCCCGCATCCGCACGCCCACGGCGGCGGCGGCGCGGCGGCGCTGTCGCTGACGCCGACCACAGGCGAAGCGCTCACCCAGGCGCGCGCGGCCGCTCCCCAGCTGCCGTTCCCGCTCGAGTATCCGCGGGCTCGCGACACGTCCGCCGAAGCCGAACCGGACACGCTGCGCCTCTACGACATCAACGATCGACGGGGCCGTTCGCACCCGATCTACGCGATCGTGATCGATCGCGGCGGTCTGGGCGAATATTACGACGTGCAGGGCAGCAACTGGACCGACTCGCCGCTGTTGAGCGACCGCAGCCAGACCGTCCAGATCGGCTCGCGCACATACAGCCTCTACTACGCCGGAGAACAGATCAGGACGATCGCCTGGCACGAATACGGCGCCGCCTACTGGATCCAGAACACCCTCACCAACGGCATCTCCCCGCGCGAGATGCTCGCGATCGCCGCGCAGACGCTGCCGGTGATCAGCCCCGCTCACGCCCCCGCGCCGACGGCGGCGGTGACCCCTAGCCCCTCGAGCCTCGAGCTTCCGCCACGCGCGTCGAGCACCGCGAGCTCGACGACGTCCAAGCTCGAGGCGGCGCTCGGGCTGCTCGGCCTGCTCGCCGTCGCCTGCCTCACGCTGTTCGTGCTCTGGCGCCAGCGCGAGCTGATGCGCCTGCGCGAGCAGGTCGCCCGGGCGATGGCGCTGGAAGCGGCGCGCCGCCGCGGAGGCTGATCGCGGCGGCGGCGAGCCGGCCTCCCCATCCGGCCTCATGTGGTGCTTTCCGCTCGATCGAGCGCCGGACCCGACTGATGTGACGCTCCGTTCAGCTCAGACCCGACAGGCTCAGTTCAGACGCGGCAGCGGCTGCTGATCTGCGCGGTCGGCGGCCCGTTGCTCGTCGGCGCGGGATCGCTCTTGCACCACGTCAGCGTTCGCGCGCGTTCGTCGGCGACGCCGAGGAAGGTGTAGGAGATGCCGGCGGAGAGCACCGTGCAGCTGAAAGGGCGCCGTCCCGCCCGGGGTTGACCGGCGGCTGCACAGCGCACGCTCTGCAGGGGGCCGGTCAATTCCCCGTGTCGAATCCGGTCGTGCACGTCGGCCGCGATCGCGCTCTGCAGCGCGGATCCCACGGGAGCGCCCGCGCGCAGGGGCGAGCTGTGCGGGGCCTCGTCGGTGGTGACGACGAGTTCGCCGACGCGATTGGCTTCAGCTTCGGCCGTCGGCGAGCTTTCCGCGGTCGAGTTTGCGCTCTTGGTCGCGACGATCCGGATCGCGACGATCAGCAGCGCGAAGGCGAGCAGCGTCAGCAGCCAGCGCGCCCACAGCGGCGGGCGCCGCAGAAGACCCCGCGGGAAGCCGCCGGTCGAGCTGGGACCGCCGGGCGAGCTAGGAGGCACGATCCGCGCCGCCGGTGGGTGGGTAGACAGTCATGCTCGGATCCATTCTGTCGCCGTAGCTCGCTTCGTGCGCATCCACGGTGCTGCCCGGGAGCCGCGCGGAGTAGATCGAGCGCGCGCGCAGCAGCCGCGAGACGACGGTCGCCTCGACGACCGCGAGCAGCATCGGGACCATCAGGCCGTCGACCTTGTGGGTCAGCTCGAGCAGCAGCACGACCGCCGCGAGCGGCGCCTGCATGCTCGCGGCGAGCACGGCCGCGCCACCGATCACCGCGTAGCTGCCGAGCGGCGTACCCGGCCAGAGCGCCAACCACCCGTCGCCGAGCACGCCGCCGAGCACCACGCCGAGCGTCAGCGTCGGGGTGAACAGCCCGCCGGGGGCGCCGCTGCCGAGGCACCCGGCCGTCGCGAGCGGCTTCAGCACGATCAGGGCGGCCATCACGCCGACCGCGAGGCGGCCGACGAGCGCGAGCTGCACGACGCCTTTGCCGTTGCCGAGCACCTGCGGATAGGCGATCGCGACGACCCCCAGCGCGGTGAACACGACGATCGGCGCCGCGACCCTGCGCCAGCCGGACGGACGCAGCTCGTGCGCGCTTCTGATCAGGCGGGTGTAGAGCACCGCGGCGAGCCCCGCGATCGGGCCGACGAGCAGCGCCCAGAAGATCTGCGAGGCGTGCGCATCGTAGGTCGGGACGAGATACGTCGGGCGCGAGCCGAGCGCCACCCACGCGACCGCCGTCGCAACCAGGCTGGTCGCGAGCGCCGGGAGCACGAGCGGCAGGCTGAGCGTGCCGAGCAGCACCTCCAGCGCGAACAGCGCGCCGCCCAGCGGGACGTTGTAGACCGCCGCCATCCCGGCCCCCGCCCCCGACGCCACGAGCAGCCGGCGCTGCCAGGTCGGCAGGCGCGCCCAGTCGCTCAGCCACGACGCGACCGCCGCCCCGACCTGCTGCGGCGCGGCCTCGCGGCCGAGTGAGGCGCCGAGCCCGACGATCACGATCGACTCGACCGCGCGCGCAAGGCTGCCCAGCAGCGGCAGCCGCCCCGCGCGCAGCCACAGCGCCCCCGGGACGTCTCCCCCACCGAGTCGCGCAAGCCCGAGCGCGCCGACGCCCGCGATCACGCCGCCGCCGGCCAGCACGAGCACCCGGCGGGCGTCGGTGCTGCGTTCGACGCCTTCCAGGAAATGACCGTGCTCGTAGGACCACGCGAGGTGCTGAACGGCGTGCAGCAGCCCGATCAGCGCCGCGCCGCCGACACCGGCGGCGATCCCGATCAGCACGACCAGCATCCAGAAGCGCGGGCTATAGCTGGCGACGATCCCGCGGCCGGGGACGTTTGGCTGAGCGGAGGAGTGGACGGAGACCGAGGTCATCCCCGCGCAGTCTGACGCGCTGCTGACCGACGCGCTATATGGCCGCGGGCCACCCCTTGAGTGCGTAGTCGTTCAGGAACTGGCGTTTCCAGAAGTAGTTGCGGTCTAGCTCCGTCAGCTCTGCCTGCTCACAGACCTCGGCCCAGTCGCTTCTGATCGTCTCGATCTGACGATCGACGATGCTCGTGGCCTCCTGCTTACTCAGCTGGTAGAGGTATGCCCGCTCGACGCACCCGGCGACCTGGCTCTCTTTGAAGCGCTCGTTGGTGTCTCCGATGATCATCGCCTGCGTCGGGCGACCGGTGTTGCGCACCTGTGGGCAAATGTCATAGGCCGGGGTGAGCGTAAGCATCTGCCCGTCCCAGAAGGCCGCGTGGTTGCGAGCATGGTCGTCGGTGTTGCCGACGAGGATGTTGAACGTGATCCGCGCGAACAGCTCGCGCAGGCTCGCGCCGGGGTCGGTGAAGCCGGCGCGCACGATCTGGGCCAGCTCCGCGTAGCTGGCGTGTGCGGCGGCGAGCTCATTGAGACCGAGCATCGTCAGCGCCGAGACGAAACCCCGCCGCTGCTCAGTCCCGGGTATGCGGTCGAAGCGCTCGACGAGCAGGACCGTCTTTTTGAGTGCCTTCGTGAGCTCCACGCGAGCCACATTCAGACCGGAGCGGCGCGCGAGCTCCATTGCGAGGTACTCGCCCCGCTCGACCGGGAACGTGTCGGTCGCCGATGAGAACTTGGCGATCAGCCTGCGTGGCCCGTCGTCGATCAGCGCCTTCGGCCGAGCGCCGCCAATCGAGCTTCCATGGATCAGCGCCGCGTCGAGCGCCGGCGAGAGCGGTATCCCTTCCTCGACGCGCCGAGCCGAGGCGGCAAGCTCGTCGAGGCTCGCGTTCTCCCGTCCTCTGGTGACGTAGTCCTCAGAGGAGCGCTGAAAGTCCAGAGCGCCCGCGCGGTCCGATCCAGACTCGAGCAGCAACGCGATCAAGCCGAGATCCACCGGGTCTGTCTCGGCGGCGGCGGACCCGATCAGCCGGTTCATGATCACACGCTGGCCCCAGGCATCCGGACGAGCGTCGAGCATGCAACCAGGGGCGTCGAGCCCGGGAAGCGGCCTGATCCGCTCTTCGGTCAACGGGAGCTCGGGCGTGTAGAGCGAGATCGCGTTCGATCGCCGTAGGTAGCTCCGCCCGTAGATGAAGGTCGCTTCGCCGCCCACCTCGTCGAGACGTCCCGCGACGACCGGCTTCGAAGCGCCCGGCAGCCAGATCCAGACGAATGCCTCGCCCGGCGGCTCAGAACTCATTGTCGAGCTCTCCTCGGTGGTGACGCACCGCCCGTGGCAGCAACGTCGGGCGACGCACACGCGCGGCCTCGTCGGCGAGGCGAGAGCCGTCGGCGTAGAAGAGCGGCACGCCAACCAGCGTGGCGATGTCGAACGCCGTTCCCAGCGCGACGCTGGGGTTGCCTCGTTCAACCTTCTGCAAGGTGGCTGGGCTCACGCCCGCACGCTCGGCGAGCTCACGCACGGTCCAGCGCCGCGTGGCTCGCGCCTGCGCGATCTCGGCGCCGAGCAGTTCGGCGGCCTCGTGGACGGTGGGCGGATATGCGTGCCGACGCTTGGGCATTTGTGCTAATAGAATAGCATTTAAAGGCCTCTGTACTATTTTATTGGCACAGAAATGCGTCGGCTTGAGTTTTGGGCCGCCGGAAACCGGCCCTTTCCCCGCGATCTGGCTCAGCGCCGTGCTCTCACGTCGAGCTTGCCACCGCGGTTTGCCCGTGAGGCTAGACTGCGCTTCCCCGCCGGAGTAGCTCAGTCGGTTAGAGCAGCGGAATCATAATCCGCGTGTCGGGGGTTCGAGTCCCTCCTCCGGCATCACAGGTTCTTAGCCTTGCAAAGCCATTTCTTGTCCAAGCCGCGTAAGCTCCGGCCAACGTGAAATCTCGAAAAGGTCCCGGAATGGTCCCGAAACTCTTGAGCGTACGCTCCGGGAAGCGACCGGGGACCACGGACGCATCCAGCTACGCTGGAGCGTGTTCTTCTTTCCTATATCCGCGTCTCACCAGAAAGAAGTGCTAGGCTGATTTTATGACCAGGCGAGAGCAGCGGGCACTGGCGGCTGGGTTCATCACGCTCGAGGACACCCTGAACCGGACCGAAGACGCCCTCCAGAACGGCAGCGTCAAGCAGGCGCTCGCGAAGCTACAGGAGACCCAGCACGCGATCACGGCGATGCGCCCGGCTGAGATAGACGTCGCCCAAGCGGCCACCGCGCTCGGCGTCTCCAAGCCGACGGTCAGGGCATGGGCCCGGCGCGGGCTGATAGACGTGATCAGCGAGCGGCCGATGCTCCTGGCCTTCGCAAGCGTCGTCGATCTGCGTCGCGATCTGGAGCGACTGCGCGAGACCGCCTCAAGCGAGAAGCGCTGGCAATCGCTGCTCGCCGCCGCCGCCGACCAACGCGAGCTCGCTGAGCCGGGCGCGCGCGAGGGCCTCTCCGAGGCTCTCGCCGGTAACACAGAGCCGCTGACTCGCACGTGACGTTCACCATCACGGTCGCCCGGCGAGCCAACCCGCGCGTCAAAGCGCTTCGCGGGAAAGCCAAGGACAAGTTCTGGGAGGCAGTCAGTCGCCTGGAGCACGAGGGCTGCGCCGCCGGGCACTACCGGATGCGGGCGTCCGACGGCTCAGACGCCCACGTGTGCGGCCTGCGCTTCTACGCCGACTGGCGAATGCACATCGTGTTCGCCGAGCACAACGAGATCGTCGTCGCCTGGGTCGGACAACATAACGACCAGGAGAATCCGCACGTCGACGGAGCCACGGACATACCGCAGCTGGCAGACATCGGGCGCCCCCGTAAAGACCAGCCGCCCTGCTGTGACGAGCTCGACAAGGCGCCGGTCGACCAAAAACTCGTCGATCGGATCAACGCACTACGACCACCACGGCAATAGGGCCACATCGGCGAAAAGGCGGCTCTTGGCCGCCATTGCGGGAGGGTGACGGTGCCAGGGCGCTCGTGCGGGCTCACGGGCCGGACAGCAGCGCCTTCTACGCTGCCCGGCGGCTATGCGTCTCACATCCATCACGGAGGGCGTAGGCGTCGCTCCTGACAGCCTGGTAGCGGCTCGACCAAAAGTCGTGGCCGGTTGCGGCTGCTGGCGGTCATTGAGGGGGACAGGGACGGGTCGGCCCCAACTCATACGGGGGAATCGCGTCCTGTTCTACGACAAGTCAATGGAGCGAGCAGATGACACGAACGAACAAGACCTCTGGACTGGCTGATGGCGCCGCGGTGTCGTTGGATGAGCCGCTGCTTGACTGCGAAGCGGCGGCGGCGTTGTTGAATGTGCGTGTCTCGTGGGTGCGGGACGCCGCGCGGCAGGGGCATTTGCCTTCTCTGCGGGTGGGGCGCCATCTGCGGTTCACGCGGGCGATGCTCGAAGGCTGGCTGGCCGAGCAGGTAGCCGGGCGCGCTGGGGCCGCCCGCGCGTATTCCAGGCCAGCCAACGGTCGCGGCGACAGGTCGGGCCGCGCGGCGTATAGGCGCAGTACCCAGGCGGCGCTGTTGGCGAGCTTGGCGGAGAGCCCAACGAGCAGAGAGGTGGAGCACGATGGGTAGCGATCCTCGCAGGCAGCTGCGAACGGGACGTGATCGGGGCCGGATGGATCGTCCGCCGGGCTGGGCGGATTCGGTGTTCGCTGGGCGCTCGCGAGCGGACAAGGAAGCCGACCAGGACGCGATGCTGAAGGTGATGATCGTGTTCGGCGGGGCTCTGGTCCTGCTGCTCGTGGGGCTGCACGCGCTGTTCAGGATGGTCGGCCTGCAGTTGGGGTGGTGGTCGGCGCCGGTGTTCGCGCCGCTGTTCGTGCTGGCTGCTGGCCTCTGCGGCGAGCAACCGTGTTCTGCGCCCCGTTGAGCTTGACGGTCTGCGCTGGCGTCAGCGTCTCGGAGTCGCGGGGATGCTGGCCATGACGTTGTGGGTGTGCTGGCCGTTGTGGGCGGGGCCGGCGGCTGGGGCGTGGAAGGCGGCGCACGGCGGTCTTGGTCCGCTTGGGCCGCGCTACCCGCTCGGCGCGGTCCTCGGCGCGTCGCCTGTCGCGATGGGCGTGGTCGCGTTCCTGTTGCTCGCGTTGGGCATGGTCCTCGCGCCGCGCATCCGCCCGCGCGAGCCCAAGCACACACCGCCGCCTGGTGATCCTGAGCCGCTGCGCTCATCGCTTGCCACCCCGCGCCGACCGGACCATCCCCGCTGGCCCCCCGACCGCCCACGCTGGCCATGATCGCGCTGCTGCTCACGCTCGCCAGCTTCACGGCTTGTGCGGCCGCAGGCCTGTGGGCGATCGGCGCCCTCAGCGCCCGCCACCTTGGGAGCGAGGATGCTCCCGCGCTGGCTGCTGAGCCGGAGGACCCGTGGGTCGCCCGCGACGGCGGGTCCACGACGGGGAGGCATGTGTGGGCCGGGCAGACCACGGGCGGGGCGCTGCGCACGCCGCCGGACTGTGCGGCGATCGTGGTGGGGCCGCCGAAGTCGGGGAAGACGCGGAAGGTGATCGCGCCGACACTCGCCGGCTTGGGCTGGCCCGGCGCTTGTTACCTCGACCAAGGGCGACATCCTCAAGACTGCGGCACACCGCGCGAGGCTGGGTCCGGTCGCGGTGTATGACCCAACCGGGTCGCTCGGCTGCCCGGAGGTCAGCGTCGGCTTCTCGCCGCTGGCGCGGTGTGAGACGTGGGATGGCGCGGTGGAGGTCGCGGCTGCGTTACTCTCGCCGGCCTCCGCGGATGAGAGCGTCCGTCATGGCGAGCACTTCGCGATCGCCGCACGGGCGCTGTTCGGCGCCGCTGTTTCACGCTGCTGCGCTTTCGGGCGGCGGGATCGACCGCGCACGGGGATGGCTTGGGCGCTCGGAGTTCTCCGAGCCCGCGGAGATCCTCCGCGGCGCAGAGCGCGACGATCGCGTTGGAGGAGCTTTCCGGGGTCGCCGCGCAGGCCGTCGGGGACTACCGCACCAGTGTGCTCGGGACGGCGCAGGTCGCGCTCGCGTGGGCCTCCCGTGCCGCGGTCAGAGCGTCCACCGACCCCACGCTTACGCCGCAGATCGATCTTGGGGAGCTGATCGCGCAGCAGGGCACGCTGTATGTCGTCTCTCCGTCGCGTATTCAGGAGGAGCTCGCGCCGCTGATCGCGGCGTTGTTGGATGGGCTGTGCGCGCACGCGATCGACCTCGCGATCACCTCACCGGCCGGACGCCTGGAGCGCCCGTTGCTACTCGCGCTGGATGAGGTGGCGAATATCGCCCCGATCCGCTCGCTCCCGCGGTTGTTGAGCGAGGGTATCCAGCAGGGCATCGTGCCGGTGTTGGGGGTGCAGGACATGAGCCAGGCCCGCGCGCGGTGGGGTGAGCATGAGACAGCGACGATGTGGTCGACGCCCGCGCTGCGGCTGGTGCTCGCCGGGGTCGCGGACCCTTACACGGCGCAGCTCGTCTCCGACGCGTGCGGTGAGCAGTTGGTGTGGCGCCCGCAGGTCTCAGAGAACACCTCGACCTCCCATCAGGTCGAGCGCTGCCGGCAAGACCTACACGGGCGGGGACAGTCACTCCTATGCCCAGCAGCGCGAGCGCGCCGTGCAGCCCGCGGACCTGCGAGCGATGCCGGCAGGGCGCGCGCTCGCGCTACCCCAGGGCCGAGAGCCGATCGGCGTCGACCTGTTCCCCGGCGCGCCCGGCCTGAGCGACTGCGACTGGCAGGCGCTCTGCCGCACCGGACGCGAGCGGCTATGTGACCCACTCTGACGGCGGCGGCCCGCCAGCGAAGCGCGCGGCGGTCGGGTCGCCCGCTTGGGTGAGCTGGCGGTCGAGGATCTCCAGGCGGTCGTGGAATAACAGCTCTGCGCGCGGGTCGGGGCTCTCGCCCGGAGTCGAGCTGGGAGCGCCACGCGCTCAGCGCGCCGAGCACCTCGATGAGCGCGCGGTCTGTCCACCAGTCCGCGACGAGCTTTGAGAAGACACGGGGGTAGCGCTCGGCGAGCGCGGAGACGGCCGCCCATAGTTCCCGCCGCCAGACGCTCTCGCTCGCCGGGTGGCTCAAGCCATCCCGGCAATCCCGCGTTCTGACCTTCTGCTGGCCTGGTTGCGGCGGCCGGGGCGGGCTCGCCGGCGGCCTGCGCCTGGGTTGCAGAGCAGCCCGTCGCGGACGAGTCGCGCCGCTGTCCGGGCGACCGGCTCCTTGGCGGCCTGCGCGCGGCGTTGCAAGCTCTGCGTGGGCGTGCTCGTCCAGCGTGATCGCGACGCGGCTCACAGCGCCATCCCCGTGTCCTGCTGCAGGCCGGTGTCGGGAGCGAGCTGGCGGGCGGTGGAGCGCTGTAGCTCCTCGCCGACATCCGTGTCCGTGCCGGCGGTGACGGCGCGGAACGCGACGGAGGGCAGCTGCGCCCGGGAGGCGCGCATCATCTCTGCCAGGCGGCCGACGCGCTCAGCGTCGAGGCCCTCGGTCCCAAGGTCCTCACGGGCGACGTGCCAGTCGGTTCCCTCGCGCGCGCGGGATGCCTGCACATATGCGCCCTCCTGGCTCGTCTGCCAGCCCCCCGTGACGACGACCGCACGGTCGACGGTCGCGCCTTGCTGGCGGTAGAGATGCTGGGCGTAGGAGAGACGCAGACTCTCAAGGTCCTCGCCGCCGACCGTGACCTCACGCGCGCCATCGGTCAGTACCTTCACCTGCTGATCGTCGGGGTCGACGCCGACGATCTCGCCGCGGGTGCCGTTCTCCACGCGGCGCTCACCGTTCGGGGCGGTGCTGGGCGATGAACGCGACACGGTCTCCTTCGCGCAGCCCGTAGGCGACGTCGGGCAGCTCCACCTCGCGCTCGCCGAGTTCGCCGCGCTCGGCGCGGAGGTGCTGCGCGCGGGCGTTCATCCTGTCGATCTCACGCGGTGGAGGCATCGGACATCAGCGCGACCCGTTGCACGCCGTCGCGCTCGGCCAGCCCGGCCCACTGCTTGACCGCTCCCTCCAAACGCCTGCTCGCGGGTATCGCTGAAGTGAAGTTGTCCGCGGGCCTGGTAGTGAGCCATCGCCTGCTCAGCGCGGCCCGCGCGCAGATCCGCCCACGCGCGTCGCTCCGCTGGGTCGGTCGTGCGGCGCACCTCCGAGAGGCGCGCCGTCGGCGCGGTCTCCGACAGTTCCTTGAACAAGCCGCCCGCGCCGATCGCGGGGAGCTGGCGCGCGTCACCGATCACCACCAGCTTTCCTCCCGACTCCGCGACCACTTCGCTGAGCGCGTCCAGGCGGCGGGTATCAGCCATCCCCGCCTCATCGAAATACACCGTGCTGCGCTCATCCAAGATGAGGCTCCCGGTGCGGGCTTTCGCGACGAGCGAGTCCAACGTCATCGTGCGGCCCTCCAGCGACGGGCTTTCGCGGCCCAGGCGCTCGGCCGTGTTACCAGCGACCGCGACACCCCACGGCTCACGGCCCGCGTGCTGCTCGGCACGGACCGCAGCGTCGATCACGACGCCCTTGCCCGCGCCGGCCTGCCCGACCAGCACCGCCGCACGCTCCGGGCCACCGAGCACCTGTAGCGCCTGCTGCTGCTCGGCGCTCAACGGTCCGCCGATCCGCTCCGCCACTTCCCTCACCGCCGCTGTCCGGTCCTGGTCGCTCACCGCCGCGCCGGTGCCGGCCGCCATCTCGCTCACGCGCGCGTGGATCGCCTGCTCCATGCCCCTGATCTCGCGGGTCGTCATCCGCCCGCCCTCAAGCTCGACCACCTCCCCCGAGGCGACGAGCTCGCGGGCGTGCTGGGCAACCCTGTTCGGCTGAAGCTCCCCGACGCCCTGCTCGAGCACGCTCGCGCGCAGCTCCCGCTCAGCGAACGTCGCGCCCTGCGCCGTCAACGAGCCCGTCACCCGCTCACGCCAACCCGCCTCGTCCGTGCGTTGCACGCCGCCGCGATCGCTCGCTCTGCAGGCTCTCGACGTGGGCACGGTCGACGTGCTGGCTGGCCGCGCGCTCCTCCCATACGGCTTGTAGCTCGGGCCGGTTCTGCGGGGTCTTCGCCTGCCGGTTCTCCAGCTTGACGTTGCGCAGCTCGTCGCGCTCGGGCGCGCGGCCGTAGCGCGCACGGAAACGCTCGGCCGCCAACCACACCTCACGGCTCCGGCCGCTCAACGCCTCGCGCGCACCCTCGGAGATCCCCGCGACCTCGAAGTAACGGCCATCGCGCCCGGTGCCCGCCACGACCGTATACCCCTGTCCTTGCAGCTCCTCGGCGAGCGCGCCGCGGTAGAACGCGCCCAGCTCCCGCGCCGCCCTGAACAACGGCCTGCTCGCGACCGCCGCGAACTGCCCATCCTGGCGCACCACGCCCGTCACGACGACATGGCTATGAAGCTGCGGGTCGGGCGCCTCACCACCCGCGACACCCCGCGCGGTCGTATGGCGAAACTCCGCCGCCAACACATCCCCCGACGTGGAAAGCACCCGTCCGCCCGCGCCTTCACGAACGACCGGGACCTCACCACGCAGATGCTCAAGCGCACGCGACACCGCCCGCCCGTGCGCCAGCTCGACACCCGCGCGCTGCTCCTCAGAGCCGAGCGCCCACACCGCGCTGAGACCGACTTCGGCGCGCGGAACGTCAAGTCGATCCCGCCCGCCCGCCGGCCATCCGCGCCCGCCCGGCGAATGAACTCGCCGCTGACCGGATGACGGCCCTCCATCAACGCACGAGCTGCTCCGCACGCACCGCCTCGCCCGCCCCCAAGCCGAGCCGCTCGCGCGTCTCATCGAGAACGTGCCACACGCCCTGGGCCTCCGTCGGCTCACCCGACGGCGAGAGGTAGTAGTCCCCGCGCGAGGGCGCGACCGTCCGGGACTCCAGGTAGGCGCTATACCCCGCCGCCTGACCCGCACCGATACTCGCAGCCGTCATCATCACCCCAGAATCTACCACCGAAAAACTGTCACGCTCTGGCACAGTGCATCTAGTCTGTTTGGATTTTTGCGGTGCTGGTGAATCTGGGGTAGCGCCGGCTGGGTTTGAGCCTAGCCGCTGTGGGACTGCGCCTAGAGCTCGCCAGCAAGGTCCGCGAGGCTCGCGGACAGGGCGCGTAAAGGCCCACAGGAAGGTGCGCCAGTGAACATCGAGCGCGGCCACTCTCGAGGAGTGAGAAATAAGCGTCATCAGTCCCACAGCGGCTAACCAGCTCCTCTCTCACCGAGGGTTGCACGGCAGAGGACTCGTCAGCGCCGATCCTCCCGGCCGCCGGCACGGAGCTCCGCCCGGCAACGATCCACTCTCAATCTCAACTGCTGCGCGGCCCGCTGCGGATCGACGGCACCAGCCGGCCGCCCAAGCGCGTGAGGACACGCGAGCTGCTGGCCTACCTGGCGCTGCACCCCAATGGCGCCAGCCGCAACGAGCTGATCGAGGCAATCTGGCCCGCACAGGACCCCGCCCGCACGCGACCCCGCTTCTGGCAGAGCGTCACCGAGGCACGTGAGGCCCTCGGCGATGCCTGGCTCCACGAAGCCGAGCGCTACCAACTCGACCGCTCCAAAGTGCGGGTGGACCTCGATGATCTCGACCGGCTCCTCACAGCGGCAAGCAGTGACGGCGCAGACCCCGGAGCCCCCGAAAGAGCCCTCGCACTCTGGCGCGGCGAACCCCTTGAAGGCTCGGACTACCTCTGGGCCGACGGCGAGATACGCAACCTGCGCGCCACCCTGCTTGACCTACTTGAGCGCGTTGGCCGCGTGCGGCTCGCTCGCGGCGACGCACACGGCGCGCTGCAGATGGCCGAGCAGGCCATCGCCCTCGACACACTGCACGAGCCAAGCTGGCGTCTCGCGCTCCAAGCCGAACACTCCCTCGGACTCCGCGAGTCGATCACCCGCCGCTACGACGAGCTCACGCGCTCCCTCGATGAGCAGCTTGGTCTTGAGCCGACACGCGAGACTCGCGCGATCTATCGGCAGCTCCTCGGGCAGACATGAGTCTCGCCGATTCGGGCCCGTGTTCAGCGCACTCCCCGCAGGAGACTTGCCGGGGTCACGTCCAAGGCTCGGGCCAGCCGTATGAGGGTCCGGAACTCCGGGGCGCGCTCGCATGTCTCAAGGCGTGATAGGGCGGTGCGGTGCATGTCTGCCTCTTCAGCCAGTGCTTCCTGGCTCATCGCGGCGCTCAGCCGGGCACGACGAAGATTCGCGGCAAAACGAGAGAGCGGCTCAGCAAGCTCATGGTCTGAAGTCGGTTGCAAGCCGCCATCGTCTAGACCCGTAGCCACACAGACAACAGCCACAACAGCACATCCGTAGCCACAACAGCACTAGAAAAAGATCGCAAAGTACGGAACAAATCTTCCCGACCATAGAAACCCGTCCGTTTCTATGGTTACGATCTTCCACAACCTGAGCCAAAATGCACCTATGGCACGGCGGCGTTGGCTTGGGAGCCCGAGGCCGAAAGATCTCAAAACCGAGGAGGAACGCGTGAGCCGGACCGGGGGACAACAGACCAAAGGGCCCTATCGCACTCGCGGCCGCTCTTCTAAGTGGACGGTACTTCTATGGGCGGGTCTGCTCACCGCGCTGGTCTTGGCGAGCGTGGTGCCGGCGTCGGCATCGGAATCCTCCGGTGCTGCGGCTTGGGGCTTGAACAACGACAGCCAGCTCGGTAACGGCAATACCACCACCGAGAAAGAAGCTGTTGTGGTCAAAGTGCTGACCGAATCGACCGCGGTGGCGGGCGGCGAATTCCATAGCCTCGCGCTGCTGAAAACCGGGAAGGTCATGTCTTGGGGCCTAAACACCGACGGGCAGCTTGGCAACAACACGACTACAACCGAGAAAGAACCGGTAGAAGTCAAAAAAATCAGGCGCTTGTGCACGTTCCGTGGGTGAGTTGAGGGCACGAAGCGCGTAGCTCCGCCGCCCGGCTATGCCTCAAGCGCCGCCTCGGTGGCGGGTGGCGACTCGCGTGTCGCAGCGGCGATTGCAGCGCTTTCCGTGGCGCTTGACCCGCCGGGCGGCTGCGCTGAACAGGCGATCAGGTCCGGGCGCAGGGGCGCCCGGAGTGGGGGTTGAGGGTGCGCACGCCGCGGCGCTCATAGGGTTCTGGCTTCTTACGATCAGAAACCCTGGAAAGGAACGGTGGCGACGTGCGCATGCAAAGAGTATGGAAAGGGCTACTCGGTCTCAACGGAGCGGTCATCGAGGAGGTCGCGCTCGAGGAAGAGGCGCTGATCGTCAAGGTCAGGCCCAAGGCGAGGGAGCGCGGCCGCTGCCCGCATTGCCGGCGGCGCTGCCCGCGCTATGACCGGGGCGAGGGCGATCGGCGCTGGCGCGCGCTTGACTTCGGCACGACGCTCGTCTACCTGGAGGCGGCGGCACCCAGGGTCACGTGCAAGACCCATGGTGTCGTGGTGGCCGCGGTGCCGTGGGCCAGGCACGACGCGAACTTCACGGTGGCGTTCGAGGACCAAGCGGCGTGGCTTGCCGTGCACACCTCCAAGAAGGCGGTCTCGCAGCTTATGCGGATCGCGTGGCGGACGGTCGGCTGGATCTGTGAGCGGGTGATGGCCGACGAGAAGGCAACACGCGACCTGCTGGCCGGGCTTGCGCGGATCGGGATCGATGAGATCGCAACCGCCAGGGGCCAGACCTACATGATCGTGGTCATCGACCACGACACGGGCCGCCTGGTCTGGGCGCACCCCGGCCGCAATCGGGCGACCGTCGAGAAGTTCCTGGATGCGCTGGGAGCCGAGCGCTGCGCGCAGATCAAGCTCGTCTCCTGCGACGACGCCGAATGGATCCAGCGGCCGATCTCCGAGCGCTGTGAGAACGCCACGATCTGCTTGGACCCGTTTCACATCGTCAAGGCCGCGACCGACGCGCTCGATGAGATCCGCCGCGAGGTCTGGAACCAGGCGCGCAAGGCCGGTGAGACGCAGCTCGCCAAGGAGCTCAAGGGCGCGCGGTTCGTGCTCTGGAAGAACGCGGAGGGCTTGACCGAGCGCCAAGAGGCAAAGCTCGCCCGCATCCAAACACTCAACCAGCGCCTCTACCGCGCCTACCTGCTCGCCCAGCAGCTGCGCCAGATCTACCGCGTCCCCGCAGAGCAAGCGCACGCGCTGCTCGACGCGTGGCTGAGCTGGGCCAGACGATCTCGCCTGGAGCCCTTCCAAAAGCTCGCCCGGCGGATCACAGCGCAGCGCGAACGAGTGGAGGCTGCCTTCATCAACAACCTCAGCAACGCTCGAGTGGAGCAAGCCAACACACAGATCCGCCTGATCATGCG
The DNA here is from genome assembly GCA_963789675.1 of uncultured Solirubrobacterales bacterium. Classification (GTDB taxonomy): domain Bacteria; phylum Actinomycetota; class Thermoleophilia; order Solirubrobacterales; family Solirubrobacteraceae; genus Palsa-744. The sequence continues at coordinate 57,619 of CAWBLR010000012.1, read as the reverse complement.
TCGCGGGTTCGGCTTCCACTCACCCTGGGCCGTCATCGCACTCGCGATGCTCTCACTCGGAGGGCTCTGCCCACCGCTCCCGGCTGAGGGGGCATGATGACCCACGGTTCATGCAGTAGACCCAAAAAAATCACCGAAGCGGTGGCGATCGCGGCAGGTGCGGACCATAGCCTCGCGTTGTTGAAAAACGGCAAGGTGATGGCCTGGGGCCTGAACAACGATGGTCAGCTTGGGAATGGGACGACGACCAACGAGAAAGAACCTGTGGAAGTCAAAGGGATCACCGAAGCGGTGGCGATCGCTGCGGGCTCTGATCACAGCCTCGCCGTTTTGAAAAACGGGAAGGTCATGGCTTGGGGTGATAACAACGACGGTCAGCTCGGCAACAACACAACGACGAACGAGAAAGAACCTGTCGAAGTCAAAGGTCTTACCGAAGCCGGCGCCGTGGCTGGTGGTGAATTCCACAGTCTCGCACTGCTGACAAGCGGGAAGGTCATGGCGTGGGGCGAGAACAACGATGGGCAGCTCGGGAACGGCACGATCACGAACGAGAAAGAACCTGTCGAAGTCAAAGGTCTGAGCGGTGTTGCGGGGGGAATCTCAGCTGGCGCGAACTTCAGCCTCGCCTCCTACGCGACAAAACCAGCGAACACGGCGCTGCCAACGATCTCGGGTGAAGCTAAGGACGAAAAAACGTAACTATTTAGGTCCTGCTGGTTTCGTTCGTCAGGGGTGAGCGCGGGTTCGGGTGTGGGGTGTGCAGCGTGGGGGTTGTTGTGGGCAGGATTCCGCCTGGTTGCAGGGAATCTTGCGGGCATGGCCGATGCAGGGCAGCTCAGTCGTGAGGAGCTTGAAGCCCGGATCACCGATCAGGATGCGGTGATCGCGGCGCTGCGGGGGCAGAGCGTCGAGCAGCAGGCGATGATCGCCGAGTTGAGGGCCGAGATCGTCGAGTTGCGGGGCAGGCTGGATGAGAACTCTAGGAACTCAAGCAAGCCGCCGTCCTCCGATGGTTACTCAAAACCGTCGCCGAAGAAGCGCAGCCTGCGGGAGCGCTCGGGGCGCAAACCGGGCGGCCAGCATGGTCATGAGGGTGCCCACTTGGAGCGGGTGGAGGTCCCCGACCGTGTGATTATCCATGAGCCCGACGTTTGCGAGGACTGCGGGCGCGATTTGGCTGACGGGGAAGAGCTTGAGGGCGGGGAGTCTCGTCAGGTTTTCGATATCCCCGAGAAGCTCGCGCTGGAAGTGATAGAGCATCTCGCGAAAGCCCGGCGCTGCAATGCTTGTGGGCTCGTGAATGAGGGTCGTTTCCCCGGCGGCGTGGCCGCTGACACACAGTACGGGGCCAACCTGCACGCCTTCGGTGTCTACCTCATCGTCTTCCAGCACATCCCCTATGAGCGCGCCCGCAACCTGATCTGCGACCTGATCGGCCCGCAGGTCTCCACAGCCACGTTGAAGGCCTGGGTGGACAAGGCCGCGCAGGGCCTGACCGATTTCGATGAGCAGTTGCGAGCACTGCTCGGTGATCAGCCGGTAGCCCACTTCGACGAGACGGGCCTACGCATCGCAGAGCGCCTTTCCTGGGTGCACTGTGCCTCCACGCAGACGTTGACGCGCTACACGGTCCACGCCAAGCGCGGAGGGCAGGCGATGGATGACGCCGGCGTGCTGCCCGGCTTCACCGGCGTGGCCGTGCACGACGGCTTCTCCCCATATCGCGCCTACACCGACGCGGCCCACGCGCTCTGCGGCGCTCACCACCTCAGGGAGCTGATCGCCGCCACCGAAGCAGGGCAGCTCTGGGCCTCGGGCATGAGTTGTTTTCTGCTGGACACCAAGGATCTGATCGATCAGGCCAAGACGGCCGGCCGCCAGGCGCTGGACGCCCCGGCCCTGGCAGAACTTCATCGCAACTACCGCGACCTGATCGCCTCGGGCTACGAGCAGAACCCCGGTCTGGCACAGAACGCCGGGAAGCGGATCAAGCGCTCAAAGGCGCAGAACCTGCTGCTGCGCCTGGATCGGTGCGAGCGCGAAGTGACCCTCTTCGCCCACGACTTCGCCGTTCCCTTCTCGAACAACCTCTGCGAGTCCGACCTTCGCATGGTCAAGCTGCAACAGAAGATATCCGGGTGCTTCCGCACGATGGACGGCGCCGAACGCTACCTGACAGTGCGCTCCTACATCTCCACCGCCAAAAAGCAAGGCCAGCGCCCACTACAAGCACTCGCCCAACTCGCGGCCGGACAACCATGGCTGCCGGCATCCGCGCCTGGCTGACCCAATCCGGCCGGGCCAGCAGGACGTGAATAGTTACGAAAAAACGCTGACTGCCTCGACGGGTACGTGGACTGGTTCGTCGCCGATTACGTATAGCTATCAGTGGGAGAGCTGCAACACCTCGGGCGAAAGCTGCACGAACGTCTCCGGCGCGACGAGCTCGACTTATGCGATCGCTCACGAAGAGGTCGGTCACACGATCAGGGTGAAGGTGACCGCGAAAAACAGCGCGAATGAAGCCACGGCCATCTCGGCAGCCACGGCAACGGTCGCGGCCGCGACGCCGGTGAACACGGCGCTGCCAACTGTCTCGGGTGAAGCGAAGGACGAAAAAACGCTGACTGCCTCGACGGGTACGTGGACTGGTTCGTCGCCGATTACGTATAGCTATCAGTGGGAGAGCTGCAACACCTCGGGCGAAAGCTGCACGAACGTCTCCGGCGCGACGAGCTCGACTTATGCGATCGCTCACGAAGAGGTCGGTCACACGATCAGGGTGAAGGTGACCGCGAAAAACAGCGCGGGCGAAGCCGCTGCCACGTCGACGGCGACGGCGACGGTCGCGGCGGCGGCACCGGCAAATACCGCGCTACCGGCCATCTCTGGAACGGCGAATGAAGGCGAAACGCTCAGCACGAGCGCGGGCAGTTGGACGGGTACCGAACCATTTTCGTACGCTTATCAATGGCGGCGCTGTAACAGTTCTGGGGAAAGTTGCTCAAATATTTCTGGGGCTACGAACTCTACCTACGCTCTGGGGCTCAGTGATGTGGGTGCGACGCTTCGGGTAGTCGTGACGGCGTCAAACTCCGGGGGATCGGTCCCCGCCACCTCCTCGCATACATCCGTGATCGCTCCGGGCACGCCTCCGTCGAACACTATGCTGCCGACCATCTCCGGCACCGTGAATGATGGCCAGACACTGATCGCCAGCACGGGCATATGGAGCGGTGTCTCCCCGATCTCATATGCATATCAATGGCAGAGCTGCAACTTGCAGGGTGAAGAATGCCAGGATATCGAATACGCCACTGGTCCGAGCTACACACTTGAGTCGGAGGACCTGGAAACAACGCTGCGGGTCGCCGTCACGGCAAGCAACACAAATGGCTCAACGCTTGTTACCTCCGCTGTGACGGGAGACATTGAGCCTGGGGCGCCGAGTGAGCTGGAAGCGCCATCGATCTCAGGCGTTCCGAGCTCGGGCGAAACGCTATATGCCGATGCCGGCGTGTGGGGTGGCACCGAAACGGAAACCAGATATCAATGGGAGCGCTGCAACGAAACGGGTGGCGAATGTGCGGACATAGCCGATGCGACCGAAGCCGTCTATCATCTCGGGGAAGGCGATGTTGGGAGCACCCTGCGGGTCAGGGTAGGAGTGGGAAATGCGCTGGGCTCGCTCACGGCGATCTCCCCCGCCACGGAAGCGATCGGCGATATCTCTAGCCTGATGAGCACCGGGTCGCCCAACATCTCGGGCACGCCACAGAGCGGTCAGACACTCACGGTGAGTGCCGGTGGGTGGTTGGGCATCACTAGGATCGACAACACTGAATATCAGTGGGAAAGCTGTGACCGCTTCGGCTCCGATTGCGAAGACATCGAAGGCTTTACCGCTAATTTCGTGCCAGAAGCCGCCAACGTGGGCAGTACGCTACGAGTTCGTGTGACCGTCGGCGAAGGATACGGAACAATCTCGAAGACTACGCCCGTCACGCAGCCAATCGCGGCGGAAAACGCTCCGGTTGCTGACGAACCGCCAACTGTATCGGGCACAGGGCTCGTTGGGCGCACTCTCACTGCCACGACCGGAACATGGTCCGGTGAAGGGATGATTGCGTACGGCTACCAATGGGAGCGCTGCAACGATGAGGGCGAGGGTTGCACCGCAATCAGCGGCGCCACGAGCGACACCTACACACTCGCTGAAAGTGATCTGTCATACACGGTGAGAGTGCTCGTGACCGTCACTGACGCAGGCGGCAGCACCACCGGTGCATCGAGTCCGATGGCGACCATCAGTCCCACGACGCTCGTCAACATATCGGCCCCGTCGGTCTCCGGCGCCGACAAGTACGGGCGAGCGCTGAGCGCCGACACGGGCATCTGGACCGGCACTGGCGCGATCGCCTACACCTACCAGTGGGAACGCTGCAATGAACACGGCGAAGCGTGTAGCGCGATAGCGGGCGCCACGGAATCCTCCTATACGCCCGGCGAAAGCGATGTGGACAAAACCGTAAAGGTGAAGGTAACGGCGACCGGTACCGCTGGAACAGAAAGCATGACTTCCACGGCCACACCGGAAATCCTCGTCGAACCGATAGCGCCGGAAGATCTGTTCGCGCCGTCAATCGAAGGCAATCTGACAGCCGGTGACACGTTGACAGCCCAGCCAGGCTCATGGCTCAGCACCGAATCGATTTCCTATAGCTATCAGTGGCAGATGTGTAACGAAGAAGGTGAAGAATGCACCAACATCTCGGGAGCGACCAGCAGCACCCTTACCCTTGGTGAAGGCGACATCGGCTCAACAATGCGCGTGCTAGTGACCGCGAGCAACTTGCTTGGGAGCGCAAATGCGATCTCCAATCAAAGCGAAGCCGTTGGGGCTTCTGGGCCACCGGCTGTCAGCGGCGAAGGTCCCGCAGTCCATGGCGTAACTCAAGTCGGGCAGACCATCGTCGCTGAAACCGGCCAATGGTCTGGATCGAGACCGCTGACTTACACCTACCAATGGGAACGCTGCAACCCAGCCGGCGAAGAATGTGCCGCCATAGAACACGCGACCAAAGGCAGCTACACTGTCACAAGCGAAGACGCCGACTCGACTGTGAGGGTCGCCGTTACTGCGACGAACGCACTGGCGAACACTATTGCGCGCTCGGCCGCAGCGGCCGTATTCGTGGCCGGCGAAGCAAGCACCACGCCCGCGCTTGAACTCGCAGAGGAAACCGACCCGTCCGTGCTCGCTCCCGCGGAAACAGCGACCCTCGAAGCACAGACCGTCAAGCCGCAGATCGCCAACTCCGGAGAACTGATCGCCGCGAGTAATGGTCTTACCAGCTCCATGATCTCAAAGGAAACCCCCGGCGAATTCACCGTCAACACCTCTGCCGGCGAGCTTAGCTTCGCGCCCCTAGAAAGTTCACCGGCTGCGACCACGACGCCGACAATCGTCAACGGCGCGACCGCGCTGTACGCGGAAACCGAGAAGGCGACCGACACGTTCGTACGTCCCACACCACTAGGAGCCACGACTCTGCTTCAGATGCGCTCAGCGCAAGCACCTACCTCATTCTCGTGGGAAGTAGGGCTCGGCGCCGACCAAGAACTTGAGCAGCTCTCTGACGGCGACGTCGCCGTTATCGAACCGTCCTCCGGCCCTGAATTCGAAGCAGAACTGCCTACCGAAGCTATAGAATCGCCCGAAGGGGCGTCTGCCGAAGAACCGGCAGAAGAAGGTCAGAGTGGCGAAGGCGCTGAAACAGAACTCGAAAGCGGACTCAGCGAAGAAAGTACCCTCGAAAAACTTCCCACAGCCCCAGAGACGACGACCCCAGAAATAACCCCTCGCTCGGGCGAACTGCATCCCCAGGACACCAAAGCCCAATATGAACGCACCAGCAGCTCAATGGCCGCCGCCGAAGCAGAAACCGACGAGACTACCATCATGGTCATACAGGCTCCACAAGTAATGGACGCTGAAGAGGACAGCGTTCCGGCCGCCCTTTCCGTAGAAGGGAATACTGTCACCATGACCATCACACCAGGCGGCGGCACCAAATGGCCGGCGACTGCGGAACTGTCGCTCGGCGCACCGAGCGACCAGGCAAGCGCCGCCAAAGCACACGGGGCCCAATTCGGCCTCTCCGACGAAAACGCCACCGCCTTCAACCGCTCGGAAAAAGAAGGCAAAGTCGAAGAAAAATTCGATCCGAACCTCAAGGACGGAACGCTAAAAATCAAACGAGCCAGGATGGTGCTCAACTGGAACACGCCGCCCACAAACAAACGCCTTCTCGAATGGCTTAAATCGGTTAAGGAAGCCGGCTTGACACCATTTATAACCTTGCGCAAATGTGAACCGGTGCCGCCGAGCTACGGAGCAGTCCGGGACATACCGTGCCCCAAGAAACAACCGAGCCTAAAGGAATATCGGACACATGTGAGAGCGCTAATGAAAGTGCTAATACACAAAAACTCCAACAGACCAGCTGTGCGGTTGTGGGGCTCCTGGAACGTAACTATTTAGGTCCTGCTGGTTTCGTTCGTCAGGGGTGAGCGCGGGTTCGGGTGTGGGGTGTGCAGCGTGGGGGTTGTTGTGGGCAGGATTCCGCCTGGTTGCAGGGAATCTTGCGGGCATGGCCGATGCAGGGCAGCTCAGTCGTGAGGAGCTTGAAGCCCGGATCACCGATCAGGATGCGGTGATCGCGGCGCTGCGGGGGCAGAGCGTCGAGCAGCAGGCGATGATCGCCGAGTTGAGGGCCGAGATCGTCGAGTTGCGGGGCAGGCTGGATGAGAACTCTAGGAACTCGAGCAAGCCGCCGTCCTCCGATGGTTACTCAAAACCGTCGCCGAAGAAGCGCAGCCTGCGGGAGCGCTCGGGGCGCAAACCGGGCGGCCAGCATGGTCATGAGGGTGCCCACTTGGAGCGGGTGGAGGTCCCCGACCGTGTGATTATCCATGAGCCCGACGTTTGCGAGGACTGCGGGCGCGATTTGGCTGACGGGGAAGAGCTTGAGGGCGGGGAGTCTCGTCAGGTTTTCGATATCCCCGAGAAGCTCGCGCTGGAAGTGATAGAGCATCTCGCGAAAGCCCGGCGCTGCAATGCTTGTGGGCTCGTGAATGAGGGTCGTTTCCCCGGCGGCGTGGCCGCTGACACACAGTACGGGGCCAACCTGCACGCCTTCGGTGTCTACCTCATCGTCTTCCAGCACATCCCCTATGAGCGCGCCCGCAACCTGATCTGCGACCTGATCGGCCCGCAGGTCTCCACAGCCACGTTGAAGGCCTGGGTGGACAAGGCCGCGCAGGGCCTGACCGATTTCGATGAGCAGTTGCGAGCACTGCTCGGTGATCAGCCGGTAGCCCACTTCGACGAGACGGGCCTACGCATCGCAGAGCGCCTTTCCTGGGTGCACTGTGCCTCCACGCAGACGTTGACGCGCTACACGGTCCACGCCAAGCGCGGAGGGCAGGCGATGGATGACGCCGGCGTGCTGCCCGGCTTCACCGGCGTGGCCGTGCACGACGGCTTCTCCCCATATCGCGCCTACACCGACGCGGCCCACGCGCTCTGCGGCGCTCACCACCTCAGGGAGCTGATCGCCGCCACCGAAGCAGGGCAGCTCTGGGCCTCGGGCATGAGTTGTTTTCTGCTGGACACCAAGGATCTGATCGATCAGGCCAAGACGGCCGGCCGCCAGGCGCTGGACGCCCCGGCCCTGGCAGAACTTCATCGCAACTACCGCGACCTGATCGCCTCGGGCTACGAGCAGAACCCCGGTCTGGCACAGAACGCCGGGAAGCGGATCAAGCGCTCAAAGGCGCAGAACCTGCTGCTGCGCCTGGATCGGTGCGAGCGCGAAGTGACCCTCTTCGCCCACGACTTCGCCGTTCCCTTCTCGAACAACCTCTGCGAGTCCGACCTTCGCATGGTCAAGCTGCAACAGAAGATATCCGGGTGCTTCCGCACGATGGACGGCGCCGAACGCTACCTGACAGTGCGCTCCTACATCTCCACCGCCAAAAAGCAAGGCCAGCGCCCACTACAAGCACTCGCCCAACTCGCGGCCGGACAACCATGGCTGCCGGCATCCGCGCCTGGCTGACCCAATCCGGCCGGGCCAGCAGGACGTGAATAGTTACCCTGGAACGAGCCCGAGTTCGAAAAGAGCCCATTGAAAGGTGACCCCAAAGGAGCAATAACCGCTGCGTACCTGTGGGGCGAAACCAAGCGGGCAACGGAAGAAGCTGGTTGCCGTCATCACTGCACGGTTGTAGCGGGCGAATTCTCGCAGTACGAAGGTCACCACCTTTATGATACGCACTACGAGGAAGACATTCTTCAAGCGGAGCGTAAGCGTGAGTTCCCAACAAATACCAAGCCGCACGTTTGGGGAATGCATGATTACGGCGACCTCGAGAACGTAAAGGTAGAAATTAAAGGCGGTAAAGAGGTTCTCGGAAATTACCGAAACAAAGAAGCTCAAGGCTTTGTAAGCCACACAAAAAAGTTCTATCCCAGTGCTCATATCTGGATGAGCGAGCAAGGCGTCGACCTCGAAACCGAAGGTGGAAAGACCCGTCTAGGTAAGCAGCCAGGGCTGCAAAAGTTCGCGGCTAAAGACTTCCTGCGCCTCGGGCGAGCATCCGAACATGTCGAATGGGCATACTACTATGAGTACAGGGGCCCTAAACGCACAAATGAATTTGATAGCGCACTGCTCAAAGGAGAAGGACACGAACCCGAAGACTGGCGCCCGGCCTACTGCGTGCTGGCTCTCGGAAAAGAAGTGTGTCCTGCAAAATCAGTCACCAAAGCGCCGATCACGGACACCACAACATCCTCCGCGAGCACTGTTATGTTGGACGTCAATCCGGAAGAAGCAGCTACCACCTACTCCGTGGAGTACGGAACGACGGAAGCGTATGGAAAAACCACCGCCGCGACGAGCCTCCCCAACGAAAATGGGGAACAGAGCGAGACGGTAAGACTAAAAGGCCTGGAGCCATGTACGACTTATCACTACCAGGCGGAGGCTGAAAACGAAGCCAACGAAGGCACGCCTGGTCGTGGTGGCGATCAGACCTTTACCACGGCCTGTCTGACTCCAGCGGTGGATGTTAGTGCCGGTGGCGAAACTACATGCGCGACACTCGAAAACGGCCATGTAGATTGTTGGGGCAGCGATTATGAGGGAATACTAGGAAACGGTACTCGTACAGAACCGGAAACTTGTTCTGGGGTGTTTGTCGGTGCTGGCTGTAGCGCAGTACCGGTGGGTGTCGCTGACATCACGAATGCAACAGCTGTTTCGGTAGGTCAGGAGGTAGCGTGCGCACTGCTCTCAACCGGGCACGTCGATTGCTGGGGATTCAATCAGATTGGGCAATTGGGAGACGGCCCAGATGATGAAAAGGTCTTTCTCCCGGTGCAGGTCAGCGGCATTAGCGATGCCACGGCAGTCACAGTAAGTTATGAAGAGGCGTGTGCCCTCCTTTCGGACGGTCAAGCTGCTTGCTGGGGCGGTAACGCTGAGGGCGGGCTCGGAGATGGAACGAGTGAAGCAAGCTCTACACCGGTAATGGTCAGTGGACTCACTGAAGCGACTGCAATCAGTGCTGGTCAATATGATACTTGTGCGTTACTTGCGTCTGGGGGCGTTGACTGTTGGGGCGGCGATTTCTCTGGACTGCTGGGAGATGAAACGAGCGAACCAAGTTTGGCGCCAGTGCCGGTTAGTGGGATAACGAATGCGACCGCGATTACTCTGACACCACAGGTCTCACAACCCTTTATTGGCGAGATGGCAGACTCCCATGCCTGCGCTCTCCTTTCGGGTGGGGAGGTCGAGTGCTGGGGGAGCAATGGATGGGGGGAGTTGGGTAATGGCACCACCGGAGAAATGAGTTCCACACCCGTATTGGTGAGCGGTATCACAAACGCAACAGCGATCAGTGCCAGTCAGGCTAGGACGTGTGCAGTGCTCTCTAGTGGAAGTATTGACTGTTGGGGCAATGACGAGTATGGGCAGTTGGGAGATGGGGAAAGTAATGGGAGTCCAAATCCTACGCCCGAGAGGGTTACGGATGTTACTAACGCCATCGGCGTTTCAGCCGGCAACTTCGATGGATGTGCGTTGCTGTCCGGCGGGAGTATTGAATGCTGGGGTTTCAACGAAGACGGTCGCCTGGGCGATGATACGTTCGAAACCAGCTCGACATCTTCGGCGGTCCAAGGAATAGGCTAAATCGGCCTAAAGGCATCGGGGTGTCATGGGTGTTCGATCCCGCGCCGGTCAGCGAGCCACTCAAACGAATGTCCATTCTGCCGCAACTTTCGAGCATTTTGGTAGTCTTAGGGGTATGAAGCGAGTCGCCATATCTACGATATCCGTGCTGCTGTTGCTGCTGCTGGCGGCCGTGTCGGCGAGTGCTGCGTCCGGCCGTCAGAAGGCGCTGGCGAAGTGTCAGCCGGGTCATTCGCGTCTTCTCGCCGTCGACGCCCAAGCACAGGTCTACAAGATGATCAACGAGGGAGGACCATTCCTGGAAGCCTACGGGTGCGTCTACGGTAGACGACCCTACATTCTCGGTCGCCTTCCGGAAAACAGCCTGTCGCCTGGTGGCGCAGGAGGGGTGGAACTCATAACGCTAAGCGGGACGATGGTTGCATACCAATATAGCGCCTTCGGCGAAGTCGGTTGGAAGAGTTGGATAATTGCAGTGCAAAGTCTTCGCACCGGCAAATACCTACATAAACTCCCCACCGGCGAGCTCGAAGAACCAAGCCCCAACCCGGAATCCGCTGGGATCGGACCAGCGCTGACGATCGTCATAAAGAGTGATGGCGCTGTAGCGTGGATCGCCGAAGACCGTGAGCTCTCCGAAAATGGGCCTCCCTATTATCAGGTCCACGCACTCGACAAGACCGGCAGCCGCATTCTTGCCGCCGGCACGGGCATCGACCCGCGCTCTCTTGCGCTGGCTGGAAGCACGCTGTACTGGACGAAGGGCGGGCAGCCCTTTTCCACGATGTTGGAATGAGCCGTTTATCCGGGGTGCGGTTCGTCGTTAAGGCCCGATGTCTAAGCCGATCGTGTTCACGATGAGCAGCGCAACTCGCAATGACACAGCACTCCCGTCGCGCTCAAGCTCTCTGATCGTCTTCGGGGTTACGCCGGTTACGTCGGAGAGGTCTTTCTTGCTGAGATGTAGTTCTCGGCGCCTGGCGCGAATCTCCTTGCGGAGCTCTGTCGGGGAGTGAACGAGCGCCGGTGGTCGGCTCGGTTCAAGGGCGCTCGCTTGAGCTTCGACGTAGGTGACGAACTCGCGTAGTAGTTGACGACCAGATGCGGCTTAAGCGTCACCCGAAACCAAGCGTGGACGGCCTGCTAGAACGGCCTTCGGTGGTGAACAGGTCATTCACTGGGCGACGTTTTGAGGGCGGCGCGGAGGATGTGGTCGTTGCGGTGGATCGCGGCTCTCTTGGCTATCCGACGAACGCCTTTGTGACGTCGGCGCCGGCGGAGGAACTGGGGCTGGTGGACGGCGCTGACGTCGATCACGACATCGCTGGCCCGGTCGTCGGATCGTTTGTGGCGGTGGTCGTGGCCGCTGCGACAACGAGACGTACATCGTCTGGGAACCGAGCTGGCGGGCGCTGTCCTCAGAGGCCGCCCCGACACCTACGTTTGAGCAATGCCTAGCGACTCACGCCACGCGGCGAGGAGATCGAGCGGACGCTGCGAACAGGTACGCGGTGAGCACATCCTCGGGGTGGAGTGAGCCTGCTTGAGATGGATTTCGTGGCTCGTCGGTGACGTCGGTCACGCCGCGGTGCGCTTGTGAGGACTGCGCGGGGCGCCCGAGGTCTTGGCCAGTCGTGCCGATAGGCGCTCGGCGGCGTCGTGCTGGGGTATGTGGTGGACGTAGATCATGGTGGTGGTGATGTCGGCGTGGCCCATGTATGCCTTGACGTCTGAGAGCGCGAACTCCTGGACGGCGAGGGTGCCGAAGGTATGGCGCAGATCATGGAAGCGCAAGTGCGCGATCTTGGCGGCTTTCAGGGCTTTGTAGTAGCGGCGGCGAAGCGCCGAGTCCTCCAGGTAGCCGCCGTCGATGGAGGGGAACACGAGGTCTTGATCGGCGGTGTAGCGCTCGCGGCCCGAGAGGTCCTTGAGCGCGCGGGCGACCTGGTCAACCATCGGTGTCGCGCGCACGCGCCCGGACTTGGGAACGTCCTCCAGCTTCAGCGTGAACGCGCGACGTATGTGGATGACATGCAGCTCGAAGTCGACATCGCCCCAGCGCAGGGCGCGCAGCTCCCCCAGGCGCAGGCCCGCGAACGCGGCGGTGATGAACATCGCCGCGTCCTGCTCGTCTTGGATGCGCCGGGCGTACAGCTCGGCGTCGGTCAGTTCGCGCTTGGGCTCCTGGTGGTGGCGTCCCTCCGCGGTGACGGTGGCGAGCGCGTGGACTTCCTCGGCGCTGAGCACGCGGAACTCCCCGGAGCGGCGCAGGGGCTGGCGCTCGACGCCGAGCGCCGGGTTGACCGTCAGGCCCCAGCGGCGTTGGGCGTGGCGCAGGATGCCGTTCATCAGCACCAGGTACTTGTTGATCGTCCGCGCCGACAGGCGATCTTCGGCGATGAGATGGACGCGGTAGGCGTCGATCATCTCGCTGGTGAGCTGCTCAAGGTAGACCTCTCCGAACATCGGGACGAGCGCGTTATCGACGACGTAGCGGTAGTCGCGCAGCGTGCTCGCGCGGCGCTTGCGGTCAAACTCGACGTATGAAAGCCACTCCCGCGCCGCGTCGGCGAAGGTGGGTTCCGAGCCGATGCGCCGCCGCGCGCCGGGACCCACACGCCGCGCTTCAGCGAGGATCTCATCCAAAGCACGCTTGGCCTGCTGCTTGGTCAGGTAGCCCTCGCGTGGGCGCCCCGGGCCGCTCCAGACGCGCCCGAGCACCTTCTTGTGCTCCACGCCAGCCCCGTCGCGCCACTTCACGCGCCAGCGATCCTCGGACTGGCGCTTGACGCGCCGCAGGTGCCCGGAGACCGGACGCGGGCGCAGGTCGGTCAGCGTCAACGGAGCGGGAGGAGCGCCGGCGGGCGAGCTCATAACGCTGATGCTATCAGAAAAGGGTCCCGGAATGGTCCCGAACTCGTCTGATCCTATCTAGGGCTACTCGACAAAACTCCAGCTACAGAGCCAAATCTGATGTAGCTTGACCCTATGCCGTAGAATCATAATCCGCGTGTCGGGGGTTCGAGTCCCTCCTCCGGCATCGCGAAATGGCTGCAAATGCGATGGTTTGCAGAGTGTCACGGCGACGGTGGATTTCCCCAGGGATTTCCCTATGAGGCGTGGAAAGGGCACCGGCAAGGGCCTCCTATCGAGCGGGCACACTTGATCGCGTGAAGATCGACGCGCAGATAGCGGCCGTCCGGACAAGCCAGAGTGCCCTCCCGATCGAGCAGCGGATGCTCGACGAGGCGTTTGTCGGCCCGCCGGCGCCCACGAGCTCTCCCGGCGTCAACGCGACGAAGCAGCTGGAACTCGCCGGTGGAGCGATCGTGTTCCACAAGCCGTTCTCGGGCGTGCAGGTCGCCAACGCCATCGCCTTCGGGCAGACCGACGAGACGCCGCCACTGCACGAGGCGGCCAGTTGGCGGCTCGCGGTCGCGCTCGGGCCACCGTGGGATGAGATCGTCGCGCCGTGCGTGCTGCGCGAGTGTGCCGGTGAGGATGGTTCGCTCTCGCTACGAGCGATTGGATGGCCGCGCGACATGGCACCGACCTTGAATCCGACCTGGTGCCTGCCTGCGGCGTTCTTCGACTCGCTGATCGCCCAGCAGGACCGTCACGACGGGAACTGGCGCTGGGACGGCGAACGGCTGAGGCTGATCGATCACGGCTACACCTTTGCGCTGCCACGAGCCATCCTCAACTACTCCGACTTCGTGGTTGCTCGCCACGGGCACGGCGCCGCAAGCCTGCTCACGGAGGAGCGCGACGCGCTCACTCGTCTGCTAGGCGACTCCGACCTACTCGGCATGGCGAGGTTCCTCCTGCCTGACCGTGCGCAGGCACTGGCGGACAGGGCGCGGCTTATGCTCCAAAGAGGCGAGGTTCTGCGCCCGGGCGAGTTCTGAAATGTCCGCCACGCGCTCCGTACGACGTGGTAGCATCATAACTCAAGAGGTCAACTAGAGCACCCGATATTGAAGGGAGCCTCCCATGATCCAAGTCAACTTCACGACCTTCGAGCGCGACCCAGACACCAAAGAGTGGGTCGAGCTGCCTGTCGCGCAACTGCTGGCCGACGGCGACGACGTGAGCATCAGCGGGCCGCACGCTGACTGGATCAACGCTGACCTCGCGATCATCGACCCTGAGACCGGAGAGCGCATCGCGCGGGCTGATGGCGCCGAGCGCTGGGCACGACTGCAACCCTTCGCCTATCGCAGCGGAGACCTCAACATCGAGGTCATCGAGGTCGCCGCGGCCGAGCCGGTCGCCGCCAGCTTCCACTACTCCACCGCCGCCTGAGCCTCGTGCCGCGAACCGCGGTATCCGAGATCCACGCGAAGGTCGTCGGGCGCGAGATCAAAGACGCCCGCCAAGCGCTCGGGCTCACCCAAGCCGAGGTTGCCGAGCGCCTCGGAGTCTCGCCTTCCTACATCTCCGCCGTCGAAGCCGGCCGTCGCAACCTCACGCTCGGCCAGCTCGCCAACATCGCCAACGCCATGCGGCTCGGCATCGACATCTCATTCATCCGCCCAGACGGAACGCCTGTACGCGCCGACCGGACGTGACGCCTGCGATCAGGCGTCAGCGGTGCAAGTAACGTGGACGCTTAAGAACACAAGCCCCAGTCTCCCAAGGCTTGTCTCAGATCGGACCGTATTCTCACCTGAGTCGCCATCGCACTTCCACTCTGCGCGGTCCTCTGCTGCTGCCCGCCGCTTGCTACGGCTGACGAAGCTCTGTACGGGTGCTGTGTCTGTCGGCCAGTCGGCAAACGCCCGCATTGAAGGGAACAGTGTGCCTGACGTCGCCGTTCGGGCTCTCGTAATTCGTCCTTTGCGGTAGTGCCGCTGTGCCCACCGGACGCACCTCCTTCTCGCGCAGAGCAGCAACTTGCGAGAGCGTCGTTCTCCATCGTTCCGGTCGAAACATCATGATGCCTGCATGCGCGGGGCAGGAGCATCTTCCGAGTCATTGGCCGCACCGTTGACGCCTATGAGAAGTACGTTCGCGACGACGTCCTCCGACTGAGCGGCGATCACTGAGCCTTCAGTGACATCTTCAGGCTCTTGGGTTTTGCGCCGATACTCGCCGCATGAGGTGGACGCTGCTCGCCATTTTTGGGGCTGTCCTAGTGGCGGTCGGAATCGCGGGTCTCGGGCTCGAAATAGCCCACGGCAGCGATATCTGGCGGAAAGGCAACGGCGGGATTGCTCTGCTTGTCATTGGTGGGTTCTGTGTCTGGCATGGACTGGCGGAACGTGAACGTGGAGTGAGGAGCAAGCCGCTCTGGCCAACGCTCCTCTGGCTGACGAGTCTCTTTGCTATTGGCGTCGTCCTGTACCTACTGGCGCCGCCGCTCGCCTTCCTGTACGCAATCGTTGTCGGGATCATCGTCAGGTTCTCTCTGCTGGCGAGCTGGATCACTCGTGAATGACTGATTGACTACTTCGCTTTCAAGTCGATGCGAGCGCACCGGCAGATGTCTCTCATGCGCTTCTGCCTTGGAAGAATTGCGAGAGCCAAGCTCGCGCCTCCGAATTTCCCTAGAGGGCCGGGCCGGCTCGCAAACAGGCCACTTTCCTTGGGCTTATATCCGCTTAGCAGAGCCAATTCGGGGGAGCCGGGAAGGGATCATAATCCGCGTGTCGGGGGTTCGAGTCCCTCCTCCGGCATCGCAAAACCCCTGCAAATAGCGTGCTTTGAAGTCTATCGGGGCACCAGGGTATTTCCCAAGGATTTCGCTAGAGGACCGCGCGGTCGCCATGCGTCTGGGAGGGCCGTTTCGCGGCGGCTGGTTGGTAGCCGCCGCCCACCTCGGCAACTCCTCAGCGACCTGGCAGACGCGCGGTGATCTCCTGGAGCAGCCAGCCGTTGCCATCCGGATCGCTGAACGTCGCGAAGGAGCCGTAAGTGCCGTGGTCGGGCGCCGGCCCGGGCACACGACCGGGGTCATGGAACCGAGCGCCCAATGCCCGCTCGTGGAATACCTCGCCCACTTCGACACCGCGCGTGAGCAGCTCCTCACGCGCAGCCTCGATCTCGGTGACACTCAGATACAGGCTCTGGACCGAACCGGGCGCGCCCGAGGCGATGTTCGTGCCAAACTGGATCGAGCACCCAGAGCCCGGTGGCGTGAACTGGATGAGGCGAAGGTCCCCATCGCCGGCAACGTCCGCGTCGAGCCTCCAGCCGAGGCCTCCATAGAACTCCTTTGCCCGGTCGACGTCCGAGACCGGCAAGACCACGACCTCGAGCTTGAACTCACCGGCCTGGACACTGTTCATATCGCCTCCACGCTCCTGTCGGGTCGCCCACACTTTCCTCTCATCCGAGTAGAAGTCAAGGCTCTCCCGCGCGGCGCGCGGCGAGTCAGGCAACGCTGAAAAGCGAACCCGCGGCCGCGTCGCCAGCCACCGCACGACCCTGGATCGATGCCAGAAACCGAAACTGGCCTGCAGGTGCCAACATGAGCAGCATGACCATGGGCGGTCAGCTTCCGGATCCTCGCCCGGAGAAGGTCGCGATCATCACCGGCGCCTCGCAGGGCATCGGCGCAGGTCTCGCGAGGGCTTACCGTGACCGTGGGTATGCGGTGATGGCGGCCGCTCGATCGATCGGGACTTCGGAGGACCCCGGCGTCGTGACCGTCGAGGGCGACATCGCCGATCCTGACACGGCGCAGCGGATCGTGCAGGCGGCGGTCGAGCATTTCGGCCACATCGACACCCTCGTCAACAACGCGGGGATCTACATCGGTAAGCCCTTCACGGACTACACCCTCGATGACTTCAACGCTCTGATCGCCGTCAACCTCGCCGGCTTCTTTCACATGACGACGCGCGCGATCAAACAGATGCTCGAGCAGGGCCGTGGGCACGTGGTCAATGTCTCGACGACGCTCGTTGAGCAGGCTGACAGCGGCATACCAGCCGCGCTGTCCGTCCTCACCAAGGGGGGCCTGGTGGCGGTCACCAAATCGCTTGCGATCGAGTACGCCTCACGGGGTCTGCGGGTAAACGCCGTGTCGCTTGGCGTCATCAAAACGCCGTCACACGACGAGAGCTCCTACACGGGGATGGGCGCGCTGCACCCCATCGGCCGAGTCGGCGAGATCGAGGATGTGGTCGGCGGAGTCCTCTATCTCGAGTCGGCGCCCTTCGTGACCGGCGAGATCCTGCACATCGACGGCGGCCAAAGCGCAGGACACTGACCATGGAGCCATTTCAACAACGGAGGTCACTATGAGCAACATCAATGAGGAGATCGTCCTTGCTCATTTCATCGTCTCAGATGATGTAGAGCGTTCCCGCCGCTTCTACACCGAGGTGCTCGGCGGCCGGGTGGCCTTCTCCGGCCCCGGAGGACTGACCTATGTCGCACTATCCAACAGCTGGATCATCATCAATGTCGGGGGAGGCCCGACCGACGACAAGCCCACGGTCACTCTCCAGACCCCGCACGACCTCGACCGGGTCGACAGTTTTCTCAATATCCGGGTCAAAGACATCGAGGCCGTGTACGCCGAATGGAGCGCCCGTGGCGCTGAATTCCTGACGCCACCAAAGCAGCACCAGTACGAGATCCGCTGCTACGTCCGCGACCCCGACGGTCATCTGATCGAGGTCGGGCAAACCACAGACCCACAGGGAGACTGGACCCCTCCTCAGTGGCTATCGAGCACGGCCGGCGGGGAGCCCGAGTGAATGCCAAGTTCAGCAGCGAGATCCGTCACCGCGAAGCTGGGGAGGTTTCGGTCATGACCATCGGCGCCGTGCCGCCCGATCCCGTCGAGCTGTTGCGTCAGCTGATCCGGTTCGACACGACCAATCCGCCAGGCAACGAGGCCCAGTGCGTGGGGTGGATCAAGGATCTCTGCGACGGAGCCGGTCTTGAGACGAGGGTCTTGGCCAAGGATGCGGCGCGGCCGAACCTGCTGGTGCGACTGCCCGGTCGGGGCGCCGCACCGCCGCTGCTGCTCCAGGGGCACGTCGACGTGGTCTCGACGGACGGCCAGAGTTGGCGTCACGATCCGTTCGCCGGCGAGCTGATCGAGGGCGAGGTGTGGGGTCGAGGCGCGCTGGATATGAAGGGCGGTGTGGCGATGATGCTCGGGGCGATCCTGCGGCTCGCCGAGTCCGCCGAGCCTCCACCGGGCGACGTGCTGCTGTGCGTGCTCGCGGATGAGGAGAACTTGGGAGCGTACGGCGCGCGCTTCGTGGTCGAGGAGCACCCCGAGCTGTTCGCGGGCGTAAGGCATGCGCTCGGTGAGTTTGGTGGCGCGCGCACCGAGCTGGCGGGTCTGAGCGCGTACCCGATCCAGGTGGGTGAGAAGCAGGTGTGCTGGGCGCGCGCGACGATCCGGGGACCCGGCGGGCACGGCTCGATCCCGTTGCGCGGCGGTGCGATGGCGAAGCTCGCTCGGTTGCTGGGCGCGCTGGATGCTCGGCGACTGCCGGTGCACGTAACCGAGATTCCGCGCGCGATGATCGAGACGGTGGCGGGCGCCCTACCCGCCGGCGGGCGGGAGCTGGCCGACGGGCTGCTCGACCCCGAGCGCACCGACACGACGCTCGACATGCTCGGCGAGGCGGGCCAGATGCTCGATCCGATGTTGCACAACACGGTCAACGCGACCGTCGTGCGAGGCGGCGGCAAGGTCAACGTGGTCCCGAGCGAGTTGCAGCTCGATCTCGACGGGCGTCTGCTTCCCGGGCAGACGGCGGACGATCTCTTCCGCGAGCTGCGCGAGCTGGCCGGCGACGAGGACCTCGAACTGGAGGCGCTGAGCTACGAGCCGGGATCCGATCGGGCGGATCTGTCCCTGATGGGACTACTGGGTGACGTGCTGACCGCCGCCGACCCCGACGCGGTGGCGTTGCCGATGCTGATGCCGGGTGTCACCGACGGCCGGTTCTTCGCCCGGCTGGGAATCCAGACCTACGGCTTCCTACCGATGCGCCTTCCGGCAGACATGAAATTCATGAGCCTGATTCACGCGGCGGACGAGCGCGTACCGGCGCAGGAGATCGGCTGGGGCACCGACCGCATCTGCGCGGTGCTGACGCGGTACAGGTAGCTGACGCGACCGCGGCGCTGCTTGGCCGCACGCACCATCGTTGCTGGACATGCTCTCGCGAGCGCTCGGCCGGCGTCGGGGATTCTCGTCGGCTCGTATCCGGCGCCAACCCATCATAGTTAGGGTTGCCTAAGTTATGGTAGTGTCCACGCCGTCATACCCGAGCCATGCGGTCGGATTTCTCTGCCAGGAGGTCGAGTTTTGGGCATCACAGCGCAGTGTCGGTGGTCGCTTGCCGTCGTGATCGCGATCGCGATCGCGGTGCTGCTCGGCGCCTGCGGATCCGGATCCTCCTCCAAGACCGCGCCCTCCGGCAGCGCACAGGTCGCGAAGCAGACCTGCAAGCAGGTCGAAGCGGCGCTCAGCGACGGCCCCGACCCGGAAGCGGACCCGGTCGGCCATGCGCAGGCGCAGATCCTGCCGCTGCACGAGATCCACACGACCGACGGAGCACTGCATCAGGCGATCGACAGGCTCGCCGCCGCGTACCAGTCCTTCTCGTCCACCGACGGGTCCAGCGCCGCGAAGCGCGCCGTGAGCGCGGCGAGCGAGACGGTCGAACATCTCTGCCCAGGAATTGAATCGTGACCGCCGCCACCACCACCGACCGATCGAAGACCCCCGCTAACCGGCCGGGGACACCCACCGACCGACCGAGGACACCCATGACCCGCACACGACGCATCGCCCTGCTCGCGGCGGCACTCGCGCTCACGGTCGCGCTGCTGGCCGGCTGCGGCGGCTCCTCCTCGTCGGGGTCGGGGTCGGGATCGGGATCGGGACAGTCGATCACGCTCTACAACGGCCAGCACGAGCAGACGACCGACTCGCTCGTCGAAGGCTTTGAAAAGCAGACGGGGATCAAGGTGAACGTCCGCAACGACGACGAGGACACGCTCGCGGACGAGATCGTCACCGAGGGCTCCAACTCGCCCGCGGACGTCGTCTATACCGAGAACTCGCCCGCGCTCGAGTACCTGCAGGGCAAGGGCCTGCTCGCCCCGGTCGAACCCTCGACGCTCGCGCATACCCCGAGCAAGTGGAACTCGCCGCAGGGCGACTGGCTCGGCGTCTCGGCGCGGGTCAGCGTGCTGATCTATGACCCGAGCCTGATCGCCGCGAGCGAACTGCCGCGCAGCGTCACCGAACTGGCCGACGCGAAGTACAGCGGCAAGCTGGCGTTCGCGGCCGGGGAGACCGACTTCCAGCCGATCGTGACCTCCTACGCCCACACCTATGGCGAAGCGGCCGCGCTGAAGTGGCTGGAAGCGATCAAGTCGAACGCGGGCAGCCACGTCTACCCGGACAACGAGACGATCGCCGATGAGGTCAACCGCGGCGCGGTCGCGTTCGGCGTCGTCAACCAGTACTACTGGTACCGCATGCGCGCCGAGCTCGGCGCGTCGAGCGTGCCCTCGAAGATCGCCTACTTCGCGCCCCGCGACCCCGGCTATGTGCTCAACATCTCCGGCGCGGGGATCCTCGCGTCCTCCAAGCACAAGGCGGACGCGCAGAAGTTCCTCGCGTTCCTCGTCTCCAGGCAGGGCCAGGAAATCATCGCGCACTCGATCAGCTTCGAGTACCCGATCGCCTCCGGCGTCAGCACCGCCGCGCCGGAGACGCCGTTCGATCGGGCTGCAACCGAACCCGATCACGATCCCCGAGCTCGGCGACGGGTCGACCGCGATCGCGCTGCTGCGCAAGGCGGGGCTGCTGTGAGGCACAACATGCTCGATCCCGCGGCTAGCCGGTGAGCACGGTGCCCGCAGCTGCAGTCGCTGACGCACCGCCGCCGCACCGACGGCCACCGGCACCACCGCACGGCGGGGTCGTCGTGCCGGCCCACCGTGCGCGCCGGCCCTGGGGGCTGCTCGCGCTCAGCCTGGCGGTCGCGGTCGTGCTGGTCGCGCCGTTGTGCTTCCTGCTGATCGAGGCGCACGGCGCGGGCAGCTCGACGATCGCGAGCCTGATCTTCCGCTCGTTGACGGCGACCCTCCTGTGGAACACGATCAGGTTGACCGTCGTCGTGACGCTGCTGTGCGCGGTGATCGGGACCGCGGCGGCGTGGTTCGTCGAGCGGACCGACCTGCCGGGCCGCAGGGTGTGGGCCGTATTGGTCGTGGTTCCGCTGGCGATCCCGGACTTCGTCGTCAGCTTCGGCTGGGCGTCGCTGAGCACCTGGGTCGAGGGGTTCCGCGGCGCGGTACTCGTGATGACGCTCGCGATCTACCCGCTCGTCTACCTGCCGGTCGCCGCGAGCTTCCGCAACGCGGACCCCGGCCAGGAGGAGGTCGCGCGCAGCCTCGGCGTCGGGCGTTTGCGGACGTTCTGGCGGATCACGCTCGGACAGGCGCGCACGGCGATCCTCGGCGGCTGCCTGCTCGTCGCGCTGGTGCTGCTGGCCGAGTACGGCGCGTTTGAGATCCTCGGCTACCAGACGTTCACGACCGAGATCTTCACCGAGTTCAACGTCTCCTTCAACGTCCCGACGGCCTCCGCGCTGTCGCTCGTGCTCGTGCTGCTCAGCCTGCTCGTGCTCTGCGGCGAGGGACTGACGCGGGGCCGCGGACGCGTCAGCCGCTCGGGGCCGCTGGCGCAGCGCGTCACGGCGCGCCACCGCCTGGGCCGCGCGCGGGTGCCGGTGCTCGCCGGCTTTCTTTTGCTCGTCGCGCTCGCGCTCGGCGTGCCGGTCGGCGCGAGCGTCTACTGGATGCTCGAGGCGGGGCACGGCTATCTCACCGGCGTCTCGCTGCTGGACGCCGCCTGGCACACCGCGCTCTACAGCGGCGCCGCCGCCGCGATCTCGACGCTGATGGCATTGCCGGTCGCGCTGCTCGCCGTCCGTCACCGGAACCGCGGCTACCAGCTGCTGGAGCGCAGCACCTACCTCGTGCTCGCGCTGCCCGGGCTGGTGATCGCGCTCGCGTTCTCCTACTTCACCGAGCGCTACGCCGGCGGGTTCCTCTATCAGAGCGCCCCGCTCTTGATCCTCGCCTACGCGATCCTGTTCTTCCCGCTCGCGCTCGTCGGCGTGCGCGCGTCGGTGATGCAGGCGCCGCCCGGCCTCGAAGAGGTCGCCCGCTCGCTCGGGCAGCGGCGGGCGGCGGTGCTGTGGCGCGTGACGCTGCCGTTGATCGCCCCTGGGCTGGCGGCCGCCTTCTGCCTGGTGTTCCTCTCGGCCGTGACCGAGCTGACCGCGACGCTGATCCTGATCCCGACCGGCGTGCAGACGCTCGCGACGCAGTTCTGGGCCTACCAGCAGAACCTCGCCTACGGGCAGGCCGCGCCCTTCGCGCTGGCGATCATCGCGATCGCGGCCGTGCCGAGCTATGTGCTCGGGCGCTTCTTCGACAAGCTCCCTTCGCGGACTTCGGCGGCGCCATGAGCAACCTCACCACCCAGCAACCACAGGTTGCCCCGTGAGCGGCGTTCAGATCAGCGGCCTGTGCAAGAGCTTCGGCGCGCACCCCGTGCTCGCCGGCCTCGACCTGGAGGTGCCGGCGGGGTCGCTGACGGCGATCCTGGGACCGTCCGGCAGCGGCAAGACGACGCTGCTGCGCCTGCTCGCCGGCTTCGAGCGACCCGACCGCGGCACGATCGGGATCGCGGGCAAGATCGTCGACGGCGAGGGCACGCACGTCCATCCCGAGCGGCGCCGGATCGGCTACGTCCCCCAGGAGGGCGGCCTGTTTCCGCACCTGACGGTGCAGGCGAACGTCGCCTTCGGGCTGCCCCGCGCGGCACGACGGCAAGGGGTCGGCGAGCTGCTCGAGACGGTCGGGCTGACGGGCCTGCAGCGCCGCTACCCCCACCAGCTCTCCGGCGGCCAGCAGCAACGCGTGGCCCTCGCGCGGGCGCTCGCGATCAAACCCGAGATCCTGCTCCTGGACGAGCCGTTCGCCTCGCTCGACGCGCACCTGCGCGCCTCCGTCCGCGAGGAGGTCGCGCGCATCCTCCGCCAGTCCTCGACGACCGCGCTGCTCGTCACCCACGACCAGGACGAGGCGCTCTCGCTCGCCGATCTCGTCGCGGTACTACGGGACGGCACGATCGCGCAATGCGGCCCACCGCAGGAGCTCTACGCGCGGCCGCTCGACGACGAGCTCGCGCGCTTCATCGGGGAGGCCAACATTCTCGACGGCGTCCTCGACGGCGCGTTCGTCGAGACGCCGCTGGGCAGGCTGCCCGCCCACTGGCACGGCGCGACGCCGCCCAGCGCAGGCCCCGTCAGCGTGCTGGTACGCCCCGAGCAGATCGAACTGCGACCCGCCGACGGCGAGCGCGGTCTCAGC
Source organism: uncultured Solirubrobacterales bacterium (assembly GCA_963789675.1). GTDB lineage: Bacteria > Actinomycetota > Thermoleophilia > Solirubrobacterales > Solirubrobacteraceae > Palsa-744. Next base: position 33,977 of record CAWBLR010000012.1, on the reverse strand, counting down.
GGCGAGATCGCGCGGTCCGGCTACCACGGCCACGACGCCGTCGTCTACATAGCGATCCACGAAGGGCACGGCGAGCAGCTCCTGACCGTCCGCACGCCCGGAGACACGAACCTCGCCGCCGGCTCGCAGGTCAGGCTGCTCGCCCGCGGCCCGATGCTCGTGTGGGCCGGCCCATCCACCAACGGGCATCCGGAGTTACTCGAACAATAGTCGCGGACGGTCAGCGCTCCCTCTCGGCTTAGACCTGGATCCACCGTTCTGGTGGGGATTCTGTCCGGGTCTGGTTTTAAATGGGGCGTCACGGGCGGGGGTTCGTTTCGTGCCGTCAGGGCACAGTGCCGTCAGGGCACGACCTTGATCGTGCCGTGCATGAACGCGTGAAAGGAGCAGTGGTAGGAGAAGGTGCCAACTTTGTTCATCTTCACGCGCACCGACTGTCCCTTGCCCAGCGTGCCGGTGTCGAAGAGCCCTTCGGTATTGGAGGTTGCCGTGTGCTCCACGCTTTCCTCGTTCTTGAAGGTGATCGTGGTGCCGACCTTCACCGTCACCGATGCCGGAGAGTACGCAAAGTTTGAGATCTCGATCGTCTCGCCGCCGGCAGCGGGCGCGGCGCTCGTCGTCGAGGGGCCGCTGCCGTGGCTGAGGGCAAGCGCGGCTGCTGCCACCACTGCCGCGATCAGGGCAAGTGTGATGATCGATGCTGGACGCACGCGCACGATCAGATATTCGTAGATCGGGCGCTGCTTGGATCACCAGTGCAACGAAACTGACTCGACACACGAGATCGAGCGCATGCCGCACGGGCGAGGTCGCTGACGTCGGAGCCGGAGGCCCCATTGATCCAATCGTGATCCAACTGCTCACGTTCCACGAAGTACATGCGAAGACGGAGCGAGCCATCGCCCGTCATCAGATCTACAGGGCAGGGCTTCCTCAGTAGTAGTGGCGCCTGCTTCAAGCAACAACGCGGAGGTATTGAAGATGCCAAGTCCACCCAACGAGGATTCCGTGCCGCAACCCGTCGGGATCGTCGAGCAACTCGTGCGCGACGACTCCGATCGCAAGCGTTTCCTGAAGATGGCAGGCAGCGCCGGCGCAGCCAGCTTCGGCGCGTTTGTGCTCGCGGCGTGCGGTAGCAGCAAAAGCAGCAGCAGCGCCACGACCGCGGCCGTCCCGGCGACCACGACCTCATCGACCTCGTCCTCGAGTGCCAACACGGGCGATATCGGCATTCTCAACTACGCGCTCACGCTTGAGTATCTGGAGACCGCGTTCTATGCGAAGGTGATCGAAGCGAAACTGTTCAGCGGCGCTGCCGGTGCCCTGCTGAAGACCTTCGGCGCTCAGGAGGCTCAGCACGTGGCGGCGCTGAAAGCCGCTGTGACGTCGCTCGGTGGGACTCCGGTGGCGAAGCCGGAAACGAAGTTCCCGATCACCACGGCGGCCGCGACCGCCGAACTCGCCTACACCGTCGAGAACCTCGGCGCCTCGGCGTATCTCGGCCAGGCACCGTTGATCCAGAGCAAGCAGGTTCTGGCTTCTGCCCTGGCGATTCACACGATCGAGGCGCGCCACGCGGCGAGCATCGGCACGCTCGTGAAGAAGTCCCTCACTCCGGATGGCGCATTTGCCAAGCCGGCTGACATGTCCGAAGTCCTGGCGGCGGTCAAGCCGTTCCTGGCCTAAGCGGCAGCACGGAAAAGGAGCTAAATAGAAATGTCTACTCAAATTCAAGAACTGACAAACCCGGAGTTGGCTGAGGTCGAGGTGCACGGTCTGACGCGCGCGAGCTTCATGGTGCGCGGTGCGCTGGCGGCCGGCGCTGTCTATGGAATCTCGGCGGTCACGCCGTTCGTCTCTCAGGCACTCGCCGCGGGCGGTGGCGGCGATGCGGAAATCCTCAACTTCGCCCTCACGCTCGAGTATCTCGAGTCGGCGTTCTACAACGAAAAGGGTAAGACGGTGGGCCTCAGCGGTCAGGCGAAGACGTACGCCACCGATTTCGGTGCTCAGGAGGCCGAACACGTCAAGGCGCTCACCGCCGCGATCGAGCAGCTCGGCGGTAAGCCGGTGGCCAAGCCGACGTTCGTCTTCCCGGTCGGCAACCAGAGCTCGTTCCTTGCGCTGGCATCGACGCTCGAGAACACGGGAGTCGGCGCCTACAACGGCGCGGCGCCGAAGATCTCGAGCAAAGAAGTGCTGGCCTCGGCCGGCAGCATCGTCCAGATCGAGGCGCGGCACGCGGCCGCGATCGACCTGCTGATCGACAAGTCCCCGACGCCGAACGGCGCCTTCGACAAGCCGCTTTCCGAACAGCAGGTGCTCACCGCCGTCAAGCCGCTGATCAAGTCGTGATCGGGCTGACGGGGTCACCGGTCTGCGCGTGCGCCTCGTCCGCCGGACAGCGTCCAAGCGCCTGTCCAGCCGTTGTGTGGCGAAACCAAACATAGGAGGTAATTAGCAACATGGGACTTGATAATCCAATTCACATCGCATTTCTCTTAATCATGCTTCTACTCGTGTTTGGAGCGAAGCGACTCCCCGAGATGGGCAGGTCGCTTGGCGACGGCATGCGAGGCTTCAAAGACTCGATCGGCGGCGTCGGCACCGAGTCATCGATGACCGCCCAGCCCACCACGCAGCCCGTCGTACAGCCTTCGATGGTTGCGGTAACGCAGGAGCACGTCCCTGCGGAGGCCGAGATTCACAGCGTGCCCCAGCCGGCACCGGAGAAGCTCCTCGCCTAGCGGGGCTCCTTGGGCGCCTGGCTTCGTTGCCGAGGTGGACGGTAGGGAAGCTGGCGTCTGAGGTATTCGTCGAAGCGAGGTACAGAGAAGTCGATGTGGCCGTAGTCCTCGGTGGCATAGATCAGGCCCTTCTTGAGCAGGGACTGGCGGACGGGAGAGAGCGTGGTCGTTTGCTTTCCGGCTGCACGGGCCACATCGCCTGAGCGATACGGGCCGGTCCCGAGCTCGGCCATTGCGCGCATGTAGCGTCGCTCGGTGTTGGTCGCGCGTTGCATCCTCACCTCGTACATCGTCTGGTCAAGCGCGGCCTGCGCAGCCGGTTTGGCGCTCTCGATCGCTTGGAGAGAGATCGGCGAATCCGAGGCGAGGTTCCAGGCGTGCTTGCCCAACTGCTGGATGTAGAAGGGGTAGCCGGCGGTCCACTCGAGCGCCGCGGCGATGGCGTCCTCGTCGAAGCTGACGTCGTGGGCTTTTGCGGGCTCCACCAGCGCGGCTTCGGCATCTTGCTGTGAGAGGTTGCCGATCACGGGAAAGGTGAAGAGGCGCTCGGCATAGCTGCGTGCCTCGCCCGTGAGCTTCGGGATCTGCGGCAGACCGGCGGCCGCCAGCGTGACAGGCAGGCTGCGCTGGGTTGCCCGATGTAGCGCGCTGAGGACCGCGCGAAACTGAGCCGGCTCGGCGAACTGGACCTCATCGAGCAGGAAGACGACGCCGCGGTCATTCTCGCGAGCGGCATCTCCGAGCTGGAGAAAGAGCTGAGTGAGGTCGCTGGAGAGCGTCGCTTCGTCGGCGCGGCGCAAGTCAACCGACAGGCCGAGCCCATCGGGGCCGGTGAGCTTGATCGACTGCAGCTGACCGAGCGCGCCGCGAATCCTCGCCAGCATCTTTGCCGTGAGCTTCAGGCGAGAGAGCGCTAACTGTGTGTCACGGGCGAGCTCCCCCGCGAGTCCCGTCTGTGGCGTCAGCTCGTGGTAGAAGGTGATGAAGCCCGCGTCCTCGGCTTGGTCCTCGAAGACGTTCAGCAGCGCGGTCTTGCCGACCCCTCTCAGGCCGCGGATGATCATGCTCTGCTCGGTTGCGCCTCGCGCGAGGCGCCCGACCAGGACGCGAAACTGCTCGAGCTCTGCGTCACGGCCGGCGAGGGCCGGTGGCCGCGAGCCGGCGTTGGGCGTATATGGGTTCTTGATCGGATCCAAGGCTATACACAGTTATACACGCTTATAGGCCCAAGTCAATAAGACGTAATAACTTCCTAGAAGCACTGGTCGTCCCCTCCAGGGCCACAAGATCGACCTACAAAGCTTGTCCATAAGAGCGGTAGAAAATCGGCCAACGCGCCTCGCGAAGCGTTACCCTGTTCCAGATGGGCGATCCTCGCGATAAGACTCCGCTCGAGGGGGGTCGCTCCGCAGGGCTCTTCGGCCGCCTGCGAGCGCCCCGCAGGAGCCCGCCCCCGCACCGTCGCCGGGGCGTCCTGCCTGTGGGCGTGCTGCTCTCGGTCGCGATCGTCGTCGCAGCGGTCATCGCGCTGGCCGGCAGCGATCACGGCGTGAACGGTCTGCTCGGCTCCCACCAGGCCAGCGCCGCGACGCCGATAACGCCGGAGGCGCACACGACCCTCACGGCGCTCCCCGACCGGCTGCGCCTGGACGGCACGACCCCGCTGTGGGTGAGGCTGTCGGGCACGCCCGCGCCAGGGTCGCCACGCCCGCGCGTGAGCCCGGCGGTCGCCGGCGCGTGGAGCACGAACGGCGACTCCGAGTACTTCACGCCCGCCTCGACGCTCGAGCCGTGCACCTCCTACGAGCTCACGATCCCGGCCGCGATCCAGGCCGGTGGGCAGACGCCGCTCGGCAAGACCAGGACGATCGCGCTGACGGTCGCCTGCCCGCCCGTGAAGGCGCTCCAGCAGGCGCTCGCGCGGCTCGGGTATCTGCCCTATACGTTCCACTCGCTCTACGGTGTCCACCTGCCGCGCGGCGCGGAGTCGAGGAGCACGGCCGCCCACCTCGCCTTCCACCCGGCGACGGGCGCGCTCGTCGCGAACTTCGGCGGCGTGCCGCCGCTCGACTACGGCAAGCTCGACCCGACCACCGAGGGCGCGCTGACCGTGTTCGAGGCCAGCCGCGGGATCGAATCAAGCGAAACCTCCGGGGTCTCGAACGCGCGGATCTGGGAGAGCCTGCTCGCGGCCGAGACCGCCGGGCGCCGGAACCCGAGCCCCTACACGTTCGTGACCGTCACGGAGTCCGAACCGGAGACGCTCGAGGTCCACAGGGGCAGCCACGTCGTGCTCTCCACACCCGCCAACACCGGCGTCCCCGGCGCCGAAACGCCACAGGGGATCTTCCCGATCTACTCCCGCCTCACGTCCACGACGATGACCGGCGAAGACGTCGACGGCACGAAATACAAAGTCGAAGACGTCCCCTGGGTCAACTACTTCAACGGCGGCGATGCCGTCCACGGGTATGAACGGGCCTCCTACGGCTTCCCCCAGTCAAACGGCTGCGTCGAGCTCCCGATCGAAACCGCGAAAACCGTCTTCGGGATGCTGGCGCTGGGCGAGATCGTCTACATCACCGGCTGACCGACGACGTCTTGCCCGATGAGCCCCCGAACGACGCAGACCGCCTGAGCGCGAGCCGGACCGACGCCCACCCGCCGCTGCCGCGCGACAAACGCGGCTGGCAGGTCTCCCCCGCGCCCGACGGGCGCGGCATGCCCGAGCAGGCGCCGAAAGGCCCGCCGGCGCACCGCCGGCCGGGCTTCATGTGGTTCGTCGGGATCCTGCTCGCGATCAACCTGCTGTCGGTCCTGTTCTTCCGGCCCGCCACGGGCGAACCGCGGGTGACGGTGCCGTTCAGCCCCTACTTCCTGGAACAGGTCAAGGGCGGCAAGGTCTACTCGATCTCCTCCAAGGGCGACACGATCCAGGGCGAGCTCAAGGCCAAGCAGCGCTATCCCGCGAGCGACACGAAGGCGACGCCGACGAAGCTGTTCGCGACCCAGGTGCCGAGCTTCTGGAACGGCAGCCAGCTGTCGGCGCTGCTGCAGGAAAAGGGCGTGAAGATCAACGCCGAATCGACGAGCACGAGCACCTCGCTGCTGGCCGAGATCCTGCTCGGCTTCGGACCGACGCTGTTGATCGTCGGCCTGTTCGTGCTGATCGCCAAACGCGCCGCGAAAGCCGGCGGCGCGATGGGCGCGCTCGGCAACTTCGGCCGCTCGCAGGCGCGGCAGGGTCGATCCGGAAACGATCCGCGTCACCTTCAAGGACGTCGCCGGCATCGACGAGGCGAAGGCCGAGCTCTCGGAGATCGTCGACTTCCTGCGCAACCCCGAGCGCTACGGGCGCCTGGGCGGGCGCATGCCCCACGGCGTGCTGCTCTCGGGCGCGCCCGGGACCGGCAAGACGCTGCTCGCGCGCGCGGTCGCCGGCGAGGCGCACGCCGCGTTCTTCTCGATCTCCGCCTCGGAGTTCATCGAGGCGATCGTCGGCGTCGGCGCCTCGCGCGTGCGCGACCTGTTCGCCAAGGCCAAGGAGGCGGCGCCGGCGATCATCTTCATCGACGAGCTCGACGCGATCGGCCGCTCGCGCCAGGGCTCGGTGTCGGTCACCGGCGCCAACGACGAGCGCGAGCAGACGCTCGACCAGATCCTCACCGAGCTCGACGGCTTCGAGAGCTCCGAGGCCGTCGTCGTGCTCGCCGCCACGAACCGGCCGGACGTGCTCGACTCGGCGCTGCTGCGCCCGGGCCGCTTCGACCGCCGCGTCGCCGTGCAGCCGCCCGACCGCACCGGCCGGCGGGAAATCCTCGAAGTGCACACGCGCTCGATCCCGCTCGCGGCGAGCGTCGACCTCGGCGCGCTGGCCGCGAGCACGCCCGGGATGGTCGGCGCCGACCTCGCGAACCTCGCCAACGAGGCGGCGCTGCTCGCCGCCCGGCGCGGGCACGAGGACGTGCGAGATGGGCGACCTCACCGACGCGCTCGAGAAGATCATGCTCGGCTCGCCGCGCGGGATCCTGCTGTCCCCCGCCGACCGCGAGCGCACCGCCTACCACGAGTCCGGCCACGCGCTCGTCGGGATGCTCACGCCGGGCGCCGACCCGGTCCGGAAGGTCTCGATCATCCCGCGCGGGATGGCGCTCGGCGTGACGCTCTCCACGCCCGACTCCGACCGCGTGTCCTATTCGCTCGAGGACCTGGAGGCGAAGATCGAGGTCGCGCTCGGCGGGCGCGTCGCCGAGGAGCTCGTCTACGACACGATCACCTCGGGCGCCGAGTCCGACATCCAGCAGCTGACCGCGATCGCGCGGCAGATGGTCGGGCGCTGGGGCATGAGCGAGGCGGTCGGCCCGATCGCCGTGCTGCCCGCCGACGGCGAGGGACCTTTCCTGCCGGGCGCGAGCGAGACCTCCGAGTCGACCCAGCGCCTCGTCGACGAGGAGGTGCGCAAGCTCGTCGAGCGCGCGCACGAGCAGGTCACGCAGCTGCTCACCGAGCATCGCGAGCAGCTCGAGAGCCTCGCGCAGGCGCTGCTGAAGGCCGAGACGCTCGACGCGCTCGACGCCTACGCGGCGGCGGGCGTGCCCGCGCACCGCGAAGCGGAGGACGCTCTCGCTCCCCCGCCCCCGCCCCCCGCGGTCACGCTCAGCTGAACCAATCCTCGCTCACCCCGCGCAACGCCTGCGCCGCGCGCTGCGTTCGGGCCGCGTCGGGGCTCGAACAGCGCGGCCCGGGCTCGGTCAATCCCGCTGCTCGTCGCGTATGAGCAGCAGCGCGAACGTCGGGCACGCCTCGGCGGCGCGCTTGGCCAGGGCGGTCAGCTCGGGCGGGAGCGGACGCTCGTCGAGGATCGGGTAGCCCCAGTCGTCCAGGGCGATCCGCTCGGGCAGCAGCTCGGCGCACATGCCGTGGGCCTCGCAGGCGATCGGGTCGACCTTCAGGCGCATAATGCTCATCGACTCACGCGGCCGCTGCCAGCTCGAAGCGGTCGGGTCGGCAGGGGCAGTTCGGGCGCGCTCGCGCACGCCTCGCAGCGACCGTATCTCGCGTGGTCGGCGAACTCCTCCGCGAACACCTCCAGGCCACTGGTGATGAAGCGCACGGCGCCGTCCGGGTGACGGCATGCCCCGCGCCCGTTCGCGAGCGTGCACCAGCGGGCGATGTGCTTGCCCGACCCCGGCCGTCGCGGCGCCGTGGGCGACCTCTTCGATCGCGCCGGCGATCGCGTCCAGGCCGTGCACGCAGGGCCCGCACTGGCCGGCGCTCTGCGCGGCCAGCCAGCGCGTCACGCGCGCGACCTCGGCGACCGGGCAGGCTCGCTCGGAGAGCAGCACCACGACCCCCGCCCCGAGCGATGCGCCGCGGGCCGCGAGCTGCTCGTTTGCGAGGGCGAGCTCGGGGATCGCGCCCGCGGCGACCCAAGCGCCGCCGTAGCCGCCGAGCAGCACGGCGCGGAGCGCCGAGGTGCTGCCGCCGGCGGCCTCGATCAGCGCGGGCAGGGGCGCGCCGTGCTCGATCTCATAGACACCCGGGTGGGCGACGGCGCCGGAGAGCGTCACGAGCGCCGAGCCTGGATCGGCGCTCGTGCCGAGCGCGCGAAACCAGCGCGGCCCGTGGCGTGCGATCAGCGCGAGCTGGGCGAGCGTCTCGGCGTTGTTGATCAAGCGTCGGGCGCCGGCGCACCCCGCGCTGGAAAGGCATCGGCGGCGTGAGCGTCGGCTTTGCCGGGCCGCCGTTGCAGAGGTTCACGAGCGCCGACTCCTGGCCGGAGACGTAGCCCTCCGGGTACGGTCTGGATCCCGATCCGCAATGCGTCGCCGCCGGCGCGCTCGCGCTCGGAGAGCGCACGCGTCACGCTCCGCAGCGCGGCGCCGGCGGACTCGTCGACGCAGACGATCAGCTCGTCGGCGCCGACCGCACGGGCGGCCAGCACGCCGCCGTCGAGCACCAGGTGGGGCAGGCTTTCGAGCAGCAGGCGGTCCTTCCCGCTCGCGGGCTCTCCCTCGGAGGCGTTCGCGAGCACGATCGGCCGTCTGCCGAGCGGTGCCCGGCCGCTCGCCGCCATGACCGCGCGCAGCTTCCTCGCGACCGGAAACGCGGCGCCGCCGCGGCCGCGCAGACCGGCCTGCTCGACGAGCTCGATCAGCGCGCCGGCGCCGCGCCGCTCACGGCGTGTGGTGTAGGGCAGCTCGCCGTTGCTCGCGCGATGCTCGGCCAGGCCGACCGCGCCGTGCCCCGGCATCCCGGCGAGCAGCCGTGGCAGGACGGCGGGATCGAGGACAGCGGGATCGAGCACGGCGGTATCGCCACGCGGCGGGCTCATCGGCGCACCGCCCATCCACTGATCCGGCAGGGCACGAGGGCCATCGTCGGTCCGCTGGCTCATTTCTTCGACGACCCCCCGAGCAGTGACGTCGGCGTGCCCGAGCGCTGCGCCCAGCCGGGCCCGAGCGGCCCACCGGGCAGCCAGATCGCGAGGAACAGCGCGAACGCCGCGGTCGCGCCGAGCGCCGCGCCGCGCAGGCGCGCGTGCTCCGGCCAGCCGACGATCGCCCTCGCGCCGACCGCCAGCGCGACGATCGCGAGGCAGGCGATGCTCAGGCCGAGCAGCCACGCGCTTTTCACGTCGCTGCCGGTGCCGAGCCCGTGCAGCAGCGCGATCGGCCAGCAGGCGTAGGCGAGCCAGTGGGTGGCGCGCCAGGCGCCGTATCCGAGCCGCCGGCGCACGAGGCTCGTACCTGTCACGGCGAGCAGCAGGTCGAACGCGACCGCGCCGAGCCCGAGCCAGAACGGCCGGTAGCTGCCGGCGAAAGGGACTAACGCGTCGATCAGCGAGATCGGCGCGAAGCTGTCGAGCACCGCCGTGAGGATGTGCACGAGCAGGAACGCGAGCGCGAGCAGCGAGACGTTCCGGTGCAGCGAGTCGACCACGAACCGCGGCCAGCGCGGGCTGCTGAAGCGGCTCACCCCGGCCACGCCGAGCGCGAGGCTGAACGTCAGCAGCAGCAGCGCCACAGCGCCGGTCGAGCGCGTCAGGTACCAGTACGCGGTGCTGGAGCTGGCTGCGGCGAGCACGGTCATCGCGGCTCCTCTCCTGCGCCGGCCACTCGCCGACGACGCGCACGGCGCCGTCATTGGCGACCAGGCGCGCGGGCAGTCGCAGCTGCGCCAGCCACGCCGGAGCCCTCTCCGCGCGGATCAGCGCGGCGGTGCTGGCGATGTTCGCGTCCAGGCACGTCTCCGCGGCGACGCTCACCGTGCGCCAGCCCGGCGCGGCGGGCGCGCCGGTCGCGGGATCGATGATGTGGTGCTGCGTCCGTCCCTCGTGGCGCCAGCGCCGGGCCGTCGTGCTGGAGGTCGCGATCCCGCCGGAGCGGATCGAGATCGTCTGCCCCTGGGAGCCGGGCACGCGGCGGTGGTCGTCGGTGACGTAGATCCGCCAGCCCTCCCGCGGCGCGGCGCCGGCGGTGGCGATGTCGCCGCCGAGGCCGATCAGACTGCCCGCTCCGGTCGCCGCGTGCACCGCGGCGGCGGCGCGATCGGCCACCCACGCTTTCGCGGTGGCGCCGAGGTCGAGCCGCACGCCCATGGGGAGGCGGATCGCGGAGCGCTCGCGGTCGAGTTCGATCGCGCGCCAGCCGGGTGTGATGCGCGCGGTGATCTCCGGATGCCGCGCTCGTGGCAAACGCTCGCCACCGGCCGGCTCTTCCCCTCCGCCTGGCCCAGGCGATCCTCCGATCGCTCCAGACTCGTCGGCCGGCCGTTCCAGCAGCGTCCAGTCGCGGTCATAGCCGGCGAGGATCAGCGCGTTGCCGACCGTCGGGTCGACGTCGCCGTCCGTCAGCACGGCGGCGCGCAGCGCGCCCTGCACCGCCTCGATCAACAGCGGGCTCACGCTCACGAACCGGCCCGCGCCGGCGTTCGCGCGCTGCAGGTCGGAATCGGGGCGAAAGCGGCTGCAGGCGCGGTCGATCGCGCGCAGCTCGCGCTCGACGATCGCTCGGGCCGGCACGAGCGCTGCGGGGTCGTCCACGAGCAGGACCACGCTCGTGCCGAGCGCCTCCCATCTCGCCTTCGCGAGGGTGCTCGAAATCGCCGGCATCGCGCACTCACGACCCCCCGGAGACCACCGTGCTCGATTCCGAGGAAGCTTCCGCGGTCGTAGTCGCTTCCGCCGGCGTGGCCTGTTCGGTCGTCGTTGTCTGGGTTTGAGTCTGGGCCGGATCGGTTTCTGTCGATTGGGTCGTCGACGACGATGCCGCTTGCGGTGACTGCGTCGCCGCTTTGAGCGCTTTCGCGGATCCAGTCGAGGTCGTTTCCCGTTCTTTCGCGACGCGCGCGCGAACTCGGGAGGACTTCCCCTTCGTGTCGGCGCCTTTCTTCGTCGCGGCGCTCGCGGTCCTACCGGGGAAGGCCTGGGCCGCGAGCAGCGTGAAGATCCCCGTCAGCGTCGCCGAGCCGGCGAGCAGCCAGCGGTTGCACTGCTTCAGGCGGCGCAGGGCGGCGTCACGGGAGCGACTGGTGGGCGAGGTTCTCATGGGTACATATTCGACGCCGTAGCCTTCGTTTCACTAAAGAGCTCGTTAGAGAGCTCTTATCCTGCGCTCCTCCGCAGGAAGCGTTGATCTGCGCGGTGAGGTAGGTGTCTTTGGTGCGCAGGGCTGCCATCGCGGCCTCGCCGAGCGCCAAGTCCAGCCACTTCGATCCCTTGCGTGTCCTGCCGGAGCGCCGACGGCCGGCGGACTGGTCGTTGCCGGGGCACAAGCCGGTCCAGCTGGCGAGGTGCTTGGCAGTTGGAAAGACCTGCATATCGGTGCCGATCTCGGCGATGATGCACTCCGCGGTGCGCCGTTGAACTCCGGGGATCGTGCAGAGCAGCTCAACGGCCGGCTCGAAAGGGGCGATCTGCTCCCCGATCGCGTCGGTAAGACCGGCGATCTGCTCATCCAGGAAGTCGACATGGGCGAGGATCGCACCGACCCAGACGGCGTGCAGATGATCGAAGTGAACTGCCCCGGGTTTGTTGGAGGCGTTTTTGTTTGAGTAGTCGTGTTGGTGTTGTTCAGTGTTGCAGTCGTGGCGGTGGGCATGTGGGCAACCCGTAGGGTTGTCCAAGGGCTGTGGTCAGCTTGCTGTCCACAGCCGTCATGTCCACGGGCCCTCGTTTGTCGTCTGGGCCGCGGTCGCGGCGGCGTGGTTGTCCTCGTACTCGACGGGTGGGAGTCGTTCGTCAGGCGCTGTGTAGCCGCTTGTGGTTGTACCAGTCGACCCATTGCAGTGTGGCGAACTCGACTTGCTCCATCGTCTTCCATGGTCCCCGGCCGTTGATCAGCTCGGTCTTGTAGAGCCCGATCGTTGACTCCGCGACGGCGTTGTCATACCCATCGCCGATCGACCCGATCGAGGGGTCCGCACCAGCATCAACCAAGCGCTGTGTGAACGCGAAACTCGTGTATTGACTCCCGGCATCGGAGTGTGCGATCAGGCCCTCCTGGACAGGCTGTCCGTGATGGTCGCGGGCCCAGAGCGCCATCTCGAGCGTGTCGAGGACGAGCGGTGTTTTCATCGTCGTGTCGGCCTTCCAGCCCACGATCCGCCGGGAGAACACGTCGATCGTGAACGCGACATACACCGTCCCCGACCACGCCGACACATACGTGAAATCGGAGACCCACAGCCGGTTCGGGCGCTCGCTTTGAAGTCGCGGTCCACGAGGTCCGGAGCGCGGGTTGATTGCCCGTCGGGGATCGTGGTGCGCAACTTCTTGCCGCGCACAGCGCCTTTGAGGCCGTCCTTGGCCATCAAGCGTTCCACCGTGCAGCGCGCGACCTCGACGTCTTCGCGTGCCAGCTGCCACCAGACCTTCCTGGCGCCATACACGCCGAGGTTCTCCTTGTGCACCCTGCGGATCTCACCGAGCAGGCGCTGATCGCGCAGCGCCCGCTGTGACGGCGATTCGTTCACGGCCTTGACCGCGTAATACGTCGACGGGGCGACCTGAAGCGTCCTGCAGATCGGCTCGACCCCGTGCTGCTCTCGGTGCTCGTCAATCACCATGCTCATCTCCTCGGCTGCGGGTCGAGCTCCCGCGCGAAGAAAGCTGAGGCGGCCTTCAGGATCTCGTTCGCGCGGCGCAGCTCCTTGTTCTCACGCTCGAGCTCCTTGATCTTCTGCGCCTCCTCGCTGCTGACCCCGTGCCGGCGACCGCCATCCATTTCGGACTGGCGTACCCACTTCCGCAGCGTCTCCGCCGTCATCCCGCACTTCTGCGCGACCGACGTGATCGCCGCCCATTCCGTTTCGTACTCACGACGGTGCTCCATGACCAGGCGAACCGCCCGCTCACGCACCTCTGCTGGATACCTCTTGTTCTTGGCGGTCCTGGATGGAGTGGAGGGTGAGCGCCGCGCGTTGCGAGAGAGCTTCGACCTGATCGTGCTCGACCTGATGCTCCCCGGCCGCGGAGGCATGGAGATCCTCGGCTCGTTACGCCAAGCAAAGGTGACGGTCCCGGTGCTCGTGCTCACCGCGCGCGGTGAGATCGAGGATCGCGTCGCCGGCCTCGACGCGGGCGCCGTCGACTACCTGGTCAAGCCGTTCTCGCTCGCCGAGCTCGCGGCGCGGGTGCGCGCGCAACTGCGCCTGGCGATGCACAAACCCCGCGGCGTCGCTGCATGTCGGCGACATCGAGGTCAACCTGATCCCCGCGAAGTGCACCGCGCGGCGAGCCGGTGCGACTGTCCAGCACCGAGTTCGACCTGCTCGTCCACCTGCTGCGCAATCGCGGCCGCGTGCTCACCCGCGAGCAGATCCTCGCTGTTGTGTGGGGGTATGAGCACGACCCCCAGACCAACATCGTCGACGTCTACATCGGCTATCTGCGGCGCAAGCTCGCCACCCCCGGCAACCCGGCGCCGATCGTGACCGTGCGCTCGGTCGGATATCGCCTCGACGATGCCGCCTGAGGACCCGACGCCCGGTGGACCGCCCCGCCGGCACAACGCACGTCCCTGGGAGTGGTTGCGCCACGGCGGCCTGCGCTGGCGGCTGACGGCCTGGGTCGCGGTCGTGATGCTGCTGTTCGCGGCCGTGATCTTCGTGGCCGTCTACCGCGGAACGGGGACCGAGCTGCGCCACCAGATCGACCACGAGCTGGCGGGGGACGCGAGCGAGTTTGCCCACAACCTCCAGCTCGTCGACCGGGCCGCGCCCCACGGCCATGTCTCCACCCACACGCTGTCGGTCGCCGCCACCCGCTATGTCAACGATCAACCCTTCGGCGCCAGCTCGACGTTGCTGTTCGCGGTGATCCCCGGCGCGGGCACGAGCACCAACCAGCCCGAGCTGCTGGGCGACGCCGCGCCCGACAACGATGAGACCGTTGCCGAGCAGGACCAGGAGAACCGCCTCGCGCTCCGCGCGCTGCGTGCCCGCGAGGGCTATTCGACCCTGCCCTTCCCCGACATCGGCGATCTGCGCCTGCTCAAGCGTCGCGTCGCGGTCGGCCGCTTCCCGGGTGTGACGATCGGCGTCGGCGAGCCGCTGCAGGCGGTGCACAGCGCCCAGCACGGCGTCGCGCGCGCCTTCATCCTCGCCGGCGCGCTCGCGCTCGCCGCCGCGCTGCTTGCCTCCTACCTCGTCGGCGCGCGCGTCTCGCGGCCACTGCGGCGGATGGCCGCGATCGCCGCGCGCGTCGACGCGGGCGAGCTCGAGCCGCGTATCCACGAGGCCGGCGGGCCCGGCAACGAGGTGCGGGTGCTCGCCGACGCCTTCAACCACATGCTCGACCGGCTGTCCGCCGCGTTCGCCGGCCAGCGCGCGTTCGTCGCCGACGCCTCACACGAGCTGCGCACGCCGCTGACGGTGATTCGCGGCCAGCTCGAAGTGCTCGGCTCCCAACCCGACCCGCCGCTCGCGGAGGTCCGGCGGGTCGAACGTCTCGTGCAGGCCGAGGTCTCCCGCATCACCCGCCTGGTCGACGACCTGCTGTTGCTCGCGAAGTCCGAAGAGCGGCAGTTCCTGCACCTCGAGCCGATCGACCTGCGCCCGTTCGTCGCGGACATCTGGGACGGCATGAGCCTCACCGCCGAGCGCCCCGGCGGCGGCGCCCAGGTCGAGCTCGAGCTCCCGGGCTTTACTTCGAGCTCCGCGTCGAGGATCGGCCGCGGACTCTGGGGTGGAGCTGGGTGTCGATCGCCCGGCTGCGGAGCCGGGCCTCGATCGTCTTGGACGTCGCGCTTGGTGACGGTCACGTAGGTGACGAGGCCGATGAACGCGATCAGCGCCACGCCGCTCACCAGGCCGTCCCCGAGACCCAGGCCGGTGATCGACGGCGGCTTTGAGAACCAATCCGCGAACGAGGCGCCGAGCGGCCGCGTGACGATGTAGGCAAACCAGAACGCGACGATCGGGTTCATGTTAAAGCGCCACCAGCCGAGCGCCGGGATCGCGATGATCGCCGCGAACAGGACGATCGACCCGAAGAAGCCGAGGTGAAGCGTTGTCGCGGTCAGATCGCCGGCGGCGGTGCCGAGCGCGAACGTCGCCAGCACCGCGGCCCAGTAATAGCCCTCGCGGCGACGGGTCGCGATCGTGTGGATCGACAGCGTGCCCTCGCTGCGATACCAGAGCCAGAACACGGTGGCCGTGACGAGCGCGAACAGCGGCGTGGTCACGGCATAGGGAATGCTCGCGCCGTCGTGAATGCCGTCGGCGGCCATCGTGCCGAAGATCGCGACCATCATCACCGCGAACCAGTAGAACGGAGCGCGATATTCGCGCTGACGCATCTGCAGCCAGATCGCGAACGACAGGCCGAAGATCCCGATCGCCGCGGCGATCGGCACGCTGTGCTGACCGAGGAAGTCCGACATCGACTCGCCCATGCCGGTGCTCAGCAGCTTCAGGACCCAGAAGATCGCGGTGATCTCGGGGACCTTCGTCAGGGCGCTCCGGCCTTGGCCTTTGGGTGAGAGCTCACTCATACTTGGCATAAGAACTTACTCACGTCGATTTCATGCAGGATGAGAACTTCCTCATATCGATTGTGCTCCATAGCGCTTGCATGACTTGGCGCTAACTCGGCCCGAGTGCACGACAAGAGGTCGCAGAGATTATTCAGCTCCGTTAAGGACGGATAAGGATCGCGTGAAGACGCGCGCGCCGCGTAAGTGTGGTCAACGTGGCGCAGGCACCGCTCAGCGGGCGTCTGCAAGGCCCGCGGTTCTCACAGCTCCCACAGGGCGGGGATCGGAACCGCCATCAAGCGGTCGCCGAACGGGAGCACATGCTGACCTCCATAAAGAACGACACCGGCCATGAAACTGTCCCCGAGGGTGTCGCGCATCTGCTCCAGCCAGCGAAACCACTCTCGCTTGGGGGTCCGCCCGGCCTTGACCTCCAGTGCGACGACGCGGCCGTCGGAGGATTCGAGCACGAAATCGATCTCGCCACCTTCGCGGTCTTGCCAATGGAACAATCCGGCGTCCGTCGTGGCCCAAGTGAGTTGGCGGCGCAGCTCCGCGAACACGAACGTCTCCACGAGCTGGCCGGTCGCCGGATCGGTGGGGCTCTCCAGCGTGGCCGGCGTCTTGCCCATCAGCCACGCCGCCAGGCCGGGATCGGTGAGGAACACCTTCGGGCGCTTCTTGACCCTCCGGGTGAGATTGCGTGAGAAGGCCGGCAGGGTTGTGACGAGATGGATCGTTTCCAGCCAACCGCGATGGTCGTAGACCGCCTGACGCTCCAGCGCCGAGTCGTCGATCAGGCTCGCCATCACCAGCTCGCAGCCCGAGCGCGCCGCCAGCAGGCGCAGCAGCTGCCCCATCTCCGCGACCTTGCGAATCCCCGAGAGCTCGACCACATCGCGCTCGATCGTCGTACGCACGTAGTCCCGGAACCAGCCCGCACGCTGTCTCGCCGGCAGCCCGTGCACCTCCGGATACCCGCCGGTGCACGCTCGCTCCAGCAGCTCGCGGCGATCGATCCCGCTCGGCCGGTAGTCGGCCAGCCCCGCCACACCACCGAACAATGAGTCGACGAAGCGATCGCTGACGCCCGCCAGCTCGCCCTGGGTGAACGGCCACACATCCAGAAAGCCCGCCCTGCCCGCCAGCGACTCCGAGAGCGTTGGCACCGTCAGGAAGTTCGACGACCCGGTCAGGACGAACTGCCCGGGGGTCGAGTCCCGATCCACCTGGGCCTTGATCGCACGCACCAGCGGCTCGCCACCACGGTGGACCTCATCGATGACCAGCGGCCGTCCCCCCAGCTCGACGAACCCGGCCGGGTCCTCCAGGGCAGCATCGAGCACGCCCTGTTCGTCCAGACTGCGCATCGTGGCGGCGCCGGAGAGCTGGCTGCGCACCAACGTCGTCTTACCCGACTGCCGCGGACCGGTCACGACCGTGACGCGCCGCGCCGCGACCGTCTCTCGATAACGCTGCTCGATAGCCCGCCTCCGCAACACGCATCCCATCATACACAATGCTGGCATCATACCATACAGAATGCGGCAGTCCTAGCAGACGATTCGCAGCCCCGTTGTTTGCAGCTCCGTTAGTGGCCCATAACAAGCACGAAAGCGGGCCGGGCCTGCTGCAAGGCGTCCTCGAAACGCATCGCCGCGGCCTGCGATGCTTCGCCAATGCCCACGCCACGTGACGACCCTCCCGAGCGCCTGCGGCGCGCGCGGCGCGAAGCCGCGCGGCGCGCCGGCCCAGACGGGGACCGATCGGGAAGCGGCCGGCGCCGGGGACGCGCGTCTCCCGGTTTGGGCCGCCGCCGGCGCTACCAGGCCGCCGGCGCGCTCGCCGCGCTGCTCGTGCTCGTGGCCGGGATCGCGCTCGCCAACCTGATCGGCAGCTCGGGCGGCTCGAGCCCGAAGACGGCAACGCTGAACGCCGCGAGCCATGGGCACGCGATCGGCGTGGCGGGCAACGGGACCCGCGGCGCTGCCGCGCAGCCGCAGCCGTCGACCGTGCACAGCACGGCTCCCACCGGCCCTGGGACGGGCAGGCCGGGGACGGAGGCCGTGCCGATCCTGATGTACCACGTGATCGCCGCCCCGCCCGCGGGCGCCCCGTTCCCGGGGCTGTACGTCGTGCCGAGCGAGTTCGCGGAACAGATAGAAGCGCTGAAGCACGCCGGCTGGCATGCCGTGACGCTCGACCAGGTACAGGCCTACTGGCAGCGCGGCGTGCCGCTGGGCCCCGGCAAACCGATCGTCGTGAGCTTCGACAACGGCTACCAGTCGCAGTACACGCAGGCGCTGGGAGTGCTGCGCCGGCTCGGCTGGGTGGCAGACGAGAACCTGCAGCTGACCGGCCTGCCGCCTTCGCAGGGCGGTCTCAGCCGGCGCCAGGTCAGAGGCCTCGTCGCGGCCGGCTGGGAGCTCGACACGCAGGGCTTCAGCCACGCCGACCTGGTCGCGCTCGGCGCCGCGGAACTGCACTACCAGGTGGCGGTCGCGCGGCGCACCGTCCAGCAGCGCTACGACGTGCCGGTCAACTGGTTCTGCTACCCCTCCGGGCACTACGACTCAACCGTGATCGCCGCGGTGAAGGCCGCCGGCTACACCGGGTCGACGACCGTCGTCCCGGGCTGGGCAAGCCCCGCGGAAGACCGCTACCGGCTGCACCGCCTGCGCGTGCTCGGGGGGACTTCGCCGGAAGCGCTGCTGGACGAGCTGGCGGCGATCCGCGAAGATCCGCCGGCGCCCGCGTCCTACGGCAGCTGAGCGGCGGCGACGCCGAGCTTGGCGCGGAAACGCTCGAAACCATCACCCCTGCGCCGAGACGGCGATCCCGTTCTCGATGCGCTCCGCCAGGTCGGGAAAGTCTTCGAAAGCGACTCTGACGGCTTGCTGGTGGGCGCCGATCGCTCCATCAGCGGGCTTGAGGGCAAAGATCGGCTTGTGACTCTCTTGGCCGAGCGGAATAAGGCTGTGGTAGTGCTTGAGCATCGCGAGGCACTCGGGGTCATCGGCAATATCCGGCGCCTCGCAAGCCGGCTCGTCGAGCACGGCCTCTCGGTAGGTGCCGGGGATCTGAGCTATCCAGCGGGCATATGCCTTGACCGGCCGGTCGAGCCGGACACCATGCTGCAAGACGACGTATCCCATCGGGCACATTTGTCCAGTCGGAAGCTCTAGCTTGTCTGGTTCAGGATTTGCGCCCAGTCGCTGTTGCCACCTAGATCGCCAACGCCGCAGCGTCGGTCCGAGGTTGCGCAACCCTTGAAGAGAGAACAGATCTGGCGCGAGCGGAATCACAACGTGATCGCTGGCAATCAGTACGGAGCGGTTCAACGCCCCTAGGTTTGGGCCAACGTCAACTAGGACCAAGTCATCTCCGCGCTCGCGAGCAGCGGCCACGATCAGGTGCCATATCGCGCTGACGATCGGAAAGGCGCGAGCCTTCTGGTCCAGACAGGCCGACCACTGGCTTGAGAGCTCGTCCTCAAACGCCGACAGGCTAAGGTCGCCTACGACCAGCCCGAGGCGATCGGCGATTTCCTCGACATGGACTGTGCCCAGTGCCCCCCGCGCTCAGCAAACATCCAGGCCAGATGGTAAGCCAGACTCGTCTTGCCGACGCCGCCCTTGTTGTTGAAGAAGGCGATGATGGGTGGATCGGTCATGCAGATCCGATGATGACAGCTACATAGGTTGGCTCCAGCCGGAAGTCCGGTGCCGGATTCCCGTTCTGGGCGAGTTCGCTGCGCGCGGTCGCGATCCCGACCCCGAAGCGCTGGACATACCCGAGCTGGCGCATTGCCTCCGCGACGGTCGGATTGCGGTAGTCGGTCACACCAGGAGTGCCAAAGTTCTCGAGTGTGACCTGGCCGTACGGACCACCAGGGTTCTGGATCTCGATTCGGTCCGAAAACCACGTGACACGTACTGGCGCCGTTGACGTCTCGTAGGTGCGGTGCATGATGGCGTTGCGCGTGAGCTGCTGAAGGGCGACCAAGGGGTAGTCGGCGTAGCGGTTCTCGACCGGGCCAGAGGTGAGGTCTACCGCAGTTCGTATGTTGATTCGCAGCAGCTCGTCGAGCTCACGAAAGAGATCGGGAAGTGGGCCGATGATCCTATGAGAGGCCAAGACCTGGTCAGCGAGTCCACGTCCATCAATACGCAGAAATTGGACATAAGCGCCGGGTACGAACAACGATGGCTCACGCCCGACCGTGATCATTCCGGCGGTTGTCGGTGTGCCGTCGAGTGTCGCAAACCTGAGCGCTGCAAGCTGATGGGCGATCGATCGATTGTTGGCGCTCAGCACGTCGGCGGCGAGCGCGGCGGGCAGGTAGGTCCGTTGAAACAGGTCTAGATCGAGATCTTCCAAGCTCGCAGAGTCCAGCCCACGCGCATCAAACGGCAGATCCGCGCCTCGTCGACGCTCGGCCAGCCGAGCCTCCTCCTCGGGACTCGCCTTCGCCCGTCTCGGTCCCACCCGGATCCAGACGACTCCTTTGTAGCGCACTGGTGGCGTGGTGGACGGCATGACTTCTACGAGGGCGACCTCGATTCCGTCGAGGACTCGCTTGCTGACGTTAAGGGATGGCAGCGGCAGAATGTTCCCGTCCTCACGCAGACCGCCAAGACTGAGCAGCAACTCGTCCGTGATCGGCAGCCGACTTGGCACATCTCCGACTCCCCCGAGAGCTCGGCCGCCATCAGCGCGGCCCCCGAGAACGGGAAATACCGCGCTCAAAGGCGCGGCGGCGGCCGGCTAAAAGTCCTGGATTTGCGCCGTTTTCGGCGCTAAGAAAGCAGAAGCAGAGAGAGAGAGAGAGAGAGAGAGAGAGATGAGTCAGCGACGCTGACGCATCTAGGTACGACCCCCAACGGGCACGCACCGATCCCCATCACATCTGTCCCCAACGGACTCATGCAGAAACAACCCCTCTTCATGCGATCCGGCCCTCTCCCCTTACATCCCCTGACAAGCGCTTGACGTCGACCCAGAAGATCAACCCAAACCTGAATCTATTTCCGCTCCAGAGGCTGCGGTACGTGTTTGTTCACGCTTTGGGCGTGACCGCGCCGGGCAACACCCGGGGTCGAGGAGCCTCCGATCGAGCCTCCCGTCCCCGACGCGGCGTAGCGTGCTCGGCATGAGCTCGACCGACCCACAGCGATGAGCCCCGATACACCCCCGCCGCCCGCCGTGGGCGAGCTGCTTCCGCGTGGCGCGGAGGCGTTCGGCGTGCGCGCCAAGCTCGAGACGTATTCGCTGGACCTCACCCACAAGGACGGCGGTCCCAAGGCACACGGGTTCAAGCGCATCCTCGGCATCACGATCGAAGACGTGGACTACATCGAAGGCGCAATCCACACGGGCATCCTCCTCGTACCGGTCAGCGAAGTGCGGGAAAATCCACCCTGGGGACTGAAGTGCGTGGTCGACCTGTCGATGCGGGGACGCCGGGAGAAGCGTGGGCGCGTAGCCAACGTCAGGACGGTCTGGGAGATCGCAGGCTGGGGCGTCCCGCCGCGACTTGTGAACGCCTACTGCAAGCCCTAGACTGGAGCAACCATGGCCACCATCGTCAAGCATGCAATCGGCGAACACGACTACGTCGCGCTCACAGAGGCGATCGACAAGGACGAAAGCGTCGGCATCTGGCCCGCCGGGACGAAGGGCACCGTCATCAGCGACTACGGCGACCACAAGATGATCGACATCGCCAACGAGCTGGGCGAAACCCTCGACATGCCCGTGGTCGCTGTCGAGAAGCTCAAGCTCGTCGCCGCCAAGCACAGCTGAGAGGCGCCTATGCAGCTGGCGAGACCCGCACGCCGGGCGCGACCAGCACCTCGGGGTGCGCCGCGGTGATCACGTGCCGGCGCAGCGCCGCCTCGGAGACCGCGCGCGGCTCCGGCGCGACGAAGCGGTAGAGGATCAGGCCGTTGACGTCGTCGCGGCTCGCGAGGCGAAAGCCCGGCGCGGGCGGGCTGCCCGCCGATGCCGTCAGCGGCGAGTAGCCGGTCTCGTCGATTTCCCTGACCCGCACGGTCGTGCCCTCGGCGAGGTTGACCGATCGAAGATCGGCCAGCGGCGGCAGGTAGTACTCGAGCGGCGCCGCGCCGAGCTCGACCGTCGTGATCGCGCGTTCATCGGCGGGTGCGCCACGACGCAGGATCTTCGCCACCCCGCGCCAGTCGCCGCGCTGCAGGCGCGGGCTGAGGTCGACGTCGATCGCGATCGCCAGCCCGGCGACCGCGATCAGCGCCGCGAACGCCGCCCCCACGCGGCCCGCGCGGCGCGCCGTGACGACGACCGCGACGAGCGCGCTGACGGGGATCATCGCCGCGACGAGGTTGCGCGGCGCCAGGTAGTCGAGGCCGGCGGCGACGAGCAGGATCGGCAGCAGCACGCCGCAGGCCGCAATCGCGAGCGCGATCAGCGCGCCGCGCTCCTCGCGCGGCTCGAGCACGCTCCACAGGCCGTAGCCGAGGCCGGCGAGGATCGGCAGCGCCACGAGCAGCTCGATCCCGTGCCCGAGCGGCGAGCCGGAATAGCCCGTGAGGTAGTACTGGGGAATCGCTTCGAGCCGGCTCGCGAGCGCCCATTCGCCGATCCACTGCGCGCCGTGCCCGCCCTGCGCGACCGCCAGCGGCAACAGCGCGAGGCCGACGAGCACGACCGCGCCGCAGGCCAGCAGCGTGGCACGGGCACCCGCCGCCTCGCCCCCCGCCGGCGGCTCGTCGCGCCGCAGCCACGGCAGCCGATCGCGGAACAGCAGCATCGCGATCATCGGCGCCACGAGGAACGCCGCGAAGTAATGGCTGAGCAGCGCCAGCGAGGCCGTCACCGCGAAGGCCGCCAGCCTGCGCGGCGTGGACCGATCGGAGATCGGCCAGCGCAGCGCGCGCAGGAAGCAGAGCATCGCGAGCGCGCTCGTGAACACGAACAGCCCGTAGGCGCGCGCCTCCTGCGAGTACCACACGAACAGGGGGTTCGTGGCGACGAACGCCGCCGCGGCGATCGCCGTCGCGCGGCGCGCGGTCAGCTCCCGGCCGATCGCCCACGCGACCGGCACCGTCGCGATCCCGGCGAGCGCCGAGGGCAGCCGCAGCGCGACCTCGCCGGTGCCGAACACGCGCGCGTCGGCCCAGGCGATCGCGTACCAGAGCGGCGGCGTGTTCTCGGTGTGGACGACCGAGCGCAGCGTCGCCACGAGGCTCGGGTGCAGCACGTGCACGGGCGTGAACGCCTCGTCGTACCAGAAGCTCTGCAGGTCGAGCGTCGACAGGCGCAGCGCCGCCGCGAGCAGCGTGAGCGCCGCGAGCGGCCACCACGCCGGCAGGCGGGCGGCCGCGGACGTGCTCGACGCCTGCGCTTGCACCCCGGGCCCCCGGCGCGGGCGGGGGTCGACTCCCGCGGCGGCGCTCATCGCGAACACCCTCCGCCGGCCGCGATCATCGCGAGCGCACTTTCCCGGCCGCGCTCATCGCGTGGCGCACTGTCCGCGCCCGGCCAATCCGAAGCAGCCGTAGCGGTTGGCGGGCAGGTCGGGTCGATACGGAGCCAGGTACCAGCCGCCGTGGACCGTGCGCCGGCCGTCCACGACCGGCCCCCAGATCGCCAGGCAGATCTGCGTCCTGGCGCCCGGTGGGCCGGGGCTGGTGTTGCCGCACAGCAGCTCGTGCCCGCTGTCGAGGCCGAGCGTTTCCTGGTCGAGCGAGATGTTGACGTAGTCGTGGTGGGTGTAATACCGCCAGGTGCTGAGGTCCGCGATCAGGCGGTGGTTGGTTTTCGCCTCGCGCGCGAGATCGTTGACGGTCGGCGATCGCCAGCACGAGGCCGACGAGCACGAGCAGCGTCGTCTCGATCAGCCGTACCTGCCTCATTTCACCGGCACCAGCAATGGGGAAAGTTGGTGGATCACGAACAGCCCCTGTATGAACAGCGTCGCGGCGAGCAGGCGCCGGTCGCGCGTGACGACGGCCAGCGGCAGCGGCCAGAGGATGTACCAGGCGAGCAGCCACGTGCTCGTGACGGCGATCGCCAGCAGCGCCCAGCCCGAGGCCGCCACCCAGTCATAGCCGCGCCAGGTACGCCACAGCAGGTAGAGGAGGATCAGCACGAGCCCCCCCTTGAGCAGGTCGTGGTCGATCGGGAACACGCCCGGCTTGCCGACGAGGTGGGCGAGCTCGTTCGCGAAGCTGTCGGTCGAGACGAACGCCGCGTCGCGGTTGAGCGCGGCGACGAGGTCGATCCCGTGGATCCCGAACACGGCGTAGCCGACGACCGCGGCGAGCGCGACCGCGGCGAGCGTGCCGAGGATCGGCGCCAGGCGCCGCCGGGAGACGATCATGAACGGGAGCAATACGGCGACCGTGGCCTTCGTCAGCGCGCCGGCGACGACCCAGGCCGCGGCGCCGGCTTCGCGACGGGCCGAGGGCGTGCCGGCGACCATCAGGCTGACGGCGGCCATCATCGCGAGCATCATGATCAGGTCGTTGTGGGCGCCCCCGAGCCCGTAGATCACATACAGCGGGTTGGCGCCGACGACGAGCAGCGCGACGACCGGGTCGAAGCCGCGCGCGCGCGCGCAGCGCCAGGTCAGGGCGAGCGTGCCGGCGCTCGCGAGCAGCGCCTCGAGCTTCATCCCCCACAGCGCTCCTACCACCCCGAGCGGGGCCAGCGGGTAGGAGAGCAGCGTGTACAGCGGGCCGTAGGCCGTCGCGACGTGGATCCAGTCTTCGCCGACGTACGGGAACACGGGATCGTGCAGGATCGCGACCGGGCCGTGCGTGTAGGGGTTGAGACCGTGCTCGACCCCCATGCGCGCGTAGGCGATGTAGCTGAAGACGTCGGTCGAGAGCAGGATCGGCCCGGCGAAGACGATCAGCTGGAGCGCCGCGACGAGCACGATCGCCCAGCGCTTGGAGATCACGCCCGTGTGCGAGCCGCCGAGGACCTCCGCGTGCGCGCCACCGAGCGAAAAGCCCCGGAACAGCGCGATCAGACCGGCGTAGGCGCCGCTCGAGACGAGCAGCGCGATCAGAAACACGCGGTAGCCGAGGCGCTCGCCGACGCCTCCCAGCCAGCCCGCGATCGACGGCGACTTCGGCACCAGCGGCGAGAGCCCGGCGGCGGCGTCGAGGACGATCTCGGCGGCGGCGGCGACGAGCAGCAGCGCCAGCAGCGTCGCCAGCACGGGCGCCCACCGCGCCCTGCGGACGCTCGCGAGACGCGACTCGCTCTGCGCGGCGACGCTCACGAAGCGCTCACGAAGCGGCGTTGCTCACGGCGCGGTCCAAGGGCTCACAGCACGGTCCATCACAGCGCGGTCCAAAAGCTCACAGCGCGGTCCAGACCGTCTTCGTCTCGAGATAGGCGTCGAGACCGTCGTGCCCGTGCTCGCGGCCGATGCCCGATGCCTTGAAGCCCCCGAACGGCGCCGACGGGTCGACCACCCCCCAGGTGTTCACGTAGACCATCCCGGCGCGCAGCAGCGCGGCCAGGCGATGGGCGCTTGAGACATCGCGCGTCCACACGCCGGCCGCGAGCCCGTACTCGCTCGCGTTCGCGCGCGCGGCGACCTCCTCGAGCGAGTCGTACGGCGAGGCGACGAGCACCGGCCCGAAGATCTCCTCGCGGGCGATCTTCAGCTCGTCGTCGGTCGTGCTGAACAGCGTCGGCGCGATGAAGTAGCCGCCGCTGTCGGCGAGCGCCGCCGCGCCGCCCGCCAGCAGCTCGGCGCCTTCTGAGCGGCCCGACTCGATGTAGCCGAGCACGCGCTCGCGCTGCTCGGCCGAGACGACCGGGCCGAGCTGGCTCGCGGGGTCGAGGCCCGGCCCGAGCTGCGCCTGATCGGCCTGCGCTGCCAGCCCGCTCATCACCTCGTCGAAGCGCTCGGCCGGGACGAACAGCCGCGAGCCGGCGTTGCAGGCCTGGCCGGAGTTGAAGTAGAGCGCCTGGTAGGAGCCCTTCACGGCCGCGTCGATATCGGCGTCGGGGAGGATGATGTTCGGCGACTTGCCGCCGAGCTCGAGCGTCACGCGCTTGAGCGCTTTGCCCGCCTTCGCGCCGATCTCGCGCCCGACGGCGGTCGAGCCGGTGAACGCGATCTTGTCGATGTCCGGATGATCGACGAGCGCCGCGCCGGTCTCGCCGTCGCCCGTCAGCACGTTCAGAACGCCCGGCGGGAAGCCCGCCTCGAGCGCCAGCTCGCCGATCCGCAGCGCGCTCAGCGGCGTCTGCTCGGCCGGCTTGAGCACGACCGTGCAGCCCGCCGCGAGCGCCGGGCCGAGCTTCCACGCGGCCATCAGCAGGGGGAAGTTCCAGGGGATGATCTGCCCGCACACGCCGACCGCTTCGCGGCGCGTGTAGCAGTGCATGTTCGGCGCCGCCACCGGCAGCACGCCGCCCTCGATCTTCGTCGGCCAGCCGGCGAAGTAGCGCAGGTGCGCGATCGCGCCGTTGACGTCGACGTAGCGCGCGAGCCCGACCGGCTTGCCGTTGTCGAGCGACTCGATCTCCGCGAGCTCCTTCGCGTGCGCTTCGAGCGCGTCGGCCAGCGCCCGCATCAGCCCCTCGCGCCCGGCCGCGCCGATCGTCGCCCAGGGGCCCTCGGCGAAGGCCGCGCGCGCGGCCTGCACAGCGCGATCGACGTCCTGCGCGCCGGCCTGCGGCACGCGCGCGATCTCACGGCCGGTGGCGGGGTCGAGCGTCGCGAACGTGCGGCCGTCGGCGGCCTCGGGTCGCTCGGCGCCGATCAGCAGGCGCTGGGGGCCGGAGATGAACGCGCGCGCGGCGTCTCCGAGCGCCTCGGGGAGCGTGTTAGGACTTGCGGTATCGGCGGCGGCGGTCATGACGACTCCTTACGGATCAAGATGGGCACTACCGGGTGTGGCCTGGTGGCTCGTTGAAAGTGGAGCGCAATCTCTAGACAGGAGCACTATCTCTCTCTCTTTCCCCCATCAGTCGATTCAAGGCTTCAAGACGATCTTAAGCGCCTCGCGCCGGTCGTACAGCGCGTAGGCCTCGGCGGCGTCGTCGAGGGCCATGTGGTGGGTGACGAGCGGGGTCGGGTCGAGCAGCCCCGCGGACATCATCGCGAGCACGCGGTCGACGTGCGCGATCACGTTCGCGTGGCCCGCGCACAGCTGCAGCGACTTGATCCAGAGCAGGCCCATGTGCAGCTCGCAGCGCTCGGCGTAGACGCCGATCGCCTGCACGGTCCCGCACTTGCGCGTCAGGCGCAGCGCGAGATCGAGCGCCTTGGGGTGCCCGACGGCATCGATGCAGACGTCCACCCCGCGCCCTCCCGTGGCCGCGCGCGCGGCGGCGCGCGGGTCGCCCTCGGTGAGGTGCACGGCCTCGGCGCCGAAGGACTCCGCCATCGCGAGGCGCTCGGCGACGGAGTCGACGGCGATCACGTGCGCCGCGCCCGACGCCTTCGCCGCCTGCACCGCGCAGAGGCCGACCGGACCGAGCCCGAGCACCGCGGCGACGTCGCCGGCGCGCAGGCCGCTCTCGGCGACGGCGTGGTAGCCCGTGCCCATCACGTCGCCGGCGAACAGCGCCGTGTCGTCGCTCATCCCCGCCGGCACCTTGCGCAGCACGAGGTCGGCGTTCGGCACGAGCGCCCGCTCGGCCTGCGTGCCCTGGAGCGCGCCAAGCGCCGCGCCGTGGCCGAACGTGCGCGAGGAGTCGCACTTGTGAAAGGCCCCGCGGCGGCAGAACCAGCAGCGCCCGCAGGCGGTCTGAAAGCAGCCGAGCACGCGATCGCCGACCTGCACCTCGTGGACACCGGGACCGGCCTCGATCACCGTGCCGACGTACTCGTGCCCGATCGTGAAGCCTTGCTCGATCTGCACGCGGCCGTGGTAGATGTGCAGGTCCGACCCGCACACCCCCGTCGCCTCGATCCGCACGATCGCATCGCCGGCGTCGAGGAGCTCCGGCTCGGGGACGTCCTCGACGCGGACCTCGCCGGGGGCTTGGAAGGTGACCGCGCGCATCGACCGGTCAGCCTAGAGAACAGCGGCGTCTTTTGGCGCCACCCGGAGCCTCCATACGGAACCCATACCCATATGCTGCTCTCTCGATGGCCGAGATCTCAAAGGCGGTGCTGATCACGGGATGCTCTTCGGGGATCGGAGAGGCAACCGCACGCCGTCTGGCCGCCAGCGGCTGGACCGTCTACGCGAGCGCCCGCCGCCCGGAGTCGATCGAGCACCTGCAGGACGCCGGCTGTCGCACGCTCGCGCTCGACGTGACCGACGAGGACTCGATGCGCGCCGCGGTGCAGGAGGTCGAGCGCGCCGAGGGCGCTGTCGGCGTGCTCGTCAACAACGCCGGCTACTCGCAGGGCGGAGCGATCGAGCAGGTCCCGCTGGAGGCCGCGCGGCGGCAGTTCGAGACGAACGTGTTCGGCCCGATCGCGCTGACCCAGCTCGTCCTGCCCGCGATGCGCGCGCAGCGCTGGGGCAAGATCGTGAACATCGGCTCGATGGGCGGGCGCCTGACGTTCCCCGGCGGCGGTCTCTACCACGCGACGAAGTACTCGCTCGAGGCGATCAGCGACGCGCTGCGCTTCGAGGTGAAGGGCTTCGGCGTCGACGTCGTGCTCGTCGAGCCCGGCCTGATCATGACCGAGTTCGCGAACACCGCCGTCGCCAAGGCCGGGGAGGTCGCGGGCGCCAACGCCAGGCAAGACACGAAGGCCGACTGGGCCGACGCGACCGCCGCAAACGGACCGTACGCCGAGTTCGACGCGAAGGTCGCGGTGCTCACCACCGGCGTCTACGAAGGCCCGATGCGCCGCCTCGGCGGCGGCCCGGACGTCGTCGCGAAAGCGATCGAGAAGGCGATCTCGCGCCGCCGCGCGCCCACGCGCGTGCCTGTGACGGCCTCGGCGCGCCTCTCGATCCTGCAGCGCAAGCTGACGCCAGATCGCGTCTGGGACGCGGCGATGCGGGCGCAGTTTCCCCAGCCGAAGTAGGGCACCCAGCATCCTCAATGCTGGATCGAGTGCCCAGATGGGTACTCAGCGATTAGTCCACACTGAGGCTCTTGGCGATAGCCTGTAGCTATGGCGAAGCCACGTCGCAACGCAGTAGGGTCCGGTAGATCTTCGACGCGTCGCCGCGCAGGTGCGGGCGCTCGACTACAGGACTCCACCACCGTCACTGTTCGCGCCGCGCGTCTGCGACCGGCCACCCGACGCTTGGACGAGGTCCTTGCCGAGCGTGGTCCCCTGACCGGGCCAATCACCGACGCCGGCACCCGTGCCCTTGTAGCGGTCCGCGGTGAAGCATCCGGCGACGAGCATGGCAAGCGCTGAGCCGCCTGGGCAGCGCGCGGGCATTCTCTACGTCGATACCTCAGCCCTGCTGAAGCTGCTGGTGCGCGAGGAAGAGTCGATCGCGATCGAGCGCGAGCTGGTGCAGTGGCCGAGCCTCGCCACGAGCGTCGTTACCGAAGTCGAGCTGCCCCGAGCTGTTGCGCGCGCCCGCGAGGACCGACCGGACGCGGTCATCGACGGAAGCCTGGTCCTTCAGGGCATCATCGCCTCCGCCGCGATCGTCGAGTTGACCGATGACATCGTCGCCTCCGCGCGCAACGTAGCTCCTGTCCACGTAGGCGCGCTGGACGCTATCCACATTGCCAGCGCGCTCAGCCTCGATACAGAGCTCGCTGGTGTCGCGACATATGACAACCGCATGAAGGATGCCCTCATCCGCGCGGGCGCCAACGTGGTCGCCCCTCGGTGACAGAGCACCCGTCGGTCAGACCGGAACAACCGGATGCGGCCGCCCCACCTCGAACCCCTGCGCGTAGTCAACGCCGAGCTCGCGCAGCAGCTCAACCGTCGCCGCGTCGCCGACATACTCGGCGATCGTCTGCTTGCCCATGCCGCGGGCGAGACCGACGAGCGCCTCGACCACGAGTTGGTCCTGCGGCGAGGACGGGAGGCCGCGGATGAAGTCGCCGTCGATCTTCAGGTACTTGAAGGGCAGGTGCTTGAGGTACTGGAAGGAGCCGAAGCCGGCGCCGAAGTCGTCGAGCGCGACCGCGCAGCCGAGTTTTTGAACACCGGCGCAGAAGTCGCGGGCGCGCGCCATGTCGGAGATCGCGGCGGTCTCGGTCACCTCGATCACGAGCCGCGCGGGGTCGACGCGCGCGTGCGCGAGGCGCCGTTCGATCTCGCCCAGCATCCCCCCGTCGGTGATCGACAGCGACGAGCAGTTGATCGCGATCCGCGTGTCGAGCTCGCCGTGCTCCCCCGCCAGCAGCTCGACCACCTGCGCCAGCACCACGCGGTCGATCTCGCGGATCAGCCCGTAGCGCTCGGCCGCGGGCAGGAACCGGCCCGGCGCCACCAGCTGGCCGCCAGGGTCGTCGGCAAGCCGCACGAGCGCCTCGTAGTGGGAGATCTCGCCGTCGCGCAGGGACACGATCGGCTGGTAGTGCAGCACGAACGATTGATCACGCAGGGCGCGGCGCAGGCGCGCCAGCCACGGGCGGCGGTGCAGCCCGGCGGGCGAGGACAGGCCGCCGGTCAGCGAGCGGGGATCGGCGAGGCCGGCGTAGCGATGGTGCGTGGGCTCCGGTGGTGTGCGCAGGAACAGGCGGGGCGTCACGGCGATCGTCGAGGTCAGCACGGGCTTGGATTTCGACGGCGTGCTCGCCTCCCCTGCGCAAACGTCGCCTTGTGGAGCTTCTCGTGCGAAAACGTCAACAAACCTGCACAAAGGTGCTCATCCCGTACCCATAAGACCTCTCCCTATCTGCTGTAAAATACTTTTTGTATGTGAGATTTGGCTGATCCGCTTCAACGACGCGAGTAGGGCCGGCGCGCACGGTCGGAGACGAGCAGCAGCAATGCGAGCAGCACGAAGTTCATCACGACCGACGAGCCCCCGTAGGCGACGAACGGGAGCGTCACCCCCGTCAGCGGGATCACGCGCGTGACGCCGCCGACGATCACGAACACCTGCATCGCGACGATGAACGACAGGCCCGTCGCGAGCAGCTTCGAGAACGAGTCCTTCGCCAGCATCGCCGTCTTCAGGCCGCGCGCGACGAACAAGCAGGTAGACGATCAACAGGCCGGCGGCGCCGACGAGGCCGAGCTCGTCCGTGATGACCGCGTAGATCATGTCGCTTTCCGGCACGGGCAGGATCGAGCGGTGCACGATCACGTGGTGCGACAGTTCGACCGGGTACTGCAAGAGCGACTGGTCGAAGCCGGTCCCCAGTAGGCCTCCGTCGGCCTGCGCGAACAGCGCCTGGGCGAGCTGGTAGCTGGTGCCGCCTTTGAACAGCGCCGGTTCGAGCGGGTGTTCCCACGCGAGCACGCGCGCGTGCACGTGTTCGACGTGCCCGGCGACGAACCACGCGCCGAGCACGAACAGGACGAGGCCGATCAGCGGGAACGAGAGCCGCCCGGTGGCGACGTACAGCAGCGCCAGGAACGCGCCGTAGAACATCAGCGAGGTGCCGAGCTCGCCCGTCAGCAGAAGCGTCCCCATCGCCGCGCCCCACACGAGCAGCATCGGGCCGAACTGCTTCATCGGCGGGATCGTCACGCCCAGCACGCGCCGCCCGCCGGTGACGAGGATCTGGCGGTTGTCGCGCAGGTAGCTCGCGAGGAAGATCACGATCGCGACCTTCCCGAGCTCGGCCGGCTGGAAGGAGACGCTGCCGACGTGGATGTCGAGGTAGGAGCCGTTGACCTGCTCGCCGATCACGGGCACGCGCGGCAGCACCGTCATGCCGATCCCGACCGCGGCGATCGTGTAGCGATAGCGCTCGAGCACCCCCACCCCCCGGCGGCGCAGCGCGAGGATCGTCGCTGCGAACAGCACCAGGCCGAGCACCATCCACTGCGCCTGCTGGCGCGCGAGCGTCGGGTTGATGCGGTAGACCATCACGATCCCGATGCTCGCGAGCACCGCGCCGAGCGGGAACAGGTAGGGGTCGGCGTCGGGCAGGCAGAAGCGGATCACGAGGTGCGCGGCGACGCACAGCCCGAGGAACAGCGCGCCGTATGTCAGCGACGCGTTCGAGGCGTGGTTGAGCGTGAGGCTCGTCGCCGAGGCGCTCGAGGAGTCCTGTTGCTGGATGAAGATCGCGGTGAAGCCCGCGGTGACGAGCAGCGCGGCGGGGATCAGCCCCAGCAGCTCGCGGTTTCTCGGGCTGAGCATATCGGTCGAGATTAGCCCTCCAGGCGGCGTGGGCGCTCCGGTGCGGCAGGTACCCTTTGTCTCGATGAATGACGACGAGCGCCCGCCCGCGCTGTGGCGAGGCATGTGGACGCGCTTCCTGATCGGCGGCGTGCTGATCGTCCTGCTCGCCGGCGGGGCGACCGCGACCGTCGCGCTGAACACCGCGAGCGGCCTCGCGCACGAGATCTTCCCCGCGGCCAACCAGATCACCGCCCCGCGCAGCCTCGTCACGCCCGAATACAGCGGCGGCGCGCAGACCTTCCTGATCCTCGGCTCCGACCGTCGCGAAGGCTCGAAGGACAGCTACGACAAGGAAGACCCGCCGCACTCGGACACGATCCTGCTCGTGCGCTTCGACCCCGCGCAGGGACAGACCTCGGTGCTCTCGATCCCGCGCGATCTGATGGTCAACATCACGACGCCCGGCGGGCAGGTCTACTCGCAGGAAAAGATCAACGCCGCCTACACGATCGGCAGCCGCGAAGGCGGCGCGAAGGGCGGGATCGTGCTCGCGGCGGAAACGATCAAGCGCGAAATCTTCCCCGAACTGCAGCTCAACGGGATCGTCGACGTCAACTTCAAGGGCTTCATCCAGGTCGTCGACACGCTCGGCTGCGCCTACGTCAACGTCGACCACCGCTACTACAACGAGAACGTCGGCACGACCGAAACCGACTACACGTCGATCAACCTCGCAGCCGGGCTACCAGAAGCTCTGCTACGAAAACGCGCTCGACTACGTCCGCTACCGCCACACCGACTCGGACTTCGTGCGCGTCGCGCGCCAGCAGGACTTCCTGCGCGACCTGCGCGAGCAGATCGACCCGGCCAATGAGATCGGCCAGCTCGACACCGTCGCCAAAGCCGTCGGCCACGCGATCACGACGACCTTCCACGCCTCCGCCTCGGAGCTGATCGAACTCTCCAAGCTGATCGCCTTCTCGCAGTCAAAGCCCCTGCGCCAGGTCAAGTTCCAGACCACGAACGTCGACGCCCAGATCAACGGCGGCGACTACGTCACCTCCAGCCCCGAACTGGAGCGAGCGACGCTCGAGGACTTCCTCCACGGCCACGAACAGCTCAGCCTCCCGGCCTCGCCGCCGCCCAGCGCCCACCACTCCGGTCACTACTCAGCGCCACCACCACGGCAGTGGCGGCGGCGGCACTTCGCCGCGCGCGATCGGGCTCTACCCGACGACCTCGGCCGGCGAGACCGAAATGGTCGAGGCCGCGCCCAACGTCCCCTTCCCGGTCCTCTACCCGACGCTCCAGACCGGCCCCGGCGAACAGCAGCAGGTGCGCGCCTACCCGCTCAAGGACCAGCAGGGCAACCGCCACCACGCCTACGTGATCGTCTGGCAGCAGAACTCGATCGGCGGCTACTACGACTTCGAGGGCACCGACTGGCTCAACCCGCCGCTGTTCGCCCACGCCCGCACGCAGACGATCGACGGCCGCACCTACAAGCTCGTCGACGACGGCGCCCACATCCACGTCGTCGGCTGGCGCTCCGGGGACGTGCTCTACTGGGTCACGAACACGCTGCTCGAGGAACTCTCCAACGCGCAGATGCTCGCGATCGCCAAATCGGCCCAGCCGCTGCGTTAGAGGCTAGGTGGCTGCGGTGCGCGCCTGATCGAGCGCGGCGTTCACGAGCGCGTCCGCGTGCGCGTTCTGGGCGCGGGGGACGGTGCGGATCGACCAGCGCTCGAAGCCCTTCAAGGCGGCGAGCGCCTCGCGGTGCAGCGGCTTCATCGCCTCATGCTTGACCTTATAGACGCCCTGCACCTGCTTGGCGATCAGCTCCGAGTCGCCGATCGCCTCGATCTCGCTCGCGCCCAACTCGCGCGCGCGCTCCAGGCCCAGCAGCAGCGCGCGGTACTCGGCGACGTTGTTCGTGACGGAGCCGAGCAGCTGGGCATGCTCACCCAGCACCTCGCCCGCGGGCGAGGAGATCACGCAGGCGGCCGCGGCGGGGCCGGGATTGCCGCGGGCACCGCCGTCGACGTGGACGATCACCTTCATCA
>CAWBLR010000011.1:0-123143 GCA_963789675.1 uncultured Solirubrobacterales bacterium | reverse complement strand
GACGTGGTCGTTGTCGAGCTTCACGCGGAACATCGCGTTCGGCAGCGCCTCGATCACCTCGCCCTCGAATTCGACCTTGTCTTCCTTTGCCACGGGTCCCTGTCCGATCTGGCCGTTTGCGCGATCCGCGCACGTACGGCCGCTTGTCTCGAATATCCCGGTTCAAACTATCAGCGTGGGGCCCGCGAGGCCGCCCGCGTTACTGCCCGGCGCCGGCTCCCCCCTGGGTTTCCGCCGTTGCCGTTCACGGTACCGCCGCCGCCACCGGGCGTCGCTGGGGCCGGTTCTGCTCGGTGCGTTCGCACCAGGTTCGGGCGTCGCGGGATTGGCCCCGCCGCCGGTTCCCGTGCCCGCGCCGCCGCCGCCCGTAGCGCCTGCACCACCGCCTGTATCGCCACCACCGCCCGTGCCCGTGCCCGTGTCGCCGCCGCCACCACCGCCGGCATTGCCACCGCCGCCTGCGCCCGGCCCCGCGCCCGCGCCACCGCCCTGCCCGGGGCTGTTGGCGTTCGGGACCTTGACCTTTTCGCTGAGCTTTTTAACCTGCGTGCCGAGTTCTTCCTGGCCGTATTCGTCGCCCTGCGCCCCTCGCCCGGTGGTCGCGAAGTGCCCGAAGAACGGCTGGTAGGTGATCTGTTCCTTGGTCTGGGGGAATTCGATGCAGGGCTGCCCTTCGGTGACGCCCGCCATGTAGTCGTGCCAGATTTCCGCGGGCAGATAGCCGCCCTGCTGGGGCTCGCCGTGGACGTCGGTCATCGAGACGCGCTTGTTTGGATAGCCCATCCATACGACCGTCGCGTAACGGGGGGTGTAGCCGTCGAGCCAGGCGTCGACGAGTTCGCTGGTCGTGCCCGTCTTCGCGGTGGTCGGGCAGTCATCGCCGAGCGCGTCGCGGTGCCGCTCTCGACGTTCTCGTGGAGGATCGTGATCTCCTCGGCGGTGACGCCTTCGGAGAGCACCTTCGCGCGGTGGGGCATGCCCCAGCTCGAGTCGACGTGCCCGTCGGGGAACACGACCTTCGTGATCGCGATCGGCTAGTTGCGATAGCCGCCGTCGGCGAGCGTCGCGTAGACGTCGGCCATTTCCAGGGGGGTGACCCCGAGCGTGAGCCCGCCGAGCGCTTCCGCGGGATAGCTGGATAGGTGGGTTTTGACGCCCATCTTGTAGGCCATTTCGGTGATCGTCTTCTCACCGAGTCGGCCGCGAGCTGGGCGTAGACGGTGTTGTCGGAGGTGAGGGTCGCATTGACGAGGTTGATCGACTTGTTCAGCGACGTGCCCTCGAACGTCTTGACTTCGTAGGTCGGATACGCCTGCGGCCAGCCGGCTCCAGCGTGTGGGAGAGGTAGTAGGTGCTGTTCGGGTCGATTCCCCGCGAAAGCGCGTCGGCGAGGTCGATCGCCTTGAGGTCGAGCCCGGCTGGCGATGGCCGTCGGCGGCGAGGTTGTACTGGGATTGCTCGTATGACTCGGACTCGGCCATCGCTTCGATGTCGCCGTTGTGCGGATCGATCGTGACGATCGCCGAGGCGGGGTCTTCGGGCTCGTCGAGCACTTCGGCGATCGCTTTGGGCGCGAGGCGCTGCTTATCCAGATCGATCGTCGTGTACACCTTCAGCCCGCCCTCCTCGACGGTGCGTGCGCCGTAACGGTGGACCAGCTGTTCGCGGACGTATTCGAAGAAGAACGGTTCGCTGCGTTGGGAGTAGAACGTGCCGAGGTGGGTCTCCAGCGGCGCGTGCTCGGTCGCGCGAGCCTGCGCGGCGGAGATGTAGTGCAGTTCGGCCATCTTCGCGAGCACCTCGTTGCGCCGTTCCCGAGCCGCGGCCGGGTACAGGAACGGGTTGTATTCCGAAGGCGCCTGCGGCAGCCCGGCGAGCAGCGCCGACTGCTCGAGGTCGAGCTGCGAGGCGGGCTTGTCGAAGAAGATCCGCGCCGCCGCCTGTACGCCCGTCGCGGTCTGACCGCCGACGGTCCCGTAGGGGACGCTGTTGAGATAGCTCGTCAGGATCGAGCGCTTGGAGTGGTGTTCGGTGTAGGCGATCGCGAGCTTCGCCTCGATGATCTTCTGCTTGAGCGTGTGCTGATCGCCGCCGAGGTAGAGGTTGCGCATCAGCTGCATCGTGATCGTCGAGCCGCCCTGCAGGGCGGAGCCGGAGGTGATGTCCTTGACGGCCGAGCGGAAGATGCCGGTGAGGTCGACGCCGTCGTTTTTGTAGAACCGCTGGTCCTCGATCGCGACCGTCGCGTTCTTTAGGTCGGCTGGAAATTCATTCCAGCCGACGGGGCTGCGCAGGTCGTCGGACTGGATGAACCCGAGCCGCGTGCCGTCGGCGGCGAACACCTGCGAGGAGCCGTCGGAGAGGATCGGGTGCAGCGACGCGAGCGCGGGCGCGGTCGCGGCGACGTGGAGGACGTAGCCGACCGCCGCGAGCACCCCGAGCACGAGCGTCGTCGCGAGCACGCCGCCGCCGATCAGGAAGATTCGCGCGGGCCCCGCGCGGTGGTGGCGGCGCCGGCGCTGGCGAGCTTGGCGGGACATACACAGCCGAGATTACCGCTCGGATTGTGATTTCCTGCCGCTTCCCGCCGTCTGCGATCGCGCCTGCACGCGCGCGGCGCCCGTCGCGCCCTCGAGTATGACCCCCGACACCGCCGACCCCGCGATCCAGGCCGTGCGACCGTCGCTCGTGGCGACCGCGGGCGAGCTGGCACACGCCTTTGCGCCCGCGGGTGCCGACGTGGCCACCGGCCCGCCGCTGTCCCCCGCCGGGGTTGCGCCGCTCCCCACCGCGACGCCACCTCCCGGCTCATCCCAGTCTCACGTCGCCCCAAGGCCACGGTGGCCAGCGCGCCCATCGACCGCGATCCTCGGCGCGAGCGACCCCGCCAAGGCGCTCGCGATCCGCACGGTCTGGCGCGCGCTGTGGACCTCGCGGCTGCTCGTCTGGCTCGCCGGCAGCGGCGCGATGCTCGCGTTTGGCTTCGGCCCGGTGCGCAATGCCTTCGACCCCCGCGGCGTGACGCGCGGGCTCGGCACGTTCGGCGGCCTGCTCGCGGCGCCGGCCGCGCGCTGGGACGCGGCCTGGTACCTGGTGATCGCCCACTACGGCTACCGCCCCGATCTCGGCGCGTTCACCTCCTCGCGCACCGCCTTCTTCCCGCTCTACCCGCTCGGGCTCGGCACGATCGCGCGCGCCGGCGTGCCGCCGATCGCCGCCGGAGTGCTGCTGTCGGTGGCCGCGCTGGCGCTGGCGCTGTACGGTATCCACCGTCTGACGACGCTCGAACTGGGGCCCTCGGGGGTCGCGGGGCGCGCGTGGTCGGGACTGGACGGCGCCGAGGTGGCGCGCCTGGCGGTGCTGGTGACGGCGTTCGCGCCGATGGCGTTCTTCTTCTCCGCGGTCTATTCCGAGTCGCTCTACATGGCGCTGTCGGTCGGGGTCTTCCTGTGCGCCCGCCGGGGCCGCTGGGCGTGGGTCGGCGTGCTCGGCGCGCTGGCCACGGCGACCAGCAGCACGGGCGTTGTGCTGCTGCTGCCGGCGGCGATGCTCTACCTGTATGGCCCGCGCGAGGATCGCGGGCCGGACTTCCAGCTCAGGCAATCTCTGCACCCGGGCGATCGCTGATCGCCGACCCCGACCGGCGGTCGCCGCACGGCCGCACCTCGTCGCTCCATGCCACGCGCTCGCGGATCGCGTCTCCGCGGATCGTGCCCAGTTACTTACACGGTCAGATCCACGCTTTGCGGCCGCGGATCGCCCCTCGATACAGGTTGCGCAGGGATTTCCTGTGGCTCGGGCTGATGCCCGCGGGCCTGGCGCTGTACATGACCTACCTGGCGCTCGCGGGCGGCGAGGCGCTGATGCCGTTTCACGCGCAGGACGTGTGGGGGCGGCACTTCGCGGGCCCATACATGGGTGTGTGGGACGGCGTGAAGGCGGCCTTCACGGGCGCGCGACAACTGCTGTCCTTCCAGCGCACACACGTCTATTTCCCGGCGGCCGGCGGCAGCCCGACGATCGTCGCGGGGCACAACCTGATGCTGCTCGCATTCTTGGGAGCGGCCGTGCCGATGGTCGTCGGCGTGTGGCGGACGCTGCCGCGCGCGTATGGCGTGTATGTGCTCGCCGCGCTCGCGCTGCCGCTGTCCTATCCGGTCGCCTCGCAGCCGCTGATGTCGCTGCCGCGCTTTCTCGTCGTGCTGTTCCCGCTGAGCATCTGGCTGGGGGCGTGGCTGGCCGCGCATCCACGCGCGCGAATCCCGGTGCTCGTGGGCTCGGGGCTGCTGATGGCGTTCTTCGTCGCCCAGTTCGCGACCTGGCACTGGGTGGCGTAGCGCCGCGGCGATTTGCCCGCGGCGATTTAGATTTAGACAGCGGCGATTTGCCGCGCTCGATCGCCGCATCCGGCGTCGCCCGAATCGCGTCCCAGCCGCACGCCCGGCGAGCCGCGCGCCCCGGCAACGTAAGCTGGGCGGAGTCAGATGTCGAGCCTCGAGACGCCCCGCCCCCGGCGAGCCCCCCGCCCGGCGGGCCACCGCGCCCGGCCCGACTCGTTCGAGCGGGCACTGGCGGCGGAGCGGCGCTCGCGCGCGGAGGAAACGCCCGACTGGCCGCCGTGGATGGCGCCGGCGGCGCTGCTCGGCGCGCTGGTGCTGGCGGCGGTCGGGGGGCTGATCGTCGACCTGCCCGCCGCCGCGTTCGGGGCGGACATCACCTCCTCGCATATTCCCGGGGGCTTGGAGATCGCCGATACGGTCGTGCAGGATCTGATCTTCGTCCTGACCGCGGTCCTGTTCGCGCGGATGGGCGGTCGCAAGGTGCGCTCCTGGCAGTTCGGCCTGCGCCCGCCGCGGATACGAATGCTGTGGGTGGTGCTGCTGCCGCTCGGCCTGTTCCTCGTGTTCCTGATCTTCAGCGTGATCTGGGCGGGCATCCTCGACGAGAGCACGAAAGAGAAAATCCTCGAACAGCTCGGCGCTAACGAAGGCACGTCGCTGTTGCTGCTGAGCGCCGCGCTGACGTGCGTGGTCGCGCCGATCTGCGAGGAGTTCCTGTTCAGAGGCTTCATCTTCACGGCGCTGCGCAACTGGAAGGGGACGTGGCCGGCGGCGATCATCACGGGCCTCCTGTTCGGGGGCGTGCACGTCGGCTCGGCGCCGGCGGTCGACCTCGTGCCGCTCGCCTTCCTCGGGTTCGGGCTGTGCCTGCTCTACCGGTTCACGGGCTCGCTGTATCCGTGCATCGCCGCGCACTCGTTGAACAACTCGATCGCCTACGGCAGCCTCGAGAACTGGAGCTTCCTGGAGGTGATCGCGCTGATCGCCGGTGCGCTGTTGCTGATCGGCGCGCTCGTGCAGGCGGCCAAGCGCGTCGGTTTGATCGCGCCCGTCCCCGCACTCGGGGCGACGGTCGCGCCCGCCCCGGCTGTCGTCTGACGGGTACATAGAATTCGAGCCGATGCTCGCTGCGCCTCCGACGCCCACTCCCCCCGCGCCGGCTCCCGCGGTCACCGCCCCGGCGCCTGCGTCCGCGCCCGCCGCCGGCCAGGTGAGGCTCGCGCTCGAGAAGGTCGGCGGCAGCCCGCCGTTCGCGCTGGTTGGCCGGCGGATCGTCGTGCGCGGAACCGTCAGGCCGTACGTCGCCGGGCAGACGGTGCGGGTGAGCTTCGCCCTCGACGGGCGCGGCGTGGGAGCGGAGAGCGTGGACGTGCTCCCCGCAAGCGGTGGCGCCGGCCGCTTCCAGGTCGGCTTTTCCAGCCGCACGGCGGGGCTCTTGCGGGTGCGCGTCGCGCACGCGGCCACGTCCCAGCAGGGCGTGTTCAGCGCGAGCGCGCCGGGCGTGCGCTTCGTGAACACGAACCTCGGGCTCGGCGCGAAGGGCCAGTCGGTGCGGCTGCTGCAGTCCGAGCTCGACGTGCTCCACTACGCGGTGCCGCTGAGCGGGACCTTCGACGAAGGGACCGGCCGTGCGCTGGTCGCCTACCGCAAGATGACCGGGCTCGAACGGACTCCGTATGCGGGTCGCCAGGTCTTCGAGTTGCTGCAGCGGGGCGCCGGCAAGTTCCACGTGCGCTACCCCGGCGACGGCCGCCACGTCGAGGCCGACCTGACCAGGCAGGTGCTCGCCGAGATCGAACCGGGCGGGCGCGTGAAGACGATCTACACGATCAGCTCGGGCAAGCCCTCGACGCCGACCGTGCTCGGCCGCTTCCGCGTCTACGAGAAGACCCCGGGCGTGAACAGCGAGGGGATGGTCGACTCCAACTACTTCATCCGCGGCTACGCGATCCACGGCTACGCCGAAGTCCCGACCTATGCCGCCAGCCACGGCTGCCTGCGCGTGCCGATTCCAGATGCCCCCGCGATCTACAGCTGGGTTCAGGTGGGCACCCCCGTTGACGTTTACAACTGAAACTCGCCAGGTCGTCCACAACGGCCCCAAAGCGTCGTCAGTGAATTTGGATGGTGTTTTTAGACCCTTACGCGGATCACGCGCGAGAGGTAGCTCAAACCGAACCCGTAGACGAGCAGCGCGAGCACGGTCTTGACGCCGTGGATCGCCCATTGGCTGGAGGAGCCCGAGACGACGGCCGTGAACGGCGAGGTGAAGAAGTCCGCCGCTTCGTCGAGCGTCTTGTGGACGGTGCTCTCGTGCTTGGACGCCGGCGTGCCGGCGGGAGCCGTGCTCCCGCTGAGCTCGTCCTGCTGGTGGGTCGAGGCCGAGGATGTCTGGTTGACGGCGAAGACGAGGAACGAGGCGAGCACGATCAGGCAGATGACCCACGACGCCAGGCGCAGCAGTGAGGCGAGCGAGGAGGATGCGCCGGAGCTCGCCATCGGCGAAGATTAGCCCCAGCGGTGGATGCCCTGGACGAATCTACGAGCGAGCTGGAGCGCGCCCGCGCGCTGCTTACGAACGAGCTGCGCGAGCACGCGCTCGTGATCGGCGCCGTCACGCTGACGAGCGGGGCGAGGGCCGAGTACTACGTAGACGCCAAGCGCGCGATCCTGCTGCCGACGGCGTTCATGGCGCTGGGCACGCTGGTGGCCGAGCGCGCGCGGGCGTGCGGGGCGAGCGCGGTCGGCGGTGTGCCGGTGAGCGCGATCCCCGTCGCCTGCGCCGCGCTGGTCGCGCGCGTCCCGCCGGCGAAGATGTTCATCGTCCGCAAAGAGCGCAAGGAGCACGGCTTGCAGCGCTGGATCGAGGGCCCCCTGCTCGACCCGCGCGAGCGCTGCCTGATCGTCGAGGACGTGGTGACGAGCGGCGGCTCGACGATCGAAGCGGTCGAGCGTGTGCGCAGCGAGGGGTTGACGGTCGCGGGTGTCGTGAGCGTGCTCGACCGCCTGGCCGGCGGCGGCGAGGCGATCCAGCGGGCGCTGGGCGACGACGCGACGTATACGCCGCTGTGCACGATCGACGAGATTTATCCGGACCGCCCCGACCGAGCGACCGGCTGATGGACAGCGCACCGCGCGGATGGCTTTGCTGACGGTCCGCCCTGCCTGCCCGGAGGACGCCGCCCTGCTGCTGGAGCTGTTCGGCGGGCTGGCCGAGTACGAGCACCTCGAGCACGAGCTGAAGGCGACCGAGGCGCAGCTGCGGGAGGCGCTGTTCGGGGAGCGCCCGGCCGCCGAGGCGCTGATCGCCGAGCGCCCGGCGCGCGGCGATCACCCCGAGGCCAAGCCGCAGGCGCTCGGCTACGCCCTGTTCTTTCCGACGTTCTTGAGCTTCCTCGCGAGCACGGGCGTGTGGCTGGAGGATCTGTTCGTGCGCGTGGAGCACCGTGGCGAGGGCGTCGGCCGGGCGCTGCTCGAGGCGGTCGCGGCGCGCGTCGTGCAGCGTGGCGGCGAGCGCCTGGAATGGGCCGCGCTCGACTGGAACGAGCCGGCGCTCGGCTTCTACCGGCGGGTCGGCGCGCGGACGATGGAGGAGTGGATCACCCACCGCCTCGACGGCGAGGCGCTCGCGCGCGTCGCGGCGCAGGGACGCCGGTAGCCTTCTCGACTGACCCGCTGAGAACCGCCGGGTCGCGCCCTCGTAGTCCAATGGATAAGACGACCGCCTCCTAAGCGGTAGATCCAGGTTCGAACTCCTGGCGGGGGCACTTTTACGAAAGCCCTGGTATCGAGCAGGTCTTGGGACGGATACGATCGCCTACGTAGGGCCATCTCGACGTCGTTCAACCTTTCTGCTGCCCATTGCTGCCCATTCAGGACACATGAGCGGTTCTCGATGAGGCTCGCGCGTTGGTGCGCCGAGGACCGCGTGCCGGATCGCGCATCGCACCCAGGAGGTCGGGGCTTCGAGTCCCCCTAGCTCCACTCGAAGAAGTGCCTGCTAAATCGCAGGTTTTGGGTTGGTCTCGCCAAGCAGTCGCCGGCCCTAGAAGCCCCAAAATCTCGGCTTGTGCCCATTTGTGCCCATTGAACGGGCGTGAGTGGCTTTCCCGGGGATCGGGGGCCGGCGTTGATGGGGGCGCTGTCGAGGCGGTCTCGTATCGACGAGCTAGCGGTCGTGGAAGGGAAGGAGAGGGTTCACCCCGGATATCGCAGCTTGAGCGTTTGCGCAGTCTGAGCGCCCCCCACCGCTCAGACTGCGCGCGCCTGGCCGCCCTCTCGACTTGCGGCGCACCGACGTGTGCCGGACTGGCGCGCAAGGAGCGCGACGCTTTCCGCCCACGGAAGGGAGTCCACCCGCCAAGACACGGGCGGTCCCTGGGCAAAGGCTCCCGGGCTCCGGAGGCCCGTCATCGCAACCGCTGCGGGGGGAGGGTGGCAATGCTCTCTGCCCCTGCGACCCCATAGCTATCCTCGGGGGGTGGCGAGCCCGGAGATAGCTGACGAGCGTGCGACGCTGGTCGCACTCGCGATCGGCCATGCGGTAATCGCTGCTGCTGCACTGGAGAAAGTGCTGCTCGGGGAGATCGGTAGACGGCAGCTTGAAACCGAAGCCCAGCCGACCGAGTCGCTGACGCGATTGTTGACCGACCTAGAAAGCCAGCCAGCCGGGCGCCTACTCGCGAAGCTTCGTAAGCAGGGTATGGCGGCCGATCTCGCGGAGCGCATCGACGGCGTGCTGAGCCGGCGTAACCGCATGGTCCACGGGATGGTCGAAGACGTTGCCGTTGCGACCGCGCTGGTCACGGGCGACGGGATCGAGGAAGTCCTCTCTTGGATCGCGGGGATCGAAACGGATTGCGGGATGCTCATCGCAGAGCTTCAGCCCCTGGCCTACGGGTCGCTCAAAGAGCGCTTCGGACTCGACGTGCATCAGGCTGCTCAAGTGCTCACAGAGGTCATCGACCTCGACGACATTTCTGATCCCGGCGTCCGCAAGGATCTCGAAAACGCTCGCGCTCTGATCAACCTCTACGGGACCTCCGAACGGCCTGACTCGTAGTCACCGTCATAAGGCTCCGAGGAGTATGGCCCAACGGGACAGATTCAGTCAGCAGATGGCGTAGGCCTGCAGCGTGTGTCGACATGTCCGTCGCGGTTCCGCTCGGGCCCGCTCTTTTGGGTCGCTGGTCATGCCCATTGCAGTCCAAAGACGGGAGGGGTTCTTTAGCAGCCTGTCGCCGCGGGCCAAGCAGGTAGGCTTGACGCGATGCCGAAGGCCTCGATGAGCGCGACTAGGCGAGGCGCCTCCTGTGAGCGGTTATGCACCACATGAGTCGCGTCCCTGGCAACGAGGCGTTCTATGTCGTCACAGAGACGGTCAGAGATCGGTGCCTCGCCAGCGACGACTCGCTCTTTACTCCGGGTCAGCCGATCTGGACAGCGGAGACGGCTGCGCAGGTGGCCGCTGCCGTGGCGGAGGACGATACGAGCGAACGCGAATTTGCCGAGAAGCTCTCGGAGCACCTCGCAGCCCTTCCCGCCGAGGCAATACAGCTCGGTGCGGAGGTCCTCTACCTCGTGCTCCTCCCAGAATCCGACACCGGAGAGACTCGGAAGGCTCAGCACATCTCCACCGTGCTGTCGTTGCTCGTCCAAGACGTGAAAGTCCCAGGCGAGCTAGCAGAGGCTCTCGGGCACGGCTTTGCAAAGTACGGACAAGGTGGCCGAGCCCACCGTCACGAGGCCGTGCGTTATCTGGCCCGCTTCGCCCGCGACTGGAAGCAGCGACCGAGCGCGGACCGAACGACCATGCTCGATGATCCCTGGGCGTTCCAGAGATTCGTCGAGGATGTTCAGAGCGAACGCGCTGACACGCAGCGTTCTGCGTTGCTGCATTTGGTGTTCCCGGATGTTTTCGAGCCCATCGTCTCCCGGAACGTAAAGACAAGCATCGCGGCCAGCTTCTCCGACTATGTCCAGGACCCGACGGCACCGCTCGACCGGCAGCTTTCGGACATCCGTACCGCTCTTGAGCCTAAGCATGGCAGCGGCTTCGACTACTGGAAGCCGGATGTCAAGCAGATGTGGGATCCCGAGGACTCGTCCTCCAGCGAGGATCCGACAGCCCCGAGACGGATAGCCCACACGGCCGTGGAGGCAGCGATCCGCGCGCTCGCAGCGACCGTACTCAAGCCAGCGACTGATTCCATGCTTCGCGCCTTCCTCGCGTTCAAGGCGGTCCACCGCGAAGGGACTATTTCGCCGGTAGCCGGACAGGACATCGAGCGCGTCGTCAGGGAGCTGTTCACCGTGATTCCCACCCCGCCTGGGGCACCGGACGACATGCTGTCGGGCACTATCGCTTTGCGGGGAACCGGGGGTAGCCCGTCGTGGCTGAGCAATGAGAGCTACCGAGGCAGCTTCCTTGACTACGCCGGCCCTACGTCTCCCGGCCGGTTCATGTTCGAAGACGAGGCTTGGCGAGAGCCGATGCTCGCCAATGCCGTCGACCGGGTCGTAGAGACGTTTGGCGGAGGTCGCTACGACTGGCCGCAGAGCGAGGCGTTGACGGCCATCGCGCTGCGCGAGGAGCCTCTCGAGCCGGGACTCAACTGGAGCGCATT
This sequence comes from uncultured Solirubrobacterales bacterium, assembly GCA_963789675.1. Classification (GTDB taxonomy): domain Bacteria; phylum Actinomycetota; class Thermoleophilia; order Solirubrobacterales; family Solirubrobacteraceae; genus Palsa-744. The sequence continues at coordinate 112,177 of CAWBLR010000011.1, read as the reverse complement.
GGAAGCCCTTGCTCGGACGCGCTTCGGCATTACCGAGCAAGAGTGGAAAGCCGTCACATCGGCTGCGCCCCTCGGGATCGACCCATTCGCTGGTCCCGAGTGGGATCCGTCCCAACTGTCGAACGACCTCCGCCCGCCCGGAGCCGAGCATGCGGAGAGATCGGAGCGCCAGATCGAGGACCTCCCCGAGCGTCTCTCTGAGGAGGTCGCACGGGTGGTGGATGCTCTTTCCACGCACGGTCGCAGCGCGATCGTCGCGCTCGTAGGCGTACCTGGCACCAGCAAGAGTCATGTTGCGCGCCTTGCCGCGCGGGCATTTGCTTCGGATGGTTGTCTCCGCGAGATCCAATTCAGCCCCAGCTACACCTATGAGGAGTTCATGGAGGGCCCCCGGTACGCCGAGGGCATGCGCGTCGAGATTATGGAAGGCGCATTTCTCGAGCTCAATTGGCGTGCCGCGCACGATCCGGGAAAGCAATACGTCATGTTGATCGAGGAGTTCACTCGTGCGGATCTTCCCCGGGTGCTAGGCGAGCTGTTGACCTTCGTGGAGTACCGCGACGAGACGGACGTCTTCACAACCCTCTATACGCGGGACGACGTGCGACGCATCGCGCCGAACCTGGCGATCCTGGCCACCTACAACCCGACGGATCGTTCAGCGATCAACGTGGACGCAGCGCTCATTCGTCGGATGCGGATCCTCGAGTTCCCTCCCGACACGTCACTTCTTAGCGAGATGCTCAAATACAATGGTGTCGACGCCCACGTGATCAAGAGCTTGACCACGATGTTCGACACCTGTCGCGACGTCGCCGGCGACCGCTTCAACGAAACGATGCCCTTCGGGCATGCGATGTTCGCCTCCATCGTCAGCGAGACCGATCTCTTCGGGCTGTGGCACGAGACGATCAAGCACATACTTGTCCGTCCTCATACACCGAGGCATGAGCTCTACCCCACCATCGTGGAGCACTACCCGTGGCACGAGAGCGCCACGCTCACCGTCGTCCCGCTAGCTGGCGGCGAGCAGCAGGTCACCGACGAGTCTGAGAGCACGGCGATGCAGCAGGAGTCTGACGACGCCGGGGAGGCGGGGACATAGAGTCTCGCCGTCTGGTGGCCGTGACGGAGCGGCGACGGCGGCTCCTCAGCTCGGACGAGTGGCCGCTGCTTGAGCGGTCCGAAGGCTTCTGGCGTCTTGTGGACGCAGGCTATGTCGCGGTCCACCGACTGGGAGTCGACCGGTATGAGCTCGCTGGGCGAAAGTACGTCGGTCGTGCTCTCGTAGATGATCTCGAAATCAGGGTCGAAGAGAAGGTGCCAGGTACCCTGCTGTCGCTTGTGGGTGCCGCGACGGGCGCCGAGCTACGGATCCTTGAGGAGGGGGCCCCTGTGACGGAGTTCGATCGCGTATCGCGACACCTGATGCGTGAGTTCACAAGCGCCGCCGCTCGGTACCTGGCGACCAGGCGGAAGCCGCGCTACTTGTATCGGAGCGCGCAGGGGCCGGTTCTGGCTGGGGCGCTGGACATGCCGCAAACGATGCGCCTCCACGCGACCGGGCGCCTTGGCCACTTTGCGTTCCGCCAAGGGTTTGTGGTTCGCGACGAGCCTCTCGACAGGCTTGTCTTGGCGGGCCTGGAGTCGCTCGACCGGGCCGCTGAGGCGCTACAGCTGGAAGCTAAGACACTGTACGACGCTCGCTGGCTGGCTGGTGCCCTAGAAGAGGTGCGCGACCAGCGCTTCCTTTCGACCACGCCTTCCTCGATGCTCGAAGTCGCGGACAAGATAGAGCTTGGGATCGACCAACTGTCCGATGACGTGGATCTAGCGCGGCTTGCCGTGATCGCCCTTCTACACCATGGCTTTGAGCCGGAGGTCTCAGCGACGGGTGAAGTCCCGCGGGCGTGGTTCGTGGACCTCGAGACCCTGTTCGAGAGCGTTGTCCGAACGACTTTGCAGCATCTGCTCGGTCCGGTGCTCGTGGATCGGGGTGAGGGGTTTGTCCGCCGGATGTTCACCGGAGGCTGGGACACGTCGTGCACGCATCCCGACCTGGTTGTCCACTCCGGGTCGGATGTCCTTGCGGTCGGTGATGTCAAGTACAAGAGCCTTGCCGTGGGCCTAGGAGAAGATGGTGAATCGGCCGAGGACGTGCCCCAGAAGCGTCTCAAGGAGGGGCGCCCCGATCTCTACCAAGTGCTCGTGCATGCCGCGTCTCTGGACGCTGATAAGGCGTTTCTCGTCTACGCTGGCGACCGATTCGCGTGTCGATATCCGGGGGTCTCTGCGACAGGTGCAGCCACCTGGACGGCGCAGGTAAGGCCGAATAAGCTCTTGATCGACCTGGCTGCGCTGCTCGAGAGCCTTGGTTTAGCGACTTGACTGGCTAGGCTGCGACGGGGGCCGGGTCGAGGTCTTGACGCCTTCGATGAACCCGCGTTCCGAACAGCGCCTTGTAGCGCGGCGCCAATGTAAAGGGCAGGCGCTGGTTGGGGTGCTGCTTGAGGACGTCGAGGGTTATGCGCCCCTCCCAGCCCAGGGTCTCGCGTTCGCCGCCGGCTAGTGCTTGCACGAGTACCCGCGCCATCAATGCTGGGACAGCGTTGCCGACTTGGCGGTATTGGCTTGACCGCGGTCCCACGAATCGATGGGCATCGGGGAATCCCTGAAGGCGCGCTGCCTCTCGCACCGTGATGGCCCGGTGCTGCTTCGGATGGGTGAACGCACCGGCGGTCACGTTGCCGCACAGGCAGGTGATCACGTGGGCGGGATGGTGTCGGTCGAGACGGCGGTAGGTCGTCGTGTGGTCGGACAGGCGCACTTCTCGGAATCTGGGGGGAAGAAGATCAAGTGGGATGTCGTGCCAGTTGCCGCCTTCGGGCACGTGCCGGATGCGGTCGAGGTTGACACGAGCAGTATCTGCCGACCAGTGGTTGTAGAGGCGACGAGCTCCGGCACGGAGCGATCTGGCGTACGGCGAGGCGTCGTCCGGTGCCGCTGGCATTGGCTGATCGTCTACCCCGCCCCCGGAAGGAACGCGCGGCAAGTCTCCTATGGCATCGCCTACGTTGACGAAGTCGAGTTCACTATTAGTACCCTCGATCCCTGCCCGAACGCACGCGGGGAAAGCAGGCGGTCCGTCAAGCGCACCGAGTACCACCAACCTGTACCGGAGCTGCGGTACGCCGAACCACGCTGCGCAGACAACCTCGGCCGACAGATGGTAGCCGAGCGACTCCAGCTCCTCGAAGATCGCGATGGCCAAGCGTCGGTTATGGACGTCTGATGCGACCGCCGGCACATTCTCCATGAGGAAGAAGCGCGGCTTGAGCTGGCGGACGTAGTCTGCAAACGCCCAGAAGGCAAAGTTCCGCTCGTCGCGGGGGTCTCGCGGCCCGCGCTGGGATACGCCCTGGCACATCGGGCCGCCTAGCACGATATCGACGTCCCCGATGGCGTCCCCGACTGTAGTCGGATCGATCTTTCGGATGTCCTCCACCCATGTCCGAGCACCTGGATGGTTTGCGCGAAACGTCGAGCCGGCTGCCTCATCGATCTCAACTGCGCCTCGTACCTGTCCGAGCCCGGTCCACTCGAGTCCTCGGCTGAGGCCTCCTGCGCCTGCAAAGAGGTCAAGAGCGCGCAGCGCGCCGTGCGATTGCTCCGACGCTGCCGATACTGTCGGCGTGCGGAAGGAGTTCTCCTTTGGGTCAGCTTTTTTCATAGATTTCTGTGCTGGAATCTACATAGATTTAGCCCCAGTAAGCTACGCGAGTGCTCGGACGGCCTCGAGGATCCACGGTGCTGACTGCCGAAGAGCTCTGCGACATCTGTGGCGTCACCCCTGCGCAGCGACAAGCGTGGGCCAAGGACGGCGATCTACGCCAGCGGCGGGGATTCGACGAACTTGACGCAGCCGAGCTCGCTGCCTGCGCCGCTGTTCGCGCCGCCGTCGGACCAAAACGCGGCAAGGCGGCCTGGAGGTCGCTGAGGCCGCTTCTTCAACAGCGCCTTATCCGACCCGTGCGAGGCATCTGGATCGTTGTCGACAGCAGGGGGGTTGAGCGCTCCGACCTTGTAACCACGCCGAGGGATCTGGCGCGTCGCGTCGCGCACGGTCGCCCGGTTGTCGTCATCGACGTGCGGCTTGTCATCGAGGCTGCTCATAAGGCCTATCGCGAAGCCATAGCAGGCAAGCGGGGCGTAAAGGACGTCGAGGTGCGGGTCATGAAGGCCAGGCATTAAGGTCCACCTGTGACGCCGAGAGCTACCGCTGCCCGCGCACCCTGGCCCGACGTTCCGGACGTTCGGAGACGCATAATGGCGGCGAATCGCCGGCGCGACACAACTCCGGAGCTACGTCTTCGATCGGCACTCCACCGCCGAGGTCTCCGCTTCCGCGTGGATATGCCCATCTCCGTCCCGGGTCGTCGGGCAATCCGGCCGGACATCGTTTTCACGAGAGCGTGCCTGGCGGTATTCGTCGACGGCTGCTTCTGGCACGGCTGTCCAGACCATGGCTCGTCGCCGGCTGCCAACGCTGCGTACTGGGCAACCAAGCTCGCCCGGAATCGGCAGCGGGATGAAGAGGCGGATGATCTTCTCGCTGGCGCTGGCTGGGTCGTCTTGCGGATCTGGGAGCACGTCGCTATCGAGGATGCCGAACGGCAGGTCATGTGGATTCTCCGAGAGCATGCAGCGTTGGGAGGGTCAGCCACTGGTCACGGATGGTTGTCTACGCGATCACCCGGTCCAGGCTGATGGATGACACGCCGGCCACTGCGGTGCGCGACCTTGGCTACAGAATCGAGTAGGTGCCGCGCCCGGACTGGCTGGCGCGGCCCCCTACCCCTTGGCGGCGGTGTTCAGATCGCGAGGATTTCTAGGCGGTCCATGTGTGCGGCGGCTTGGCTGGCGTAGACGACGTCGCCAGCTTTGTGGATGAGCCCGATGACGCGGAGCTGGGCGAGGGCGTCTTCGATCTCGACCGTGCTGTGCGCGCCGTTGATCTCGCGGTGGATCTCCTCGACTGACCAGGGTCGTTGCTTCTTGTCGATCACAACGTTCAGGACGAGGCGATGGACTCGCAGTTCCTCCCGGCGGGAGTCGTGCTCGATAGGCTGACTGCGCATTGGAGCTGATACCTCCTGTGCCACGGCCCCGGGCAGCTACAACTGCGCCGGGGCCAATTGATTGGGTTCTCCAGCGACCATAGCCAGCACGCGCCCGGAATGCCAGCTTTCCGGGCAAAGTTGGCGCGCAAACGCTCATGGATAAAGCGAAGTCCGGCTTCGAAGCGTCCTTCTCGGGCGAGGCGGGTGTCGGGCACACTATGGAGTGATGGCTCGGCTTCCACCCGTCAGCGCGGTCCTGTCGTCGGCCAGCGGTCGCGTGTTGCTGCGGGTCTGCGTGTTCGCGATCGTTGTTGCGCAGGAGCGGCGGAGCATCGCAAAAGGCTCTGATCGGGGTGTTCAACGGGTTGACGCTCGGACGGGGGCTGCACCCAGCTTGCGTCAGACGATCGTCGTGCTCGGTATGCGGGATGTGATCCGGTGGCTCGTCCGCGCGATCCCCGGTCCGGGCGCCAGGCCGCAGCGGCCAGACCCCGGGCTGCAGCGCGAGCTCGCTCGTGTGCGCGCGGAACACACCGATGACCCGGACGCGCTACATGAGGCGGTCGTAAGTGTCTATCGAAAGCGGCACGTGACGACGGCGAGCACGGGCCTCCCCGTCCTCGTCCGTGGTGTAGTCGTGGTGGCTTCCAATCGCGCTCCGATTCCTTTCCTTGCCGAGCGAAGGACGATCCCCGACGTGTTCGCCGGTACGAAGCTCGTGCGCAGCGGCCCGTCACGCTGGACGCGCCTGCGCCGGCGTTGGGCGCACTGAGCTGCCAGCGAGCTTGGGGGTTTCAGCATCACGTAGCGCCCTTCAAAGAGGGGGGATCGTGTCGCGAAACCTGTCGCGAAGCTTGTCGTGCCGCGCGTCAGGTTTTGGGTCAGGTTCTGGTCCCGGTCCCACCGTGGGTTTGGCTCTGGGGCGCGGATTCTGCATACCCCAGATGTACGACGGGTGTGGTGGGGATGGTCATTGACCACCCCCCTCTCAGCTTTGCTAATCGATGGTGGTGGTCAATGACCATAGGTAGGTAAGTGGAGAGGGATAGGCAGAGAGGCAGAGTGGAGTAGAAGGGGTGGGACCGGGACCAGAGAGGAAGAAGAGAGATCAGAGAGAGAAATAAAAACAAAAACAACAACGGCGGGTGGTGGCTCGGGCGGCGTGGCGGGCTGGGAATCTAGGCGGGGCTAGATTCCGGGGTGGCGCGGCAGCGGCGTGCTGGGTATGTCGGGTGTCGTCGCGGTGGCGTAATGGGGAGTGCCGGCTGGCGGCGAGCTTCAGTCGCCCGGTCGGGCTTGGGGCGTCCCGCGAAGAATCTTGCGGCGGCGGTGTCCCGTTTGTGGCTGGCCGTCGGAGAAGGGGGGTGGACCCCTTCGACTTGGAAAGGAAGCTATGACGGAGAAAGCCGTGAGAGCCCGTCTGCGCCGGGTGCCGCTCCGAGCGTGGCGTGGTGTGGCGCGGGTGTCCCACGCGGCGGGCCACGCCCGACACGAGGTGCTGCGCCGCCGTGACCTGGAGACGCTCGGCTGGCTCGTCGAGCAGTACGGCGCCCGGGTGGATCAGTTGGAGGTGTTGATGGGCTGTGGCGCGAGAACGGTGCAGCGCACCGTCGCCCGCCTCCGCACGGCGGGGCTCGTGCGTGCCGAGCGGATGATCGTGGGGGAGCCGGTGTGGGTCACGCCGACATCGGCGGGTATGGCGGCGTGTGGGTCGGGGTTCGGCGTGTGGCGTCCCCGGATCGGGCTGCTCTCCCATGTCGCTGCCGTCAACGACGTGCGCCTGCATATCCAGGGTCGTGCTCCGGGAACGGAATGGGTCCCTGAACGTGTGTTGGCGAAGGAGCGCCGCCCGGGCGAGCATCTCCCCGACGGGATCGCGATCACCGAGGGCAGAAGGGTGGCGGTCGAGGTGGAGCTGACGGTCAAGAGCCGGGAGCGCGTTACCGCGATCCTCGACGAGCTCGCGGGCCGTTTTGAGGCAGTGCTGTATTTCTGCGCCGCGGGCCCGCACCGGCAGCTCACGGAGTTGGCCGAGAGTGGACGCTGGCCGGCCTGGGGGGTACGCGAGCTGCCCGTGTCGCTGGGTGGAGTGGACGAGCGGAGGCCGCGATGAGCGCCGCCGACATACCCGGGCGGGGGATCTTCGGCAGCGGCCGCACCCCGTCGCCGCAGAGGAGCGTCCCGGCGTGTGGGCCGGAGCCGCTTGTGGGTGAGGCTGAAGGGGAGCGCGGGTTTGTGGTCGCGCATCGCCTCTCCGGCGAACGTGCGCTGCCCGTCGCCGGGCGCAAGGTCTTGCTCTCGAAGGAGCGCCTTTGCCGGCATCTGCTCGTGTGCGGCGCCACAGGCAGCGGGAAGACAGAGACGGTGATGCGCCTGGCATGGACGGTCGCGAAGGAGAGCGACGCGCCCGTGTTCTATCTGGATGGGAAGGGAGACCGCGATACGGCGGAGCGTTTCTGTGGCTTGATGGCCGACGCGGGAAGGATGACGAGGGTGTTCCCGAACGAACCGTTTGATGGTTGGCGGGGGCGGGCGCATGAGATCCAGGGTCGGCTGATGGAGATCATCGACTACACCAGCGAGGGACCCGCAGCGTGGTACCGCGACGTCGCGAAGACGACGCTGCGGTTGGTGTGCGAGCACCCCGACGGCCCACCCCGTTCGTCCGGAGTGGTGCTCGCCAGGATGAACCACGCGCTGTTGGCGTCGGCGCACAAGGGCTCCAGTGCGGTCGCGGCGTTGTCGGCGGCACAGGTGGGGCAGGTGCGTCTTCGCTACGAGGCGTTCTTCGGCCAGACCCGCGGCGCCATCGACGGCCGGTGGGCGTGGGAGGACACCAAGGCCGCGTATCTGTTGCTCGACAGCCTCGCGCTACGGGAAGAGACCGGCGGCCTCGCGCGGTTCTTGTTCGAGGACTTCGCGCACTACTTCACCGGCCGCAAGGAGAAGGCCCAGTTCTGCGTGTTGATCGTGGATGAGTTCTCCGCCCTGGCGTCGAGCTCCGGGATGGCCGCGAGGGTCGAGCAGGCGAGGGGCTTCAACGCGAGCCTCGTGCTCGCGCCGCAGGTCGTGGCAGGGATGGGCGACGCGACGGAGGCCGAACGGATCATCGGGAGCGTGGAGAGCGTGATCTGCCACCGCGTCAACACCCCCGAGGCGATCATCGCCCTCGCCGGGACCAGGCAGGGGATGGAGTACTCAACGCAGTTCGCGGCTGAGGGAGCGACCGGCGCCGGCTCCGCGCGCTCCCAGCATCAGTTCAAGGTAGACCCGAACAAGGTCCGTGCGCTGGAGCCGGGGATGGCGTTTCTGATCAGCCGCGGCCGCGCGATGAAGATCCAGGTCCCCAGGGCGCCAACCGTCCGCGTGGCGCTGCCCGAGAGCGTTCCCCGGCGCCTGGGCCGCCGGTGTCCGAGCCGGTTCAGCCCACAGCAGGCGGGCCGGATGGGCCGTCTGAGAAAGATTTTCCGGGTGTTGTCCCGTTTGGGGGTGGTGTGTCGGAGAAGGGAGCAGGGACGCTCCCATTCTGAACAACCCAAGGAGGCTCAACATGCATAAGTTCCTACAAACGGCCCGCGACAAGGCCCTTGTGATCGTGGATCGCGAACGGCCGTTCTTCACGCCCGGCGCGATGTCGATGTACACCCTCGCGCTCGTCGCCGAAGCGCCGGTGATCATCGCGCGGTACCTACTCGCGCTGCTGATCGTCTTCGCGATCCTCGTGATCGAAGGCAACCCCCACGGCAGCACCGAATGGGCGCTCGTCGCGCTAATCCCGACCGCATGGTCGACGCTCGCGTTGTTCAACCCGACGGGTGGCGCGTGGTGGTGGCAAACCCGCGCCGGCGGACGCGAACCATCCAAACGCGAGCAGCTCGCCTACCAAGACGCCGTCGAGCTGCTGCAGAGCAAACACCGCGAACCCGCTGCCGTTGCCGCGTCACTGGTTCGTGATCGACTCCCCGCAGCCCGACGCCGCGGTCTGCGGGGACGCGCTGATGCTCTCACGGGGCTTGTTGGAAACGGATCATCTCCCGGCGGTCCTCGCGCACGAGCTGGGACACCTCGGCAGCCCCGACGCCCGCCTGACCGCCGCGATCAACCGGCTGATCGTGTTCTCCACCCCGTTCCGCGCCGGCGCGGCAGCCGGACGTTCACGGCCCCAGATCGAGCTGCTGCCCCGCCTGCAATACACCCCACGAGAAGCGACGGATGTGTTCGATCTCGAACCCGCGCTCACACAGGCCCTGTTCGGGTTCCGCGGTTCCTGTTCATCGCTCCCTGTTCGCGAAAGGCGGCCTCGGGCTATGGCTCACCGGCCCCGTATGGGGCCGCTACTGGCGCGACGCGGGAGTACCACGCCGACCAGTACGCCGCCAGTCTCGGCCAGGCGGAGGAGCTCGCGGACTTCCTCGAAGTCCACGCGTTGATCCACGACAACCCGATCCCGTTCCTCTGGCTCACCGAGCACACCCACCCACCCACCGAGCTACGAATCGACCGGCTCAGGACAGGAACGGATGAGATCGGCGCCGACACCGCGCTACCCGCCAGTGCGTAGCTCCGGGGTCGGAACCCGTCAAGGCCGCCCCTACGGGCCGCTTCGCGGTCCTGACGGACTCACCTTGACTGAACCCGGCCCCTCCGCTTGCAGATCACTCATCTCGGCAGGGCCCAAAAGCCCTGCCGACATGACGGCCACGAAAAAGGATGAACAACCAGATGCGAACCCTACGAACACTCCCCACCCGCTCCGATATAAACGCCCCACCGGCGAGCCCACGACCGGCCGGACGCTTGGCGCGCGCGCGGCGCGCCGCCGCTGAGCTGACGCCCGACGCGATCGAGCAGGTCGCGCAGCGCGTCGCGCAACTCCTACGCCACGAGCAGTCCCCGCCCATCGATGTCGAGGAGGAGACGCATCCGGCGCGCGCACGGCTGCTGACGGCCGAGCAGCTCGCGCGGCACCTCGGCCTCAACCGCGCCTGGGTCTACGAACACGCTGCCGAGCTCGGCGCGATCCAGCTCGGCGACGGGCCACGACCCCGCCTGCGCTTCGACGCCCAGCTCGCCGCACAAGCCCTCCAAGCCCGCCGCCGCCGCAACGAACCCACGGCCGCGGGCGAAAGGCCGAGGCCGCGGCCAACGCGACGGCGCACGCCGCCGACCGTGCCGCTGCTCCCCGTCCACGAACCACGCACCCGCGGGCTCTTCGCCCGCTGGCGCCACGGACACGGGAGGAACCGCTGATGCCACGTCCAGCGACAGGCCAGATCGTTGTAGACAGGCGCAGGGTCAGCCCGACGTTTGGTTTGCGTTTCCGCGCCTATGGAAAACGTGAGTACGTGAACCTCGGGACCGTCGAGGAAGGATGGACGCAGGCCAAGGCGCAGACGGAGCTACAGAACGTGCTCGCCGACGTACGCCGCGGAATCTGGCGGCCGCCCGAGCCCGCGCCGGTTCCGGAGGTCGTCCGGGAGCCCACCTTTCACGAGTTCGCCTCACAGTGGTTCGAGTCCACCAAGAGCGAATGGCGGGAGAAGACACGGCTCGACTACGGGTGGCAGCTTTCGAGCCATCTGCTGCCGTTCTTCAAGGATCATCGCCTCTCGCAGATCACGATCACCGAGGTCGATCGCTACCGCCAAACCAAGGTCAAGGAAGTCCAGACGATCCAGGCCGCGAAGGACGGGGGCAAGCCGCTCACCGAAGAGTACATCGACAAGCGCGGACGCAAACACCACCGGCCACGCCGCTCCCTCTCGGTCGCGTCGATCAACAAGACGATCACCCGCCTCGGCCAGATCCTCGAGGTCGCCGTCGAGTACGGGCTGATCACAGCAAACCCCGCCAAGGGCCGCAGACGCCGCCTGAAGCCGCAGAAGACACCGCCGGTATGGCTCGATCGCGCCGAGCACATCCAGGCGCTGCTCGACGCCGCCGCCGCGCTCGACTCCCACGCGAAGGTCAAGGGAGGCCAGGACCAGCACGGCGGCCTTGTCTACCGCCGTGCCCTGCTCGCGACGCTCGTTCTCGCCGGCCTGCGCATCGGCGAGCTGACCGGCCTGCAGTGGCGAGACGTGGACCTCACCGGCAGCCAGCTCACCGTGCGTGAATCGAAGACCGACGCCGGGCTGCGACAGGTTGACCTCCTCCCCGCGCTCAACCACGAGCTGACCACCTACAAGACCCACGCGCCCAGCACCGCCCCCGACTCGTTTGTGTTCCCCACCGCCGCCGGCTCGGAACTGACCCAGAGCAACATCCGCAACCGCGTCCTCGAAAAGACCGTCATGAAGGCCAACGAACAGCTGATCGAAGCAGGCGACGTTCCCCTCCCCGAAGGCCTGACCCCGCACAAGCTCCGTCACACATTCGCCTCGATCCTCGTGATCCTCGGCGTCGACCCCGGCAGCGTCATGGACCAGCTCGGGCACGCCGATCCGGGGTTCACGCTGCGCGTGTATCGCCACGGGATGCGGCGCGACAGCGTCGCGAGGGAGCGGCTGCGGAGGCTCGTCGAGGGCGACAGTGCGCAGAAATGAGAGAGAGGCAGCGACGGTTTCGACTACGAGGCTGGGAGCCGTCTCCGCAGCAAGGACGCCGACTGCGCGCCATCGTTCGGTCAGTTAGGGTCTTGGGCATGCGCATGGTCGCTTTTCGCATCGCCGGATACCGACGGTTCGAGGTGGAGAGCACGCTAGACCTGACCCCGCGGGTCGTGGCGGTTGTAGGGCCGAACGAGGCGGGCAAGAGCTCGCTCCTCGCAGCGCTGGAGAAACTGACTAGCTTCGGGATAGATGAGGGCTTTGAGACGGCCGAGTTCACCGGCCGCAAGAGACCCGACGGCGATAAGCGGGTGCTCAGCGCGCTGTTTGAGCTTGAGCCAGACGACGAGGAGGCGTTGGGTTCGGCGCCCGGAGCGAATGCTATCCGACTCTGGAAGCTCGAACGGCACGCGGACGGCAGCGCCTATGCCGATCCCATTCCTCGGCTGCAAAGAGACCAGACGCCACGCCGTGAAATCGCGACTGACGTTAAACGCCTCCTCGGGAGTTCCTCGCTGGACGGCTTCCTGGATTCGCAGATTCCCCATCCAGCGGGACCGGAGGGCGGTGAGACTCCCGAGGAGACGGAGCATCGACCCACGGTGCGAGAGGCTCTTGCTGCGGTGCTGCGCGACTTGGAAGATGAAGACGAGACGTTGCCGGCGCCGGCACGCGAGCGCCTGGAGGAAATAGATACAGCTTTCGAGCTTCTACCCTCCAGCGCGCCGAAGTACGCGCAGGGTCTGGCTACAAAGACTGGCGCGCTTGCGAAGGAGCACGCCGCCGAGCATCCGAATGATGCCGCGCGCCGCATACTGGATTCGCGGTGCCCGAGAGTCCGGGTCTTGCGCGATGACGACAGGCAGCTTCGGACCAGCTACGCCTTTGAGGAGTTCGACACACCGCCTGCTCCTCTAGGTAACCTACTCATCGTCGCGGGCCTCGATTGGAGTGAGATCAAGAGCGCGGCCAGTGAACCCGCGAATCCTCAGCTGCGAACGATGATCGAGGCGGGCAATCGGCGCCTCGCGGAGACCCTCAAGGCGAGCTGGAAGCAGTCGGAAGTCTCGATCGAGCTGGCAGAGCAGGGCGGTGCGCTCCACGTCTATCCATACGACCTTGACAGCGCGACGCACTCGCGTATAGAGGATCGCAGCGACGGTTTCAGGTCCTTCCTCGCTCTGTGCACCTTCACCAGTCGATTCGCTGAGGCCGAGCGGCGGCTCATACTGGCGATCGACGAGGCTGAGATGCACCTTCACTACGATGCCCAGGCGGACCTCGTGAGGGTCCTTACGCAGCAGAATCTCGTTCCACAGATCATCTACACGACGCACTCGGCGGGCTGTCTCCCCGAGGATCTCGGCTCCGCCATCCGCGTGGTTAGGACCACTCCGCGCGACCGCAGCAGGATCAGTAATGGGTTCTGGTCACTTCAATCCGAAGAGGTCGGATTCACCTCGCTGCTCATGGCAATGGGCGCGGGCGCTGTCGCGTTCACGCCGACCCGGAGAGCCGTCATCACCGAGGGGCCGTCGGATGCGCTGCTCTTGCCGGCGTTGCTTCGAGCGGCGTTGGGTCGGCGAGCGGACCATCCGCTCGGCCTGCAGGTCGCAGGTGGCCTCGCGTGGACGCCCCCCAGGCGACTGGGTGCGCTCGAGGGCGAGGCGGCGCACGTTGTGTACTTGGTGGACTCCGACGAGGAAGGAAACAAATACCGCGATGACCTCAAAGCTGCGGGAGTCAACAAAGAGCGGATCTTCATCCTGAACGCCGGGAATGTCAGGGGCCTGAGCATCGAGGACTTTGTTGACAAGGAGACGTACGTGGAGGTAGTCAACCTCCTGCTTCGGGAGCTGCGCGGATACGAAGGCGATCCCTTGCTTGCGTCCGATATCCCTGACTGTGGTGCGGCGCGCGCTTCGGAGCGCTGGGCAAGATCGCGGGGCGTCGAGCCCGCGCCCAAGCCGGCGGTTGCCGAGAACCTGCTTCGGGTGTGCAGGGCCAGCCTTGCGTACAGCCATTGGGACCCGGGTGATGCCGCGCCGAGGGTTCTCCTCCGCGAGAACCGGCGGCCCACCCTTGTCCGGCTGTTTCGAGGATTGTGCGACTCATTGGACATTGACCTTGAGACCGGGGAGCTGCGGTCAGCAAGTTGAGCCGTCTCTAGTCCGTATACGACTCGGTCTTCGCGAGCGGGACTTGATCTGGCCGCTAGCGTCTTGGGCGTTGACCAGCGGCCTATGCCAACTGGCCGATGAAGGCGGCGGGATCGACGACCGTTATGTCGTCAAGCTCGGCATCGAGCAGATCGCGATCGAGCGACACCAGGAGGTCGGCCTGGGTCACGCGCATCAGCGCGATGAGATAGTCGTCGTCGGGATCGCGTACCGCTGGGATTGGTGGCTGAGATGGGTCCGGCTGGTGCTCGCTACGAGCGGCCAGCCCAGCGACGTAGGCGGCGCCTCGTCCGTCCTTCGCCCAGCGGGCGAACTTGGGCCGCGACAGCACCTCTCCAAGCTCGCCCAGTAGTAGCGGCGAGACGATGAGGACGAACCGGCGATCGCGCCAGGCATCAACAAGGCGTCCCGGCCCGGCGTCTGGGTTGCCGATGAAGGCCGAGACGAAGACGCTCGGGTCTACGACTGCGCGGATCACGCAGCCTGGCTGCGTGCCCGTCGCACTGCGCGAACTTCCTGCACCGCGAGCCGGTCGGCCTCATCGGCCTCAAGGGTGCCTTGCGCTCGGGCATCCTCAAGCGCTCGCAAGCCGAGGAATACGGCGAGCGCATCTTCGACGACCTGCACGTCGCTCTTATCGGCCTCGCCGGTGTCCTGCTGACGTGCGCGACGGATCAGCTCCTCGTCGAGCGTCAGATTGATCTTGCGTGTAGCCATCGTCGATTCAGGATATCGCGCCATCGACGCACGTCGGACAAGGCCTGTACCGGATGCCGATGGTGCCGGTCACACGGCATCGAACAGGCGCTCGGCTGGCAGTTGATCGACCACGCGATCGAGACGGCACGCGCTCGGGGACTCATCAGCAAGGCGGCCGCGACGCTATGCGATAGATCCAGGTTTCGACTCCTTCCAAAGGTGACCAGGTTTCGTCGTTCTGGGCCGTGCGGACGGTTCGCGGCCGGGGCCGTCCAGTTGCTCAGCGACAATCGTGGCCTTGTTCGGCTCACTGGTACTCGTGCTCGCTCAGGCCTCCCTCAACGTCAACGTTGACGGGGGGAAGTGGTGGATAACGGCGATCGTCGCGGTCGGCGCGGCGTTGCTCGGCAGCTTCGGCGGTGCCGTCGGTTTGTATTACGCGAGCATTGCCCTGGAAGGTCGGCGGCGGAAGGCCCTCTCCGAAATCCGGCGTAAGGCGAAGGTCTACACACCGATTCGCGAGGAGCTAATCGCATTGCGACGAGCAACCGCTGAGGACAACCACCTAAGCGTCGGCGTGCGCCGGGAGCGCTCCGACGACCAATGGCCGCGTGACGCGCCCTATCTTGTCATCTGGCGCGAGTTCGTTGACGACGGGCGTGCGAACACGACGGCGAGCGCGAGCGTCCGCGAAGCGTTGGAGCGCGTGGAAGGAGCCACGGACGTTTTCAACCTAGCTCTCGTGGCTACGCAAACCACCTTTGAGGAGCGCGGCGGCGCGATCGCTGAGCAGTCAAGGTTCACGCCCGAGTTTCCCGGTTGGCAACGCAGGGAGTTCGAGTCACTGCTGCGCCACGGGGTACGCGCGGCCAGAATGTACCGAGAGTACCCCGACCCTTCTAACCACCACAAAGATGTGTCCCCGTTGATGAGCGCGCCCGCGACGCTAACACCGGAGCAGGAGAAGTTCGTGACGCTCTGGGAAACGGACGAGGCCGTGCGCGACGCGGCAACGAAGCTCAGGGAGGCGGAGCGTGGGCTCGACAAGGCGGCGGAGGAGGCAATCACGGAGCTTGACGTGGCGATGAAGCACATCGCGGACAACTACGAGCATGAGCCCGACTGATGGCGGTCTACGGTTTCACGGAGGCAGAGGCACGCGCGTTCCTGGAGAAGGAGTTGCGGCGCCAGGCCGCGTCCACGAGCTTCTACTGGGAGTCGGAAGAAGCCGAGGAAGTCCTGGACTTGCTCACAGAGGTCGTGGCGAAGCTCATCGCGGTGAACAACGCGAAAATGGCGCGCGACTGGGCCGACAAAGGCTTGAGCGACCTGGGGCCCATGGCTATTTAGCGATGCGTCGAGGGTTCTGGGCGGCATGTTCGCTGCCAAGCTGGCGGACTTTGGTGTAGTCGCGCTCTCTGAAGACCGTCCCGGTTTTCTTGCGCATCCCGGTGATCACGGCGATCGCCGGCCCCCGAAGGCCGCGGGCGCTCAGAATGTGCTCATCGGCGTTCTCGAGCAGGCAGAAGAGTCGGAATTGCTCGCGGCCTGGTCCGGTGACGCGGATCTCGTAGTAGCCGCCCATGTTGCCGTGCATGGTCTCCCACTTGCCTCCGCCGGAGAAGGAGGGTGGTGGGGCGGCGGCGACCGCGTCGAGCACGGCCAGGATAGTTCCCCTGACCTTCGGCGGGCAGCTGTCGAGGAAGTCCGCGCCCGGCACGGACTCCTGGTTGGTCATGAAGAAAACGATGTCCCACGCCATCGCGAAAGCCTACGAGCCGCAGCGGCCGGGATCGAAGCGTTTCAGGCGGCTGCGGCGTCGCGGATGGTCCGCTTGCTACGCGGTTTCCGCGAGCGGGGCTTGATCTCGACGCTGGCGTCTAGGGCGTTGGCGATCGAGATGATCAGCGGCAGCTCCGGGCGCGCCTGCTCGGCCGTCAGGAGGCGTCTGATGCTGGCGGGGTTGCGTCCCACACGCCGTGCCAGCTCGGCCTTGGACATCCCCGCGTCCACCCGCAGCTCGTCTAGCGAACGGATCACGGCGTCGATCTGCTCGATCTCGTGCCGTGCTCGCTCGTACTCCGCACGAGTCTCCTCGTCCGCGAGCCACGCCTGGCGGCGCTTGTCGTAGTAGCTGTTCTCGGGGGTCTTGGTCATTAGGACGCGTGGACGGCTTAGCAATGACTGCTCAGACTAGAGTGTAACACAGGCGTTACATCTATCCGCTCCTGACCTTGGGTTATCTGCGGAGCATAGGCGCGCTCGAGGATCCTCTTCCGAGCGGGCGGTAGAGCGCCGATCGTTTGGGCAGCAGCCCCATCCTGCTGCCCAAACCCGAGCAAATCCGGCCAAATCGGGTCGAATCCGCGTTCGTCCAAATCGGGGTAATCCCCTGTAATAGCCTAGAAAACGGCCTCTTTCTGCTGAGCCCTCGCCTCTCCTCCTAAGCGGTAGATCCAGGTTCGACTCCTGGCGGGGGCATCATCAGAAAAGCCCTGGTAATGGGCATGTTTTGGCGGCGATGACTAGACGACTGGGTGCCGCGCAGGCCCGAAAACCCCCTCTGCTACCTAAACGCTACCAAAACCCCATTCCTACTGGACCGAGCTTTTCGCTGGCGGCGGTGGCGCAATCGGTGGTTGGACCGGGCAGCGGTGAGGGCGTTGCGGCTGGCCGAGGTTGCGACCCGGTCCCTATGACGCGGGCCTGTCGGCCGGTACACTGAGGGTCATGAAAGCTCTGACTTGGCCGACGTTGAAACCCGAGGACCAGTGGCTGATAGACGGGCTCGAGGAGTCCATTCTGGAGAGCAAACAGACTCCCGAGGAGATGAGAGCGGAAGCCGCCCGACTCCGTGGGGAAGCGGAGCAGAGGGAGTTCAAAGCCTCTCGCGAGGCCTTGCTGACGCTGGCCGCGAACTACGAAACCGTAGCCGCAGAGCGCCTCGCAGCCGCCTGAGTGCTCTAGCGTCGCTGGGCTCTGTCGAGCAAGTCGGCCAGCTCGGCGACGATCTCGTCCTGGCGGACGCGAAGCGCGGCGAGCTCCGGCGCCACGTCGACCCAGCGAGCTTTGAGCGCCTGGGTAGTGCGCTCGGCCCGCATCCCTTACCCGCTACATCCTCATAGGTGAGCGTCAGCCAGAAGCCGGACACCCCGCGGCACCCTTGCCTGCGATTAGGCTGGATGTATGAGCCCTTCCAAGAAGGACAAGCGCCGTGTCAAGACGCGAGGCGCCAGCGTGCCGGCGGCTGCCACGAAGTGGTCGGTGGCTTTCTACAGGACTGCCGAGGAGATGGCACCTGCCCGCAAGTTCCTTCTCGGCTGCCCGCAGCCGGTGCGGGAGATGCTCTTGGCGATCGTGGTTGCGGTGCGCGACGCTCCTCCGCCGAGCTTTCCGCCGAGCAAGATGTGGCACGCCATGCATGGGGAGATGAAGGGACTCTATGAGGCGCGCGACGAGCATGACGGCCGGCTGTATCGGGTGTTCTGCGTGCTCGACAGCCAAGCGCCGGAGCACGGGCTGGACGCCAAGGCCCTCACGCTGATCTGCGGCGCGGCGAAGAAGGTGCGCAGCGCGATGGATCAGAGGGTGTACGACGAAGCCCTTGCCTACCGCACGGACTACTTGGCTACGCGGCGGATTGTGCTGCCGATGGGGGTGCCGAAAGACCCTGGAAAGACTTGAGCACCCTGAACTTTTATGTTATGGTCTTGGGGCTGGTCGGGAGATTATGATGGCGATCGACACCAAGGACACACCACACACAGGCCAGGCGTTCGATGAGTTCCTCGAAGGCCAGCTCGCCGACCCTTCGTTCAGGGCCGGTTTTGAGAAGAAGCTCGCGAAGGTCAAGAGCATCGCCGAGGTGCTGCAGCTCATCGAGGCGGTTCGTGAGCGCGAGAACATTCCGAAGGCGGAGCTCGCCAGACGGATGGAACGCAAGCCGGAGGCGATCTCACGGCTCTTGCGCGGCGAGGGCTCCAACCCGACCCTCGACACGCTCATCGACCTGGTCGACGCGATTGGACTCGAACTTGACATCCGCATCCGCCGCCAGCCCGTCAAGCGCAACGGCGACTACTCGCCGCTGAAGATCCACACCACTGTCTGAGCGCCACCAACGGGGAGTGCGTCGAGCTGGCAGGGCACCATCGTCGCCGCGAGGAAGTGGAGGTCGAGTTGCGCGAGCGGTTCGGGGCTGTCAGCCATTGCGGCGCGGAAGTCTCGCAGCTCGCAGCCGGGCGGCTGTGGCTGAGGCAAGGAACTCGGACACGAGCGCCGTGCTAGCGGTCGGAGCCGAGGCTCGGCCGGGCGGTCGCGGCCAGCTCGCTCCACGGCGGCTGAGCGTCGCTGCTGCCGATCGTGGGCCAGTCGGCGCCGCCGACGAGGGCGCGCAGGCGCTCTCTGGCGGCGGGGTCGCGGCGCATCCCGTGTCGGTACACGCGCAGCGTGAAGCCGGGGTCCGCGTGTCCCAACTGGTCCATGACCGAACCGGGATCGACCCCGAGGGCGACGAGGATCGAGGCGTGGGTGTGGCGCAGCTTGTGGGGCGTGAGACCTTCCGGCAGCGGAACCTGTCCGGTCTCGGTCAGCTTCTTGTTGGCCGCGGCGATCGCCTTGCCGAGGACGTGGGGTCGGATGTTCTCCCCGAGTCGCTCGGTGCCGACCGCGGAGGGGAAGACGAACGCCTCTGGCCCGGTGTCGGGCGCCTGTGCCTTGTAGGCGGCCAGCTCGTCGCGTAGCGCCGGGAGCAGGTCGGGCTACGCCGTCTCGAACTTGAGCTCAAGCCCGATCAGGTCGCCGGCGACGGGCTCGACGTGCTTGGCCATCCAGTCGCGGTAGCGGTTCAGCTGTCCCTGCTGCGGCCCGGAGCGGTTGCCCGAACCGAGGTCTTCGAGCCTTGCCATCGCCTCGGCGACCTGCTCGGCGCCGGGGATGTCCGGTTGCAGGCGCTGACGAAGCGGCGCAGGGCGTGGGCTGAGATCGCGATGCGGCGCAGATCGTCGTCGGCGATCAGCCGGGCGAAGTTGGGCTCGGGGCCTCGGTCTCCGGGCATATGCTCTGGTCGGCATCTTGATCGTCTGGGTCGAGGCTGGCAAGGCGCGCACGGTCGTGTCAGGCGCGAGGCTTCTCCGTGCTGGCTGGGGGTTTGGGTAGCGGTTGCGTGGCACCCTTCGGCCTGCTGTTCGCCGGCGAGGCTGGATGCACCGCTTCGGGGGCGGTGGTCTCGTTGGCGAAGGATTTGGCTCTGGATGGGGTTTTGGTCGCAAGCGGCTTCTGCTACCTAAACTGGCCGAAAAGCGTTGATATCAGGGGACATGGCGTGAATGGCCGAGGGTCCGAAAACCCAGTAAACAAGCCATTTTCCGGCCCTGAACGGTGCATCTCCTAAGCGGTAGATCCAGGTTCGACTCCTGGCGGGGGCATCATCAGAAAAGCCCTGGTAATGAGCATGTTTTTGATCGCTCTGGCCCCTGGCAAAAGTCTGCCCGCCAGCCCAAATTAGCTTTTTGTGCCCATTTGTGCCCAATCAAATCGTCGATGAGGTTCCGCGGGCGCTCGTTGGAGGCTCGTCGCAATGGGTGGTTTGGAAGGAAACGAACGCGGGCGCTCGTTGGAGGCTCGTCGCAATGGGTGGTTTGGAAGGACGAGTGGGAGCGTTGCTGCTGCGGTGGGGGGTGCGCGCTGGGCTCTGTGACGCCCGCCTATGGGCCGGTACAATGTCGCTATGACAGTGCCACCTTGGCCTGAGTTGAACGAGCAGGATCAGTGGCTCATCGGGGCGATGGATGAGCAGATACGCGACAGCAAGCGGAGCCCTCAGGAACTCAGGGCGAAGGCTCGGAGGCTCCGTGCCGAGGCTGCGCAGACAGACATCAAAGGCATCCGTGATGCCTGCCTGGCCTTGCCGCGCATTACGAGCACGCTGCGGCAGAGCGTCTGGTGGCTTGAGGACTGTCAGCCGCGGCGAGCCCGTCCGCGGAGCTCCGCCAGCTCGGCGACGGTCGCATCCTGCCGGGCGCGTAGCGCGGCGAGCTTCGGCGCCACGTCGGCCCAACGGGCTCTGAGGGATTGGGCGGGGCGATCAGCCATTGCGGTTCGGAAGTGTCGCAGCCGGCCACCCGTGGCCGAAGCGAGGAGTTAGGGATGCGAGCACGTGCTTAGCGGGCGGAGCCGAGGCTTGGTCTGCCTGTCACCGCAAGCTCGCCCCACGGCGCCTGCGCTGTGCTGTTGTCGCCGTTGCTCATCGCGGGCCAATCCGTGCCGCCTACGAGCGTGCGCAGGCGGACCTTGGCGGCGGGGTCGCGGCGCATCGCGTGCCGGTAGACGCGTAACGTGAAGCCGCCGTAAAATCCCCAGTGCTCGCGCCAGTAGGAGCTGGTGTCCTCGTCGAACGGGTCCACCACGAGCACGGTCGCGCCGACGTAATGCAACGCCAGCTGGGCTGTGCGGGCTGCGTGCTCTAGCAGCTCGCCACCGATCCCTGGGGTGTCCGCGGCTCGCGCGAACTGGGCGAGCAGGATCGCCGGCTGGGTACGGTAGTGAACGCCGCCGAGCTGAGCGCGATCCTCGGTGCCCAAAGCGACCTGGGCGGCGCAGAGAGCGTAAATGCCGGTGATCGACGCGTGGCTGAGGCGCGCGCGGACGGTCGCCTCCTGCGGCTCGCGCAGCGCCCGCTCGCTCAGCCACTCGGCGACGCTCTCGCCGGCGGGGCCGGGTACGGGCACGAAGGCTCTGATCGCCTCGTCGAGCTCGGGCAGCGCCGCGATCACGTCCTGGTCGAGCGAGACGGACAGTGGCGTCTGCTGCAGGGGCGCCGCCCCGCGATCGGAGCGCGTGCCCGCCGCGCTCATCGTCATCGGATGGCTGGTGCGAACCGTGCGATCGAAGAGCTGACCGTCGGGTGAGCGAGTATTCCTCTGAAAAGATCGGCCCTCGTGCACTTGCGGCCGAGCAGGCTCGGCTGGCGCGCTTCTTCGAGACCATCAACAAATCCTCGCTGTGACACGAGCGCGACGACTTGACGGTCGAGCACTACGTTCCCGCCGGCGTCGCTGTCGCCGCGTAGCGGCGCTGGGCGACACCGGGCGGCGGAGTGGAGCGCTCGCCACTGCCGGATGTCCCTTCGGGGCGTCTCGGTGGTTCTTGCCCGCAGCGCGACCTGCTCCGCGGCCCGATTTGATGACTCCAGGATAAACATCCTCGTTTTTTGGGCCGCCCGACCCTGATCCGCTGGCCCCCGGGATTTGGCTTCACAGAGCCGCTTTCTTGGCCTCGGCCGGCCGAGCGGCGGTTCTTGCTTTCAATCCGCGCGCGCTTGTGGTACTACTTACAAGGCCTTGTGAGCAAGGGGCTCGCGGGGCAAACATAGGATCGGGTTGGGGTCGGAGGCTTGTTGCCGGCATCAGCGCAAGCGGGTTCTTTTGGAGAGGGAGCCGGGTCGAAACGA
Organism: uncultured Solirubrobacterales bacterium; assembly: GCA_963789675.1. Taxonomy (GTDB): domain Bacteria; phylum Actinomycetota; class Thermoleophilia; order Solirubrobacterales; family Solirubrobacteraceae; genus Palsa-744. Next base: position 90,180 of record CAWBLR010000011.1, on the reverse strand, counting down.
ATGTTGGGGAATGGAGCACACGTGGGGTCGTTTGAGACAGACGTGATGAGGGATCGCTGCGCCTCTGTGAGGGGCGTTGTTAGATGCGTCAGCGTCGCTGACACATCTCTCTCTCTCTCTCTCTCTCTGCTTTGGGCTTTGTAGCGCCGAAAGCGGCGCAAACACTGACGATTTAGCCGGTTCTCGCCGCGCCCGTGAGCGCGGTATTCGTGGTTCTCGGGGGTCGCGCTGATGGCTGTCTCCCCGGCGGGCCGTCTTAATGCCTCGACCGTCCAGGGCGGCGATGGGCGGCTGTTGGCGGCGACGTTTGCGCTCGTCGGCGAGCGGGGCTATGGGGGTGTGTCGGCGCGGAGTGTCGCTGAGCGCGCGGGGGTCTCGAACCGCACGTTTTATGAGTGTTTCAGCGATCGCGAAGATTGTTTTCTGGCGGCGTTCAACCATGCGGTGGATGGGTTGGAGTCGCAGGCGCGTGCGGGTTGGGCGTCGGAGCCGGGTTGGGTCGCGGGCGTACGTGCGGGGTTGGCGGCGTTGTTACGGGTGCTGGATCGGGAGCCGGCGGTGAGCCGGCTGGTGTTTGTCGAGGCGCTGGGGGCCGGCCCCAGGGTTCTCGCGCGTCGTGCGCGGGTGTTGGAGAGCTTGGCGGTGGTAATCGACGGTGGTCGTGAGAACGTGCAGGCGCCGGCGGGGCTGCCGGGTTTGGTCGCGGAGGGTGTCGTCGGCGCGACGTTCGGCGTGATCCACGCGCGCCTGCTGGAACTGCGCCCGGAGCCGCTGCTCGAGCTGTTGGGTTCGTTGATGGCGACAATCGTGTTGCCGTATCGGGGCAGCGAGGCGGCGGCGCGGGAGCTCACGCGTCCGGTTCCGCGCGCGCCGGTACGGCGGCGCGATGGCGATGGCTCCTCGCGGCGGCCGGTCGGGTCGGCGTCGCCGGTGGATTATCGGTTGACGGTGCGCACGCAGATGGCGTTGGCGGCGGTTGCCGGGCGTCCTGGCTTGAACAACAACGAAGTCTCGGAGATCATCGGGCTGCCCGACAAGAGCCAGATCTCGCGGATGATGAAGCGCCTCTGCGATCAGGGCCTGGTCGAGAACGCGATGGCGCACACCAAGCGTCAGGTGCGGGCGTGGCGCCTGACGGCGGATGGCGAAGCGGTGATCGATGCGCACCGCTCGTTGAAGCGGGCGCAGCGCAAGACCGCGAGGGGCGGCAAGCTCGTCCCCGCCAGGAGCGGCCGTCGGGGCCAACACATCAGCCAAGCTCGCGCCACGGTTCGGATGACGGCCCTCACGCGCGAGGTCCTCACGGTCGTCGCGGAGCTCGGCGGGCTGACCCACAACCCGAGCAACCGCGAGCTCGCGCAGGCCGCCGGGGTGAAGGACGAGGGCCAGATCTCGAAGCTGCTCGCGCGCTTGGAGCGCCACGGCCTACTGGAGAACACCAGCGCTCACGCCGGCTTGGGCAACGCCTGGCAATTAACCCTCCGCGGTGAAGAGACCCTCTCCGCAAGCCACCCCTTTTCCACTTCAGTACCCACAACCAAGGAGACAAGGTGAAACCCACAGAGCAAATCGCGAAGTCCGCTCTCACGTCGAAGACGGGCATCTTCGCGGTGCTTGGTGGCTTGCTCCGTGGCAAAGGGAGTGGTCTGTCAAAAATCGGTTCCAGCCAAGCAGGTCCGCAGATTTGGACGGCCGATAAGTCCCGCCACCCCTCCCGGCTGAGGGACTTGATCTCGGGGCCGGCCGGGCAAATGTCCGGGTCCTGCGCCGGTGCGCCCGCCGGCGGCGGTGCCGGTGGGCGCGGTGGGTGGCGTAGGTGGTGTGCGGTGCACTCCGTCGCGCCGGCCTTGGTCGCGTTTGGCGCGGTGCTCCTGTCCGCCGCTCCCGCGCTCGCGGCGAGCGAAGGGGAAGCCCCGGAAACGGGTGCGGCGAGCAGGGTCACGGCCACGACGGCGGTGCTCAACGGCACGCTGAACCCGCACTCGAAAACCAACAGCGGATCGTGGAGCTTTGCTTATGGTCCTTATAGTGCTGGTGGATGTGGTAGTAAATATACGGCCTTTGAACCCGAACCTGAGTTCGAAGGAGAGGCCCAGGCGGTGCAGGCCGAAATCACGGGCTTGACGCCCAACACACGGTATACGTTCTGTTTGGAATCGAGTGCAAATCAGGCCTTTGTGGGGAAGGAGGTCCAGTTTACGACGCGGGCTGTGGTTCCGTCGCCGATCGGCAGTGGCGCTGAAGCCGGCGCCGGCGCTGGGCAGTTGGATAGTCCGTGGGGTGTGGCGCTCGATGCGGGGGGCGATGTGTATGTCTCGGATCAGTTTAACTACAGGGTCGATAAGTTCGCTGCCGCGGGTAGTTTTTCGTTTGCGTGGGGTTGGGGGGTCGATCGAGCGAGTCCCGCCGAAGAATCGCAGACGTGTACGAGCTCGACCGAATGCCGGGCGGGGCATACCGGTCAGGGCGCGGGGGAGTTCTCCGGTGAAGGTCCTCGGGGCGTGGCGGTGGATGACAACGAACCGTTGAGCGGGGACCTGTCCGCGGGTGACGTGTATGTCGTCGATACGGAGAACTTCCGGGTGGAGAAGTTCAATGCCGCGGGGCGGTTCCTGTCGATGTTCGGTGGGGAAGTCAACGAAGGCAAGGACGGCACGCCCGGTGCTACGCAGGCGGAAAAGGACGTGTGTGCCGCGGCGGAAAAATGTAAGCGCGGCACCGAAGGCACCGGTGATGGTGAGTTCGAATGGGCTTATGAACCGCATGGCATCATCGCGGTCGGTCCGGGTGGCGATGTGTACGTGGGCGATCGCGCGCGCGTCGAGGTGTTCGAACCCTCGGGTGCGTGGAAGGAAAACATCTCGCTGGCGGGTCTCTCCGGCGAAGCGAAGGTCGCGGCGCTCGCGGTCAACGCGGCGGGCGATGTGTTTGTGAAGGACAAAGAAGTGCCCGGTGTTCACGAGCTCGAACCGGATGGTGTGGAAATGCCGGTTAGGTTCGACGAAACGAGCGAAGCGATCGAAGGGATCGCGCTGGACCCGTCCTCCGGGGATCTGTTCGTCGCGGACGGGGCCGGCGGGCTGCACATCCTCGAGTACGACGCGGCCGGCACGGAGCTCGCCGGCTTCGGCGCGAAGACCGCGGTAGCGACGAACGGGATCGCGTTCTCCGGCGCCTCCGGCAAGGAACAGCTGTATGTGTCGAACGCCGCCGCGGCGAACGTGTGGGTTCTGCCGGTGCCGCCCGCGGGCCCGCTGGTCGTGCCGGACGGCGAACTGGCGCAGCCGGGTCTGCGCGGCGCGGCGAAGTTCGAAGCGAGCGTCAACCCGGAGGGCAACGCCACCGAAGTCAAGTTCGAATACGTCGAAGAAGCGCGGTTTCAGTCCGAAGGCTTCACGGGCGCCTCCAGTACTCCGGCGAGCGCGATCGGAGCGGGCTTTGAAGAACAGCACGCCGAAGCGAGCTTGCCGGCGAAGGCGCTGGCGCCGGGTGTGAGCTATCGCTGGCGGGTCGTCGCGAGCGACACCGCTGCTCACACCACCTATGGCGAAGCGCAGAGCTTCACGGAGCTTCCGTCGGTGGGTGTCGAAGGTCCGTGGGCCGCGAACGTGGCGTCGACGAGCGCGACGCTCGCGGCGCGGGTCGACCCGTTGAGCTCGAGCACGACCTACCGTTTGGAATGGGGCACGAGCACCGCCTACGGGCACGTCCTCAGCGGCAGCGTCGGCGAAGGCACGGGCTATGTGGCGATCGCCGATCACCTGCAGGAACTCGAACCCGACACGGTCTACCACTACCGGCTGGTCACGAGCAGCGAATTCGGCGCGGTCGAAGGGGCCGACCACGAGTTTAGGACGCAGCTCGGCACGGGCGAAGAGCTGAGCCTGCCCGATGGCAGGGCGTGGGAACAGGTCTCGCCGGTGAGCAAAGGCGGTGCGCTGATCCAGCCATTGGGGTCCTTTCACGCGATCGAGGCGGCCGCCGACGGCAGCGGGATCGCCTATGAAGCGAGCGCCGCGATCGGCGAAAACCCCGTGGGTAAGAGCGATTCCAGCGAGGTCATTTCGACGCGTGGCGCCGATGGCTGGAGCACGCGGGACATCTCGATACCGTACGAGCTCCCGCCTGCGGGCGCCGCCGCGGAAGGAGGCGAAAACCCCACGTATGACTTGTTCTCCGCGGACCTGTCGTCGAGCCTGGTCGAACAGGCGTTTGTATCGGTTCGTCCCCTGTCGCCGGAAGCGACGGAAAGGACGCCCTATCTGCGTGACGATTTGACGTGTGAATCGCAGCCGCGGACGTGTTACACGCCGCTGGTGACATCCGCGAACGTGGAACCCTCGAACGTACCCTTTGGCGGCAGTGACTTAAGTACCGCGGTTCACGTCGTCGGCGGTACCCCCGATCTCAGCCACGTCATCCTGCAGTCCCCGTATGCTCTGACAAAAGGAGCCGTATCCGAAGTGAAGACATCCAGTGAGGGCGGTTTGGTTGGCCCGGAGAATCTGTATGAGTGGAGTGGGGGTCGGCTGCAGCTCGTGAACGTGCTCCCGAATCGGGAATCGAGGCCGGGAGCGTATCTCGGTTACAACACGAACTCGAATGATTATGCCGTCGCGCATACCGTCTCGAGCGATGGTCGGCGGATCGTGTGGAGCCTCGGCGGATTCGAAGGAGAACCCGGCAAAGAATTGTTTGTCCGTGACATGGTCGCGGAAAAGACCGTGAAGATCGGGGGGGCGAACGCGAACTATCAGACGATGAGCAGCGATGGCTCGCGCGTTTTCTTCCGCGAAGGCGGTGAACTGTATGAATTGAACCCCGATACCGAAGCGCGGACCGATATCACGGCGGATCATGGTGCGGGTGAAGCGAGCGCGAGCGTGCAGGACGCGGTGCTGGGCGCGAGCGAAGCGGGTTGCGATCTCGGCGCGGCCGGTGAATGCAACGTGTATTTCGTCGCGAAGGGCGTGTTGGGCGGTGCGAACGCCGAAGGGCACGCGCCCGTCGCGGGAGAAGACAACTTGTACGTGTCCCACGCCGGTGCGGGTGGCTGGAGCACGACGTACATCGCGACTTTGTCAAGCGAAGACGAACACAGCTGGTTCGAAAACACGACCCCCGACGAGGGCAGTTGCAACTGTGGCGGTGTCCGACGTAACGGGGTGAGCTCGCGCGTGTCCGCGAATGGGCGTTATGTGACGTTCATGTCGGAGCGGTCGTTGACGGGTTATGACAATCTCGACGCGGTCAGCGGCCAGCCCGACGAGGAGGTCTACCTCTATGACGCGGTCGCGAAACGGCTGGTGTGCGCCTCCTGCGATCCGACGGGCGCACGGCCGGTGGGCGTACTCGACGGTGAAGCCCCGCTGCTCGTGGATCCCGAACATGCCTGGGGCGGCGAAGGTGCAACTCCTCATTGGCTGGCGGGAATGATCCCCTCGTGGCAGAGAAATAGTGTGTTTACCGCTCTCACTTCGTTTTATCAGCCGCGGTTTCTGTCCGATGGCGGCCGATTGTTCTTCGATAGTCCCGATGGGCTGGTGCCGCAGGCGACGAACGGGTTGATGGATGTGTATGAGTACGAGCCGGCGGGTGAAGGTAGTTGTACGGCCGCGAGCTCGACGTTCAGCGAACGGGAGGCTGGGTGTGTGGGCCTGATCTCCGGGGGCAGCTCCGGTCAGGAATCGATGTTCTATGACGCGAGCGAAAGCGGCGATGACGTGTTCTTCATCACCGCGAGCAAGCTCGCGGCGACGGATGTCGATACCGCTTATGACGTCTATGACGCGCGTGTCTGCACGGCCGCCGCGCCGTGTCCGTCGTCGGCGGTGTCGCCGCCGCCGTGTACGTCGGGTGACTCGTGCAAGGCGGCGCCCTCGCCGCAGCCGGCGATCTTCGGCGCGCCGCCGAGCGCGACGTTCAACGGCGCCGGCAACCTCACCCCGCCGGCGCCCGCCGTGGTTAGGAAGACCAAGGCGTTGACGCGCGCCCAGAAGCTGGCCGCGGCGCTGCGCGCCTGCCGCAAGAAACCAAAGCAGAAGGCCCGCAGTTCATGCGAAGCCACCGCCCAACGGAGATATGGGAAGGCGAAGAAGCGCCGGAAGCGAGCCCAGAAGACGACCGGGAGGACGAGCCGATGACCACCTTCAAGGCCCTGTTTCATGCAAAGCGATCGCTGCTCTACCTGCCCGTGCTGACGCTCCTGGCTGTGCTCGCGTTCTGCGCCTCCGCGTCCGCGGCGGAGCCGTGGTGGCATGTGAACACGGTGTACGCGCCCCCGCAGCAGGCCGGTGGTGAAGGTACGGTCGATGTCGAAGTCAGCAACCTCGGCGACGCGCGCACGCTCGGGACGTGGGAAGAACATTTCCATGAAGCGCTGTTCAGCGACGAAACCAAAGGGTTCATCGCGGTCGTCGAGAAGCTGCCCGCGGGCCTGACGGTCTCCGGAGCTGAAAAACCGGTGCAGGTGGAAACCGGCGGCGAAGAGATAGCGGGCCACTCGTTGGAGCATGAAATGGAACGGGATCTGGAAGAGTTTGCGAAGTTTGGGTTCACGGTGCCGAAGTTGTGTTCGGTCGCGGGACAGGCGGTGCAGACGGTGACGTGCCTGTATGGCACGCCGGTGCGGCCGTATGCGCGCATGATCGTCGCGATCAACGTCGACGCGGCGCCGGGAGCGGCCGCGGGTGTCAATGAAGTCAGCGTGTCCGGCGGGGGCGCCGCGCCCGTGGTCTCGCGGCGCGAGATCTCACCGGATCAGACCGCGCCGTCCTACGGCCTCGAAAACTATGAACTCGTGCCCGAAGAAGAAGGCGGCGCGGTCGACACGCAGGCCGGCTCGCACCCGTTCCAGCTGACGACGACGTTCGCGCTCAACACCCAGACGGTGCACTCATTCCGAGCACGAAATGGGCCCCGGCGAAAATGGATCGGGCAACGGCGAAGGGGCGATCGTGCCGGAAGCGCAGCCGTTGGCGTTGACGAAGGATCTGCACTTTGACGTGCCGCCGGGCTTGATCGGTAACCCCGAGCCGCTGCCGAAGTGCAGCTTGGAGACGTTCACAAAGCAGACCGCGCAAGGGGCGCCGCAGTGCCCGGCGGACACGGTCGTCGGTGTCTCGACCCCGATCGTAACCAGCGTTAGACAGAGCTCGAACAGGCCGTTTGTGTTCTCTGAACCGCTGTACAGCCTGGAACCGGCTGTCGGCGAGCCGGCGCGCTTTGGTTTCCAGACGCCGGTCGGGCCGGTGATCCTCGATACGTCGGTGCGCACGGGCGGCGATTATGGTGTCGTGATCACGGTCCCGAACATCGTCGACTACCCGTTCATGGGTAACCAGTTGACGTTCTGGGGTGTCCCCGCCGACGCGCGCCACGACAACGTCCGCGGAAACGAATGCCTCCACGACTACAACGAAGTAGCGCAAACGATCGTCGCGAAGGAAATATCGTGCTCGGCAAACGAAGCATTGAACCCGTTCTTGATCATGCCGACGTCGTGTACGGGTCCCCTGCAGACCACGATGGAAGCCGACTCGTGGGCCGACCCGGGCGTGTTCGAATCGGCCGGGTATACGTTCCAGAACGGTGCGGGCGGTCTCGGCGAACCGTTCGGGATGGATGGGTGTAACCGTTTGAGCTTCGAACCGTCGATCAGCGTCTCCCCGGATGGCCGGCAGGCGAGTACGCCGACGGGGTTGACGGTCGATGTGCACGTCCCCCAGCAGGCGGGGTTGGCGCCGACGGGCCTGGCCGATTCGACGGTGAAGGACACGACGGTCGCGCTGCCCGCGGGTGTCGGGTTGAACCCGGCCGGCGCCGATGGCCTGTCCGCTTGTGGCCTGGGCGAAATCGCCCTGGAAAACCCCGCCGAACAGACATGCCCGGAATCGGCGAAGATCGCGACCGTCGAAATCCACACCCCATTGCTGCCGAACCCGCTGGTCGGCGCGGCGTACCTGGCGACGCCCGCGCCGTTGGGTGAAGCGGGGATGAACCCGTTCGGTTCGCTGCTCGCGATGTACATCGTCGCGTATGACCCGGTCTCGGGTGTGCGGATCAAGGTCGCGGGCGAAGTCACGCCGAACCCGGCGACGGGACAGCTCGTGGCGACGTTCAAGGAAACGCCGCAGCTGCCCTTCGAAGACCTGAGCCTTGACTTCTTCGGCGGCTCCCGCGCACCACTGGGTACCCCCGCGTTGTGCGGGGGCTACACCTCGACCGCGTCGATCGCGCCGTGGTCGGGCAACCAGCCGGTCGGTTCCTCCTCGGAATTCAAGATCACGAGCGGCCCCAACGGCGCGCCGTGCAGCAGCCCGCTGCCGTTCAGCCCATCCCTGACAACGGGCTCCACGAACCTGCAGGCCGGTGCGTTCACACCGTTCACGATGACGATGAGCCGCGAAGACGGCAACCAGAACCTCCAAGCGATCCAGCTGAAGATGCCCCCCGGCCTATCCGGGCTGCTGTCCGGCGTGAAGCTATGCGGCGAAGCCGAAGGCAACGCGGGGACGTGCGGCCCGGAAAGCCTGATCGGCGAAACGACCGTCTCCGTCGGGCTGGGCGGCAACCCCTACACCGTCACCGGCGGCAAGGTCTACATCACCGGACCATACGCGGGCGCACCGTTCGGGCTGTCGATCGTCAACCCCGCGAACGCCGGCCCGTTCCACCTCGGCAACGTGATCGTCCGCGCGAAGATCGAAGTCAACCCGGACACCGCGGCGCTGACGATCACGAGCGATGACGAAGGCCCGTACAAGATCCCGCAGTACATCGACGGCATCCCGCTGCAGATCAAGCACGTGAACGTCACGATCAACCGCCCCGGGTTCACGTTCAACCCGACGAACTGCAGCGCGATGGCGATCACGGGAAGCCTGTCCAGCACCGAAAACGCGACCTCGGAGCTGAACGAGCCGTTCCAGGTCACGAACTGCGCGACGCTGAAGTTCGCACCCAAATTCACGGTCTCCACCACGGGTAAGACCAGCAAAGCCAACGGCGCGAGCCTGTCCGTGAAGCTGACCTACCCCCAAGCGCCATTCGGAACACAGGCCAACATCAAACAGGTCAAGGTCGACCTCCCCAAGCAACTACCCTCACGCCTGACGACGCTGCAAAAGGCGTGCACGAAGGCGCAGTTCGACGCCAACCCCGCCGGCTGCCCCGCCGCGTCGATCGTCGGCCACGGCAAGGCGATCACACCACTCGTCCCCGTACCCCTCGAAGGACCCGCGTACTTCGTCTCCAACGGCGGCGAAGCATTCCCCAACCTGATCGTCGTACTACAGGGCTACGGCGTCACGATCGACCTCGTCGGCGACACATTCATCAGCAAAGCCGGCATCACCAGCTCCACGTTCAAAACCGTCCCCGACGCCCCCGTCGGCAGCTTCGAACTGAACCTCCCCGAGGGCAAATACTCAGCACTCGCCGCCAACGGCAACCTCTGCACCTCGAAACTGGCGATGCCCACGGCGTTCGTCGCGCAGAACGGCGCCGAAATCCACGAGTCCACCGCGATCGGCGTTACCGGCTGCGCGAAAGCCAAGTCGCTGACCAGAGCACAAAAGCTCGCGAAGGCGCTGAAGGCCTGTCGCAAGCAGCAGGGCAAGAAGCGCGCCGCCTGCCAAAAGGCCGCGCGGAAAGCCTACGGGGCGAAAAAGCAGAAGCAGCGTTAAGGCCGGCGCGGCAGCGATTGGTATGACCTGGTTATACTAGGGTGCGTGAAGACGGCGATCTCGCTTTCGGATGAGACCTTTCATCGCGTCGACCGGGCCGCCAAGCGGCTGGGTCTGTCACGCAGCGAGCTGTTCGCCCGCGCGGCGGAGAATTGGCTCGACCTCCTCGAAGGGGAGGGCGTCACCGAGGCGATCAATCAGGCGATCGCGGGCCTCCCGGATGATCACGAGTTCACTGACGCGGCCGCGGCGGCGCTGATCGCCGGCGATCCGCGCTAATCGTGCGAGGCGAGATCTGGTGGGCCGATCTCGGCTTGCCCAGGGGCTCGGCTCCCGCACTGCGGCGACCCGTCCTGGTCGTAAGCGCCGACCAGTACAACCGCTCCAAGCTGGCGACGGTCACCGTGGCCGTGCTCACGGGCAACGTTCGGCTCGCCGCGCTGCCGGGCAACGTCCTGGTGCCGGCCGATGCGGTGTCCGCGCTCGACGCCGACTCGGTCGTGAACGTCACCCAGATCGCGACGATCGACCGTGGGGCGCTCGAAGAGCGACTCGGCTCGTTGCCGGATTGGCTGATGGCCGACGTCGATGCCGGCCTCGCTCGTGCGCTCGCTCTGCACCCCTGAGTCCGTCCTACAAGTGATACCTCAGGATCCTTGATCAGAGGGCTTTTCCGCTGTGCCTGAAGTACCCAAGGACGTCCCCGGCGGGGCGATTTCGTCGAGGCGGTCGAGGATCGCCTTCAGCCCGCCCTGGGTGTGCAGGTCGAGGCGGTCGAGGATCGTCTCCGCGTCTTTGTAGGTGTTCGCCGAGCGCGCGTCGGCGGCGAGGCTCTGGACGTTCTGCCCGACCATGATCACCGACAGCAGCACGAGCTGCAGGAACGTCTGCGCGATCCAGGCGATGATCCCCTCGCCGCCCGGTTTCAGCGCCGGGCCGAGACCGATCAGGGCGATCACGGCGAACAGGTACGCGCACCACATCGTGCCGACCAGCCGCGTGATCAGCACGGCGAACTTCGCGTTGAAGCCGTCGACCTCGCCCATCGCCTCTTTGATCACTCGCGGGCTGGGGTGCAGCGCCCTGCCGAGATGATTCTGGGTCTTGACCGGCCCGTGATGCTCTGCTGTCATCGCTGCTCCTCGCCTGCGTCGATGGTTGCGTTGCCTTATGCGTCCCCTGCGCCGGCGCCCGCGTCGTTCTCTGCGTCTGCGTCCTGCTCCTCGCCCGGCTCGTCCCCCTCGTCCTCGTCCCCCGCATACATCGACTCGCACGCGAGCTCCTCGCCCCGCGCCGCGAACAGCTTGATCTCGAGCAGGTCGTGGCGATAGTCGTCGGGCGCGATCAGCGTGAAGCGCTCCTCGTGCAACTCGCACTGATCGACGGCGAGGCCGGCCAGCTCGGCGGTCACGATCGCCCCGCCGGAGATCAGCGGCCGCCCCCAGATCAGCGTGATCGCGGCGACCGCCCCGTTGTGCCCGCGCCAGGACCCGATCACCTCGTCGCAGAGGTCGAGCTTCCAGTCGGGGTTGCGCTCAGCCGTCTCCTCGGTGAAGTCGACCTGTGTCTTGAAGTCGCTCGGGTCGCCGCCCTCCGTCGCCGGAACGAAGCTGACGTGCCCGAACAGCTCGTACCCGTTCGCCGTGATCGACGTCCCCGGCACGTACGTGCGCCCGTTCCAAGTGCGGTCGGGATACCACCTGATCTCCCCGGGCGCGCCCAGGTCGTCCTGCTCGGCGTCGAGCGCCAGGCAGGCCCCGAGGAACTCCGCGCCCAACCGCTCGGCCCAGCGCCCGTACGGCAGCTCCTCGAGCGGCGGCTCGGCGGCAAAGCGCGGGACGAAGCGTTCCTCGGGCGGCATCTGTCGGGGAGCCTATCTGGGGAAGGCTTGCTGCATGCGGCAGCAGACCCATGCACTACTTACATCAGGCCAGGTCAGACCAGGTCTGATATGGTCTGGATATGTCGAAAGCCGTCACCGTAACCGAGGCCAAAACACAACTTTCGAGCCTGATCGATCGAGCCGGCGAGGGCGAGGAGATCGTGATCCGCCGGGGATCGCGCCCGGTGGCGAAGCTGATCCGCTACGACAGTCCCCCCGCCCGTCGCAAAATGGGCGATCTCAAAGGGAAGATCTGGATCAGCGACGATTTTGACGAGCCGGACGAGGAGCTCGAGCGTCTGTTCGGTACGCGCACTTGACCGCGCTGCTGCTCGACACGCACACGCTGCTGTGGAGCGTGGGCGACGAGGATCGCCTGTCGCCCTCTGCGCACGAGGTGTTGAGCGCCGGTGCCGTGCCCGCGTATGTAAGTGCGGCAAGTATCTGGGAGATCGCGATCAAGCAAGCTTCCGGCAAGCTCGATGCTCCCGAGAATCTTCTGGACAAGGTCGCCGAGGCGAGGTTCATAGAACTGGGGATCGGCTTCGAGCACGCGATTCGCGCCGGCGCGCTGCCTACGCATCACCGCGATCCGTTCGACCGGATGCTTGTCGCCCAGGCCCAGAGCGAGGGCCTCACGATCGTCACCAACGACGGACTGGTCGCCGCCTACGACGTACCCGTGCTCTGGTAGGTGCCGTCAGAGACTGGCCATGACGTGCCCTCGGCGGGACGAGGTCCGGGCGGCCAAGGCCGCTGCCTACACCACGCCTGAGCCCTGAACCGCGCCAAGCCGGCCGCGCGGACATCGATCCCGACGAGGGCCTGCCGACAAGGCCCGTCTCTAGCGGTTTAAGCGTCCCGCAGCAAAGCCGCCGCGTGCTCCGGCGCGACGATGTTCAGGTTGACCCCCGTAGAGAGCTCCAGCCCCGCGATGTGGGTGAGCCGTGGGAGGATGTCGATCCGCCAGCAGAAGTGCTCGGCCCCCAGCGGGGCGGTGCGCACGAAGAGGTTCAGCGGTGGGCTCGACCCCAGCAGCCGCGCCAGCCGGCGCAGGCCGTCGTGCAGCAGCGCCGCCCCGGACGGCCCCTCGTCCTCGAAGCGCGCCCGTGGCCGCCGCGGTACGAGCATCAGCTGGAACGGCAGCTGCGACGCGTACGGCGCGAGCAGCACGGCCTCCTCGTCGACGGCCACGACCCGCTCGCGCAGCCGCACCTCTTCGGCGAGCAGGTCGCCGAGCAGGCTCCCGCCCATCGTCCGCGTCGTATACGCGTTCGCCCGCTCGCGCTCGCGCGCGACGACCGCCGGGACGAAGTCCAGCCCGTACAGCTGCGCGTGCGTGTGCGGCAGCGACGCCCCCGCCTCGCGGCGCTCGTTGACGATCAGCTGCAGGTAGGCGCTGTCCGCGTGCGCGCGCATCCGCGCGCGCCATACCTCGACCGCGGCCAGCACCTGCTCGACCGGCAGCTCGGCCAGCGACAGCACCGGCTGCGGCCCGTTCACGATCACCTCGTGCGCGCCCGTCGCCGGCAGCGCGGTGAACAGCTCGGGCTTGCCCCGCGCCGGCTCCTTGGCGGTCTCGCTCTGGCCGATCCCGGCCTCGGCCACGGTGCCATCCCCGGTTCCAGTTCCTTTCCCGGCGCCTGTCGCATCGTTCGCGTCCGCCGGCGTGAGCGCCGGGTAGAGGTTCGGCACGACCCGCACCGTCCAGCCCGGTTCGAATCCCGCCCCCTCCCCCGGCCCGCCGCCGGGGCGCACCGCGTAGAGCTCCGGCGGCGTCCTGTCCTCGTGGCCCTCGGCGAACGGGTCGCGCGCGACGTCGATCGGCTCCGGCGGCGAGCAGGTCGGCTGGCCCCCGGGGCGCTTCGAGCGCTCGCCGGCGACGATCGTCCTGTGCCCGCTCAGCGGGTCGATCCTCACTTCGGGCATCTGTAGATCCTCGTCTCGGGCATCGTCTGTTCAGGCCTCCAGCGCGTAGCGCCGCACGTCGGCTTCGAGCTTCGCCACGCTCAGATACGGGCCCTGGTGGATGTAGCGCCCACCGCTGCGATCGTAGAAGACGGTCACGGGCGTGAACGAGGAGTCGGTGACCGCCACCCCGAGCTGCCCGCTCTGGTCGTAGTAGCTCGGATAGCTCTGCGGGAAGGTGCGCAGGAACGACTGCGCTTCGGCGCGCGTGGGGTCGGCGGAATCCAGGCCGATGAACGCCACCGTGCGCCCGAGGTTCACCGCGACGCGCTGGAACACGCCGGACTCGGCGCGGCACGGTTCGCAGGTCGAGGCCCACTTGTTGATCACGACCGGGTAGGAGCGCAGCGCCGCCAGGCGCGCGTCGAGCGCGCGCGCGTCGCCGGGCAGCAGCTCGTTGGCCTGGGCGTGCAGCGCGGCGAGCGGCGCCGGCGAGCCGGCCAGCCGCGCCCGCATCTGCGCGACGGTCAGCCCCGACGGGGGCAGTGGCGTCTGCGCGGAGCGCGTCAGCTGGACGATCCCGATCGCCAACAGCACCACCAGGACGAGCCCGCCGAGCGCCAGCAGCGCGCGTTGTGGACGGCGATCTGCGGACATCCCGGTAAGAGTTGCAGAAGTCCCGCTCCGCAATCGCACCGCGACCTGCTATATCCTGAAGGGCACCAGGGGGGCTGCGTTGCGGCAACCCGCAAAACCTCGCCGGCAGCGTGCCGGCCTTTCCGAGCCACGTCGAAGCTTCTTCTACGGCGGCTCGTCTCGTAGTCCAGAGCCTTTATGGCCGAGCCCACTTCAGTGGCCCTCGCGGCCGCGTCCATCCCCTCCTCCGCCGACATCGCTCGCGCGGGTAAGTTCGTGCGCGAGCGCTTCCTCCACGACGGCGAGGACCCAGCGGTCGCGCTCGCGGCCGGCACGCCGCGACGGCGCGCGCTCGATCAGGCCCTCGCCGAGCTCGACGCGAAGGCCAAGCACCCCTCGACCGCCTGGCGGCGGGAGTTCTCGCTGCTGCTCGGCCTCGAACGCGTGCTCTCCGAGGACGAGCCGAAGCTTGTCGACGGCACCGTGCTCTCCGCCCACCAGGTCGACGCCCTCTCGGGCACGCTCACCGCGCTGCTCGCCGAGGCGCTGCGCAGCACCGCGGCGGAGAACGGCGCGGGCGGCCGCGCCGCGGCCTCGCCCGAGCTGCTCGCCTCGGCCGAGATCTTCGGCCCCGACGAGGTCTCACCCGCGGAGGACTCCGCCGCGGAGTCCCCGGCCGAGGACTCCGCGCGCGCCGCCGCCGCCGGCGGCGAGGACGACGACGAGCCGGAGGACGAGCCCGATGAGGAGGACGACGAGGACGACGACGAGCTCGGCCCCGTGCAGCGCGCCGCGCCCGACGAGGACGACGACGATGAAGACGAGGACGAGCTCGAGGACGAGCTGGACCCGCTTGCCGACGAGGAGCAGGAGGAGCCCGACCTGCAGGCCGACTCCGACGAGGAGCCCCGCGACTGGGTCGAAGAGGAGGACGACGAGGAGTCGCTCGCCGAGCAGCCCGAGGACCCCAACGCGGCCAAGCGCTTCTGGTTCGAGCACGCGACCGGCGCCGGCAAGACGGTCGCGGCGCTCGGCTTCGTCGAGGCCTCGCAGACCGGCGGCGTGCTGATCCTCACCCACCGGCGCAACCTCGTCGACCAGTTCCACGGCGAGCTGCGCGACCGCGGCTACTCCAAGCGCATCTCGCGGCCGCTGCTCACCGGCGAGGACTCGACCAAGGGACCGGTGACGGTCGAGACCTACCAGTGGTTCGTGCGCAACGCCGGCAAGATCTCAAGCGCCTACACGATCGTGATCTGCGACGAGGCGCACACCGCGCTCGGCGAGAAGACGAGCGCCGCGATCCGCGCCTGGACGGGCCCGATCTTCATCGGCATGACCGCCACCGGCGCGCTGATCGCGCGCCACGTCACCGACCTGTTCCCGACCCAGACCTCGCGCTTCGACCTCGCGCAGGCCGCGCGCCGTGGCGTGATCTCGCCCCTGCGCTGCATCCGGATCTCCCCGGGGACGGGCGTGCGCACGATCGCCAAGGTGCCGCTGCGCCGCGGCGAGGTCGACACCGAGTTCGACCAGGATCTGCTCGCCGAGCTGCTCGACCAGCAGCCCTTCAACATGGCCGCCGCGAACCTCTACAAGACGCGCTTCAACGGCGTCCCCGGCGTCGTCTACGCGGCCGGCGTGCGCCACGCCTACAACCTCGCCGAAGCCTTTCGCGCGGAAGGGCTGAAGGCGCAGGCGGTCTCCGGCGAGACGCCCAAGCGCGAGCTCGCCGGGATCCTCGCGCGCTACGAGCGCGGCGACATCGACGTATTGATCAACGCGCAGCTGCTCGCCGAGGGCTGGAACAGCCCGCGCGCGACCGTCTGCGTGCACCTCGCGCCGACCGCCTCCAAGCGCATCTACCAGCAGCGCGTCGGGCGCGTCACGCGCCGGCACCCCGGCAAGGAGGCGGGCCTCGTCGTCGACTTCGTGCACCCCGCGACCAAGCACGACGACCCCGTCGTCACGCTCCACTCGCTGCTCGACCGCGACGTCTACCGCGGCGGCGCGATCGTCGTCGGCCCCGTCCGCCGCGGGCGCGGGCGGCGGATGCGCGTCGAGCGCCGCGTGCTGCCGGTGTGCGCCGAGGAGGAGCGGCGCTTCGAGGTCTTCGAGCGCGAGCTCTGGCGGATCGCGGTCGAGCACCTCGACTACGGCGAGCAGCACGTGTGGGCCGCTTTGGCGGGCGCGCGGGTGGCGCCGAACGGCTGGCGCCGCGCGCGGGCGATGCTGCACTTCGATCGCACCGGCGAGCTCAAGAGCCGCTTCCTGATCACCGCCGTGCAGCGCAACAAGAACGCGCAGCTGCGCCTGCGTGCGTTGACCGACATCCCCGCGCTCGGCGACGCCGACACGTTCGACACGGCGATCGACATCATCGGCGGCTGGCCGCGCGACGAGCGCCGCGAAGCGTCGAAGATCATGCTGCGCGCGATGGTCGAGCGGCGCATCGGCCGCCGCGACCAGGCCAACGCCTGGATCTGGCGCCTGGCCGAGTACACGCGCGACGTGCACGAGGAGTACGCGGTCCAGCGCTGGCCCGAGACCAAGCGGCTGCTCGGGCTGCTCGTCAACTCCGCCGGCGGCGCGCACGCGCGCAACGCGCGGCGGCTGATCCACGCCGCGCGCAAGCAGGACCGGCGGCTGTCCGCGGCGCTGCTGGCCGCCGCGCTCGCGCACACGCCCGAGGCCGAGGAGGCGCTGCGCGGCGCGCGCACGCGGATGGCGCGCAAGCCGCCGGCGCTCGCCCGCGAGCTGCTGCGCAACTTCCCCAAGCGCCGCGCGCGCAACGCGCGCCGGCGGCGCAAGGGATCGAAGGGCGCCGGCGCGAACGGCGCCGCCGGGCAGAACCATGCGCAGGGCGCCGGCGGCAACGGCAGGAAGCCTGGAGGCGGACGCGGACGGGGTCGCGGCAAGGGAGCCCAGCCTCGGCCTCGTGACCAGTCGCCGAGCGAGGCGGTGCTGACGGAGGCGCTCGCGAGCGCGCCGGCGACGGAGAACGACGACGCCGGGCTACCCCCCGGCGCGGGTGAGCAGCTGCAGCGCAATGTCGAGGACGCGCTCGACCACGCCGAGGAGTGAGCAGCTCTACGCCCTTGGAGTAGTTCCCGAGGACGTTGTTCATCCCGGCCTCAAGTGCACCTCCCCCGCATCGAGGGCGACGAGCCCACCGCCGTCGAGCGCCACCAGCAAACGCCCTGCCGCGTCGATCCCCTGCGCGCGTCCACGACCAGCACCCCACGCGATCTGGCGCCCGTGCAGCGCGTCGCGCGAGCGCCAGGCATCGAGGGTCCGCTCCGTCGGCTCCCCCAGCCGCCGCGCCAGCGCGGCGAGCAGCCGCTCGAGCGTCGGCTCGATCGCGGCTCGGCGAGATCCGAGCGTGGCAGCGCCGGCCCGCAGCTCGACGGGCAGCTCCTCGAGGCGGACGGCGACGTTCAGGCCGATGCCCAGCACCGCCCAGCCCGCCTGCGGCCGTCCCTCGGAGAGGATGCCCGCGAGCTTGGCCAGCGGCCGGTCGGGGCCGGGGCGCTCCAGCACGATGTCGTTCGGCCACTTGATCAAGGCGTCCTCTCCCGCGACGTCGCAGACTGCGACCGCGGCGATCAGCGGCAGGAGCCCCAGCAGCCGCGAGGGTGGCTCGCCACCCGGAGGAGCGCCGGATCGCAGCAGCAGCGACATCAGCAGCGAGCTGTGCGCGGGCGCCGACCAGCTGCGGCCCTGCCGGCCGCGCCCGGCGCTCTGCGAGGAGGCCGTGACGAGCGTGCCGTGCGGCGCCCCCGCGTCAGCCAGCTCGCGGGCGCGGTCGTTTGTCGAGCCGGTCTCGCGCAGGTGCACGCGCGGGCGGCCGAGGATTGGCGGCCGGTCGGGGAGCGGCGGCCTGGCGGGGGCCGGCGGGCAAGTGGGGACCTCATCATCATCACCACCGTCCGGCGAAGATAGGCCCTCTAAGGGAGGATCTCCCCGGGGGAGGCGACGATCCTCAGATGCTCGTCGACGCGGGTCATGTTCATCAGCCGCTGCACCTGCTCGGGGCCGCGGACGAGCGCGAACGTTTGCCCGCGCTCGGCCGAGCGCTTGTCCTGCAGGAGGATCGCGCGCAGGCCGGTGGAGTCGATGAACTCCAACCCGCGCAGATCGAGCACGATCTCTGTCGCGGCGTCGAGCGTCGCGTCTTCGACCGCATGCTCGAGCACCGGCACGCTGGCCAGGTCGAGCTCGCCGTCGAGTCGGAGCACCACCCGCTCCCCCTCGCTGCTCACGTCAATCAAGAGATTGCCCGCGTCCGTCATCGATAAGACCTTAGCGCACGAGTTTGGTTCCGTAGGAGCTTGCAGCGCGTACTTCCCGAGCGGACTCTCAAGTCGCCGCGCGCGGACTCCCGCCCGTATCTTCAGCGCGGGCGTTCAACCTTCGATGCGGAGCGCCAGCAGCGCGATGTCGTCGCGCAGGCGGCCCCGCGCACGGTCGAGCGCCGCACGCTCGATGTGCTCGAGGAACTCCGCCAGCGTGAGTTCCGGCGCGGCCGCGCAGAGCTCGAGCAGGCCCTCCTCGCCGAGCAGACGATCCGGTCTGCCCGCCTCGATCACACCGTCCGTGTACAGCAGCAGGGTCTCTCCCGTCCCGAGCGTGAGCTCGCTCTCGGAGATGTTGAGGGGATTGACGACGCCGAGGATCGTGCCGCTCTGCCCGACCTGCGCCACATCCCCTTGGGGGGAGATCAAAAGCGGCGGTGGATGCCCGGCGAGCGCGATCGTCAAGCGGACCTCGTGCTCCGCGCGCGTGAGCACGATCAAACAGACGGTGCACATGTCCGCCCCCGGCGGCTGGCGCAGGAGCGCGCGGTGGAGGGTCGCGAGCATCTCGGTCGGCGTGCGGCCCCCGATCGCCGCCGCGCGCAGGGTGTGGCGGGCCAGCGCCGTGACGCCGGCCGCGCGGGGGCCTTTGCCGCAGACGTCGCCGATCACGAGCATCGTGCGATCCTCGTCGTAGTCGAACACGTCGTAGAAGTCGCCGCCCACCTCGTTCAGCTCGCCGGCGGCCGAGTAGAGCGTTTGCACCTCGACGCCGTCGATCTCCGCCAGCGACTCCGGTAAAAGCGCCCGTTGCAGCGTGTGTGCGATCCGCGTTCGCTCGGTGTAGAGCCGCGCGTTCTCCACGGCGGTGCCGGCACGGCGGCCGAGCCTCACGGCGAGCCCGAGATCGGCCTCCGTCAGGCGTCGGCTCGAACCGGAGGAGACGAGCGTGATCGCGCCCAGCGTCCGTGTGGGAGCGGCCAGCGGCACGATGATCACAGCGGTCGCCTGGACCTCGCGCAGCAACTCCAGATGCGCGCTGTCGCGCGCGTAGGCGGCGAGGGCATCCGGCTCGATCTCGGAGTAGATGCGCGCCTCTGCGCTGCGGATCACCTCCGGCACCCCCAGGGGATCGTCCGGCGAGGGGTGGTAGCTGCGGTCGAGCCTTTCCGCCAACGCGATCTTGCGCGGGTCGGGGTGATGAACGGCCACGCGTTCGATCTCCCCGCTCTCGCCCAGTACGTCGACGGCACACCAATCGGCGATCTGCGGGACGGCCAGGCGCGCGACCTCTCGCAGCGTCTCGGTGTAATCCATCGAGGAGGCGAGCACGCGGCTGGCCTCGGCCATGAAGCTTTCCGCCAGCTGTACGCGCTTGACCTCGGTGATGTTCTCGAAGACGTTGACGGCGTAGTCGACGCGCGCCGTCTCCGGGTCGGGGATCGGCGAGGCGCGGACGATCAGCCAGCGCTCCTCTCCCGTCGCGCGGACGACATTCTGCACCAGCAAGGGTTCTGGATGCTCACCCCTGAACAGCCGCCTTGCCGGCATCGATTCCAGATCGAGCTCGTCTCCCTGCTCGGTCAAGACGCGAAAGCGAGACATGATCGCTCCCGGGGGGGCGCCTGTCAGCTCGGCGGGCGTGGAAAATTCCAACAGATCCGCGGCGGCCTGATTGGCGAAGATCGTTCGGCCGTCGCGATCGATCACCGTGATTGCCTCCGCGACGCTGGTGAGGATCGTCTCCAGCCGCTGCTCGAGACGACGCAGGGCTGAGAACAGGCGGGCGTTGTCGATCGCCAGCGCGGCTCGCCGCGCGAGCTCGCCGGCGAGCTCGAGATCGGCCTGGCCGTAGGGCCGCTCCGCCTGGCCGAACGGCTTGCTCGGCTCGAGTCGCAGGACAGAGATCGCGCCGAGCGTTCGCCCCCGGGCCTGCAGGGGCACGACGACCGCCGAGCGGTAGTGGTTGGCGATCATGAACTCCGCGTGCGCCGGGTCCTCGGCGAACGTCCTCAGGGAGCTGTGGGCCATCTCCGCGAGCAGCTCCGGCTGTCCGCTGCGGATCACCCGTGCGACGGGGTGCTCGCCGTTCGGATCCAGCGGCGAGCGCGCGCGCAGCGCTTCGAGTCCGCGTGCGATCTTCGCGTCCGCCGCGACCACGGCGATGTCGTTGATCGCGCCCTCCTCGCCGAGCAGGTCGATCACGCAGAGATCGGCCAGCCGCGGCACCGTCAGCTTCGCGACTTCGCGCATCGTGGTCTGGGGATCCAGCGAGCCTGCCAGCGCCGCGCCTGCCTCGACCAGCAGCTCGGCCGCGTCGACTCGTCCCGACTGCCCGGCGGGGATGCCGGCGTCCGCTTCCACGGGATTACCTAGCGTTGGTCGATCAGCTGCAGGGCGAGCACCGCCGCTGAGCCTACTGGCGCGATGCTGTGATCGTCAATCAGCCTCTCCACCACTCCCCCCAACTCGCCGAGCGCCGCATCGGCAGCCGTCTCACTCTCGCGGTCGATTGGCAGCGGGCCGACGCGCAGCTCGACCCGACGCGGCTCGACGGCGATCCCGACGCCGAGATGACTGCCGATGATCGCCCGGAAAGCCTCGGCGGCGATCACGTCCGCCACCAGCTGCGCGTCGGAGAGGCGATCGGTCGAGAAGTTGGCGCGCGCCGCCAGGGCACAGACCAAGCGGGGCAGGACCGCGCGCGCCAGACGATCGGGGGCGATCGCGATCGTGGCGGCGGCGATCAGCTCTGGACGCTCGCCCTCCAGACCGACCGCCGGAAGCAGCTCAATCGATGGCGCTGCTCCAGCCTGGCCCTCTTGCCCGCGATCGGGCAGCCGGCTCCCGGGAGTGGCAAATTCCATGCGTACCTCGGTCCCGCCGCCATCCGGGCGCCCGAACTCCACCTCGGCTGCCAGCGCCTGGATCACGGGAAGTCCGAGCTTTAGGCCCGCCTCCAGCACCCCAGGTCCTTGTTCGATGTCCCCGTCCAGCCTTCTGGGTCGCGGCGAACCCGCGAGCGGCGCACCGGCGGCCGCCGCGCCGTCGCGAGGCTCCATGCCGATCCCCGCGTCCCGAACCGCGATCGCGACGCGGCCCTCGGCGAGCAGGCGAACGTCGACCTCGAGCGGGCCCTCGCCTCCCTCGTAGGCGTGCAGCACAGCGTTGTTGCAAGCCTCGGCGACAGCCGTCCTGATGTCGTCGAGCTGCTCGGCGTCGAGGTCGATCGCCTCGGCGACGCCGGCGAGCATGGCACGTACGAGCGCGACGTTCTCCGGACGGTTGCTCAGCCTCAAGCGGACATTTGGCTCGTTGGTCGACATCTGATCAGTTGCCACGAACGAGCTCGATCCGAGCGTTTGCACCGCGCCCGGCGCGCCCCGTGGCCTGTGATCCTACGGTGCCTCGGCCTGGGCATGAGTCAGGATGCGCAACTCCTCGAGTGAGCGGCGCAGCAGGCGCGAGACCTGCATCTGGGAGATGCCGATACGCCGGCCGATCTCGGCCTGGCTGAGTTCCTCGATGAAGCGCAGGCGCACGATCGCCCGCTCTCGCGGCGGCAGGCGCTTCAGCGCGGTGGCGACGGTCGCGTCGAGCTCGACCAGCTCGTAATGCTCGTCCTCGGACCCCAGCGCGTCCAGGTAGGTCATGCCCTCCTCGCTGTTCGCGGAGCCGGCCGGCGCATCCAGCGGCAGCGCTTCGTAGGCCTGCGCCGCCTGCAGCGCCTCGAGCACCTTTTCGGTATCGAGCTCGAGATACACCGCAAGCTCGTTCACGGTGGGTGCGCGCCCGTGCTCCTTGGCGAGCTCATCCTGGGCGCCGCCGACCTTCAGCGCCTGTTCCTGCAACTCGCGGGGGACGTGGATTCCCCAGCTGGAGTCGCGGAAATAGCGTCTCAACTCGCCCAGGATCGTCGGCACGGCAAACGACGCGAACGCGGCTCCCCGTTCCGGATCGAAGCGCTCCAACGCCTTCAACAGGCCGAGCGAGGCGACCTGCATCAGGTCCTCGAACGGCTCGGAGGTGTGGGCGTAGCGGCGAGCGAGGCTGCGCGCCAGCGGCGTAAAGCGCCGCACCAGCGATTCGCGCGCGCGCGAATCGCTATCCCTGTGCCAGCGCAGCAGCAGCTCGCGGGGGTCGCCGTGCTCGTCCGGGATGTTGCGCCGCGGAGGGGCGACGATAGAGATAGTGCTCACGTCTACTGCCTCCTTCCCATCTGGGCCAGTCGGGTTTTAGCGACAGATCGCTCGGAGGTGGCTGGATCCTCGGTCTGTCCTATCTGGCTGCCAATCCGTGAGGAACCACTGCCGAGCCTCGCCTTCGGGTCTCCTCTTTACCCAGGGGTCCGATCGCGCAAACCGTCGATCCGTCCTCATGTCGCCTCGATCGCGCTGCGTGTCGATGCCGGCTCGCGCCCGGCGGACTTCCGGAAACGCGGGAGAACCTCGTTGGAGTAGACCTCGAAGAAGCGCTCTTGCTCCTCGCCGATCTGCTGGATGTAGAGTTCGCCGAAGCCGGCCTCGGCGTACGCTTCGATCGCCTCGAAGTGCCGCTCGAGGTCCGACCCGCAGGTGACGGCTTCGGCGACGAGATCTTCGCCGATCAGCTCGGAGGCCTGCTCGAAGTGCGCCGGCGTGGGCAGGATCTGCGCGAGCTCGCCCGGGAGCTGCTCGTTCGGCCACAGCCGGTGCGCGGTCGCCCGCGCACGGACCTCGTCCTCACCCCAGCAGACCTTCATCCCGCCGGCGACCGGCTTCTCTCCCCCGCCCTGCGCGCGGAATTTCTCGACGGCATCGCGGTCGGGCGTCACAGCACAGAAGCCGTCGCCGATGCGGCCCGCCAGCCGGATCGACTTCGGGCCGAAGCCCGAGACGAGGATCGGCGGGGTGCGCTCCGGGAGGTCATAGACGCGGGCGTTCTCGACGCGGTAATGGCGTCCGCGATGGCTCTGCACGCCGCCCTGCCAGAGCGTTCGGATCACCTCCACCGCCTCCTCGAGCATCTCCAAGCGCTCGGCGACCGGTGGCCAGCGGTTGCCGAGGATGTGCTCGTTGAGCGCCTCGCCGCTGCCGACTCCGAGCGCGAAGCGGCCTTCGAGCAGGACCGCGCTACTCGCCGCCGCCTGCGCTATGACGGCTGGATGGATGCGGATCGTGGGGCAGGTCACGGCCGTGGTCACGCGCATCCGCGAGGTCGCCTGCGCAATCGCGCCGATCGTCGACCACACGAAGCCGCTGTGGCCCTGCTCGTCGTTCCAGGGATGGAAGTGATCGGAGATCCACAGATCCTCGAAGCCCGCCTGCTCGGCGAGACGCGCCTGCCGGACGAGCTCGCGCGGGCCGAACTCCTCGCTCGAAAGGAAATAGCCGATCTTCATCGTTCGATCACCTCTGACTGTCGACGGGAGGAACACGTAGGAGGCGGACGGTCGCACACGCCTCTCACTCGCGGACTACCCGGTGAGGCGAGAATCAATCGGGCTTGGTGCTGTCCAGCAGGCGCTGGCGCGCCTCGGCGATCTCCAGCTCGGCCTCCGCGCGCGAGTGCCAGCCGTCGATCGTCACGGCCTTGCCCTCGAGATCCTTGTAGATCGAGAAGAACTGCTCGATCTCCTGGCGCAGCAGCATCGGCAGATCCTCGAGCTCGTGGTAGCCGTTCCAGTAGGGGTCGGCGAGGGGCACGCAGATGATCTTGTCGTCGATCCCCTTCTCGTCGCGCATCATGAACATCCCGACCGGCTTGACCGGGATCAGGCAGCCGGGGAAGGTCGGCTCGTAGAGGCACACGAGCGCATCCAGCGGGTCGCCGTCCTGGCCGAGCGTGCCGCGCAGATAGCCGTAGTCGGTCGGGTAGGTCGCGGCGCTCATCAGCAGCCGGTCGAACTTGATCCCGCCGAGCTCCGGGTCGTGCTCGTACTTGTTGCGCACGCCCTTCGGGATCTCGACGACGCAGACGAGGGCATCGGGTGGCGTTTTCTGGGACATCGAGCCGGGTAAGTTACATGCTTGTCAGATGACACCGACAGCCAGAGCGCGGCGGCGGGGATGAGGACCGGTGTCGAGACCGGTGCCGAAGCGGGGGAGGATGACGGCCGCGAGGAGACCTCGAAGGAGCGCTTGGACCGCAATTTCGAGGAACTTACCGGCGAGCTGCGCGTTGTGATCACCGGCGTGCAGGTGCTGTTCGCGTTCCTGCTCGTCGTCCCCTTCGACACCGGCTTCGCGCACGTCGGCACGTATGCGCGCATCGTCTACTTCGTGACACTGCTGCTGGCGAGCGCTTCGGCGCTCTGCATGATCGCGCCCGCGGCCCGGCACCGGCTCCTGTTCCGGCACGACGACAAGCGGCACATCGTCTTTACCTCGAACCGGATCGTGATCGTTGGCCTCGCGTTCCTCGCGCTGGCGATGTGCGGCTGCCTGCTGCTCGTCGCGACGACGCTGTTCGGCGTGTTCGCGGGCCTGCTCACCGTGGTCCTGGCGGCCCTGTCGTTCGCGACCATCTGGTTCGCGGCGCCCCTGCTGAGGAGGCGAAAACTGGAGGAAGAGAGCTGATCTCCGGAGAGGCGGCGACGCTCGGGGCCGAGAGCGCTCACGGAGAGAGGTCGGGCAGTTCCTGCGTGAGCGTGAGCAGTGGCGCGAACAGGTCGCCGTCGCGCTCGACGCGCTGCAGCAGCTCCCGCGGTTCGGCACTGAGGCTGGGCTCGCCGCGCCTGCCGCCCAGGGCGCCTTCGATCTCCTCCCAGGCCAGCGGAGTCGAGATCGTGGGACGTTCGCGCGCGCGCAGCGAGTAGACGCAGACGGTCGTCTTGTGCTCGTCGTTCTGGCTCCAGTCGACGAGCACCCGTCCCGGGCGTAGATCCTTGGCCATGCGCGCGACGACCTGCCGCGGGTGGCGCTTCTGCAGCAGCTCGGCGACCGCGCGGGCGAAGGGCTTGGTCTGCTCGTAGCCGACGGCGTTGTTGAGCGGCGCGTACACCTGCAGGCCCTTCGCGCCGGACGTCTTGACGAACGTCTGCAGCCCGAAGGAGTCGAATATCTCCCTGATCCAGAGCGCCACGCGGCAGCACGCCCGCAGGGCCGCAGGCGCGCCGGGGTCGAGGTCGAACACGATCGCCGTCGGCCGATCGATCCGCCCAGCCCGGGAAAGGCTCGTGTGCAGCTCGATGTCGGCCAGGTTGGTGGCCCAGATCAACGTCGGCAGGTCTTCGGCCAGGCAGTAGTCGATCGTGCCGCCCCCGCGCTCGCTCGCGATCGCCGCCGTGCGCACCCAATCCGGGCGATGCGGCGGGCAGCGCTTCTCGTAGAAGTGCTCTCCCTCGACGCCGTCGGGATAGCGCTTGAGCGTCAGTGGCCGCCCGGCGAGATGGGGCAGCAGCACAGGCGCGACGGCGGCGTAGTAGTCGATCAGATCGCCCTTCGTGAAACCTGTTTGCGGGTACATGACCTTCTCGCGGTTGGTCAGCTTGAGGGTGCGTCCCTGCGCCTCGATCTCCACGGCGCGCTTGGTTT
The DNA here is from genome assembly GCA_963789675.1 of uncultured Solirubrobacterales bacterium. Lineage (GTDB taxonomy): Bacteria > Actinomycetota > Thermoleophilia > Solirubrobacterales > Solirubrobacteraceae > Palsa-744. The sequence goes on along the minus strand of CAWBLR010000011.1, from coordinate 64,259 downwards.
CGCGCACGACCTCGTAGGGGCGCTCGTGAGGAGGATCGTCTTGCTTGTTGCCCTTCTTCGCGCTCTTGCTCCGCTTGCTCGTCTTCTGGACGTCATCGTCATCGGTCGGGATCGAGATCTCCACCCGTACCTCCTTCGCCGGCTTGTCTTCGCGCAGTCCCTTGTAGGAGGAATGACGGAGGATGCGATCGTGGGTCCATTGGCGGAACTCGATCTCCGCCACCAGCTTCGGCTCCACGAAGTTGGCTCCGCGAGGTGGTTGGGTTCCGGAGAAAGGACTCGTGCTTCGTGGGATTGCCGCCAGCTTCTTGCCCAGACGCTCGAGGTCATCCTCGTTGAAGCCCGTGCCGACGCGCCCCGCGTAGCGCAGGACCCGTCGACGATTCTCGCCGGACTCGTAGTAGCCCATCAGCAGCGCTCCGAGCCGTCCCGCCCGTGCGCCCTTTCCCGGCAGCCAGCCCCCGATCACGAGCTCCTGGCGGTTGACGTGCTTGATCTTCAGCCACTCGTCCGTGCGCCTGCCGGGACGGTAGGGGGAGTCCAGGCGCTTGGCCACGACGCCCTCCAGGCGCTGCTCCACGGCTGCGGCCAGCAACTCGCGCCCTTCCCCGGGGTGGTAGGCGGGGGTCTGCCATGCGGGCCCCCTCAGCTCGAGTCCCTCCAGCAGCTCGCGCCGCTCGCGGTAGGGCAGCCCGACCGTGGCTTGCCCGTCGAGGTAGAGCAGGTCGAAGATCACGTAGCTAACGGGCTCCTCCTCCGCAAACCGGCGGATCGCACGCGGCGAGGCGACATGCATGCGCCGCTGCAGACGCTCGAAGCTCGGGCGCCCGCCCTCGTCGAAGGCGACGATCTCCCCGTCGAGCACCGCTTCGCGGGAGCCGAGCTGCGGGCCGAGCGCGCGCAGCTCGGGATAGCGCGCGCTGACGTCGTTCAGGTTGCGGCTCTCGATCCGCAGCTCTCCCGGCCGCCAGTAGGCGATCGCGCGCACGCCGTCCCACTTGATCTCAAACGCCCACCCCGCGCCGTCGGTGGGCAGGCGCCCCGCGCGCGCGAGCATCGGCACGAGCTGCTCGGGCATCCGCCCCCGTCCGTCTTCGGGCGGGGGATCCATACGGTGGATCATCCAGTTCTTCCCCTTCGTCTGAAACAGCGCGTACTTCCCCCGTATGCGCTCGCCGTGGAAGGTGACGATCACCTCGTCGTCGCGGAACTTGTGGCAGTCGTAGGTGCCCGCGTCCCAGATCTGCACCTCGCCGGCGCCGTAGCTGCCGGCGGGGATCTCACCCGCGAAGTCGATGTAGCCGAGCGGATGGTCCTCGACGTGGACGGCGAGGTGGTTGCGCTGCGGATCGTCCGGGATGCCCTTGGGCACCGCCCAGGAGACGAGCACGCCGTCGCGCTCGAGTCGCAGATCCCAGTGCAGGCTGCGCGCGTGGTGCTCCTGCACGACGAAGCGGGATCCACGTCGGGCGCCGTCCTCGCGCCCCACGGGCTCGGGCGTGTCGGCGAATCTTCGTTTGGCGTTGTACTCGCCGAGCGCGCGTTTTGCGGGCATCGTCTACTCCGAGTCTGGTCCTCAGCGAAGCGGGGTGTGCTCGAGCTCCGAGCGTAGCTCGGCGACAGGCTCGACGAGTGTGCCGTCGATGTCGAGGATCGCGACGCTCACTCGTCGGCGCTGAGCTCGCTGCTGCGCTCGTGATCTGGCTCCGAGTCTTCGCGTGCGCTGTCCGGCTCCTCGGGCAGGCCCTGGTCGTGGAGGATCGTATGGGCGGACTGCTGGTCGCCGTGGGAGGCGTGTTCGATCAGGGCGCGCTCTGATTCCTCGAAGCCCTCGGAGACGCCACCGCCGGCCTCCATCACGGGAAGCTGGGCCGGGTCGAGGTCCTCCTCGCCTGTCACTCCTCCGATCCCGGCGGCTTCGGCCGCGGCCGCGGCGGCCTCTTCCTGCTCATATCTGGGGGTGCTCGGCATCGCTCTGCGCTCCTTGCTCGGGTCGCCATCGCAACCTGTTCTTGCTTGCTTGGTTCTCTCGCCACCAACTTCTACCCGGCCGTCCTCTTGAGCAATCGGGCGAGCGTGGGTGCTCACTCGGAGCGCTCGGGGATGCAGCTGATCTTGCCGTCGTTCTCGAGGATCGCCCAGCGCAGATCCGCCACCGATGGGATCTGGCTTTGACGCGCCTGCTGCTGGATGTCCTCGATCGTGATCCGCTCACGGCGCAGGTTGCGCTCGATCGGCCGGCCGTCCTGGACGAGCACGATCGGCTCGCCCTCGGTCAGTTGCCTGACCCGTCGAGATCGGAAGGAGACCCAGCTGACGCCCACCGACAGCAGCGCGATCGTGGAGATCACGATCAGCACCCCGGTGACCGACTCGTCGCTCTGGGTGATGCCCTGCTGGACGAGATCGCCCAGCACGACCAGCAGGATCAGGTCGAACGCCTCCAGGTCGCTGAGCTGCCGGCGGCCGACGATCCGCGTCACCAGGAAGATGAAGAAGAAGACAACGGTTGCGCGGATTACGAGGTCCATGGTCTCCTAGGGGAAGATCGTCATCGAGCGGTGCATGCTCACGAGCGGGGTTTCGCCGTCGTCGAGCCCGACGTCCTCGCGGCGCTTGCCGACGTTCGTCGGGTTGACCTGGAAGTAGATCCAGCTGACGAGCGACTGCCCGGGTTCGAGCTTGCCGTACGTCAGCACCACCCGCCCGTCCTTCGAGCTGGATTCACTCGGTTCGGGCACGATCGAGTTGACGCTGATCGATTCCCACCAGCCTTCGTCGAAGACGATCTCTGGCTGCTTTATTTCGCGATGGGCCACCACCCTGACCTTCACCTGGAAGATCAATCCGCTGCGCAGCCGCGTCGGCGCGGTGACGCTCAGGCTCGCGACCGGCCCCGCGGCCGAGCTCGTGCTCGGGTGCTGTCCGAACACGTTCAGCAGCGCGAGGATCGGCAGGACGGCGACGCAACACAGCAGTACCCGGCGCGCCCATGGGCCGCGGACCCCGCCCAGGTCTCGATGACGTTCCAGCGCGATGCCGTCGGGGATCCCCACACCACGGCAGTTCGTCTCGATCGACGATGATCCTGCTTCGAGGCCGCACATGTGCGGCCTCGCCGAGGGGCGCATGCGCCCCTCGGAATGAGGAGCCGCATGCGGCTCCTCACGGGAGCGCGCATGCGCGCTCCCGCCGTTGGGCACATGTGCCCAACGGGAACAATCGTCGTTCCCAGATCAGGGCTCGCTCGCGTCGAAGCCGCCGCGCTCGTTGCGGGTCACGACCTGCCCGCTCCATTCCCGCAGCGGATGAGCGTCGGTGCGGGCGAGCTGGATGCAGATGCGTTTCGTGAGCACGAACACGACCACCGGGACCACCAGGAAGGCGCCCCGGAAGAACCAGATCGCGCCTTCGTAGCCGAAGCCGAACTGGAAGAACAGGCGGTCGGCCGAGCCGGCCGCGAAGACCGTCGCGACGGCTGCGAACACGGCGGCGGCGAGCGCGCTGCGGCGGGGATTCTCGCGCGGGCGCTCGAGCAGGTCGTGGCGGCGGTAGTCACGGGAGATGAAGCGCTTGTCGAGCCACGGCAGCGGTAGAGGAGGGTGAAGACGATCCCCGGGAACAGCACGCCGCCGAAGAACGGGTTCGGTACGAGCGTGTGCCCGAAGACGTGGATCTCGAGGTTCGGCATCAACCGCAGCGCGCCGATCAGCCAGCCCAGATACCAGTCCGGCTGGGCGCCGTTGGTGCCGATGTAGGGGTGGTAGGGGCCCCACAGCCAGATCGGGTTGATCTGGATCAGCCCGCCCATCAGCACGAGCACCGCCGCCACCGCCACGAACAGGCCGAGCGAGCGCAGCGCGTAGCCGGGCCACATCGGCGTGCCGACGACGTTGTCCTCGCGGGCGCCCGGCCCCCGGAACTGGGAGTGGCGCTGGATCATGATGATCGCCAGGTGCGCCGCCAGCAGCGTCGCGATCAGCGCGGGGATCACGAACACGTGCGCGATGTACAGCCGCGACTCGAACGCCGTCGAGCCGGGGAAGCGCCCACCCCACAGGGCGAAGGCGAACGGCCCGCCGACCAGCGGCAGCGACATCGCCACCGCCCACGCGATCGCGAGGCCCATCCCGGAGAGCAGGTCGTCGGGCAGCGAGTAGCCGGCGAAGCCCTCGAGGATCGCGAGCACGAGCAGCGTCAGGCCGATCAGGTAGTTGATCTCGCGCGGCTTGCGAAACGCGCCGGTGAAGATGATCCGCAGCAGGTGCAGCGTGATCGCCGCGACGAACACGAGCGCCGCCCAGTGGTGGGTCTGGCGCATCAAGAGACCCCCGGAGACGGCGAAGGAGAGATGCAGTGCCGAGGCGTACGCGGCCGAGACTTCCTGGCCCTGCAGCGCGGCGTAGCCGCCGTGGTAGACGCTCTCGGTCGTGCTCGGGTCGAAGAACAGCGCGAGGTAGGTGCCGGTGGCGATCAGCACGATGAACGAATACAGCGCGATCTCGCCGAGCAGGAAGCTCCAATGGTCCGGGAACACGTAGCTCATCAGGAACCGCGCGCCGCGGGCCGCACCGAGGCGTTCGTCGACGAAGCCGACCGCGCTCTCGCCGGCGCCCCCGACGCGCGAGGACCTCGGGCTCACTTGCTGTCTCCCCACCACGACGGTCCCACGGGCCCCGACATCGGCCCTGCGGCGGCCAGCGCGCCCGTGGCGTCGATCTGCAGCGGCAGTTGCGGGAGCGCCCGGCCGGCGGGCCCGAACTCGACGGTGCCGCCGTCGAGCACGTCGAAGGTCGAGTAGTGGCAGGGGCAGATCAGCGCCGGGCCGCGCGCCTGCGTGGTCGGGCTCAGCGGCGAGCGGAACAGCGAGATCGCGCAGGCGGCGTGCGTGCAGATCTTCGAGTAGGCGAGGATCCCCTCCGGCGCCCAGGCCGCCCGCTCGGCGGGCAGCTCCAGGGTGGCGGGATCGACGCGCACGACGACCACGGGCGAGCCGAGATTCTCCTTGTCGGCGCCCTGCGGAAACGCCGTCACGAAGCTCCCTTCGGTGACGTTCGCCGCCAGGATCGGGTCGCCTTCGTCGTCCACGAGCGCGCGTCCGGAGTGCCACGGCGTGTCGCTCAACTGCTCCTGCACCCCCGGGCCGAGCGCGACCACGGGGATCACGACCGCCGCCGTCAGGCCGGCGCCCGCGACGCCGGCCGCGCCCCCGATCAGCCCGCGGCGGGTGATTCCATCGAGGCCTGCGCGCGCCTGCGCCGCGACCTCGGCCACCGCCTCGGGGTCGCCGGGGCGCGGGCGGTCCTCGACCTTCGTCTCCTGCGGGACCAGCCGGCGGCCGGCGAGGATCAGCGCGGCGGCGAGCAGCGCGAGCGCGCCGCCGAGGCACAGCCCCAGCAGCTGCGTGTTCGGGTCGAGCACGAACAGCGCGACGAAGCCGAGGCCCGCGAGCGCCGTCAGCGCCAGCAGCGCGGGGACGAGGCGTTCGGCCCACACGGGCGCGCCCGTCTCCCGCCGCGAGGGATCCACCGCCTCCTCCTCGGGCTCTCCCCGCCCTCCGCGGCGCCGCAGCGCCCCGACCCGCCACAGCGCGAGCATCACGAGCGCCTGGCCAAGGCGGTGCGGGAGGCCTCGATCGTTCTTCTCGCGCTCGCTCACCTTCGACCTCTCGCGCCGAGGGTGGGTTTGCGGCTCTGCGCAGGCGTGCGCTCTCCGATCAGCCGTGCGATCAGCAGCAGCGCCGCGGCCGCGAGCAGCCACGCGACCATGCCCTCGGGAATCGGGCCGATCCGCCCGATGCCCCAGCCGCCGCGGTCGTCGGGGGATTGCGTGCTCTGCACGTAGCGCGCGATCGAGTCGATGTCCGCATTCGACAGCTCGCCCGGCGCCGAAGCGCGGCATCACGTACGGGCCGATCCGGATCGCCTCGGCGATCTGCCGCGGCGTGGCGAGGTTCAGCGACGGCACCACCGCGCCGGTCACGATCCCTCCCGAGCCCTGGATCGTGTGGCAGCCGGCGCAGTTCAGCGCGAACAGGCTCTGCCCCTTCGACAGCGAGCCCCGTTGGGGCTCGACCGTCGGGATCGCGGGGCCGCCGAAGGACGCGACGTAGTCGATCAGCGTCTGGATCTTCGCCTGCGAGAAGGCCGGGCGCGTGCGCATCGGTTGTTCGCGCGAGCTCGCCAGCGGCATCCGCCCCGTCTCCAGGTAGAAGTCGGCCGCCAGCGCGCCGACGCCGTGCAGGCTCGGCGCGCGGCCGGGGATGCCCTGTGCGCTGATCCCGTGACAGGTCGCGCACGAGGAGAGAAACAGGTTGTGTCCCTGCGCGCCGAGCTGTCCATTCGGGACGCCGGGAGCGCTTGCGAGGGTGGCCGCGGTGCGCGGCCGGCCTTCGCCCTGGGCGGCGAGATCGAACAGCGCGAGGCCCCCGCAGACGATCGCCGCGAATGCCATCAGCCCCCGTCTCATGCGCCGGCGATCTCCCCGCTCACGCCGGCGGTCGCTGTCGCCGGCGCCGCGCGCCGGGCTCGGCGTAGAGGTACGTGTCCCGTCGCTGCTGGCGCCGCTCTTCGCGAACCATCGCTTCCATCGCGACGACGATCGCGAGCGCCGCCATCGCGATCCCTCCTGCGACGGCCATCATGATCCCCGCCGAGTGCTGGTCGGCGAGCGCCGATCTGTGCAGCGCGCGCGCGGGGGCCAGGTAGAACGGATAGCGCACGTGTTCGTCGAACATGAACAGCGCCGCCGGAATGAACATCACGGTCATCGCGGCCATCAGCCACGAGAACCGCGCGATCGCGCTCGGCGGGTGGGGGATCGGGTCGGCCGCGAGCAGGGGCAGCAGGAAGACGATGCCCGACCAGAAGTAGGCGGCGTGCTCGAAGTCGTGGACGGTCTGATCGCGCAGCGCGAGCTTCGTAGAGGCCCGTCAGGTGGGTGGCGAGCACGACGATCGTGAACAGCGCGAACCCGCACGCCGGCCGCGTCAGCACCCGCACCCAGCGCTCGCGCAGGACCGCTCCGATCGCGCGCCGTCCCGCGGGCGCGCAGGCGCTCAGCGCCAGCCGCACCGGAGCGCCCCACAGCAGCAGCGCCGGCGCGAGCAGGATCAGCAGCAGGTGCTGGACGACGTGGATCGAGAGCAGCTCGTCGGAATAGGGATCGATCCCGGACAGCAGCGCGCACATCAGCACGAGCAGGCCGGCCATGAACGAAGCGACGCCGCCACAGCGGCCAATGCCCGCGCGTGCGCCTGCGCGCCCGCACGACGCCCCATCCGTACAGCGCCGCGGTGGCGGCGCACACGACGAGCACGCCGGGATCCAGCTGCCAGCTGCCGAGCATCCGCGCGAGCGTGGGCGCTGCCGTTCTCATCGGGTGCCCCGCCCGCGCCACGCCGACACCTTCGCCGAGGTGCGCGCGGGCGCCTTCACCGTGCGCCTCCCCCGCGCACCGTGCGGCCTCGCGCGCGCTGCTCGCGCACGAGGCCGCCGAGCCCGAGCGCCCCGATCGCGGCGCCGATCAGGATCAGCCACAGGCCGAAGCCGGCGCCGAGCAGCGCGAGCGCCACGCCGAGCACGAGCGCCACCGTCGCCAGCGAGCTGTCGGCGATCAGCCGTACGCGCTCCTCGTGGCCTCGGTAGGCCTCGAGCGTCCACAGCGCGAGCCCGGCGAGAATGCACGCCGCCGCGGCGATCGCAGGCATCGCGAACTGGATCAATTTTGGCTCGAATGCAGCCTGCACGCCGGTCAGCACGCCGAGCCACACCCCCCAGCAGAGCAGTACGATCGCGGCGCGCTTCACGCCCTCACCTCGGCCTCGCGCAGATCCAGCAGCGGCGCGTATGAGCGGATCGGCGGCAGCGCGTCGAAGTTGTGACGTGGCGGCGGCGAGCTCGTCGCCCACTCGAGCGTGTGCGCGTCCCAGGGATCGTCCCCGGCGGGGCGGCGCTCGCGCAGGGAGACGAAGAGGTTGACGATGAACACGAGCACCGAGACCGCGATCACGAAGGAGCCGACCGTCGCGGCGATGTTCAGCCCCTGCCAGCCGCTGGAGGCGGGATAGCGCGCGACGCGGCGGACCATGCCCTCGGCGCCGAGGAAGAACATCGGGAAGAACGTCAGGTTCGCCCCGACCACCATCAGCCAGAAGTTGAGCTTGCCCAGACGCTCGCGCAACATCACGCCTGTGATCTTCGGAAACCAGTAGTAGATCCCGCCGAACAGCCCGAAGGCGCTCCCCGCGAAGATCGTGTAGTGGAAGTGGGCGACGACGAAGTAGGACATGTTCAGCCCGTAGTCCAGTGGTGGCGAGGCGAGGATGATCCCGGTGAGCCCGCCGATCAGGAACTGCACGAGGAAGCCGAGCGCGAACAGGAAGGCCGTGGTGAAGCGCAGCTTGCCGCGCCAGATCGTCGCGAGGAAGTCGAAGTACTCGATCCCGGCGGGGACGACGAGCGCGGTCGAGGTCAGCGCGAAGTACTTGTTCGAGAGCACCCCGAACGTGAACATGTGGTGCGCCCACACGGTCATCGACAGACCGGAGAAGGCGAGCAGCGCGACGATGAACGCCGAGTAGCCGAAGAAGCGCCGCGAGGAGAAGGTCGCGACGATCTCGGCGACCATCCCCACGAACGGGAAGAACATCACGTACACGACCGGATGCCCGTAGAACCAGAACAGCGCCTGGTAGTCGACCGCCCCCGCCTCGCCCGTGAGCACGCCGCCGAGGTGACGCTGCGCCCACAGCAGCCCGAGCGCCCCGATCAGCGCGGGGAAGCCGAACACGGTCATCACGCACGTCGCCACCATCGCCCAGGTGAACGGCGGCATCCGCATCAAGGTCATGCCCGGCGCGCGAGCGCGCAGCGCGGTGATCAGGATGCACCCGGCCCACAGGATCTGTCCGAGCGTGGCGAGCATCACCCCGAAGATCCACAGGTCCATGCCGCTGCCGGGCGAGTGCAGCGATTCCGAGAGCGGGTCGAAGCCCCACCAGGAGGCGCTCGCGGCGCCGCCGCTGGTGAGGAAGCCCGACCACATCCAGGCGCCCCCGAGCACGTACAGCCACAGCCCCGCGAGCGCGACCCGCGGCCCGGCGATCTCGGCCGCCCCCACCTGCAGCGGAACCAGGTACAGGCCGGCGGCCAGCGCGACGGGCACGATCACCAGGTAGACCATCGTCGAGCCGTGCATCGTGAACAGTTCGTCGTATTTCTGCTGGGAGACGACGCCGCCATCGGCGGCGAGCTGGGAGCGCATCACCAGCGCCAGCAGGCCGCCGGCGAGGAAGAACCCGAACGCGATCGTGCAGGCCGAGCCGGCGATCCGCTTGTGGTCGGTCGAGGCGAGCGTGCGCAGCGTCGCCGCGCCCCGGCGCGCGGGGATCGCGACGGCGCTCACGCGGGAGCGCCCTTCGACAGCGGGGACCGGGGCGCCCGGGGCGAGGAGCCGCCGCGCTGGCCCGCTTGCCTTCGCGCGCGAGCCATTCCCGAAAGCGCGACGGGCTCACCGCCTCAAGCGCGAAGTGCATCTCGCTGTGGTGTTCGCCGCAGAAGACCGAGCACTCCCCGCCGTAGTAGCCGGGGGCTTCGAAGAGCATGTCGAAGTGCGTGACGTAGCCCGGCAGGATCTGGCGCTGGAAGTGCAGCCGGGGTACCCAGAAACCGTGGATCACGTCCTCGGAGGTGCCGTTGAATTCGACCTCGGTGCCGGTCGGCACGTAGGCCACCGGCGGGTGCCAGGTGGAGATCGCCGTCACCATCGCTCCGTTGGCGTAGATGAAGCGCCAGCTCCACTGCGCGGCGATCACCCTGATGCGCAGGCCCGGGCGCGCGACGAGATGGTCGATCGGCGTCTCCGCGCGAAAGGTCACCCACACCAGGAAGGCGGCGACGCACGCGAGCGCGCACGCGTAGGCGATCTCCAGCGGCAGAGCCTCCGAGCGGGGCCCCGCCTCCGACCGCCGTGCGCCGCGCACCAGAAGCACGAGGAGCGTCCCGACCACGATCGCGAACACCCCGATCGCGATCGGAAGGTAGATCCCCCAGACGTGTTCGTATGCGTGTTTGGTGTTCGGCATTCAGCGCCTCCGTAGACCGCACCGCAGGCCGTACGCGCCCAGGATCGCCGCTGCCGTGGACGCGCTGCGCGAGCGCCGGCTCGCGCCAGCGCGAGCTGGCGCGGGCGAGGAGGACCATGCTGACGGCGTGGAGCGCGTCGACCGCCGCGCCGGCGAGTATCCGGTCGCGGGTCGGGCGCCGCGCGAGGAGAGCGCTTCGGCGAGATGACGGGCGCCGAGGATCCGCGCGAACGACTGCGCAGCGGGCCCGTCGAGCTCGCTGGCTGGGGTCGGCCGCTCGCAGGAGCCGCTCGCCACGGAGCAGCAGCAGCGGCGATCCGACGCAGGCGTGTCAGGCCGATCAGCACGCGCACCGACGAGGGCAGACCGTTGGTGGCTCGCGGGTCGGCACGTCACGTCGCCTCCCTCCTGCCGGTCGGGCGAGTACTGCTCGACGGCGCACTCGAGCAGCAGCGCGTGGACGAAGGCCTGGGGGAGGTTGCCGCGCAGCTGGCGCTGGCGGACGTCGAACTCCTCCGAGCACAGGCCGGGCGGCCCGCACGCGGCGCGGTTTCGCTCGAACCAGCGCGCGGCCGTGACGTGATCGCCCTGCTGGCCGTAGGCGAGCGCCATCAAGAAGCCGCAGAGCAGGAACGCGCCCTCGGCCTCGCCCGAGAGGCCGCTCGTCGGGCCGGAAGCGGTAGCAGTAGCCGTCCTGCGGTGAGCTCCGTCTCGACCGCCTGCAGGGTCGCGATCGAGCGGGGGTCGTCGCGCGGGATCGCGCCGCGGATCGCCGGCAGCAGCAGCGCGGCGTCCGGGCGCGGGTCGCTGGGCGAGCGCTGCCAGCGCCCAGAGGGGTGCAGCGCGTGGGCGGCGGTGTCGGAGACGATCTCATCGGCGAGCGAGACCCAGCGCGCGGCCTGCTCGCCGCGCGGGGCCGCACCCGGCGATCTGGCGCAGGCCGGCGGCGCAGATCAGCCGGCTGTGCGTCCAGGCGTCGGGTTCGATCTCCCAGATCCCGGCGTCGGTGTCCGGCTCGCGCCAGCGCTTGCTCGATCGCCTCGACCGCCGACCTCGGCGGCTCGCCAGCCGTCGGCGTCGAGATGGTCGTGGTCGGCGGCGGCGGCGAACAGCAGCAGCGCCTCGCCGAACGCGTCGAGCTGGAACTGCTTGTTGACCCAGTTGCCGACGATGTCGGTGCCGCCCGGGTAGCCGGGCAGGCTCGAGCTGGCGCTGGTCGGGCACGCGCTGCCGCCGGTGGTCGTGTAGGCGGGCTTCAGCTGCGGTCCGTCCTCGAGCAGACGCTCGGCGACGAAGCGCACGGCGTCGTCCATCAGCGGATACGGCCCGGCCTTCGCGACCGCCTGGCCGGCGTAGCACTGGTCGCGGATCCAGACGTAGCGGTAGTCGTAGTTGCGGCCCCCGCGGGCGCGCTCGGGCAGCGAGGTGGTCGCCGCGGCGACCATGCCGCCGCCCGCGCTGGTCAGCCCGGCGAGCACCGCGTAGGCGTGCCGCGCGTCGCGCGGGGCGACCGTGTCCTCGAGCTCGGGCACCCGCTCGTGCCACTCGGCCTCGACGCCCTGCCAGGCCCACTCGGGATCCGGCGCCTCGCGGTCGGAGCCGCCCGCGGCGAGCACGAGCACGAAGTCGTGGTGCTCGCCCTCCTCGAGCGTCAGCGACGAGCGTGAGCGCCTTGCCGCGGTGCCCGTCGGCCCTGCGGCTCTGCGTCCTGGCCTCCCGTCCAGCACACGCCGATCTCCTCCAGCTCGCCGGTCCACGCGCCGTCCTCGCGCTTTGACAGCTTGCTCATCGGGCTCTCGCCCGAAGTCGCCGCGCGGATTGAGGACGACGTCGACCCGGGCGGTGCCCTGGCGCGCGAGCACACGGCGCAGGATCACCGCCCGGCTCGGGATCGGATGGCAGCGCGAGCGCTTCGCGGCACTCGATCGTCGCCTCGTCGGTGACCCAGCGGCTGCGCCAGATCAGGCTCCGCGGCTCGTAGTAGCCGCCCCACACGCAGCGTTCCCGCGGGGTGATCGCGTAGCGCACCGGAGCCGCCGATCAGCGACGAGAAGACCGCGTCCGAGTCCCAGCCCGGGAAGCACATCCACACGATAGTCGCCCCGCGGTCCGACGAGGATGCCGCGCTCGCCGTCGGCCAGCAGCGCGTACTCGCGCAGTATGTGCGGCCGATCGATTCCCAGCTCCCGTTCCTCGCTCGAGGGTCGCGTCATCGCGACGGCTCGACCGCGCAATCATCGCTTCATCCTTGCCAGCGTGACCGCGCCCGCCGCCGCCGGCGGCGGCGAGACCCGTGAGCGCGCCGGCGAGCAGCGGTCGATGGGTCGCGGCCCACAGCTGCGGGCTGCGGGTCTTGGCCTGGGCGTCGAAGATGCCGTGCGTCGCGGCATCGCCTTCGCACCGGCTCGAACAGGTTGCCGGCGCGCTCGCCCTGGACCGGCATGTCCTTCGACCTGCTGGCCGGAGATGCCGGTCCTCGCGAGATACCTGTCGACGAGCACGCTCGGCGCGAGCTTGCTGGCCGAGGATCGCCTCGACGGCGCTGTAGCCGACCCACAGCTCGCGGCGGCGATGGTGCGCGGCCCAGTAGACGGCCTCCGCCGGGATCTCCGGCTGGTAGATCGGCGGGACCGGCTTCGGGTGGTCGGGCAGCTTCGAGCGACACCAGTTGAACTGCGTCGTGTTCACGCCCGGCAGCTGGACCATCGTGATCTGCACCTTGCTCTTGTCGTGGCGCAGCTCGGTGCGGATCGAGTCGGTGAAGCCGCGGATCCCGAACTTCGCGCCGCAGTAGGCGGCCTGCAGCGGGATCGCGCGGTAGGAGAGCGCCGAGCCGACCTGCACGATCTTGCCGCGGTCGCGGGCGCGTCATCCGCTTCAGCGCGACCATCGTGCCGTACACGGTGCCGAGATAGGTGACTTCGGTCGCGCGCCTGAACTCCTCGGGCTCGGTGTCGAGGAAGCGGGCGAAGACCGTCGACATCGCGTCGTTGACCCAGATGTCGATCTCTCCGAAGCGCTCCTCGACCGCCGCCGCGGCGGCCTCGACCTGCTCGTGATCGGCCACGTCGGTCGGGACCGCGAGCGCCCGGCCGCCGAAGCGACTCCACCTCTCGCGCGGCGCCGTCCAGTCCCTCCTGCCCGCGGGCGAGCAGCCCGACATGCGCGCCGCGCTTGGCAAACGCGTGCGCGATCGCCCGGCCCACGCCGCCCGAGGCGCCCGTGACGACCACGACCTCGGGCCGGCTCCCCATGCCCTCGCCCACCTCAGCTGCTCTTCTTCCCGCCCTTGCGACCGGCCGCCTGCTTCTGCGCGCGATTGCCACCGCTGCCCGAGCCGCTGCTCTTGCTGCTCTGGCTGGAGCCTCCGCTGTGGCTGTTCTTGCCGCCCTTGCTGGATGCGTTGGGTGTGTTGGCGATCTTCGCCGCGCGTTCCTTGCTCATCCCCTTTTTGCGGAGCCCTTCGTACTGCTTGTCGTCCTTGACGCTCGAGCCGTGATCTTTAGCCATCTCCGAATCTCCTAAAAATCGTGGGTAGACACCTCAGCTTCCCGCTGGGGACCCGCTGAAAACACGATTGGCACGATTGGGTCCTTCGCGCGGCGGGTATGCCGTGGTCCGAGATCGTCCGCGCATCACGAAGGGAGTGCATTGAGCCAGCTCGTCGCAGACCACATCGTCGATCGTCTGAAGGAGTGGGGGGTCACCCGTATCTACGGCTACCCCGGTGACGGCATCAACGGGCTGATGGGCGCGCTGGATCGCAGTTCGGAGTCGATCGACTTCGTCCAGGTGCGCCACGAGGAGATGGCGGCGTTCATGGCCTGCGCGCACGCGAAGTTCACCGGCGAGGTCGGGGTCTGCCTGGCGACCTCGGGCCCCGGGGCGATCCACCTGCTCAACGGTCTGTATGACGCAAAGCTCGACCATCAGCCCGTGGTCGCGATCGTCGGTCAGCAGGCCCGCCTGTCGCTGGGGGGCAACTACCAGCAGGAGGTCGACCTCCCGGTCCTGTTCAAGGATGTCGCGCACGAGTACGTGCAGATGGCGACCGAGCCGGGCCAGGTGCGCCATCTCGTCGATCGCGCGGTGCGCATCGCCACCTCCGAGCGGACGGTGACGTGCCTGATCTTTCCCAACGACCTGCAGGAGGAGCCGGCGGTCGAGACTCCTCCCCGCGCGCACGGAGCCCTCCACTCCGGCACCGGCTACTCGGCGCCGAGCGTGATCCCGGGCGAGGAGGATCTCGCGCGCGCCGCGGAGATCCTGAACGGGGGCGAGCGGGTGGCGATGCTCGTCGGCGCCGGCGCCCTGCACGCCGGTGCGGAGGTCACTGAGGTCGCGGAGCTGCTGGGCGCGGGGGTGGCGAAGGCCTTGCTCGGGAAGGCCGCGCTGCCGGACGATCTGCCCTGGGTGACCGGCTCGATCGGCTTGCTCGGCACGAAGCCGAGCTGGGATCTGATGAACGAATGCGACACGCTGCTGATGGTCGGCTCGAGCTTTCCCTACTCGGAGTTCCTCCCCGAAGAGGGCAAGGCCCGCGGCGTGCAGATCGACCTCGACGGTCGCATGCTCGGCATCCGCTACCCGATGGAGGTCAACCTGGTCGGCGACTCGGCGCGGACGCTGCGGGCGCTGATCGGGCACCTGCGCCGCAAGGAGGACCGCTCTTGGCGCGAGAAGATCGAAGGCGAGGTCTCGGACTGGTGGGAGCTGATGGACGCGCGGGCGCATCAGCCGGCCGAGCCGATCAATCCCCAGCTCGTCTTCTGGGAGCTCTCCAGGCGCCTGCCCGAGGACGCGATCCTCAGCTCCGACTCCGGCTCGGCGGCGAACTGGTACGCGCGCGACCTGAAGTTGCGCCAGGGGATGATGGCTTCGCTCTCGGGCACCCTCGCGACGATGGGGCCCGGCGTGCCATATGCGATCGCCGCCAAGTTCGCCTATCCGGAGCGCCCCGCGATCGCGCTCGTCGGCGACGGGGCGATGCAGATGAACGGGATCAACGAGTTGATCACGATCGCCAAGTACTACGAGCGCTGGCAGGATCCGCGGCTGATCGTCCTGGTCCTCAACAACCGCGATCTGAACCAGGTGACCTGGGAGCAGCGGGCGATGGAGGGAAATCCCAAGTTCGAGGGCTCCCAGTCGCTGCCCGACTTTCCCTACGCCCGCTACGCGGAGATGCTGGGGCTGAACGGGATCCGCGTGGACGATCCCGACCGGGTCGGCGACGCCTGGGACCGCGCGCTGCAGGCCGACCGCCCGACGGTGATCGAGGCGGTGACCGACCCCGAGGTACCGCCGCTGCCGCCGCACATCACGCTGGAACAGGCGAAAGCGCTGACCTCGGCCCTGGGCAAGGGCGACCCAAACGGCCGCCGGATCATTCGCGAGTCCTTCCGGCAGAAGATCCAGGAGCTCATACCCGGCCGATGAGCACCGCTGCGATGACCAGGGTGGATATCGCCGTCGAGTCGATCGATGTTTCCGCCTACACGGTGCCCACCGACGCGCCCGAGGCCGACGGCACGCTCAGCTGGGACGCCACCACGATCGTCCTCGTGCACGCTCAAGCCGGCGGCAAGACCGGACTGGGCTACAGCTATGCCGATGTGTCCACGGCCAAGCTCGTGCAATCAAAGCTCGCCGGAAGTCGTGTGTGGAATGGACGCAATGTCTCCGTCGAGGGCGTGGAGTGCGATGGTCGCGCGCGATCCGCAACCTCGGCCGGCCCGGCATCTGCTCGATGGCGATCGCCGCCGTCGACGTCGCGCTGTGGGATCTGAAGGCGCGCCTGCTCGACCTGGCGCTGTGCGACCTGCTGGGCATGGTGCGCGAGTCGGTGCCGATCTATGGCAGCGGGGGCTTTACCTCATACACCGACGAGCGACTGGAGCGCCAGCTCGCCGGCTGGGCCGAGCAGGGGCTGGCGAGCGGTGAAGATGAAGGTCGGCTCGCGACCCCGACGCCGATCCGCTGCGTGTGCGGCGTGCCCGCGACGCGATCGGCGAGGAGGTCGAGCTGTTCGTGGACGCCAACGGCGCGTATGAGCGCAAGCAGGCGCTGGCCCTGGCGCAGACGTTCGCCGAGCAGGCGGGGGTGAGCTGGTTCGAGGAGCCGGTCTCCTCCGATGACCTGGCGGGCTTGCGGCTGCTGCGCGACCGCGCGCCCGCGGGGATGGCGATCGCCGCGGGCGAGTACGGCTACGACACCCCGTACTTCGCGCGGATGCTCGCCGCCGGCGCGGTGGACGTGCTGCAGGCGGATGTGACCCGTTGCGCCGGCATCACCGAGCTGCAGCGTGTCGACGCACTGTGCGCGGCCGATCAACATCCGCTGTCGCTGCACTGCGGTCCGGCGATCCACGCCCATCCGGCCAGCTCTCTGGCCAAGCTGCTCCATCTCGAGTACTTTCACGATCACGCCCGTATCGAGCGGCTGCTCTTCGATGGCGTGCTCGAGCCGCGCGATGGAGCGCTGTGGCCCGATCGCTCCCGGCCCGGCATCGGCCTCGAGCTGAAGGTGGCCGAGGCGGAGCGGTACGCCGCATGAGCGGGCTTCCGGCACGCCGCCGGCGCCCGGCGGTCCCCTCGCTGCGAGGAGGCAGGACGACCCGAACCGGAATGCTCGAGAACCTGCGCCACGGACGCGTGCAGCGGCTGCTCGCCGCCACAACCGCGGCGACCGCGCCACCGCTTGCGCTCGAGGTCTATCTCGAGCACTACAAGGGCTCCTTCAGCGACCCCTGGGAGTGGGCGCCGATCGTCCTGACCCCACTGCTCACCGCCGCCGGGGTGGCGGGCGTCGCTTCCGAGCGAGCCGCCCGCACGGCACTGCCGGCCAGCGCGGCGCTGTTCGGCGCCTGCGGGGTGCTCGGCGCCGTCCTGCACACGCGCGGTGTGATGCGCAGACCGGGCGGCTTGGATGAGCCGCTCTACAACCTCGTGATGGGCCCGCCGCTGCTCGCTCCCGGCTCGCTGGCGCTCGTCGGTGCGCTCGGTGTGCTCGCCGCGGTCGTGCCGCGCGAGCGTTGAGGGAGAGCATCGATGGCACCGAGCTTCCGCGACGCCGAGCACCTCCCGCAGAACCGGTCTGGACGCGAGCCGAGCGACCCCGCCGAGCTGCCGCGCCAGCGCCGGGGCATCACGCCCCAGCTGCACGGCCGCTATCCGGACCACGACGTCATGGCTCACGCCGAGCACTGGGACGAGGAGACACGCCGCGTGGTGGTCGACCGGGTGGCCCGCCCTCCCATCTATCGCTTCTTTGACGCCGCCGAGGTGTCGACGCTCGCCGCCTTCTGCGACGTGGTGCTCGCACAGGACGCAGAGCCCCGCGTGCCGGTGCTGCGCTACATCGACGAGCGGATCGCCGAGGGGCGCTTCGACGGCTTCCAGTACGTCGACATGCCCAGCGACGGGCAGACCTGGCGGCTGGTGGCGCGCGGGCTGGACGAGGCCGCCGGCGCCCGCGCAGGCGAGAGCTTTCACGAATGCGACGCCGCCCAGCGCCTGGAGCTGTGTGAAGCGTTCGCGGAGGGGGAGCTGAGCGGCGGCGCTTGGGCGGAGCTTTCCGTCGAGCGCGCCTGGAAGGTTGTGATGCGCTACCTGCTGAGCGCTTTCTATGCGCACCCCTGGGCCTGGAATGAGATCGGCTTCGCCGGTCCCGCATATCCGCAGGGTTATTCGCGCCTGGGGCCGGACCAGCGTGAGAGCTGGGAGGGCGCCGAGGCGTTCGAGCGCGACCCCGTCCCCGACACCTCCGCGCGAGGTCCTCAGTGAGCCGAACCTGGTTGAAGGGGGCCGTCGGTCCCGAGCAAAACGACTCCCGCTGGCTGCTCGATCCGCACAAGCGCGGCGTCCCAGGCGTGGAGAGCATGCGCCGCTACCGCGACGAGGACGAGGTCGATCTGGTGATCGTGGGCTGCGGCGCCGGCGGTGGGGTCCTGGCGCAGCGGCTGGGCCGCGCGGGCTGGAAGGTCGTGGTGCTCGAGGCGGGCCCGTTCTGGGATCCCGACCGCGACTGGGTCTCAGACGAGGCCGGCTCGCATGATCTTTACTGGACGGAGAATCGCCTGATCGGCGGCGAGGATCCGGTCGAGCTGGGGCAGAACAACTCAGGCCGGGGCGTCGGCGGCTCGATGATCCACTACGCCGGCTTTGCGCCGCGCTTTCATCCCTCGGACTTCCAGACCGCGACCCAGGATGGCGTAGGCGCCGACTGGCCGATCGCCTACGAGGACCTGCGCCCCCAATATCAGCGCCTCGAGCGCGAGCTGCCGGTCGCCGGACAGCACTGGCCGTGGGGCGATCCGCACGGTTATCCACACGGGCCGCATCCCGTCGGCGCGGGAGCGCTCGAGGCATGGCGTGGTGCCAAGCGCCTGGACATCGAGCTGCGCGTCGGACCCGTCGCGATCGCCAACGGGGCGTTCGGCAACCGCCCCCATTGCATCTACCGCGGCTTCTGCCTGCAGGGTTGCAAGGTCGGCGCGAAGGCCTCGCCGCTGGTCACGCACGTGCCCGACGCGCTCGCGCACGGCGTCGAGATCCGCGCCGGGTGCATGGCCGTGGAGGTGCCGATCGACGAGCGCGGCCGTTGTACCGGTGTCCGTTACTTCCACGACGGTTGTGAGCACTTCCAGCGCGCCGCCGCGGTCGCGGTCGCGGGCTACTCGATCGAGACGCCGCGGCTGCTGCTGAACTCGACCAGCACGCGCTTTCCGGGCGGCCTTGCCAACAACTCAGATCAGGTCGGCCGCTACCTGATGGTCCAGGGCGCGCCCCAGGTCGCCGGGCGCTTCCCCGAGCGGCTGAGCATGTACAAGGCGCCCCCTCCGGAGATCTCCAGCGAGCAGTTCTACGAGACCGATCCGGCCAGGGACTTCGCGCGAGGCTTCGCGATCCAGACCGTCGGGCCGCTGCCAATCGGCTGGGCCGAGCACGTCTCCGCCGACGGGCACTGGGGCCACGCGCTACGCGAGTACATGCGCGACTACAACCACTGGTTCACCCTGGGGGTTCTCTGCGAGCTGCTGCCAGCGCCCGAGAACCGCGTCACGCTAGCCGAGCAGCACGACGCGCGCGGGATGCCGATCGCACGCTTCGACTACACCCAGTGCGAGAACGACCGCGCCAACATCGCCTACGGCAAGCAGACGCTGCACGACATCTGGGAGGCAGCCGAGGCGCAGGACGTGCTCACGATCGATCGCTACGCGCATCTCGTCGGCGGCTGCCGGATGGGCTTCTCGGCCGAGGACAGCGTCGTTGACGCAGATCACCGCGCCTGGGAGGTGCCGAACCTGTTCATCGCCGACGGCAGCGTCCTGCCCACCCAGGGCTCGGCCAACCCGGCGCTCACGATCATGGCGCTGGCCGCGCGGCTGGGCGAAAGGCTGGCGGACAAGCGGATCTGAGCGATCGAACCCCGGGTGGGCTCGAGGTGCGCGGCTCGCTGCGGCTACATCGGGCTCCTCACAGCAGCCGCGCCCCCCAGCGGGTCGTCAGCGACTGACCCGGCGCGAGCGCGATCACGCCTTCGCCGCTCTGAAAGGCGTTCGGCGGACACGTCATCGGCTCGACGCCGAGGCCGCGGCGGCGGCGCCGCGGAGCGAGCGTGTCACCGGTGTAGAGCTCCAGGTAGGAGTAGTGCTCGTCGGCCCACAGCTCCGCGCGCGATCCATCCGGGCGGCCAAGCCGCGCGACGGCCCTGCCGGAATCGTCGCGGATCAGATCGGTGAAGGGATAATCCAGGCGCTCCTCGCCCAGCAGCCGCGGGCTGCGGAAATCGAAGCGGGTCCCCTCGAGCGGCTCCGCGCCGCTCGGGAGCTGGCGCTCGTTGTCCGTCAATACGCGCGTCCTCGCCGAGAGCTCGAGCGTGCACTCGTCCAGGAGGCCGCCGCCGGCGGACAGGTAGGGGTGCTGTCCGGCGCCGTATGGGCACGGGCGCTCGCCGATGTTGAGCGCCGTCGTTGCGACCGCGAGGCCCGCCTCGCTCAACGCGTAGGCGATGCGCAGCTCCAGCGCGAACGGATAGCCATCGAGCGGATACAGGCGCGTGCCCATCACCACCCGATCGCCCTCTCGCTCGACCGCCGCCCAGGGCCGCCAGCGCAAGAAGCCGTGGATTGCGTTCTGCTTCGTCGGCTCGGTCAGCGCAACCTGCAGGTCCTCTCCGCCGAAGCTGTAGCGCCCGTCGGCCAGCCGGTTGGGCCAGGGTATGAGCGGTGCGCCGTGCGCGCCATCGCAGATCGCTCCCGGCGGGTACGGATCGAGCACCGCTCGTTCGCCGACCGAGTACTCGCGCACGCCACCGCCGACCTCGACGATCGTCGCTCGCTGCTGACCACTCGCGATCTCGAACTGCTCGCCCGACGGCGTAAAGCCCATCACGATCCTCCTCGCGTTCGACCCCCCGAATCTACTGGAGCCCGCCGCCCTTGGCGAGAAACTCCTCGAGCAGCGCACGCCCCCCCCTGAGACGGGCTCGGCGTGCGCGAACAGCAGCGTGTCGAAATCGGCCGGGTTGGGTAGCTGCATCGCATGGCCGATATCGAGCAGCGACAGATCGAATGGGCAACCGCCGAGACCGAGGACGGGACGCTCACCGTCGCGCTCTCCGGCGCTGCCGGCAAGGTCTGGGGCCGGCGCTTCGACGGTGTGCTGGCGCTGCTGGGGCAGAGCGAGCACTCATGGGGTGAGGTCGCGCTCGTGAAGAAGGGCGCGATCAGGGTCGACGCCGTTAACGAGAACGCGGAGGGCGACCTGCACCATTTCCTGGAGAGCGTCGTGTTGGAGGTGAACTCCCATTTCGCGTCCGAGGACGCCTCGCGGCCGGACCGGCACGGGGACGCGGACCCCGAGGACGACGAGCGGCGTGCGGCCGAGGCGAGGGACGAGCGGATGACCGCCAAGTTTCGGGCGTTCGCCGGCGAGGATGCGGAGCAGTCCGCGGGAGGAAACTGACCTCAGGCGGTCTTGCTGGTGGAACGGGTCCGTGGTTTTTTCGCCTTCGAGGCGGCACCGGAATCTGCTTTCGCCTGGGCTTTGGCTTTGGTTGCCGCGGCGGCGGCGCCCGAGCCGGTCCCGGAGCGTGCTCGCGACTTGCCTGTCCGCTCCTTGCCCTGCGCGCGGATCCGCGCGAGGCTCTCCTCGAGCGCGCCCATCAGATCGGGAGCCGTGGTGGTGGCGGGCTCCTTCACGGGTGCCGGGGCGGCGATCTTCTTGCCCTGCTGCTTGCGTTTGATGATCCGCGCCAGATGCGCGCGGTGCTCGTCGCGATAGAGCGCCGGATCGAACTCGACGCTGAGCTCCTCGATCACCGCGACGGCGGAGTCGATCTGCTCGCCGGTCGGCGTTTCGCCCTCGATTCCCTCGGCGATCTCGCCGGTCGAGCGGACTTCGTCGCCGAACAGCATCGTCGTCAGCGTGAGCGCGCCGTCGCGGACGCGAATGCAGACCAGGCGCTCCTTGGCGCGCAGCACGAAGCGCCCGAGCGCGGCCCTGCCCGAGTCCTCCATCGTCTCGCTCAGCAGCGCATAGGCGCGTGCGGCGCCCTCGTCGGGAGGCACGAGCAGGTAGGAGTGGTCGAAATAGACCGGGTCGATTTCTCCGACTTCGACGAAGCGCTCGATGTCTACCGTGCGGCTCTGCCGGGGGGCGGCAGCCCGCAGGTCCTCGTCGGAGAGCAGCACCCACTCGCCGTTCTCCAGCTCGTAGCCGCGGGCGATCTCCGGCCACGGCACCGGCTGCTCCTCGGCGGCGCAGACCCTGCGTGTCTCGATCGGCGAGCAATCTGGGGCGTGCAGCAGCTGGAAGTGGATGTCGCGATCGCGCGTCGCGCTGAACAGCGCGACGGGCACGTTGACGAGGCCGAAGCTGAGCGAGCCGCTCCACAATGGTTTGGCCATCAGCGCGCGCTCCCCGCGGGCTTGCTCGCCGGCGAGCGAGGTTTCCGTTTGGCCTTTGCCTTCTTCGATTTCGCCTTCGCGCGCGAGGGACGCCCGGCGCCCTGGCGCTCGAGGCTCGCCTGGAGCGCCCCGAGCAGGTCGTCCTCGGGCGCGATCTCCTCGGCCTCGGGCGCGTCGATCGTCTCGCCACGCGCCTTGCGCTCGATCAGCTCGAGCAGCGCCGCGCGGTAGGTGTCCTCGTAGTCGTCGGGCTGGAAGCTCGCGCCGAGCTGCTCGACCAGCGCGCCGGCGGCGGCGACCTCGAGCTTCGAGGGCTTGCGCCGCGGGGCGGGGATCTCGAGGTCGCCGACCGGGACGAGCTCGTCGGCGAAGCGCATCGTGTGCAGGGCGATCACATCCTCGAGCGCGCGCAGCGCCACCAGATGGGCCTTGTTGTGAAAGACGAAGCGTCCGATCCCGACGCGGTCGGAGCACTTCAGCGCCGCGTGCAACAGCAGGTAGGCATCGTCGCCGAGCTTGCCGGGACCGAGGTTGTAGGCGCGGTCGTAATAGACCGGGTCGATCTGCTCGCGCCCGGCGAAGTGCTCGATCTCGATCATGTGCGCGCCGGGCCCGTCGGCCGTGGCGATCTCCTCCTTGGAGAGCGTCACGTAGGAGCCTGAGCTGACTTCGAAGCCTTTCACGGTCTCGCCGTAGGGAATCTCCTTGCCCTCCTGGACGCACACGCGACGATGTTCGATCGCCGCGCCGTCGGTCGCGTGGCGCTCGCGAAAGTGCACGGCCTTGGACTCGGTAGCCGAATACAGCTTCACCGGCACCCGCACCATTCCAAAGGCGATCGTGCCGTTCCACAGAGAGCGTGGCATGCCGCGAAGTCTAGGGAGCCGCCAGCCGGCCGACCAGCGATGAATCTATGGTTTCACTCGCCGGTCTACGGGCCTTCATATGGTCCACGTTCGACCACGCGACCGTCCGCCAGGCGCGTGCGACGCGGCCTCCAGGCCAGCATGTAGAAGAGCGACAGGATCAGGCCGACCCCGCCGATGATCATCAGGATCAACCCGACCGTCGTCAGCGAGACGCCCGAGACCGTCGCCGTCACCGCGTAGCGCAGGATCGCCCCGACGGCGATCAGAAATAGTGAGGTTCCAGTAGTCATATCTGCTGATTACCCGCGATTGCCGTGGCTCAATCTCCCTTGATCGCCGGCGCCTCCGCGAGCAGCTCGAGCACGGCGGCCTCGATCCGGGCGCGCGTGCGCGGGTTGGCCAGCTCGGGGCCATCGGGCAGACGCTCCAGTGCTGGTGCGATCGTGACCGACGCCTGGTAGCGATCGATCACGCGTGGATCTATGTAGGAGGCGCGGCAGACGGCGGGCGTGTTGCCGAGATAGGCGGCGACCGTCTTCACGGCGGCGTTGACCACGCGCCGGCGGGAGGTCGCGGTGGGGGGTTTCGGCTTGGCCCCGTGCTTTGGCTTTGGCCTGGCCTTGTTCCCGCCCCTGCTCGTCCCCCGGCTCTGTCCTTTCGTGCCCGCACTCGCGTCCGCCCCCGCGAGCGCCACCGCCGCGAGCACCGTGGCGTTCCACGTGCGGAAGTCCTTCGCGGTGAAGTCGCCGCCGCTGACGAGCTTGATGTAGGCGTTGACGTCCTCGGCGTGCACCTCCACCCAATGCCGGCCCTCGTGGTAGGCGAGCAGCTGCCCCGCGCCGCGGCGGCGCTTGAGCGCGGCGACCACCCCGAGCACGTCCGGATCGGCGATCGCCTGTACGCGCCGGACGCCGGCCTTGGCGACGTAGTCGAAGATCACCTCCTCGCCGGCGATCGAGACGTGGCGTTTGAGCATCGTGGTGAGGCCGTAGGACTCGTTGCGCTCGGCGTAGTCCTCGGAGCCGATCCGGAAGAAGCCGAGGTCGAGCAGCCGCACCGAGCAGGCGAGCACGCGCTCGCGGGAGAGCTCTCCCGCCGAGGCGACACCAGCCTGCGTGGTGGAAGTGGCTTTCGTGGCGGAGGCAGAAGTCCGCGCGGCTCGGGCGGATCGTGCGGGCTTGGCGGCGAGGTCCCTGCCGAGCCGCCGCCGCAGACGCGGGAGCGACTCGCCAAAGGCGATCATCGAGTCGAACTTCAGGCGGTCGCGGTGAGAGCGCCAGCGCGGGTGGTAGAGGTACTGCTTGCGCCCGGCCGCGTCGATCCCCGTCGCCTGCAGGTGCCCGAGCGAGTCCATGCAGATCCACACATCGCGCCACGCCGGCGGGATCGCGAGCTGAGAGATCCGCTCGAGCGCCTCGGGGTCATCGATGCGATCGCCGGCTGGGTCCCTGTATTCAAAGCCACGGCCGCGGCGACGCCGGGCAATTCCGGGGGCCGCGCAGTCGGATCGTCGCAGCCTCGGCACCGCCTCATCCATAGCAGCGCTCTCGGGATGGGCCGTTCATGGCCGTGTTCCCGGATGGGCCGTTTGACGGCGGTCAGGCGGGGTACACCTCTGGTGAAGGGCTGATCCTCGAGCACGAGCGAGGTACGGCCCGAACCACTCCGAAGCGACACACAACCGGCGGGAAGTACCTCACGAGCTGAGACTTCCGGCGCCGAAAGGAGAATCCGATGGCTGAGTTGAGCGGAAAGAAGATTGCGTTCCTGGTCGCCCAAGAGGGCGTGGAGGAAGTCGAGTTGACGAAGCCCTGGGAGGCGGTGAAGGAGGCGGGCGCGACCCCTGTCCTGATCGCGCCCGAAAACGGCGAGGTGCAGGCCTTCAACCACCTCGACAAGGGCGAGACGTTTTCGGTCGACGAGACACTGGCCGACGCGCGGCCGGGAGACTACGAGGGGGTCGTGCTCCCAGGCGGCGTCGCGAACCCCGATCAGCTGCGCACCAAGCCGGAGGCGGTGAGCTTCCTGCAGACGTTCTTCTCCGAAGGGAAGCCCGTCGGCGTGATCTGTCACGGTCCGTGGACGCTCGTTGAGGCCGATCTGGTCCGCGATCGCAAGCTCACGTCGTGGCCGTCGCTGCAGACCGACATTCGCAATGCCGGCGGGGAGTGGGTCGACGAGGAGGTCGTGACCGACGAGGGTCTGGTCTCCAGCCGCAAGCCGGACGATCTGCCGGCCTTCTGCGCGAAGATCGTCGAGGAGTTCGCCGAGGGCGTCCACGATGTCGCCCACGCTGGAGCGACGGCCGACGGCGACTAGACGGCCGCAGCGAAGCATGAACGCCGAACGAGCCCCTCGCGGCACGGACCCCGCGGGGGGCGCGTGCACCCTCACGTTCGATGACGGGCCCGATCCGCGGTGGACACCGCGCGTCCTCGCCGAGCTCGAGCGCTGCGGGGTACCGGCCACATTCTTCGTGATCGGCGAGCGCGTGGCGTACGACCCCGAGCCGGCGCGCAGCGCGCTACGAGCGGGACACGATGTCGAGCTGCACTGCCATCGCCACGTCCGGCATACGGAGTTGACCGAGGCCGAGCTGGAAGCCGACACGGTCGCCGCGCTGGCGGAGTTCGAGCGGGCCGGCTTGGGTCGGCCGCGATACTGGCGGACGCCATGGGGGGCGCGCTCGGCGGCGACCGAGCGCGTGGCGGCAAGGCAGGGCCTGCGGCTGGTCGATTGGACGATCGACACGCACGACTGGCGCGGCGACGGGAGGATGGCGATGCTGGAGACGGCCGACGCGCTACTCGAGGACGGAGCGATCGTGCTGTTGCACGACGGTCTCGGGCCCGGGGCGCTGCGCGCGGGCGTCGAGCAGACCATTGGTCTGATCGCGCCATTCGCGGCCCTCGCACGGGATCGCGGCCTGCGGCTGACCGCGCTTTCTCAGGCCGACGCGCCGCGCGCGAGCGAGCGCGAGAGCGAAGCGTTCAATACGAGCGCTGCGACGGCGCGGGGCGTTGAGACCCCCCGTCTTGGATGCATGGGCATGAGCGCTGCTCCCCCTCCCCTCTCGATCGTTTCCCCCGTCGAGTCCGCCCTTTTGAGCATCGATGAGGCGCTCGCGCGGATCTCCTTGCGCGCGAAGGAGTTCGATGCCGCGCCGCGTCTGCCGGAGGAGAACCTGGAGGATCTGCGCGACGCCGGGCTGCTGCAGTTTCCAGCCGACCGCGAGAGGGCGACGCTGCGCGAGGAGATCGTGCTGGTGCGCGCCCTCGCGAGCGCCGACGCCTCGACGGCGCGGATCTTCGATGGCCATCTGAACGGGGTCGAGCGGCTTGCGCTGGGCGCTCCCGCGGGGTTGCGCGAGGCGGAGCTCGCGCGCGTCGCCGCCGGGAAGCTGCTGCTGGGGGTGTGGGGCGCCGACCCGGCGCCCGGCGAGGGGAAGCCGGCGCAGGTGGTTCGCGGCGAGGGTGGATCGCTGACGCTGCGGGGAGTGAAGACCTTCTGCTCGGGCGCCGGCGGGGTGCAGCGCGCGCTGGTCGTCGTGCGGGAGGGCTCCGCGACGGCGCCGCCGGGCGGCCGACGCCTGGCCTATGTCGACGCGAGCGAGGGCGTGGAGATCGACCGCGACTGGTACCGCGCCTCGGGCCTGCGCTCCTCGGAGAGCCATCGTGTCGAGTTCCTCGAAACGCCTGTGCTGGCGCTGCTCGGCGAGGAGAACGAGCTCACGCGCCAACCATTCTTTGCCCGCGACGGGGTGCGCACCGCGGCCACCTGGGCGGGGATCGCCGACGGTATCTTCCTCGCGGCGACGAGCGCGTTGGGTGAACGCGAGCCCGACGCGCATCAGCTGAGCGCGCTCGGAAGGATGCGGGTGGCGCGGGGAACGATCGACCGCTGGCTAGAGCACGCGGGGAGGCGGTTGGAAGACAGGGACATGGCGGATCCGGCCGGCTTGGCGACCTCGTGCCGCGCCGCGATCATCGCGGCGAGCCGCACGATCGCGGAGGAGGCCGCGCTGGCCTGTGGATCGCGGTCGCTGATCGCCGGCGGTGAGCTCGACCGCGGCCGGCGCGATCTCGACCTGTTCCTGCTCCAGCACCGGCTGGATCCCCAGCTGGCAAAGCTCGGACGCGCGACGCTCGATGCGGCTGGCGGGAAGCGATGACGGCCGCGCGCGCGGACGCGGAGAGCTTCGAGCGTCTGTACGCGGCGAACCCCGACCCGTGGGGCTACGACACAAGCGAGTATGAGCGCGGGAAGTACACCGCGACGCTCGCGGCGCTCGACGGCCGCCGCTTCCCACGGGCGCTGGAGGTCGGCTGCTCGATTGGTGCCTTTACGGAGCTGCTCGCCGTCCGCTGTGAAGCGCTGACGGCGCTTGACTTCTCCACGCGCGCAGTCGCCCTCGCACGCGCAAGACTACGCGAGCACACCCACGTGAGCGTGCTCGAGGCTTCCTTCCCCGAGCAGTCGCCCGCGGGCGAATGGGATCTGGTTGTGTGCTCGGAGGTCCTCTACTACCTCGACCCCCCCACGCTCGCGCAGGCCACGGAATGGCTGCGCGAACGGCTGCTGGAAGGCGCGACGGTGCTCGCGGTCGACTGGCGCGGCCCCACCACGACCGAGCCCCACGACGGGGACGAGGTCCACGAGCTGCTGCGCGCGCGGCTGGCGGGCTGGCATGCTCTGGAGGGTCGCCAGCCCGGCTATCGTCTCGACCGCTTCGACGGCGATGGACGCTGAGCGGATCGCTGTCCCGTTGCGGGCGCCCGGTGTCGCCGCTGGGCTTGCGCTGCCCGCGCCCAGCCCCCGCCTGGAGGCGGTCGTGGTCGTGCCGGCGCGCGACGAGGCGGAGCGCATCGGCGCCTGCCTGGGGGCGCTCGCCGAGCAGCGCGGCGTGAGCCATGAGGTCTATGAGGTGGTGGTCGTGCTCGACGGCTGTCGCGACGACACACGCGCGCGGGCGCTTGCGGTCGCCTCGAGCCACGACCGGCTGCGGTTGCACCTGGTCGAGCTGGGCGTCTCGGGCGGCGTGGGACGCGCCAGGCGCCTGGGCATGGACCTCGCGTGCGAGCGTCTGTTCGCGGTCGACCGTCCGCTTGGCCTGATCGCGAGCACGGACGCCGACAGCGTCGTCGCTGGGGATTGGTTGGCCGCTCAGCGGGCGTTGGCGGCCGCGGGCGCGAGCGCGATCGGGGGCTCGATCGAGCTCGATCCGGCCGAGGCGAACGAGCTTTCCCGGGAGGCGCTGCAGCGTCGGGGCGCCGATGCCCTGATGCGCCTGCGGGATGTGCGCGAGCGAGGTATACCTTGGAACGATCAGATCGCCGAGCACCACCAGTTCAGCGGCGCCTCGCTTGCGCTCACCGCAGCCGTCTACCGGCAATGCGGTGGGCTGCCGGTGTCGGCGGCGCTCGAGGACGAGGCGCTGGAGCGCGAGCTCTCCAACCGCGGCATCCCGATCCATCGCAGCCGTACGGTGCGTGTGAGCACCTCCGCTCGTACCGAGGGCCGCGCCCCGCGCGGGTTGGCGCACGACCTGACCGTGACCGACTGGCGCGCCCGGCGCGGCTTCCGGGCCGGGCAATTTTCCCTGGAGCGACTGCTCGCGGCCAAGCGCGAGTCGATCGCCGTCGTGCTGCCGGCGCGCGAGGTGGCGGCGTTGATCGGCCCGATTGCGCGGTGCGTCGCCGAGTTGCAGAGCGCCGGGTTGATCGACGAGGCGCTTGTGGTCGACTCCGCCTCGGCCGACGGGACCGCCGAGATCGCTGCCGCCGCCGGTCTCGACGTCGTGCAGGAGGATGCGCTGATGGGCGAGTGCGGCCCCGCGCAGGGCAAGGGCGACGCGATGTGGCGCGCGCTTTCGGTGGTGGGAAGCGACGTGGTCGCCTACCTCGACGCCGACACCGAGAACTTCCACGCCGGCTTCGTCCTCGGCCTGCTCGGACCGTTGATCTGCGAGCCGGAGATCCAGTTCGTGAAGGGCTGCTTTCAGCGCCCGTTTCGCGACGGATCAGGAGCGGGATCGATTTCCCGCGCGGGTCAGGGTGGTCGCGTGACCGAGCTGCTGGCACGCCCGCTGCTGAACCTGCACGCGCCCGAGCTGGCGGTCTTCGATCAGCCGCTCGCGGGCGAGATGGCCGCGCGTCGCGAGCTGCTCGTGCGGCTGCCGTTCAGCGTCGGCTACGGCGTGGAGATCGCGATGCTGATCGACGCCTGGCGCGCGGTGGGCCTCGACGCCCTCGCCCAGGTGGATCTCGGCGAGCGTCAGAACGCCCACCAGTCGCTGCGCGAGCTCTCCGCGATGGCCTACGCGGTGCTCGTCGCCGCCTCCCGCCGCTTCCTCGGACCGGAGTTCGCCGACGCCCACGCCTCGGGCTCGCTCGCGCTGCCGCCGCAGGAGTTGGACGCGCCGATGGAGATGCGCAGGGTGCCGATCGAGGAGCGTCCGCCGCTCGGCATCCGCGTGATCGGCTGACGCCGTTTGTGGCGAGTCCTCTTCGACCGCGCACCGCAGCGTGACTTGAGGGTCTCGGTCGATCTACTCAGGCGACTTGGCCCGATCGCCGGGCCAAGCTCCGGTGATCGACGCGAAACCGCGCCGCGAGCCGTGGTCGACGAGTCCTTTGACGAGGCGGAACAGGGTGCCCTCCAGCCCGAGCGCCAGCGCGAGCTTGCCGAAGCCGGCCTGACGGTCCTTGGCCTGCGGCGGCTCCTGGCTGTCGATTCTTCCCCAGATCAGTTCGAAGGCTTTCTTGCTGATCATCCCGGCAAGCAACCCTGTGACGATGCTGAAGGGCATGAAGAAGAGCTTGGCCATCGATTACCTTTCGTCTGATTCAGGACTGCGACCGTTGAGATTCAGGCTACTTGTCGTCGCTGTCGAGCGCACCCTTGACCTTCTCCGCGGCCTTGTCGACTTTGTCCTTCACCGAGGCCTTGGCCTGGTCGGCTTTGCCCTCCTTCTTGAGGTCGCTGTCGCCTGTCAGGCTGCCGGCGGCCTCCTTGAGGCGGCCCTTGCCCTCGTCTGCGTGCTTGTCGCTCATCGTGGCTCCCATCGGTTGAAATTGCCGGCCTACAACTCCTCGCGCCCGAGCGTGGGGTTGTGGAAGAGAGTTACCCGCCCTGCGCTTGCGTAACCATCACGGCAGCAGGTGGAGAACGGAGACTCCCCTTCCTCCTCCATTCGATCGGCGATCAGCGAGCGGTGGCAGGCGGCGGGATCTCGCTCGACGCACAGCAGTGCGCTTGTCCTGTCGAGCGGGAGGGACTCGACGATCTCGGCCAGGTCCACACGGTCGAGGATCTCACTCAGGTAGCGCTCGCGGTACTCCTCGGCGAGCTTGGCACGGGAGCGCTTGCCGACGCCTTCGCGGGCGTCCTCGCGGTACTGCAGCTGGCGCAGCTCGGTCGTGGGCGCGAGCTCTCGATGGTGCTCGTAGGCGATCCCGGCGTGCCCGAGAGCGGCCTGCAGACGCAGCGAGTTCGCCCACGCGTACTCCCGGCCCCGCACGCCACGGCGCTGGCGGACGTCGAGCAGCAGACCGACATCGGCCTCGCGCAGCGCGGCGAGGAAGCTCGAGAGGTCGAACCCGTACACGCCGATCGTCGCGACCCTGCGCACGCTCATCGTCACTCGGCCTCAGTCGCGCCCGGGACGTGGGAGCCCGCATCCGCCTTTGCCGCGTCCGCGCCTGTGCTGCTGCCGGTGAGCTGAGTCAGCTCGCGCAGCAACCCGTCCATTCCCGCGATCTCATACGCCGCGCGCTGGCGCCCGGCGCCGCCTCCGCGCGAGAGCAGGGCCGGCAGCCCGTCGAGCTCCTCGGTGCAGTTCAGCTCGTGGGCGTGGGTGCGCGCGAGCTCGAGAGCGTCGGCGAGCAGCTCGCCGACGGGCCGCAGCCTCCCCTCGGCGTCCGGCAGCCGCGCGTGGACGCCGAAGCGGGCCGCGCGGAAGGAGCCCTCCTCGAGCACCTCCGCCGGCGGGTCGGGCTCCGGCTCGGCCTCCGCGGCATGGCGGGCGAGGCAGTGCACGAGCGCGACCAGACCCGCGGTGTCGCGCAGCGAGACCTGGGCGTCGAGCGCGCGGATCTCGACGGTGCCCAGACGCGGGTGCGGGCGCAGCTTCCACCAGAACCACGTGTAGTCGGGCACGTCCGCGGCGCGCGCGAGCAGCCTCGCCATCGCGCAGAAGTCGGAGAAGTCGCGCATCGCGCGCGGCACGCCCGAGCGCGGCCAGCCGCGGATCGTCACCTCGCGCGCGGAGGCGAGGCCGGTGTCGCGGCCGTGGCGGAACGGCGAGTTCGCCGCGAGTGCCTGCAGCAGCGGCAGGTGGCGACGCAGGCCGTTGAAAGCGCGGATCGCGGTCTCTGAGTCGGGCATCCCGACGTGGATGTGCAGTCCCCCGACCGGCGTGGCGACCGCATCGCCGAGCAGGTTGCGGATTCGCTCGTAGCGCTGCTTGTCGGTGATCTCGGCCTCGCCCTCGTGCGCCGACGGATGGGTCCCCGAGCCGAGCAGGCCGGCGCCGGTCGCGACGACCGCGTGGCGCAGGGAGTCGAGCGTGCCGATCGCCTCGCCGGCGCTACGGCAGATGTCGGTGATCAGCTCGACCTGGCAGGCGTGCAGCTCCCGCTCGACCCTCCCCTCGATCGGTCCGAGCCGCTCAAGGATGGCCGTCGAGGAGTTGACCTGGCGACCCGTGATCGGGTCGACGAGGAACAGCTCCTCCTCGACGCCGACCGAGAAGGGCTTCTGGGAGCCGAAGAGATCCTCCATCTCCTCGCCGGAGCTCACACTTGGGGTTTGCCCGCCATGTGATCGGGCGAAACACCGCCCTGCTCGAGACGCTCCGCCCGCCTTCGGATCAGGCGCGCTGCGCGGCGTCCGCGAGCAGCGCGCGGATCACCCCGTCGACGTCGTGCTCGGCCGCCTCGACGTGCGGCTCCAACCCATGCTCGCGCAGTGTCTCGCTCGTCACCGGGCCGATCGAGACGAGCCGCGTCTGCGGGGAGAGGCCGGCGTCGCCATCGCCCGACGCGTCGAGGAAGAAACGCACGGTCGAGGACGAGGTGAAGGTGATGTAGTCGGCCCCCCGCGCCTGTTCCAGCGCCCGTGGTGAGAGCGGCTCGGCAACGGTTTCGTAGAGGGCCAGCACGTCCACCTCGGCGCCACGCGCGCGCAGCGCGTCCGGGAGCACGTCGCGCGCCTCCTTCGCCCTCGCCACGAGGGCGCGTTGCACCGGCACGTCGCTGAGCGCCTGTACGAGCGACTCGGCGACCGAGCGCTCGGGCACGATGTCCGTGACGAGCCCGTGCTCGGCCAGCGCGCGCGCGGTGCCGGGGCCGATCGCCGCCAGCCGTGCGCCCGCGAAGGCACGCGCGTCGCGATCTGAGGCCGGCAGGTCGCCACCGGTCGCCGCGAGGCGCGCGAACAGCGCCTCGACGGCGTTGGGGCTGGTGAAGCAGACGAGGTCGTAGCGCGCGAGCTCGGGCGCCGGACCGGGCAACGGCTGGGTGCGGATCGTGGGCGCCTGCACGACGTTCGCTCCAAGCCCCTCCAGTCGCCGCGCCAGTCCGCTGGCCTGGGCGCGCGCTCGGGTGACGGCCACTGTGCGTCCGCGGAGCGGATAGCGGGTTATGTCCTCGCGCCACTCCAGCTGCCCCGCGAGCCCGGCGACGGGGCCGACCACGGTGATCGCGGGCGCTCGCACCTGCTCCCGGCTGGCGGTCTCGGCGATCGTCTGCAGCGTCCCCGTGACCGTGCGCTGGTCGGGGAGCGTGCCGCGTTCGACGATCGCCACGGGCTCGGCCGCGGGGCGCCCGGCGGCGATCAGCGACGCGGCGATCCGGGGCAGCTGGCGCACGCCCATGTAGAAGACGAGCGTCCCTGGGAAGGCGGCGAGCGCCGGCCAGTCGAGCGCCGACTCCTCGGGCCCCTCCTCGCGCGTGTGCCCGGTCACCAGCGCGACCGCGGTCGCGAGACCGCGGTGGGTCACGGGGATGCCCGCATAGGCGGAGGCCGCCACGCCGGAGGTCACGCCGGGCACGATCTCGAACGGGATCCCGGCGTCGCGCAGCGCGAGCGCCTCCTCGCCGCCGCGCCCGAACACGAACGGGTCGCCGCCCTTCAAGCGCACCACCGTTCTGCCCTCCCGGGCGCGGTCGAGGATCAGCGCCTCGGTCTGCTCTTGGGGAACCGACGGTCCGCCGCCCTCCTTGCCTACGAACAGCACCTCGGCCTCATCGCGTGCGCCGTCGAGCGCGGCCGATGGGATCAGGCGGTCGTAGAGGACCACGTCGGCGGCGGCGATCAGCTCCAGCGCGCGCGCGGTCAGCAGGCCGGGGTCGCCTGGCCCCGCGCCCACGAGATAGACGTGCCCAACCTCAGGCGGGCTCAACGGCGAGCTCCTCGGCCCGGTGCAACAGCTCACCGGCGCCGGCCGCGCGCATGCGCTCCGCCACCCGCCGTCCGAGCGCCTCGGGGTCGTAGAAGCCCCCCAGCAGCTCGTCGCCGATCCAGGCCGAGCCGTCGGGGAGGCCGACCCAGGCGCGCAGGTTCAGGCAGCCGCAGCCCGCGGGCACGGCGTGGGCGCCGAGCGGGGTGTGACAGCTCGCGCCGAGCTCTTGCGCAACAGCGCGCTCGGCGCGCAGGCAGGCGAAGGCGTCCGCGTCGGCGATCGCGCGCATCGCCGCCTCTGCACGCGTGTCGCCGGCGCGCCCCTCGAGCGCGAGCATGCCCTGCCCTGGGGCGGGCACGAAGCGCGCGGGATCGAGCACAGCGCCGACCTCCGCCGCGCGACCCAGCCGCAGCAGCCCGGCGTGGGCGAGCACGATCGCGTCCAGGTCCTCCTGCTCGCCGAGCCGCCGCAGGCGCGTGTCGATGTTGCCGCCGATTGCGACCACCCGGAGGTCCTCGCGCGCGGCTCGCAGTTGCGCGCTGCGACGCAGGCTGCTCGTGCCCACGCGCGCACCCGCGGGAAGGGACTCCAGATCGCGCGTCCCGCAGAGCACGTCCGCGGCCGCTACCCGCGCGGTCGCTCCCAGCAGTGCCAGTCCCTCGGCCAGCTCGCCCGGGACGTCCTTCGCGGAGTGCACCGCGAGGTCGATCTCGCCGGCTAGCAGCGCGGCCTCGATCGTGTCGACCCAGCGCGACTTGTCGGCCGGCGTCCCGCCGACAGGCGGTGTTTGCGGATCCACCGCGCTGTCCGAGCTGTCGCTGTTGTCCCCGCGGCTCGCCTGGTCGCCGCTGGTCGTGATCGTGACGAGCTCGACTGCGTCCTCGTCGTCCACCGCGGGCGGGTGGGCTTCCAATGATTCGGCGACGTGACCTGCCTGCGCGAGCGCGAGCGCGCTCCCGCGGGTGCCGATTCGCATCAGGACCTCTCCCGAGCGGAGGAGCGGGCGTGCATCGCGGATGGGCCCTCAGCCCTGGCGGCGGCGCTGGAGGTCGTGGACCTCGGCGAGCGGGGCGGGCGCGGTCCGTTCTTGCTGGGCGGACGGGATCTGATCCTGGTGGGCGCTCTCGGCGGACTCGTCGTCGCGCAGACCGAAGAGCTCGCGCACGAGCTCGAGGCGCGCGTGGCCGCGCTCCTCTGAGAGGCTGCGCAGGCGGATCGTCGGCTCGTGCAGCAGGCGGCTCATGACCGCGCGCGCGACCGCCTCGATGCGGGCGAGGTCGCGCGGGGAGGCCGCCTCCCAGCGCCCGGAGTTCTCCGCGAGCACCTGCTCGACGAGCGCGTTGCCGTGCTCGCGCAGCGCGCTCACGGTGGGCAGCACCTCGAGCTGGCCGAGCCAGCGCGCGAAGCGCTGGATCTCCTCTTCGACGATCTCCTCCGCGCGCGGGACCTCGCCGGCGCGCGTGTCGAGGTTGCGCGCGACCACGGCCTGGAGGTCGTCGATGTCGTACAGGGTCACGCCCTCGAGCTCGCCGCAGCTGGCGTCGATGTCGCGCGGCACCGCGATGTCGATCAACAGCAGCGACCGGGTGGGCGGGCTCTGTTCACGCCTCTGGCGCATCACCAGTTCGAGCTCCTCGCGGCCGACGATCGGGTGCGGCGAGGCGGTCGAGGAGAGCACGATGTCGGCGCGCAGCAGCTGCTCGGGCAGGCCGTCGAGCCCCACGACCGAGCCGCCGAAGCGCTGGGCGAGGCTGAGCGCGCGGTCGGCGTGGCGGTTGGCGACGAAGATCGTGCCCGCGCCCTGCTCGGCGAGCGCGCGCGCGGTCAGCTCGCTGGTCTCGCCCGCGCCGAGGATCACCACGTGGCGCTCCTCCAGGCCGCCGAGCAGGCTCAGCGCCAGATCGACCGCGACCGAGGGCACGCTCACGCGGCTGGAACCGATCCCCGTCTCGGTGCGCACGCGCTTGCCGGTCGTGAGCGCCGCGGCGAACAGGCGGTTGGAGAACGCGCCCGTGCTTCCAGCTCGCATCGCCGCCTCGTGCGCGCGGCGGACCTGGCCCTGGATCTCGGCCTCGCCGACGATCATCGACTCGAGGCCCGCGGTCACGCGGTAGAGCTGGCGCGCGGCGTCGCAGTTGCGGGGGGAGTAGATCTCCTGCGCGAGCTCCGTCGGGCGGATCCCCGCGCGGCGCGCGAGCAGGCCCAGCACATCGCCCTCGGCCTGGACGGGATCGCCGACCACCAGATAGACCTCGGTGCGGTTGCAGGTCGAGATCACGACCGCCTCACGCACCTCGGCGCTCGCCGTGGCCGCCGTCGCGAACTCGCTCGCCTCCTGCTCGGTGAACGCCAGCCGCTCGCGCAATGCCACCGGCGCGGTCTTGTGGGAGATGCCGAGCGCCAACAGCTCGCTCATGCGGTTTCTCGCTCCCGGGTCTCGTCCTGGCGGGGCGTCTCCGCGCGCTCGGTGAGCTCGCGCAGATTGCGTTCCACGCGGGTCAGGCGCAGCGCCATGATCGCCACGTAGATCAGGACGATCGCGAAGAACACGATGTAGGCGGCCGCGACGTAGCCGTTGTTGGAGCTCCCGGGAATCGATGTGGCGAGCAGGGTCATCTGGGCGGGGTGCTCGCGAGCGAGGCCGGGGAGGGGGTCGGAGGGGCGATCGCGGCGGGCCTGTCGCGCGCGGAGACGGAGCGGGCCGCGGCGCTCGCTCCCGAGAAACCCAGCGTGCGGCTGCGCGCTTTCAGCAGCATGCGCGTGCGCTTGGCCAGCAGCTCATACGAGCAGAGCGTCGCGAACAGCAGCGACATCGCCACGAGGGAGACGAGAAAGGTGAACGCCATCTTCGGCGGCAGGTTGGAGGAGCTGCCGAGCACGCGCGGGTGCAGATAGGAGCTTGAAGAGGCGCACGGCGAGGAAGTTCATCGGCACGAACGCGCCCGCGACGATCGCGAACACCGACGCGTAGCGCGCCTGGCGCTCGGGATCCTCGATCGCGAAGCGCAGCGGCTGGTAGGTGGCGTAGAGCAGCATCACGATCAGGAACGAGACGAGCGTCGGCTCGCTCCACACCCACCAGTGACCCCACGAGCCGCGCGCCCAGATCGAGCCGGTGATCAGCGTGCCGACGCCGAAGATCAGGCTCATGTGGATCGCCACGTAGGAGCGCAGGTCCCACTGCCGGTCGCGCGTGTGCAGGTGCACGATCGCGAGCAGCCCGCCGATCACAAAGCCGCAGAGGGTGACGATCGCGAGGGGCACGTGCAGGTAGAAGATCTTCTGCAGGAATCCTTCTTCGGCTTCGATCGGCGCGTAGAAGAACACGAGCACGAGCGCCACGGGAATCGCGGCGATCGTGGCGATGCTCAGCGGACGCAGGCCCCGTCCGTATTTAGGATCCGTCCGAAAACCCCTCGGCTCGCGTTTCAGCGATCGCTGAGGAGGGATCTCGGGGTTTTCGGACCGTTCTTCAGGGGGGGATGTTCGGGACGACACTAGTCCTCCAGGAGGAAGTCGAAGACGGCGTAGGCGATCAGCCCGAACACCAGATCATAGAGCGCGAGCGTCCCCAGCCAACGGGTGGGTGGGCTATCAATCCCTTCCGCCGCGTGCGTGAGAACCAACAGCGGCGAGCTCGCGCGGGCGGCGCCGATCACGATCGGCACGAGCAGCGGCAGCGCCAGCAGCGGCCCGAGCAGGTCGCGCGCGCGGGTCTGCACGGCGAGCGCCGCGACGAGCGTGCCGATTGCGGCGATCCCGATGTCGGCGAGCACGAGCACGAGCAGCAGGTCGGGCAGCGCCTGGGAGAGCGGCGGCGCGAGCAGCAGCAGGCCGAAGGCCGGGACCGCGATCAGCTCGAGCACGGCGAGGTAGGCGAACAGCGCGATCGCCTTGGCGAGCAGCATCGCCGTGCGGTCGACCGGCGCCAAGAGGAACGCGTCGAAGCCGCCCTGGTCCTGGTCGGCGACGAACAGGCGGTTGACGCCGAGCATCGCGGCGAACAGCAGCGTCACCCACAGGATCCCCGCGGCCTCGTCGCCGGACACGGTGTTCTGGTCCAGCGCGAAGTGGAACACGACGAACGTCGTCACGGCGAACAGCGACATGCCCGGTATCGACTCGAGGGTGCGCAGCTCGACGAGCAGCTCCTTGCGCAGCAGCGCGCCGACGGTCGCCCACATGCCGGGCGGCCTCCTCGAGACTCGCACCGGCGCCGGCTGTCCCACGGTCGTCGCGGCTGTCGCGGCCGATGGAGGAGCCCCGGGAGCCGGGGCGGTGGAGGAGCGCGAGGGGGCGGACTTCGACGCGCTCACCTGTACAGCTCCACGATCTCGTCGCGGTCGACGTCGCCGGCCGCGCGCAGCAGCGCCACGCGCCCGTCGCGCAGGCCGAGCACGAGATCGGCCTCGCGCAGGCCCCCGTCCGGGTCGTGGCTGGAGATCACCCGTGTCCTGCTCCGGGTGGGATCGCTTCCGCCGCCGGCGCCGATCAGCGGCTCGACCAACTCGCTCGCCGCGGGGTCGAGGTTCGCGCGCGGCTCGTCCAGCAGCAGCAGCTCGGGGTCGTGCAACGTCGCCCTCGCGACCGCGGCGCGCTGCACCATTCCCCGGGAGAGCGTCTTTAGCGGCTCGTCGGCGCGATCCGCGAGCCGCACGGCCGCGAGCTGCTCGTCGACCCGGGCCGCGGAGACGCCGTGGAGACGCGCGTGGAACATCAGGTTCTCACGCGCGGTGAGCTCGCGGTAGAGCAACGGCTCGTGTCCGAGCAGCCCCACGCGCCCGCGCAGCGCCCACGCCTCCTCGGGGAGGCTCGCGCCGAGCGCGCGGACGAGGCCGTCGTGCGGGCGCAGCAGCGTCGCGAGCACCCGCAGCAGCGTCGTCTTGCCGGCGCCGTTGGGCCCGAACACGACCAGCGTCCGTCCGGCCGGCAGCGACAGGGACACATCGCTCAGGGCCTCGCGTTCGCCGTAGCGGCGAGTGAGGCCGTCCAGCCGAACGGCCGGCTCATCGATGTCGCCGCTCGCTCCCGTGCCCGCCGGAGCTGGAGCCGGAGGCGTCGCTGGAGCCGGGGAGGAACCGGGACCGGCCAAGGTCGGGGTGGTGCCGCGGTCGGCCATCTGCCCGGCGGTGTCGCTCAGACGCCGGCCGAGGCGGGCGCGTGCCTGCTCTGCGCCGCCGCGATCAGCTCGCGCACCGCGTCCTCGCCGCCGCCGTCTCGGCGCAGGAGCTCGATCGGGTCGGGGTCGCCGTTGACGATCCCCTCGAAGAACTCCTTGCGGTCCCGATAGGTCTCAAGCGTCCCCTTGGCCCAGCCGCGGACCTCGTTGAGGAGCACCGCCAGGCGCGCGTAGGGCTCGCCGTACTCCTCTGCGATCTGGCGCTTGATCCGCTTCGCCAGCGCCGGAGAGGCGCCCGCGGTGGAGATCGCGATCGCCAGCGGCCCGGTGCGGAGGATCGCGGGCAGGATGAAGTTGCACAGCGGCGGCACGTCGACCACGTTCACGAGCATCGCGCGGCGCTCGGCGTCGTCGTAGACGGCGATGTTCACGTCGGTGTCGTCGGTGGCGGCGATCGCCATGAACACGCCCTCGAGATCCGCCGGGCCGGCGTACTCGCGCTGCTCCCAGCGGATCGAGCCCTCGCGCGCGTACTCCTGCAAAGCGGCCTCGGCATCAGGCGCGATCAGCGTCACCTCGCCGTCGCACGCGAGCAAGCCCTCGACCTTCTCCAGCCCGATCTCGCCGCCGCCCACGACCACGCAACGCCGGCCGGTCAACTTCAGGCAGGCGATGTAGAACGGTGTGTCGAGCATCCCCTGCACGCAGCTCTGGTCGCAGATTCCTCTGCGCAGCTGGCAGACGCACTCCTTGCCTGCATAGGCCTGGGCGGGCATCCCAAAAGGGTATCCATCTTGTGTGGACATGCCGCATGCGGCATGTCCAGGCGCATGCGCCGCTGGAACAACAAGATCCCCATTACCGCGGCGCCTCGCGGCTCCGACGGCCGGATTCTCAATCAGACGGCTCGGCGATCCAGGGCGTGTCAATGCCGAGCAGCTCGCCGAGGCGCTCGAAATGACGGTCGTAGTGCAGTACGGGTAAACCGGAGCGCTGCGCAGCCACCGCAACCGTCAGGTCCGCCAGCGGCAGCCGGTGCGCTCCATGAGAGCCTCCATCCGCCAGCTCGCGCATCGCCGACAAGACACCCCGTTGGACGGTGTGATCGACCGCGATCTCGCGTAAACCCTCGAGGGTACGATCAACGGCCTCGATCTCCTCTGGGCCGCGTGCGCCGATCAGCAGCTCGTAGCGGACCGGCCAACACCACACGACCTCGCCGCGCTCGATCGCGGCGAGCAGCAACTGGTGTGCCCGCGAGTCCCGACGCGCGTGCGTCCAGGCCGAGGTGTCGGCAAGCACCGCGCCCCGGCCATCCCACAGCTCGACGCTCACACGCTGCTCGGGGGCGAATTGAGACGATCGATCGCATTCAGATCGAGATCGAACCCGCCGCCGTCCATCAAGGCAAACAGTGCCTCAGCAGCCGCACGACGCTCGCGGCCCGCCCGCAGCTCAACGCTTGCGCCCGCGACCGCGAGCCGACGTACCAAGGTGGCATTACCCTCGCGCGTGCCGGTCGCCGCGCGCACGCGCTCGAGCGCTCGCCCCAGCTCAGCGTTGGTCGTCACAGCGATCCTTGGATGTTTGCTCGGCACGACACCCAGTGTAACTCCTCAGAGTAACTCCGGCGCCTTGTCCGAGCAGATCCTGTGCTTGGAGTTATTGCAAAAACCGGATCCTTCTACCCTCTACCTACCGCGGCACTCCCCGCCCCAGCGCCCGTGCCCCAACCCGCGCCATCGCCACCGCCCCCTGCCGCCACGCACGCTCGCGGTCGGAGTCGCGCCCCGAGCGTAGCTGCGCGACCGCCCGCGCGCCGCCCTCGAGCACCCCGTCGTACGGCCCCCACCACAGCCCCCGCATCCCCGGCTGGCTCCACACGATCAGCTTCTCCTGCGCGCACGCGCGCAGTCCCGCCTCGCCGAGCACGCGGCCGAGGCCGCCGCCGGCCGCGGCGCCCCACGGCCCGCGCGAGACCGCCGGGCTCGGCAGGTGGTCGTTGAGCCACACCATCCCCGCGCGCAGCTCGCGGGCGATCCGCAGGCCGCGATAGCGGTCGCGCGTCCACACCGACGCGCCGAGGCAAAACTCGCCGTCGTTGGCGGCGGCGATCGCCTGCTCGACCGAGTCGACCGTCGCGACCGCCAGCACGGGGCCGTCGATCGGCTCGCGCATCAGCCGCATCTCGCGCGTCACGCCGGTGAGCACCGCGGGCGCGTAGAACGCGCCGTCGCAGTCATCGGGCGAGACGGGGCCGCCGCAATGCAGCGTCGCGCCCTGCGCCACCGCCTCCTCGACGAGCTCGCTGACGTGCTCCAGCCGCCGCCGCGATGCGAGCGGGCCGACCATGATCGGGTGCCCGCCCACCCGCTCGGGGTCGCCGACGGTGAGCGCCCGCGCGCCGGCGACGAGCCGCTGCAGGAAGCGCTCGTGGACCTCGCGCGCGACGTACACGCGCTCGACCGCCCCGCGCGCCTGGCCCGCGCCCGCGCACCCCGCCCACAGCGCGCCTTCGGCGGCTCGTGCGATGTTGCAGTCACCGAGCACGAGCATCGCGTCCTTGCCGCCGAGCTCGACCGTCACCTCCTTCTCGCGGCTCACGCACGCGCGCGCCACCTCACGCCCGACCGCGGGCGAGCCCGTGAACAGGACCTTCGCGACCGGCGCCCCCGCGAGCGCGACGCCCACGCGCGCATCGCCGTGGGCGAGCGCCACCAAACCCTCCGGGAGATCCGCGCGAGCGAGCACGCGCGCGATCCGCTCTGCCGTCAGGCAGGCGCGCGCGGCCGGCTTGAAGACGACGCCGTTGCCCGCCGAGCAGCGCCCCCGCGATCTGGCCGAGCGGCTGGGCGAAGGGCGCGCTGCCGGCGCCGATCACGCCGATCACGCCGTAGGGCTCATACGCGATCCGCGCGCGGCGCGCGAGCGACATCGAGCGGTGGATCCCGACGCGGCGGCCGCCGAGCACCTTCGCCCCGTCCTCGGCGATCCAGATCAGCGCGTCGATCGCCGGCAGCAGCTCGAGCGCTGCGACCTCGGCGCGCGGCCGGCCCTGCTCGCGGCCGATCTCGCGAGCGAGCGCGTCGAGCTCGTCGATGATCGCCTGGGCCATCCTGCGCATGTATCGCGCGCGGTCCTCGACCCGTAGGAGCGCCCACAGCGGCTGCACCCGCGCGACCGCGTGGACGACCTCGTCGATCTGTCCCGGCGGGGTCGCCTGCACGCTGCCGAGCACCGCCCCCGTCGCCGGGTTGCGCGACTCGATCGTCCGCGGCGCCTGCGCCTGCGCCTGCGCTTCGGTGGGGTCCGCCTCACGGGGGGCTCGGCTCATCTCGGCCGATTATCGCTGCTCCCGCCGTCAGCTCCCCGGTTCCGTCAAGGTCGCTCCTCCGCGCACCCCTGCGTGCTCGCGCCCGTGTTCGTGCTCGCGCGCGTCGCCGGCATCGTCCTCGCCTGCCGGCCGGGCATCGTGCGACGCGGCGGGGCTCGGCACGGTGGAGCTCAGCACGGCGGGCACGATCGCGAGTGCGGCGACGGTGAGCGCGGCGGCGATCCAGAACGCGAGGTGATAGCCGCCGGTGAGCGCGGCGGCGCTCGAGTGGCCCTGCGCCTGCAGGTGCCGGGTATGCGTGCTCGACAGCGTGGCCAGCACCGCCAGCCCGAGCGCTCCGCCGATCTGCGCGGTCGTGTTGACCAGGCCGGAGGCGAGGCCGGCGTCGCGCGGCTCGATGCCC
The DNA here is from genome assembly GCA_963789675.1 of uncultured Solirubrobacterales bacterium. Taxonomy (GTDB): domain Bacteria; phylum Actinomycetota; class Thermoleophilia; order Solirubrobacterales; family Solirubrobacteraceae; genus Palsa-744. The sequence goes on along the minus strand of CAWBLR010000011.1, from coordinate 22,134 downwards.
GACATCGCGAGGTTCATCAGCGCGGGGAAGCAGATCCCGGCGCCGATGCCGAGCAGCAGCATCGAGGGCATCACGTGGAGGAAGTAGCTGCCCTGGACGGGCACCTGCGCGAACAGGACGAGCGCGAGCGCGATCAGCACGAGTCCGGGCACGACCGTGTTGCGCGCCCCGAAGCGGGTCACCAGTCGCTCGGAGTAGCGGATCGACAGGGTTCCCATCGTCAGCGTCACGGGCAGGAACGCGAGCCCGATCTGCAGCGCGTCGTAGCCGAGCACGCGCCGCAGGTACAGCGCGCCGAGGAAGAACATCCCGAACATCCCCGCCACCGACAGGATCTGGATCGCGTTGGCCGTGACGACGTTGCGCACGCGGAAGATCCGCAGCGGCACGAGCGGGTTGCGCGCGTTGGCCTCGCGCACGAAGAAGCAGGCCAGCAGCGCGACCGCGACGGCGCCGAGCGCGAGCGTGCGCCCCGCTCCCCAGCCGTCTTCGGCGGCGGGCTTGACGATCGTGTAGACGCCCAGCATCAGCGCGGAGGTGATCAGCACCCCGCCCGGGACGTCCGCGCCGGCGCCGAAACCGATGCCCTTGTCGCGCTCGAGCAGGCGCGCGGCGAATACGGCCGTGGCGATCCCGATCGGGATGTTCACGAAGAAGATCCAGTGCCAGTCGATCGACTGCGTGATCGCGCCACCGGCGAGCAGGCCGACCGAGCCGCCGGCGGAGGCGACGAACGCGTACACCCCGATCGCCTTCGCCTGCTCGCGGGGCTCTGGAAACATCGTCACGATCATGCCGAGGATCACCGCGGATGTCATCGCGCCGCCGATGCCCTGCGCGAAGCGCGCGGCGATCAGCAGCGTCTGGCTGTTCGCCAGGCCGCATAGCAGCGAGGCGGTCGTGAACAGTCCGATCCCCGCCAGGAAGACGCTGCGGCGCCCGACCAGGTCGCCGAGGCGCCCGGCCAGCAGGAGCAGGCCGCCGAAGGCGATCAGGTAGGCGTTGATCACCCACGCGAGGCTCGAGGTCGAGAAGCGCAGGTCGTTCTGGATCGAGGGCAGCGCGACGTTCACGACGGTCACGTCGAGCACGATCATCAGCATCCCCACGCACAGCACGTACAGCGCCACCCAGCGCTCGTCGCGGGGCGCGGGGGTGGTGGTCGCGTGAGTCGCTCGTCGCGCGCGCGGCGGTTGCGCTCGCGTGGGGTCGCTCGCCGGCGGCTGCGCTCATGCCCGGCTCCCGTCTCCCGTTGCCCGTCTCTCGTTCATGCCCCGTCTCCCGTGCTCTGGAGATATCGAGCCAGCGTGTCCAGCATCTCGCCCGTGCCGTGCTCGCGCTCCGCGGGGTTGTCGAGCCCGTCGAGGAACACGCCCTGCTCGGTCATCGTCAGCTTCGTCCCCTCGCCCGCCGCCTCCAGCACCACGGTTGCCACCGACACCGAGATGCGCGCGTCGTCCAGGTACATCTCATACGTGTGCACGAACCGCTCGCCCTCGACGATGTCCTGGAAGCGCGCGATGAACTTGTAGAGCGCCGCCGGGCGACTGCACGGTCATGCGCTCGAGGCCGCCCACGCGGAACTCGAGCTCGTGCTCGGCCTTCGCCGGCCCCGGCGGGCCGAACCAGCGGCGCTTCTCCGCGGGGTCCGCCCACGCCTGCCACACCCGCGCGGGCGCGGCCTCGTAGGTGCGCTCGAGCACGAAGGTGGAATGGACGGTCGAGCGCTCGACCGCGGTCTCGTCTGCCTGGCTCATCTGCGTGCTCCTTTGCGCTGGGTCGATTTCGCTGTCATGGTCCGTCGGGGTGCTCGGCGAGGTACTCGCCGAGACGGTCGAGGCGCTGCTCCCAGGTGGTGCGCCGCGCGGCGATCCAGCCCTCCGCGGCCCGCAGCGCGGCGGACTCCACGGTGCACGTGCGAACCCGCCCCACCTTTTCCGAGCGCACGAGCCCGCTGCGTTCGAGCACGTGCAGGTGCTGGACGACCGCCGGCATCGACATCGCCAGGGGCCGGGCGAGTTCGCTGACGGACGCCGGTCCGTTGGTCAGCCGTTCGACCATCGCCCGCCGGCTGGGGTCCGCGAGCGCCTGGAAGAGTAGGTCCACATCGCCGCCGGCTACTGCTGCCGTACTTTGGTTAAGCATTCACTTAAGTATAGCACTGAAGGATCCCCGCCGCCGAACGCAAGCAGTGGTCTCAACGCCCGCGCAGCCGGCGAACCTGCTCCAGCCGCCGCGCGAGCTCGGCCTCGGCCTCGTCGGGCTCGTAGAAGCGCGCGCCGACAACTCCCTCCGGCAGGAGCTCCTGTGCGGCGAGGTGTCCGGGGTGGCCGTGGGGGTTGTCGTAGCCGCCGACGTCCTGCCCCGGCCGGGGCCCCGATCGCAGCCACCCTGGGACCGGCGCGGCGCCGTGTTCGCGCACGTGCCTGCGCGCCGCGCCCAGCGCCTTGCCGGCGGCGTTCGACTTCGGCGCGAGCGAGAGATAAATAGCCGCCTGCGCGAGCGCGAACGTGGCCTCCGGCAGGCCGACGTGCTCGACCGCCTGGGCCGCGGCGACCGCGACGCCGAGCGCGGCGGGTCGGCGTTGCCGATGTCCTCCGAGGCGAGGATCACCATCCGCCGCACGATGAACCGCGGGTCCTCGCCGCCCTCGAGCATCACCGCGAGGTAGTAGAGCGAGGCGTCGGGGTCCGAGCCCCGCGTGGACTTGATCCAGGCGGAGATGTAGTCGTAGTGGCGGTCGCCGCCTTTGTCGTACAGCACCGCCCGCTGCTGCAGCGCGTCCTCGGCGCGCGGGACCGTGACATGGGTCTCGCCGAGCTCAGCGGCCGTGGCGAGCGCCAGCTCGAGCGCGTTCAGCGCGGTGCGCGCGTCGCCTTCGCTACGCGCGGCCAGGAAGTCGAGGGCGTCGTCGTCCACCGGCGTCGTCGTCTCCGTGAGCGCGCGTCGCAGCACCGTCCCGACCTCCTCGTCGCTCAACGCCTGAAGTGCATACACGCGCGTGCGCGAGAGCAGCGCGCCGTTGACCTCGAACGCGGGGTTCTCGGTGGTCGCGCCGATCAGCGTGACGAGCCCGTCCTCGACCGCCGGCAGCAAAGCGTCCTGCTGGGCCTTGTTGAAGCGGTGGATCTCGTCGAGGAAGAAAACTGTACGGGTCCCGCCCACCCTGGACCCCGCCGCCCCGGGGTGGGCGGGCCTCCCGTCCTCCGGCGGTGCGCCGCTCGCTCGAGCACCGCGCGCACCTCGGCGCGGCCGGCCTGCACGGCGCTCAGCTCCTCGAAGGCGGCGTTCGCGTGCTCGGCGACCATCCGCGCGAGCGTCGTCTTGCCGGTGCCCGGCGGCCCGTAGAGGATCATCGAGTGGGGGTGTCCCTGCTCGATCGCCGTGCGCAACGCCGAGTCGGCGCCGAGCAGGTGGGATTGGCCGACGAAGTCCGCGAGCGTCGCCGGTCGCACGCGCGCCGCCAGCGGGCGGTCGTCCCCTGCCACTCCCCTGCCGGGCTTGGACTCGCGGGTGGGTGGGTTTCCATCACCAGACTCGAACAGTGTGTCCATCCGCCTCAGTATCGCGCGCTGGATTTAGGTTCGGGGGAAGGTTGTCGAAGAGGGCGTGTCGAACAGATAAAGCCCGTGTTCGCCATGTGTTTGCAATCGAATTCCGCAAGTAAGGAAGGGTCGATCAAATGAGCACCGGAGCCGCCGAGCTGTGGGGCGGCCCTGGGACCGGCGCCGGTGGCGCGGGCGGAACACCCGGCGACTTCCAGCTGCCGCTCCCGCAGAGCGGTGTCGCGGCGCGCTCGCCGCTGCAGCTGTTCTGGCGTCGCTTCCGCCAGGACCGGGTCGCGCTCTGCTCGCTCGGGTTTGTCGTGCTGCTGTTCGTCGTCGCGCTCGCGGCGCCGCTGATCGTGAAACTGCTCGGCCTGCCGGGGCCCGACGTGCAGAACCCGAACCTGACGGACTCTTTCGGCTCGCCACTCGGTCCCAGCCTCGCCCATCCGTTCGGCGTCGACCAGCTCGGCCAGGACGTGATGTCGCGCGTGATCTACGGCACGCGCGTGGCGCTCGAGGTCGGGGATCCTCGGCACGGCGGTCGCGACGCTGATCGGCGTCGTGATCGGGACGCTCGCGGGCTTCTATCGCGGCTGGGTCGACACGCTGCTCTCGCGGTTGATCGACGTCGTGCTGTCGATCCCGATCCTTTTGCTCGGGCTCGGGATCGGCGCGGCGTGCGCGGTGCGCGGCTGCGTCGGCGGCACGATCCAGCCGGGCCTCGGCCTCGTGATCTTCCTGATCGCGCTCGCCAACTGGACGTACATCGCGCGGATCGTCCGCGGGCTCGTGCTGAGCCTGCGCGAGCGCGAGTTCGTGCAGGCCTCGCGCGCGCTTGGCGCCTCGAACGCGAGGATCATGTTCCGCGAGATCCTCCCCAACCTGCTCGCGCCGATCATCGTCTACGCGACGCTGCTGATCCCGCTCAACATCCTGCTCGAGGCCGGTCTCTCCTTCCTCGGCGTCGGCATCCGCCCGCCGACCGCGAGCTGGGGTCAGATGATCGCCGCCGCGACGCCGATCTTCAACACCGCCTGGTGGTACATGACCTTCCCGGGGCTGGCGCTGCTGTTGACCGTGCTGGCCTTCAACCTGCTCGGCGACGGCCTGCAGGACGCGCTCAACCCGAGGGCCGCGCGGTGAATCCCGGGAACAGCGAGATGAAACATCGGGACCGCAAGACGATGAACCTCGAGGACGATCCGATGAGCTTCGTGGACCGCAAGGCGAATCCCGAGGACCGCACGATCAATTCGAGGCTCCAACAAGCAGAGGAGATGCAGTGATCACCCCAACCAGACAGCTGGCGGCAGTGGCGCTCGCCGGTGCGCTCGCGCTGGGGCTGGCCGCGTGCGGCTCCAGCGGCGAATCGATCTCCGGCGGCGGCGGGACCGGGGTCGCGAAGGGCATCCAGACGCCGCGCACCGAGTCGCTGACGGGCGGCAAACGCGGCGGCACGCTGACCGTGCTCAACCACACCGACTTCGAACAGCTCGACCCCGGGCTCGCGTATTACAACATCGACTACGAGGTCGTCTACGCGACCCAGCGTCCGCTGTTCTCATACAAGCCGAACTCGTTCACCGAACCGGTCCCGGACATCGCCTCCGAACCGGCGCGGATCTCCAATGCGAACAAGACGATCACGGTACACATCCGCAAAGGCGTGCACTTCAGCCCGCCGGTGAACCGCGAAGTGACCTCCGCCGACGTCGCCTACGCGATCGAGCGCGGCGCCGACGCGAACGTCGCCAATCCCTATTGGGAAGCCTACTTCGGGTCACTCGTGGGCGCCAAGGAAGAGCTCAAGAAGGAAACCGGCGGTCCGTTTCCTGGCATCACCACGCCCAACAAGGAAACGATCGTCTTTCACCTCGCCGAACCGAAGGCGGCGATCGTGCTCGCCGCGCTGGTGCTGCCGCTGAGCGCGCCCGTGCCGGAGGAATACGCGAAGAAGTACGACGCGATGAAACCGACCGAATACGGCAACTATCAGGTCGCGACGGGCCCGTACATGCTCGAGAACGACAGCGCCGGGAAAGTGCTCGGGATCGGTTACGTCCCCGGTAAATCGGCGACGCTCGTGCGCAACCCCAACTGGAACCCCGCGACCGACTTCCGCCCCGCGTATCTGAATCGGATTAATATCGACCTCGGCGGGGACACGACGGTGATCGGACGGCAGGTCCTCGAAGGGTCGGACATGGTCCAGAACGAAACGCCCGCGCAGCCGATCGTCAAGCTCGCGTATGAAAAATTCCGCAGCCAGCTGGAGATCTCGCCGGGCGCCGGCGACCACTACATCGCCGTCAACAACAAGCGGGGCCCGTTCGCCAACGTGAACGTGCGCAAGGCCTTCTGGGCCGCGCTCGACCGCACCGCGATGAACAAGGCGCGCGGCGGCGAACTCGTGACGAACGTGATGACGCACTTCATCTATCCCGAAATCCCCGGCTTCGAACAGGCGGGTGGATTGAAGGGCCCGCAGGTCGACTACAACGACTATCCCGACGGCAACATCGCGGTCGCCGCGAAGTACATGAAGCTCGCGGGCTATCCGAGCGGCAAGTACACGGGCGGAAAGACGCTGCAGATCGTCGGCGGGAACGAAAGTCCCGACAACGAAGACGCGGAAATCGTCAACCAGACGCTGAAGAACCTCGGCTTCCAGACGAAGCTCTCGCTCGTCGAAGTCTCGGTGATGTACGAAAAGTACTGCGGCATGCCGGCCGAAGAGATCGACGTCTGCCCGAACGTCGGCTGGGTCGCGGACTTCGGCGACCCGCAGGCGGTGCTCGACGTCGCGTTCAACGGCAAGAACATCGTCTCGACCGGGAACAACAACTGGGGCCAGGTGAACGACCCCGAAATCAACAAGGAGATGGACGCCGCCGAACTCGTCGTCGGCACGCAGGCGCGCGCGAACGCGTGGGCCGCAATCGATCGCAAACTCGTCGCGCGGGCCGTCGCGATCCCGTTCGACTGGGACAAGCAACCGAGCATCGAGTCGAAGGATGTCGCCGGCGTCGGCGACCTCTGGAACACCGGCCAGTGGGACTACAGCTTCACCTCGCTGAAGTGATCCAGCGGGCCGGGCGCCGAGCACGATGACCCTCTACAGCGGGCGCCGAGCGCGATGACTCTCTACACCGGGCGCCGAGCAAGATGACCAGATACATCATCCGTCGCGTGCTCTGGGGAATCCTGCTGCTGATCCTCGTCACGGCCCTGATCTTCCTGCTGTTCCGGATTCTCCCCACGGGCGATCCGGCGCGACTGCGCGCCGGGCACAACGCCAGCCCGAAAGTGATCGCCGAGCTGCGCGTCGACCTCGGCCTGGACAAGTCGCTGCCGGCGCAGTTCTGGATCTACATGAAGGGCGTCTTCCTGCACTTCAACCTCGGCTACAGCTACTACTCGAACGCGCCAGTGCGCGGCCTGATCGCCGAACGCCTCGGCGCGACGCTGTCGCTGATGCTCGGGGGGGCGGCGATCTGGCTGCTGGTCGGACTGCCGGTCGGGATCCTCTCGGCGCTGCGCCGCGGCTCGTGGCTCGACCGCGCGAGCATGGGCACCGCGCTCGTGTTCGTGTCCGCGCCGGAATACTGGCTCGGGCTGATCGCGCTGTACCTGTTCGCCGCGGACATCGGCCAGGTGAAGATCTTCCCGGGGTCCGGCAGCTATGTCTCCTTGACGAGCGACCCGTGGAAATGGTTCACCTCGCTAATCCTCCCGTGGCTCGTGCTCGCGGCGGGCTCGGCGGCGATCTACGCACGGCTGATGCGGGGGAGCCTGAGCGAGACGATGCAGGAGGATTACATCCGCACCGCGCGCGCGAAGGGCCTCGGCGAGCGGCGCGTCGTTCTGCATCACGGGGTGCGCGCCGCGATCAACCCGATCGTGACGATCCTCGCGCTCGATATCGCGACGCTGCTCGGCGGCGCGATCCTCGTCGAAGTCGTCTTCAACATCCCCGGCGTCGGGCTGCTCGCCTACACCGCGATCCGGCACGCGGATCTGCTCGTCGTGCAGGGCACGGTGCTGCTCGGCGCGCTGTTCGTCGTCGTCGCGAACATTGTCGTCGACATCGTTTATGCATATCTGGATCCACGTGTCAGGTACTCATGAGTCAGCGGATTCTTTACAGATGCACATGAAAACATTAATATTAAAAAAATCGGATCTTGTCGGTGGTCTCATGCCGGATCTCTCTTCAGATTCCCTGGGTCACGGGTTCAACGGGCGGGCTTGCTGATGGGTACCGCTGTCAATTCGCCCCTGCTGCGAGTCGAGGACCTGCGGGTCGAGTTCCCGACTGAAGACGGCGTCGTGAAAGCCGTCGACGGGATCACATACGAGCTGGGAAGAGGCCGCACGCTCGGGGTCGTCGGCGAGTCGGGCTCGGGCAAGACGGTCGCGGCGATGACGGTGCTGGGCTTGACCCGCGCGCAGGGGGCGAAGACGAGCGGGCGAGTGATGTTCGAGGGTGTCGATCTGCTGGGGCTCGACGAGCCCGCGCTGCGGCGGGTCAGGGGCAACGAGATCGCGATGATCTTTCAGGATCCCTCGACGGCGCTGCACCCGCTGTACAAGGTCGGCGCGCAGATCGTGGAGGCCGTGAGAGCACATCAGGACGTGACGAAGTCGCAGGCGCGCACGCGCACGATCGAGCTGTTGGGCCTCGTCGGGATCCCCGACCCGGGCAGGCGCGTCGACGACTACCCGCACGAGTTCTCCGGCGGCATGCGCCAGCGCGCGATGATCGCGATGGCGCTCGCGAACGAGCCGCGGCTGTTGATCGCGGACGAGCCGACGACCGCGCTCGACGTGACCGTGCAGGCGCAGATCCTCACCTTGCTGGAGCGGTTGCGCCGGGAGCTGGGGATGGCGGTGATGATCGTCACGCACGACCTCGGCGTGGTCGCGGAGATCGCCGACGAGATCGCCGTGATGTACGCGGGACGGATCGTCGAGACGGCCGCGACCGAGACCTTGCTGAAGCGGCCCGAACACCCATATACGTGGGGTCTGTTGCGCTCGATCCCGAAACTGGACGGCCCGCGCGCGGAGCGGTTGGAGCCGATCCCGGGGAGCCCGCCGAGCCTGATCGCCCCCCCGTCGGGCTGTCACTTCCACCCGCGCTGTGCCTACGCCCAGCCCGACCACGCGCGGATCGACCCGGAGTTGCACACGACGTCAACGGATCAGACCCACGGGGTGGCCTGCCTGCTGGATCAGGACGCGCGCCGCAGGCTGTGGTCGGAGGTACAGGCCGGCCGCACACCCGCCCAGGCCCTCACGGCCGTGGGACTTCCCGCCCGGCCGATCGCCCCCGGGGTCGCAGAGCGGCATCCCGCCGCGGCCGGATCGGAATCCGGGCAATGAGTCCCGCGGAGGCATTGATGGAGGTCAGAGACCTGGAGAAGCACTTCCCGCTCACCCGCGGGATCGTGCTCGCGCGCAAGGCGGGCGCGGTGAAGGCGGTCGACGGCGTGAGCTTCGACGTGCGGCGCGGCGAGACGCTCGGCATCGTCGGCGAGACCGGCTGCGGCAAGAGCACGACCGCGCGGATGATGATGCGACTGCTCGAACCCACCGCCGGCAGCGTGCGCTTCGAGGGCGAGGAGATCACGCGCCTGCGGGGCGGCCGGCTGAAGGCGGTCAGGCGCGAGCTGCAGATGGTCTTCCAGGATCCGTATTCGTCGCTGAACCCGCGCAAGACGGTCGGCTCGATCGTCGCCGAGCCGTTCGCGATCCACGGTCTGCACACCGACCGCGGAGAGCGCCGCGCGAAGGTGAAGGAGCTGATGGACCGGGTCGGCCTGAACCCCGAGCACTACAACCGCTACCCGCACGAGTTCTCCGGCGGCCAGCGCCAGCGGATCGGCGTCGCGCGCGCGCTCGCGCTCGGCCCGAAGCTCCTGATCGCCGACGAGCCGGTGTCGGCGCTCGACGTGTCGATCCAGGCGCAGGTCTTGAACCTGCTGCGCGAGCTCCAGCAGGACATGGGCCTGACGCTCGTGCTGATCTCGCACGACCTCTCGGTCGTGCGGCACATGTGCGACCGCGTCGCGGTGATGAACGCGGGCAAGATCGTCGAGCTCGCGGAGAACGAGGCGCTTTACAGCGAACCGTCGCACCCGTACACGAAGGAACTGCTGGCGGCGGTCCCCGGCGCGCGCCGGGATCGGCGTACGATCACGAGGTGAGCAATCCCGACCCGGCGGCAGAGGCGACAGAGCTCCTGCAGAAGCTGATCCGCTTCGACACGGTCAACCCGCCGGGCAACGAGCGCGCCGCGCAGGAGTACCTGAGCGCCTACCTGACGGAGGCCGGCTTCGAGTGCGAGCTGCTCGGCGCCGAGCCCGAGCGGCCGAACCTTGTCGCGCGGCTGCGCGGAGAGGAGAACCCCGCCCGCCCCGCGAACCCCTCCGACGCCGGCTCCGCGAACGACGGCCCGACGCTCTGCTACCTCAGCCACGTCGACACGGTGCTCGCGAACCCCGAGGAGTGGTCGGCGCACGGCCCCTGGTCGGGCGATCTGGCCGAGGGCTTCGTCTGGGGGCGCGGCGCGATCGACATGAAGTCGCAGACCGCCGCCGAGATCGCCGCGGCGGCGGGCCTCGCGCGCTCGGGCTGGCGCCCGGCGAAGGGCGAGCTGTTGATCGTGGCGGTCGTCGACGAGGAGACCGGAGGCGAGCTCGGCGCGCAGTGGATCTGCAGAGAACACCCCGAGAAGGTCCGCTGCGACCTGCTCGTGAACGAGGGCGGTGGCGCGGTGTTCGAATATGGAGCCCCGCCCAACCGTCCGCCCGCCCGCCGCCACTACGGCGTGTGCTGCGCGGAGAAGGGCGTGTTCCGCTTCACGGTCACGACCGACGGCGTCGCGGGCCACGCCTCGATGCCGAAGATCGGCGAGAACGCGCTGCTGAAGATGGCGCCGGTGCTCGAGCGGCTGGCGGCCAGTCAGCCGGCGTACGAGTTGACGGCCGAGCCACGGGCGTTCCTGCGCGCGCTCGGCGAGGACCCCGGCGACCCGGCCGCCGCGGTCGCGCGGCTGGGCGCGGCCGATGGGCGCCTGGTGACGATGTTCGAGCCGATGCTCGGCGTCACGTTCACCCCGACGCAGATCCGGGCGTCGGAGAAGATCAACGTGATCCCCTCCAGCGCCGAGCTGAAAGTCGACTGCCGCGTGCCGCCCGGCCTCGGCGAGGCGGAGGTGCGGCGCGGGATCGCCGAAGTCCTCGGCGAGGGCGACTGGCGGATCGACTTCACCGAGCGGATCGAGGGCAACCGCTCGCCGATCGAGTCGCGGCTGATGGAGACGATCGCAGACTGGGTGAGCGAGCACGACGCGGGCGCCGACGTCGTGCCCGTGATCCTGCCCGGCTTCACCGACTCGCGCCACTTCCGCGAGGCGTTCCCCGACTGCGTCGCCTACGGGTTCTTTCCGCAGAAGCACCAGACGCTGTTCGAGGCGGCGCCGCTGATGCACGCGGCGGACGAGCGGATCGATCTTCGCGATCTCGCCTACGCGACGGAGTTCTTCAGAGATCTGGCGCGGCGCGTGCTTGAGTAGAGATCTGCATAATGGACGGATAGGCCAGCCAAGGATGGTGGTGAGAAGGCAATGCAGTCAGGGACGACGACAGCGACGACGGGCAAGGCGACAACGACGCCTGCGGGCCACGCGGCCCTCGCCCATCCTCTAGCCGCGCATGCCGCGCTCGTGCACGCTCACGCACATGCAGTGACGAAAGTGGCGCCGATCGCGGCGCCACCGGTGGCGCACGTCTCGTTCGTGCAGAACCTGCAGAACTGGGCGCTGAACTGGGAGCCGGTCGTCGCGATCCTGTTCTTCGTCGTGATCATCGCCGTGATGTGGCGGATGCTGAAAGTGATGCCGAAAGTCAAGCCGCAGCAGATCAAGCCGGCATCGCATCAGGCGGTCGGCTGGAAGGACATCGCGGGAGTGGACGACGCGCGGGGAGAGCTCGAGGAGATCGTCGAGTTCCTGCGCGATCCGAAGCAGTTCGAAGAGCTCGGCGCGAAGGTGCCGAAGGGGATCCTCCTGCACGGCCCGCCGGGGACGGGCAAGACGCTGCTCGCGAAGGCGGTCGCGCACGAGTCCGGCGCGCAGTTCTTCGCGCAGTCGGCGGCGGCGTTCGTGGAGATGTTCGCCGGCCTCGGCGCCGCGCGCATCCGCCGGCTGTTCGCGATCGCCAGAAAGCACGAACCGGCGATCATCTTCATCGACGAGCTCGACGCCGTCGGCGGTCGCCGCGGGATGGATATCTCCGGCGAGAAGGACCAGACGCTCAACCAATTGCTCGTCGAGATGGACGGCTTCGCCGCGAGCGGGCGCGTGGTCGTGATCGCCGCCTCGAACCTGCTCGACAAGCTCGACCCGGCGCTGCTGCGGCCGGGGCGCTTCGACCGCCAGGTGTTCGTCGCGCCCCCCGATGTGCGCGGGCGCGAAGGCGTGCTCGGCGTGCACACCCGCGAGAAGCCGCTCGGCAAAGTCGACCTCTCGCTCGTCGCCCAGCAGACGAGCGGCCTGACCGGCGCCGACCTCGCGAACATCTGCAACGAGGCGGCGATCTTCGCCACGCGCCGCGGCGCCAAGCGGATCGACGACCAGGACTTCGACAGCGCGCTCGAGCGCGTGATCGCGGGCGTGCAGTCGCGCCGGGTGCTGAACGAGCACGAGAAGCGCGTCGTCGCCTACCACGAGGCCGGACATGCGCTGTGTGGCGAGCTGCTGCCGTCGGTCGACCGCGTGCACAAGATCTCGATCGTCCCGCGCGGGCGCGCGCTCGGCTACACGCTGAACCTGCCCGCCGAGGATCGCTACCTGAAGACGCGCGAAGAGTTGCTCGACTACATGACCGTTTTGCTGGGCGGCCGCGTCGCCGAGCAGGTCGTGTTCGGCGCGATCACGACGGGCGCGTCCGACGACCTCAAGCGCGTCGCCGACATCTCCCATTCGATGGTGCACGACTACGCGATGGGCACCGCCGGCGTGGGCCGCGCGCCCGACGGCGACGTGCGCCTCTCGGAGACGACGCTCCGGATCCGCGACGAGGAGCGCCAGGACCTGATCGAGGAAGCCCGCCGCGCGGCGCAGCGCACGATCGTCTCGCACCGGCCACAACTCGACGCGCTCGCGAACGAGCTGCTCGAGCACGAGGTGCTCGACCGCGACGCGATCGACCGGATCATGAAGGGCGTGCCGCGCCTGGAGCGCGCCCCTGGATCCGGACTGCGCGTGGTGGCGGCAGCCACCGCAGTGGACGCCACCGCGGGTGAGGGGGGCGTCGGCGCGGGGTGAGGGCGGCGTCGGCGCGGGTGGGGTCCGTCGCCACAGGGGATATGCCGCCCTCGCCCGCACCTCGCCGGTAGACTGGCGAGCGTGTTCAGGCGGATCGACCATATCGGCGTGGCGGTGGCGGAGATCGAGGCCTCGCTCGCGCTGTGGCGCGACGGCTTCCAGATGCAGGTCGCCCACCGCGAGGTCGTCGAGGAGCAGGGCGTCGAGGCCGTGCTGCTGGACGTCGGCGAGAACCACGTCGAGCTGCTCGCGCCGCTCGGCGAGGACACGCCCGTGGGCAAGTTCCTCGCGAAGAAGGGCCCCGGCCTGCACCACGTCGCCTACCAGGTCGGCGACATCGACGCGACGCTCGCGACGCTCAAGCAGTCCGGCATGGAGCTGATCGACGAGCAGCCCCGGATCGGCATCCGCGGCTCGCGCGTCGCCTTCCTGCACCCGCGCGCGACCGCGGGCGTGCTGACCGAGATCGTCGAGCCGGCCGCCGGGCTGGGAGCGCACTGATGGCCTCCTCCAGCGCGCGCCGGATCAGCGTCGGCTTCCAGGGCGGTCAGGTGCTCGCGTTGCGCGTCAGCGAGGACCAGCTGAAGGGCCTCTACAAGTCCCTCGGCGACGGCGGCTGGCACGAGCTCGAGACCGAGGACGGCCCGGTCCGGTTGTACCTCGGGCAGGTCGTCTACATCCGCGCGGAGGATGAGGATTCCCGCGTGGGCTTCTCTGCCTGAGCGGCGTCGTTGAGCGTCGATCTGGATGAGCATGTGCTGCGCGCGATGCGCACGTGGGGGCACGGGCCAAAGGCCGACCGCGCGGTCGCGAGCTTCTCGAAGCTCGGCGAGCGCGGCGCGGTGTGGATCGCGATCGGGACGGCCGGGTACGCGCTCGACGTGCCCAGACGTCCGCAATGGCGCCGGGCCACGGGCACCGTGCTGGGCACCTACGCGTTGAACACGGCCGTCAAGCTGGTGGTCCGCCGCCGCCGCCCGCAGCTGCCGGGCCTGCCGCCGTTGACGAGCACGCCGACGCAGCTGAGCTTCCCGAGCGCGCACGCCTCGACCTCGTTCGCCGGCGCGCTCGCGTACACGCGGCTGGGACTCCCAGCGGTGCCGCTGTATGCCCTCGCGAAGGGGCTGGCCGTCTCGCGTCTCTACCTGGGGGTGCACTACCCGTCCGACGTGATCGCCGGTGCGCTGCTGGGGACGGCCGTCGCGGCGCGCCGCTGAGCTGCCGGTCGGTTGCTACATCGCGCGATTCGAGGCCGGTGTTCGGCGGCGGCGACCGCCGGTCAGGAACGCACAACCAGCACGGAGGCCGCCGAATGCGCCACCACCGCCGCCGTGACGCTGCCGAGTAGATGCCCGACGAGCCCGCTGCGGCGGTGGGGGCCAAGCACGATCAGGCTCGCGTTGCGCTGCTCGGCGACCTCGACGATTCCCTTCCAGGTCGGGGCGGCCGCGATCGCGATGCTCTTGGGCCGAAAGCCCGCCGCCTGCGCCAGCGACGCCCCCTGCGCAGCGGTCTCTTCGGCGGCCGCACGGACCTCGCCGGCCTCCGCGGCGTTCAGGTGCCGGTCGTCGACGGGCAGGAACCCGAGATCGTTCGTCTGCCAGACACAGACGACCAACGCATCGCGTCCGGGCGCGAGCTGGCGGCCGGCCTGTTCGATCGCGTGCTTCGCCAGATCGCAGCCGTCGTAGGCGAACAGCACCGGGCCGCTCGCCGGGTCGGGCGTGGCGGCGTGTGTGTCGCTCGCTGCCATCTCAGTTGGCGCTCTCGGTCGCGGGTTGCGTGGTTGCAAGGCCCGGCCGGACCCTCGCCAGCAGCGGTGGCGAGTACCACGCGGGCGACTCGCCGGCCACGAAGCGATCGAGATCGGGCGCCTGCGGGCGGGCGCCGCCGAGCGCGTAGATCGCGACGCCGAGTGCGGCGCCACCGAGCGCGAGCGCGAGCCCGATCCACAGGGCGATGCCGGTGCCGGCATCGAGGCTGCCGCCGACGGTCAGGGCCAGGTGGGCGAAGATCGGCGCGATCATGAACGCCGCCACCGCGCGCATCAGCTCGACGATCGCGAACACGCGCTGGAGGCTGGCGGAGGGCAGCGAGAAGCCGGCCACGAACAGCGCGGGCGCGACCGTCGCGCCGAGACCGATGCCGGTCAGACCCGAGCCCAGGAGCGTGGCCGCTTCGCTCGACGGCACTTCGATCCGGAAGACCGCGATCCCCGCCGCGAGGAACACCATGCCCGCCAGCGGGAGGTAGTGCATCGCGCGCCTGGTGATGACCACGCCGAGCAGGATCGCGGTGATCACGGCGCCTGCGACCTCCGGCAGATAGAGCAGGCCCACATGCAGCGGTCCATAACGTTGGGCCAGGACGGCCGCGGTGAGCGCGGTCGCCGACACCGAGGCCGCCGCCGCGAACAGCGCCACGACGATGCCCGCGACCGGCATCGTGCTCGTCAGCATCGTGCGGATCGTCAAGAGCGGCCGCTTTGCGCGGAACTGATAGACGATCAGGACGACGATCGTCGCGAGGCCGCCGAGCAGCGGCACGATCGTGATCGGATCGAGAAAGCTGTGGGTCAAGAGCTCGGAGGCGCCGAAGAACGCGGCCACGCAGCCGACGAGCGCCAGCGCGATCGCCAGTGGATCGCGCGGCGAGTCGGGATCGGCGGGCGGCGCGTCGTCGAACGTCAGCACGGACAGGACGAGCGCGCTGGCCGCGATCGCGGCGATGATCCAGAACAGCGGCCGCCAGGCGTCGAAGTGCGCCTGCAGCCCCCCGATCGCCGGGCCGAGCGCGACCGCCCCGAAGATGCACATGTTCATGATCACCGCGGTGGTGCGCAGCTTGCTTGCCGGATAGCCGATCGCCAGTGGCGGCACGGCGGAGATCAGCAGCAGGCTCGTGCAGAGGCCCTGAATCACGTGGCCCGCGATGTACATCGCCGGGTCCTGCGCCGAGGCCGCGAGCACGGACCCGATCACGAGCAGCGTGGCGTAGAGGATCAGCATCCTGCGCTGCGGCAGGTGCTGGGCGAACTGGACCGCCATCACCGTGCCGGCCGCATAGGCTGCGTTGGCGAGGCCGGAGCTGAGGCTCATCGTCTGCAGGCTGGTGTGCAGTTGCTTGGCGATGATCGGCGTCAGCGGCTGGAGCGCGGCGGACAGGGCCAGGTAGGGAATCAGTGCGAACATCACCATCGCCGCGACTGCTGGATACCGGCCGGCGAGAGGTCCCTGACGCATCATCGGCGTTTTAGCAGGCGACGCTCGATCGCCAGGAGGCGTGCGTGGGCCCCGGCTCGCACTTGACCGCTCGCGAGCCTCTTCGCTCGATCCCTGCCAAGATGCCGACCGGTGAGCACGAGGATCGGCATCGTCGGTATGCCAAACGCGGGAAAGTCGTCGCTGTTCAACGCGCTGACCAAGGCGGGGGCGGAGGCGGCCAACTATCCCTTCACCACGATCGAGCCGAATGTGGCGGTGGTGCCGGTGATCGACGAGCGCATGGAGCAGGTGGCGAAGGCGCTTGGCTCGTCGGAGATCGTGTGGGACACGGTCGACTTCCACGACATCGCGGGCCTGGTGGCGGGGGCGCATGAGGGCGAGGGCCTGGGCAACAAATTCCTGGCGAACATCCGCGAGACGCACGCGATCGTGCACGTCGTGCGCGCGCACAACGACGAAAACGTGATCCATCCCGAGGGCCGCGTCGACCCGCTGGCGGATATCGAGACGATCGAGACGGAGCTCGTGATGGCTGACCTCGAGGCGGCCGAGCGGCGGGTGGACAAAGTCGGCAAACAGGCACGCGGGGGCGACCGCGTGGCGATCGCCGAGGAGGCGTGGCTGCGCGAGGTGATCGCGGCGCTGCAGGCCGGTCGTCCGGCGCGGACCGTGCCCGTGCCCGTCCAGGCGCCCAACGCGGCCCGCGACCTGGGCTCGCTCACGAGCAAGCCGGTGCTGTTCGTCGCCAACGTCGGCGAGGGCTCCGAGGAGATCCCCGCGGCCGTCGCCGAGCACGCCGCCGCGCAGGGCGCGCGCGCGGTGGCCGTGTCCTCGCGGATCGAGGCCGAGCTGGCGGAGCTCGACGACGAGGACGCGGCGGCGATGCGCGAGGAGCTCGGCGTCAGTGAGTCCGGTCTTCAACGGGTGGTGCGGGAGGCTTTTGCGCTGCTCGATCTGATCGCGTTTTTCACCGCCGGCGAGGCCACGATCGCGCAGTCGTGGCATCTGCGCCGTGGCCTCACCGCCTGGCATGCGGCCGGTCAGATCCACACGGACATCCAGAAGGGCTTCGTCCGCGCCGAGGTGATCGGCTGGCAGGAGCTAGTGGACGTCGGCGGCTACGCGGGCGCGCGCGAGCGCGGCACGTTGCGTGTCGAGGGGCGGGACTACGTGATGGTCGACGGCGATGTGCTGACCGTCAAGTTCACTCCGTAGGCCTGCAGCCACGCGAGCTCCCGCGACGAGGAAGCAGATGGCCGCCTAACGGTTTCCAGGACACATGAGCAAAAATGCTGGACACATAATAGGAGGGGCTGGACACATCGGGTAGGATGCTGGACACATGGGTTTGGCCCTCGACACATCGGCGAAGAAGGTTGGGTGCAGCGAGCGCACGCTACGCCGCCACATAAACGTGGGTCTGCTCCGTGGCCGCCGCATAGCTGGCGGCCAACTGGAACTGTCACGCGAGGAAGAGGACTACCTGCGAGGCCACTGGACGCTGCTCAGCAAGCTGATGGCTGCGCTTCGCACCGAGCGCGATGTGCGACTGGCTGTCCTCTTCGGCTCGACCGCCACGGGCGAGGACACGCCGGTCTCAGATGTCGACCTGCTGATAGCTCACCGTCGTACCGGAGCGATGGCGCAGATAGATTTGCGCATACGTCTGCGACGCGCGCTGGGTACGCCCGTGGATGTAGTCATGCTGGAGCAGGCCGAGACGCAGCCATCGCTACTTGCCGACGTATTGCGCGAGGGGCGCGTGTTGATCGACCGCGATGATCTTTGGGATGCCTTGCAGCAGCGCCGCGACGAGATTCTTGCGGCGGGCGGACGCGAAGAAGAGCTGATCATGACTCGTGCGCGCGTCGCGGTCGCCGAAGCGAGGGAGCGATTGGCGCAGCTTGACGGAGGGGCAGAGGCGTCCAGGGTCGTGGTGCGCAAGTGACGGAGAGACATGTATCCAAGGGGCAGTACCGGATCGGTGTGATTCTCCAGGAGATTCCTGCCGTGCGTGAGCAGTTGCTTGTGACGATGGAGGAATTCGAGCCGGGCTTTGCGGAGGAGAGGTTCATCGCCGCCGCACAGTCGTCCGACGTGCACGAGCGCAACAGGGTGACGGTCATCGAGCGCCTGTACGAGGTTCTTCTGAACTGGGCAGGAGAGCTGGCGGCGCGCGCACTTGCGGAGGGGCAGCGCCTCGGAATGTTGGACAAAGCGCCGGGCCACCCCTGGGAGCGACTTGCCGCGCTTGGTGCGATCTCGCATGAGTCCGCCGCGCGTCTGCAAAAAACCAAGGAACTGCGCGATATTCTCGCTCACGCCTATCCCCCGGCCAATTGGAAAACGCTGCACGAGTGTGTCTTGATTCTCGTGGGGGAGCTCGATCCCTATGTCGCGAGCTTTGAACGTTGGGTATCTGAGGAAGAGATTCTCCCGTCTGGCTGAGTCACTGTCAGCCTGCTGTTTCGCCCATCTGCTCCAGCCTTCTCGCCAGCTGCTTCATCCCCAACTCCCCAGCCGCGAGCGCGCCCCCGGCAAAGTCGGTCGCCCGGTCCGCCGCCCGCGCGATGCCGTCGATCGGCACGAGCGTCGCGATCCGCTTGAAGTTGAGCAACAGCTCTTCGTTCTCGCTCAGCGCGAGCGCCGTCCGCAGGCGCATGTCGCTGTCGTCTGCGCGCGCGACCCGCAACACCTCCTCCAGCGGGCCGTAGCGATTCAGTAGCTCGGCGGCGGTCTTCGCGCCGATGCCGGGCGCGCCCGGCAGGCCGTCGGATGGGTCCCCGCGCAGGGCGATGAAGTCGGTCACAAGCGTTGGGTCGATCCCGTAGCGCTCGCGCACCTGCTCCGGGCCGATCTCCTCAGGGTCCGCTCCGCCCTTGCCGGGCAGGACTACCGCGACCCGCTCGTTCACCGCCTGGAACATGTCGCGGTCACCGCTCAACAGCAGCGCTGCTCTCTCCATAGGTCCGCCGCCTGCCGTGTTCTCGCCACCTCCGCGCCGGCTCGCTTGGGCACCTCTGCCTCCGTCCTTCCCCTCCGCGAGCTCGGCGAGCGCAAACGAGAACATCACGTCGTCGGCCTCCAGCTCGGGGTCCGTCGCGAACGTCCAACCGAGGCTCTCGAGCAGCGCCGGCGCCCTCTCCCACTGCGCCGCGAGCTCCGGCGGCATCGGCTCGCGCTGCGCGTGATAGCCGGGGTAGAGCTCAACGCGGTAAACCGCCTCCTCGGCCCCCATGCAGGCGGCGACGGCTCGCGCCGGGCGCGCTTCGAGCACCGCCAGGATCGCGTTCACGGTCCCCAGCAGCGCGTTCACCGGCTGCCCATCCGCGCCGACGATCGATTTGGGCAGCGAGAAAAACGCGCGGTAGAGCAGCCACGGCACGTCGGCGATCAGGAGCGGGGCGGGCATCGGCGGGCCGGGCATTCCCCTCAGCGTAAAGGCCCGGCAGCGACCGCGGCTACCCCGCGACCGCCCCGCCCGCCGCGCTCGATTCCGGCGCTTCGGCCGGCCCCTCCGCGCCGCCGCCGGGCCCTGAGGGGGCGGGAGTGGGCGTGCTCGTCGTGGGCGCCGGACCGGCCGGCGCGCTCGCGCCGCTGCGGTCGGGCTCTGAGGCGACGCTCGTGCCGCGCTTGACCGAGAAGTACGCCCAGGTGTCGTCGAGCCCCAGCCGCGCGGCCAGTTCGTCGCCGCCGACGAGCGTCCGCCCGGCCGAGCCGAGCACGTACGCGGTGAGGATCCGCGGCGAGGACCCGCGCGTGAGCACTTCGATCCCCTCGAAGGCGCCCTTCACGAGACCGCTCAGCCGCTTGCTCGCCGTGGCGAAGCCCAGGCTCTCCGTCCAGCTGTGCTCCGGGCCCTGGTCGTAAGGGTCGGCGACGCCCACCAGCCAGGGCTGCGCGGCGGCGCCGGGGAAGGCGTCCTGCACGTCTTCGGTATGGCCGCCGCTGGAGGCGAAGTAGTAGGTGATCGCGGGCTTGCCCGCGTAGGTCACGACCTGGCCGGCGGTCGCGGCGATCGCGCCATTGGTGGCGGCTGTTTCGGCGGACTTGCCGAGATACATCTGCGAGCGCGTGTCGGAGTAGACGTCGAACCGCGTGCCGCCCGCGTCGGCGGTGATCGCGTAGGTGCGGCTCGCGACCGCCTGCGCCTCCAAGGCCGCGAGCGGCCAGCTGGCGGGCATCTCGGCGGCGACCACGCCGCGCACGTAGCTTTCCAGCGGCAGCGTCTTGACCCGGTCGCCGACCAGCACTTTCACCTTCGTCCCCGCCGGCGCCTGTCCGAGCGCGGTGCCGGTGTAGTAGTGGGCGAGGATCGCGCTGTAGGAGAAGCCGTGCTCGGCGTAGCCGAGCGCCCCCTCCTGGCTCATCCCCACGCCGTGCCCGTCGCCGGCGCCGTCGATCAAGAGCGTTGCCCCGCCCGAGCCGCTCGCCGTCGCCGCGGCCTTGCCGAGGCGGTGCCCAGCGAGAGCGTGGCGAGCAGGCAGGCGAGCAAGCGCATGACTATGGGTCGGGCAGCCGGGGTAAGTGAGTTAGCGTTGCAGGATGGTTATCAACGAGATGATTGGACGAGATGGCCGATAAGAGCAGCGAACGGGCGGTGCTGGAACAGGTCCCGAAGAACCTCTACATCGCCGGCGAGTGGCGCGCGGCCACCGGCGGCGGGACGCTGCCGGTCGAGGACCCCGCCACCGGCGAGATGCTGTGCGAGGTCGCCGACGCGCAGGCCGACGACGCGCGCGCGGCGCTGACGGCCGCGGCCGACGGACAGGCCGAGTGGGCCGCGAGCGCGCCGCGCGACCGCGGCGAGATCCTGCGCGGGGCCTACGAGGCGATCGTCGCGCAGACCGACGAGCTGGCGCTGCTGATGACGCTCGAGATGGGCAAGGCGCTCGCGGAGTCGCGGGCCGAGATCGCCTACGCGGCCGAGTTCTTCCGCTGGTTCTCGGAGGAGGCCGTCCGCATCCACGGCCGCTACATGGTGAACACGACCGGCAAGGGCCGGATCCTGACGATGCGCCAGCCGGTCGGGCCGTGCGTGTTCGTGACGCCGTGGAACTTCCCGATGGCGATGGGCACGCGCAAGCTCGCCCCGGCGATCGCCGCCGGCTGCACCGTCGTCGTCAAGCCCGCCCAGCAGACGCCGCTCTCGATGCTCGCGCTCGCGAAGATCCTGCAGGACGCCGGCCTGCCGGGCGGGGTGCTGAACGTGATCACCGGCAGGCACTCGGGCGAGCTGATCGAACCGCTGCTGAAGGACTCGCGCACGCGCAAGCTGTCGTTCACCGGCTCGACGGAGGTCGGCCGCACGCTGATCGAACAGTCCGCCGAGCAGGTGCTGCGCGTCTCGATGGAGCTCGGCGGCAACGCCCCGTTCCTCGTCTTCGAGGACGCCGACCTCGACGCCGCCGTCGAGGGCGCGATGCTCGCGAAGATGCGCAACGTCGGCGAGGCCTGCACGGCGGCGAACCGCTTCCACGTGCACGAGTCGATCGCCGACGAGTTCGCACGCCGGCTGAGCGAGCGGATGGGCGCGCTGCGGGTCGGCCGTGGCACCGAGCCCGACACCGACGTCGGGCCGCTGATCGACGAAGCCCAGCGCGAGAAGGTCGAGGAGCTCGTCGGCGACGCCGTCGAGCGCGGCGCCCGTGCGTTGATCGGCGGCGGGCGGTTGTCGGGGCCCTCCCATCCGGGCTACTTCTACGAGCCGACCGTGCTCACCGACGTGCCCGACGACGCGCGCCTGTTGCGCGAGGAGATCTTCGGCCCCGTCGCCCCGATCGCGACGTTCGCCACCGAGGAGCAGGCGCTGGCGGCGGCCAACCTCACCGAGTACGGCCTCGTCGCCTACGTCTACACGCGCGACCTCGCCCGCGCGCTCCGCGTCTGCGAGGGGATCGAAACCGGCATGGTCGGCCTCAACCAGGGCGTCGTCTCGAACGCCGCTGCCCCCTTCGGCGGCGTCAAGCAGTCCGGGTTCGGCCGCGAGGGCGGCTTCGAGGGGATCGCGGAGTACCTGGAGACGAAGTAC
>CAWBLR010000010.1:0-96666 GCA_963789675.1 uncultured Solirubrobacterales bacterium | reverse complement strand
CGCCGGACGCGAGCACAAACCAATGTGATTACGCCTACAGACTCGTCCAGATGTGCATCAATAGGAACGGCGTGTCGGGAAAGGGACGGTCGAGCTGGTGATCAAGTTCGATGATGGCGTCGACCGAGCGGTCACGAGTATTAAGTGCGGAGAGCCCCTCGGCAGTTGCGTGGCCATTGACCTGACTGAGCGCTTCGTCGACATTCATGTTCTGCAGATAGCCGATCATCGCACCACTGGGTGCCCCCTTACCGTAGCCATGCTCCTCAGTGACAAACCGCAGAACGCCTGCGTGTATGTACTGTGCGGCGTAGTCCCAGTTTTTCGTCGCGACTGTCAGACGCTTGCACTCGACGACGAACTGGCAGGCCACGGCGTCCGGATCAGGATCGAGATAGTCGACGTAGGCCCAGTAGAAGTCGGGGATCTTGTGCTCGCGTGGGGCGCGTTGCATATCTGAGGCGACCGGGGGGTTGCGGCCCTCGGGGACGACGACCGAGAGCTGCTCGAGGCCGTCGCGGGCGTCGGCGCCTTGGACGGCGATGATCGCGCGGTACAGCCGACGGTTCAGCTCCGGCTCGCCTTCATCCGCCGGACCAGCGGTGAGCCGCACAATCGCGGCCAGCAGCGTCTGTAGGCAGCGTTGCTCGTGGCGCTGCCAAAGGTCGATCGAGGTCAGTCGGGGGCGGTCTGTCATGCCTGTTGGAGCCGTATCGCCTGTGCGATCGTCGCTTCGGCGTCCTCGCGGGCGGCGGTCGCAGACCAGAGGCGCCCCTCGTTGCGCTTGACGATGACGATCGCCGAGTCGGTGACTGCGCGTAGCATTCCGTAGGACAGCAGGGTCCCGGTAGGCGTCTGCGGATAGGCGGGGTCGTAGCGCTCAAGAACGGCCGACCAGGCGTCCTGATCCTCGGATTGCTGGGCGGCTGGTTCGCCTGGGCTTCGAGTCTGAAAGACGGCTGCGATCACCTGGGCCTGCGCGTCTCGCCAAACGTGTCGATCGAATTCGGCGTCATCTCCAAGGGCGGGCTGCCACGCCATGCCAAAGACATCGAGATAGCGCGTAAGCTCGGCTTCCTGGTTGCCGGACGTACTGACCGGCTGCGTTGCGCTCGTGTTCCTGGACATCCAGAAGTCGCTGACGAGGTCGCGCTCGGATGGCGTCAGCTCGAACAGCTCGCTGACGGCGTCGTCGATATCTGCGAGCACGGTGCTGATCTCCGGCGCCGTCGGTGCGTGGGAGAGCTGAGCCTGGCGGGGCGTGGCTTCCGGAAGGCGCTCGACGGCTGCGAGGATACGGCCTGTCGCGGGATGATTCTTGTCAAGACGGAGCGGCAAATCGAGCAGATCGTCAACGCGCACATCGTCGTTGCGTGAGCCCCATGAGCCGGAAACCATGTAGAGCCAATAGCGACCGAGCGTCGACAACAGCGTTCCGAGTGCGAGCTTTGCCGCCCATTCAGAGTCTGGTGCGATCGGGAATCCATAGACGGTGTGCCGGAAGGCCATTGGCTCGGTGACGAAGCGTGCATGGACGCCGAACTCGCCCGAGACGCCGCGCCGGACGAGCAGGCGCGGACCACGAAGCAAGCGGGGATCGAGCCCACGCTTGATGTGGGTAGGAAATGGCTCGAACCATGCCTCCTCGAGCGGTCCCCAGGACTCGAAGGTGGCCAGGCTGCGGAGCTCTCGCCACTCGGCTGGTATCTCCCGCGCGTCGGGTGCGCCGGCGCGGCCTTTCTGGTATCCAAACCACGAGCTTGGCGGCTCAGGGATCAAGTCACGCAACTGTCCGTCGAGACCCAGACGAGCTATCAGCGCCTCGTCGCGGTGGGTGCCCGCGCTATAGGTCTTCCAGAGATGGTCGTGATCACGCAGAGAACGCTGATCGACGACCCGCCGGTCCAGTCGAGCTAGGGCCGCTGAACCGCGCCGGGCACGCGGAACCTGGCGGGCCGTCTCGTAGATCACGGGACCGTCGGGTGACCCGTTCGCGCGCCGAAACCGGATGAGCGCGAACGGCGAGATCGCGTTCTCGAAGAAGTCACGCCGCACTTGACTGAAGTTGATCACCCGTTCCAGACGTGCGGCAGTTAGCCATTGGCATCGAAACGCACGCGACTTGGTGCGAACGTTGAACAGCACCTTGGCGCTGACCAGTAGCGTCGCGACGCCATCCTCGGCGAGGAGATCCAGTGTCCGCCAGAGGAATAGCTGGGATGGGCTACGGTCCCCGATCGGCCGCTCACGGCGCTCCGCCCAGCGCTCGCCGAGGCTCTTGCTCTTGCCGCGCGGCTCGGTCCATGGCGGATTGGCGACGATGACACCGAAGGAGCTGGACGCCCAGGGGAGCGCTTCCGTGCTGCGCTCTTGGCCAGTTGGCTCGTCGGCGGTCGCGGAGAACGCATCGGCGACAACGAGCGGGCCGGGCGCATCGGGTCCGCGATGGATCAGCGGCGGCAGTGGACCGGCCTGGCGAATGTCCTGCGGCGTCTGGTAGTTGAGAAACGCGATGTAGAGGCTGAAGGCCGCCAGCTGGATGGCGGACTCGTTGATGTCACAGCCTGCTATCCGTTCGAGCAGCAGTTCGCGCAACCGCCGGGTTGTCAGACGCTTCCCGCTCGTGGCGGCGTCGTGGCGAACGATCCGCCCGTATGCCTCGACTAGGAAGATGCCTGAGCCGCAAGCCGGATCACATACGCGTGGAGCGCGGTCGAGGATCTCGGGCCGCAGGAGATCGGCGATGACGTACTCGGCGAGCTCGCCTGGCGTGTAGTAGGTGCCGGTGTCCGGATCGTCCACCTCCTGTCGGTAGAAGAGTTCATACATGGATGACACCAAGCTGGTCGGGACAACGCTGAAGTCGTAGGCCCACAGGAACAGAGGCTCTTGAGATGCACCCGCGACACCCGTGAGCAGGTCGCGCAGGAGACCTAGATGGGTCTCGCTCACGTGCACCTGCTCGCTCTCCTCGGGGACGAATAGGTCGCCGTTGAAGTCTCGGGCAAGTTGCTCGAAGAGTGCATAAGCCAGTGACTTATCGGCCAGACATCGTATAAACAGGCTTTGCGCACCGAAGTCGAGCGTCGTCGGAGATGTCTCCCACCTCTTGCGCCAGCTGGCCTTTCGCGACGCAACTTCTGAGAAGTAGCTTTCGGTGAGGACGCCCCGATCCTCGAGATAGCGGATGAGGATTGCGCGCTCGATCAGCGCATGCGCGTGGCGTGCGTTGAGTCCGCTTTCGACGAGCGCGGCTGTTGCAGCGCTCACGTCGCGCAGTAGACGCTGGTCGGCACGGCCGCCGGCACCTGTCAGATCGGCATCCTCGAAGGCCACCCCGGACTCGAGACGATCTCGGTGAAAGCGCCGCAGAACGCTCGCCACGTCAGCCGCACGATCTACGATCTCCAAGGGCTCGATGCGACGGCTGGTCTCTCCGGGGCCCACGGGCGGAGCGTCAAGTCCATACACCCGCAACTCGGGCCCGACTGCCACGAACAGGCAGCGAGGCCTCGCCATGCTCCACGCGCGCCGGTAGAGGGCCATGATCTCCTGCTCGCTGGCCTGTGACGGCAGCGATGAGAAGACGAACACTGGGTCGTCGCGCACGAAGAAGATGCGCTCGGCGCCGACGCGGGCACCGAGCAGCAGCCACTCGCCGAGCTCGCGCCATACGCCTGGGTCAACGCCGTCGGGCGGCCCCGAGACGGCCTCGATGAGATCGCCGCCAAGAAGATCCAGATCTTCGTAGGCGCGCTCAAGTAGGGCCGCGCCTGATGGCCGGCTAGTGGGCATGGGCGTATCTGCTTGGGTCCACAACCCTCAATCATCACGCGGAATGCGGACGCCGCGTGACTTCGGCGTTGTTATCGCAATATGCTCACGTAGTGCGAGCCAGAGATCGCACGGCGTGCTATAGCCGTTCAGGATCTCGGTGGGGGCACGAGATCAAGCTACATCCCTTCAGGTCGTCCACCGACTGATAGTCCAGCCCGAGCAGATGGTCATGGCGGTGACGAACGATCCCGTCCTCGTCGATCACGATCACCGCGCGCTTGGTACCCATGCGACCCACGGCGCTGTAGGACTTCGCGACCTGCTTGTCGACATCAGCCAGCAGTGGGACCGTGAGGTTGTTCTTGTCGATGAACCCCTGGTGGGAGTCCAAATCCTGCGCCGATATGCCGACGATCGTCGCGTCCAAAGCCGCAAAGGCATCAGGACGATCACGGTAGGAGCACATTTGCTTTAAACACACGGGCGTGTTGTCGCCCCCTCAGAAGCGAATCGCCAATTCCCGAGTTAGCAGCATGCTTTCTCCGAGTCAGCAAGGGAGGCGTCGTGGTTCGAGCAGCCGCTGACGTTCTGGCACTACCGCGAAGCCGGGCGCGAGGTCGAGGTGATCGTCAGAGCTTTCCCTGGGGGGAGCGCCACTTGATGAAGAAGAAAGCGACCTTTCTAATTCGGGCTTGATTATTGAAAGCCGCTGTGCTAGCGTGGAGGCATGGGTAAGCGTGATGCACAGTTCGTGACGATGGCGCTCATTTCGCTCGATGACGCTCGTGACGCACTGGTGAGCGGCAGCCAGGATGCAGCGATCCGCGCGATGGATGAAGCTCATCAGACGCTTGAGGAGATCGGCCATGCCCCTGGTGTGCCCGTCGCCCATGCCGCACGACGCCTCGGCGTCTCCGTTCCGACCGTCCGTTCCTGGATCGCACGCGGTGCGCTGCGCGCGATCAAGGGCTCGAGTCCCGTGGAGATCGAGCCGGAGAGCCTGCGCAGCGTGAGCCACGCACTTCAGGAGCTACGTGAGCGCGGGCAGGATCGCGAGTGGCTGCAGGCGCTCGTCGACTATCTCGACGATGTCGCAGCGCGCCGCAGTCCAGCAGTCAAGGAGGGCCTACAGCAGCTCGCACGCGGGGAACTCGAACCGGCCTGATGGCCTTCGAAGTCCTCCGTACACCGCAGGTACGCCGTGCGGTTGAGCAGCAGATGAGCCGGACCGAGCGAGCCGGCCGCCGCCGCCAGGACAAGCCACCTTGCTGCGAGGACAGCGCCTCGCCACCTCCCATGAACGACGCCCTACAAGCACTTCTCGACAACATCCTCTAAGGAAACAGACACCCCGAGAGTAGGTGAACGTCACGGCGGCTGCGCCACAGGCGCGATGCGATCCTTTAGGCAGCCGGACTGGGCAGCGTATCCAGCGCCGCCTTGAGGTCGTCCACCGACTGGTAGTCCAGCCCGAGCAGGTGGTCGTGGCGATGACGGACGATCCCGTCCTCGTCGATCACGATCACCGCGCGCTTGGTTCCCATACGACCCACGGCGCTGTAGGCCTTAGCCACGACCTTGTCCACGTCGGCCAGCAACGGGACCGTGAGGTTGTTCTTCTCGATGAACCCTTGATGGGAGTCCAGATCCTGCGCCGAGATGCCCACGATCGTTGCGTCCAAAGCCGCGAAGGCCTCCGGGCTATCGCGATACGAGCACATTTGTTTTAAGCACACGGGCGTGTTGTCGCCGGACTCAACGACGCTGTTGGCTCCTGCTTGTCGTCCGATCCAGGAGCGTGAGCAATCCCCGCCCGCACGCTCGCATCCGGGCGAAGGGAGCAGTGTAGGTCCGTCGCACCGGCGCTCTCGTGTCGATGAGCGTGGCGCGCGGCGGATGCCCCCTCAGGTGGTGAAGACGATGCGCTGTCCGGGTGCGGTCGGGGTGTCCCAGGCGGCCCCGACGTCACTGAGCGGTGTCGCGAGGGGATCGACGACGAAGCTGCCGGCGGTGATCTGCTCGGCCAGCTCGGGTAGCTCTGCGACGATCCCGGCGGTGGTGAGTGAGCCCTGGCCGCTGCCGAGGATCTGCAGGTTGGCCGCACGCAGGGCCGCGGAGGGCAGCGTGATCGTCGCGCCGGCCATTGACCCGATCTGTATCCAATGCAGCGGCTTGCTGCGCTCGGCGCGGCTCTTCACCAGCGCGGGGATCGCCTGCTCGGTTGCCGGGCCCCATAGATAGTCGATCACGACGTCCACCTCTGCCCCCACTGCTCCCAGGGCCCGAGCGACTTCGTCGGGCTCGCCGACCAGCGAGACGGTCTCATCGGCGCCGAGGCTCGTGAGCCGGGCAAGCCGCTCGGCGTCGCGGCCGGCTGCCGCGACATAGTCGGCTCCGAGGAACTTCGCGATCTGCACCGCCATCTGCCCGGCGTTTCCGGTCGCGCCGAGTACGAGCACCTTCTGCCCTGCCGCAAAGGAGATCCGCCTGCGAAGCGCCACCCATGAGGACATCCCCGGATTCATGCCGGCGGCGACTGCCGGCACGTCGGCGTCGTCGGACAGCACGAAGGCGCGCCGCCGGTCGATGACGGTCCGCTCGGCCATCGTCCCGAACGGTCCATCGAAGGCGATGAAGTACAGGAGCTGACCCTCGGGGGAGCGGCCCACTCCGTCGACGCCGGGGATCAGAGGCAGCGTGTCGGTGCTGGTGTAGTGGCTGCCTGATGCGCCCGAGCGCACTCGCGGGTGCAGGCCGGCGGCGATGACATCGACGACGATCTCCTCCTCGCCGCTCGGCTGCGGCGCCTGAAAGGTCTCATAGCTGGGTGGCGCATCAAAGGACCGGACGACGGCTGCATGCATGAGAGCTCCAGAAGGGTAGTTGGTGATACCAACCATACTAGTTGGTGACACGTACCAGGTCAAGCTAGGATGCGTCAATGGCGGAGCGCACCGAGACACCGAGCCTGACGGACGCGCTGGTCGAGCTCTCGTTCTTGATCCAAGCGACGCTGGCGCGCCTGGCGCGTGAGTACAGGGTGTCGCTGACCCAGGTTCGGCTGCTTGGGATACTCCGCGATCGCGAGCCGGGCATCGTCGAACTCGCCGACGTTCTAAACCTGGACAAGTCCAGTGTCAGCGGCCTCGTCGACCGGGCGCAGCGACGTGGCCTCGTGGAACGTGCCTCTTCGAACAGCGGCGACGGGCGCGCCATCAGGGTGGTTCTGACGGAGCCGGGGCGCAGAATGGCGAGCCAGTTCGCTCAGCGAGTCGCTGATGAGCTGGCGCAACTCGTCGAGGACTTCTCGCCGACCCAGCGCCAGCGGCTCGCCGCGCAGGCCGCTCGCATCGTCACCTCCTCGGGCATCGCTCGCGGCCTGGAACCGCCACGCGCTCGAATGTCGCGCAGACAGTCCGACCCCGCAGGTTGACGTAGGAGCCAGCCTCCCCATGCGGGCCGGCAGGTCCTCGCCAATCGGCCACGCAGCCACACTGATGCTTTGATCCAGATTGCGAACGTGCGGGGAGCTTGGCGCGACGCTATCGCTCAGGACGAAAAGCAGGAGCGAGTCGGCCGGGAGTTCTCCGCGATCTTCGGCCCGGCGTAGACCCTGCAAGGGTACGGAAGGTCAGGAGTAGTCGAACATACCGGCTAGTTGCTCGCCGAGCGTCGCTGGCATCACCGGAGGGCTCTCGGGGTCGTCGCAGCACGGAGGCTTTGCGCGCTTGCGGCGTCCAACCGGGCTGAGGCCGGGGGAGATGTCGGCGAGGATGTGGTGGGGATTCTGGCTCTTGTCGTGCCTGGCGAGCGAGATCGCGATCACGCTGTGGTCTTTCGCGAACAATGTGTGCATGCGCCAGTCGCCAGCGAGATGCCGTCAGCACATCGGGAAGTCGCCGCCGTCCGCGGCCGCCAGTCGATACCCGGCGGCCTTGCAACCCTCGCCCTTCAAGCCCGAGATCGCCACGTCGTACGCCCGTCGGTCAACCCTGTTCAACGAGTCCGCGACACGGGCCACCGTGTCAACCACGAAAACGGAATGCGCCATCCCGAACGCTCGTCAGGCCGGCTGGAGCTTACCTTCGGCCAGCTCTTTCATGCCCTGGCGCACGCTCGGACTCGAACGATCCGTCATGTCTTCCACGTAGCGAACGACGCCCTCCAGCCACTCCCGGTCCTCGCCCCTCCCGCGCAACTCGCGTACGGCGCGCCCGACGTGCCTCAGGCTCTCGTGTTCGATCAGCGCCGGCTTGGAGCCCGGCAGGGCCGCCAGCGCACCACGCCTCACCCACAGCCGGACAGTCGGCTCGGAGACATCCAGATACTTCGCCGCCTCCGCCACCGGGACTCCCCGAGCCGCGTTCGGCGCAGCTCGCTTGAGCTGCTTGCCCAGGGCCATCAGCCGCTCCGCGAGCTCTCCCGAACGCTGTGAATCGCTGACCACACTGAGCTCCTCAACCACATCGTCCAGGCCGACGAGGAACGACGCTAGAGCACGATCATGCTTGGTGGCCATACCTTCAGACTACCCACAGGCATTCGGTTTTTCAAGCTTTTCTCGAAAGCCGTCGAGGCGACGCCCAATCAAGCCTGATCGCAGCAGATACTCCCGGCGATGCGCGTCAAGCCGCTGCGGGCGGCGCGTCGAGCATGACATGCACAACTACCACACCAAGTGCGGTGATGGAGGAACTGATTGGACCACTTGATAACCGTGTCATACGCCTCAAGCCGAAAGAGGCCGATCTAGTTGCCGAGTTTAGCCCAACCGCGGAACGGTCGTGGTGGGGATGCGACTCACAGGGCAAGGCCAACCGTCTCCCCGAATCTCTTCGTCCTCGTGGAGCAGAAGCCAGTGCGTAGTCCGCCGACGACGATGTTCGGGTTGTGCGTGGTGACGATGATCTGTCGCCGCTCCTTTAGGGCGCGTAGAAAAATAAGTCAGCAGGTTTTGTGGTGTGTTTGTAGAATTCTGGAGGCGTGGTCGATGAGGTAGCGATCGGTGAGCGGTTCAGGTCGATGGCGCCGGAGTTGAACGAGCGGCAGCGTCGGCTGTGGGCTGCGAGCGAGGCGCGTGCTGTGGGTTGGGGCGGGATAACCGCGACGGCGCGCGCCACGGGTATGGCGATTGACACGATCCGTAGGGGTATCGCCGAGCTCGACTCGGGTGAGCGGCTTGACCCGGGACGAGTGCGTCGTCCGGGTGGCGGTCGCAAGCCGATTCTCGAGGGCGATCCGACGATCCTTGATGACATCGAGCGGCTCGTCGAGGAGGACTCCCGCGGTGATCCCGAGTCGCTTCTGCGCTGGACGGCCAAGAGCGTCCGGCAGATCGCCGCCGCGCTGCGTGAGATGGGCCACGAGGCGCACTTCAGCACGGTCGCGATGCTGCTGCGGCTGCTGGGGTACTCGCCGCAGGCGAATGTGAAGATGAGGGAGGGCGCCTCTCATCCTGATCGCGACGCGCAGTTCCGGCACATCGACGGGACCTCCAAGGCGGCCATCGCCGCCGGTTGGCCCGTCCTATCCGTGGACTGTAAGAAGAAGGAGCTCGTCGGAGACTTCAAGAACGCAGGCCGCGAGTGGCATCTGAAGGGCAAACCGGAGCTTGTGCGCGTGCACGACTTCAAGGACAAGCAGCTCGGCAAGGCGATCCCCTACGGTGTCTATGACCTGCGCCTGGACGAGGGCTACGTCAACGTCGGCATCGATCACGACACTGCCCAGTTCGCGGTTCACTCGATCCGCAGCTGGTGGGAGCACCTCGGCTCCGAGCGCTACCCAAAAGCCTCAAGGCTCCAGATCACCGCCGACTGTGGCGGCTCCAACGGCAACCGCACCCGCCTGTGGAAGGTCGAGCTGCAGAAACTCGCAGACGAGACCGGTCTTGAGCTCGCCGTCTGCCACTTCCCACCCGGCACATCAAAGTGGAACAAGATCGAGCACCGCCTGTTCAGCTTCATCACGATGAACTGGCGCGGCAAGCCGCTCGTCTCACTGCAGACGATCGTGAACCTCATCGCCGGAACGAAGAACAGCACCGGCCTGGAGGTCTACGCCCGCCTCGACGAAGGAACCTACCCTTCCAAAATCCGCGTCACCGATGCCGAGTTCAAGACGCTCAACATGCAGGGTGACGAATTTCACCCGGAGTGGAACTACCTCATAACGCCGCGCAGCGACTGACCTGTCGCCACCACCCGCCGCGCTCCCACCATTCTGCTGACTTATTTTTCTACGCACCCTAAGGCCTTCAGATGGTAGGATGCCCCCGGATGGAGCCTTCGTTGGCGACCCACATTGCGCTTCCCGAGCCGATCATGGGGCATCGCAGCGGCTCGCCCAGATGGCTGGTCCTGGCCGTTCTCATCTTCTTCTCATGTGGGTCATTGGCTCAGGCCAAGACAGTCAAAAAGTATGCCTCAAAGACGCACCTTCACTGCAAGGCTCATTACGTCAAGAAGGTCGAGCGCGTCAAAATCAAGAAGCACGGCCATACTAGGGTTGTCAGTGAGACGCTCTGCGTGCGACCAGCATCCAAGACGGTCCTACCCAAGGTCGTTACTCCCACAGGACACCCAGCGCTCGTCGTAGCCCCTCCCGCCTTGCCTGTGATCACCCCTGCGCCCGGACACGTTGAAACGGTTCTCCACGCACACATCGATCCATCATTCGTGCAGAGCCCGACCGACCCCTACAAGGTCACCTACCAATACAGCGCGAGCGCAACCGAAGGCTCATCGGGCACGCCCGTTGCGAATTTGCCCGAAGGGGTGCTCAACCTCTTTAGCGATGGTCTGCTTGCCTGCTCGATCAACGTGGGCGGCCAGGTCATGGGTGGCGAATGCACGGTGACATACGCCAAACTTGGTGAACATGGCGTGATCGTCACGTATACGTCGGGGACGAGTAACGGTACGGAAACCTATGTCGAGCACATCGAACCGTTTCCAACCGTCATCGTTGAAAAGCCGACAACCACCAAAGCCAGCGGCCAGATCCAGTGCCCCCATCCAGAAGAAGTCAATGGTGTCGTTGTGTGCAAGCAGTTCGGCAGCGAAGCGCAGGTCGTTTTCAATAATCTCAACAACACCGTAAAAAACGTACCCGGACACGAACATACATCTGTCATCCGCGTCTCGCGACCGGAACAGCCGAATGGGGAATTGAGTGGGGAATTGCAGGACGCGCTCGAGTATCTGACTGTCGGTATGCCGATCACGCTTACCGGGACTTCAGAAAGTGGTGTGATCATCGGCATACTCCCGCTCGGAGGTGGCCCCCCAGGAGAAGAAGAAGAGGAAATCGAGGTCGAACCGGAAGTGTGCGTGGTGGAAGAATGTCCGGGTGATTCTCGTGGCGAACCGCCGAGGCTATTGGATGAACTGTCGCTGCCCGACCTATGGTATGCCCATCTGTCAACAATCACTCCGGAAACGACCGGTCCCGTCGTGAAGCCGACTCTCTCATTGACGCTGGCCAAAGGGCAAGCGCTCGAAAGGTCGCACAAAGGCGCAGAACCGCTCGAAGGTTATCGAGCCTTCTACGAACCCAAAGAAGGCTTGGAAGTGATCGCTACCGTGAGTTATGCGGGAACCATCACAGAAGGCCCGACTGAAGAATTCCATCTCACGAGCGACCACTGGTTGCCGTCCACGAGCGAAACCGCGTTCACGATTGCAGGCAAATGAGCGGATCTCCAAAGGGCTCCACGGCGAGTGCGTCGTGTAGCGCGTTGGGTCGTTGAGTGTTGTGTAGTGGGTATGAATCAAAAGACCCTTCAAGGTGCGCATAAGGGTGCGTAGAAAAATAAGTCAGCAGAATGGTGGGAGCGCGGCGGGTGGTGGCGACAGGTCAGTCGCTGCGCCGCCTCGACGAAGGAACCTACCCCTCCAAAATCCACGTCACCGATGCCGAGTTCAAGACGCTCAACATGCAGGGTGACGAATTTCACCCGGAGTGGAACTACCTCATAACGCCGGCCCGAGATCATCGACGCGGTCATAAAGATCATGGAGGGCGGCCGCGAGGCGTTCGAGGAGCGAAGCCGCCGATACCGCGAGCGCATCGACAAATAGCCTCCCAACCATGCGGTTGTCGAGATTGTCCTCGGGCTGGTCGATGATCAGGGGCACCTCGTCGGAGAGCGCGATCAGCGGGAGCATCGCGCTGCTGCGTCCTCCAGGCGAGAGCTCGTGGACGGGACGACCGTGGGAGAGGATCGTGACGAGGTCCTCCAGCGGCTGCTCCTGAAGTTCGAGCACTTCGAGCAATTCCCCTGTGACGAGCGTCACGCCGGTGTCGGTGTCTTCCGCGAAGACGGTGAACGCTCCGAGCAGCTTCGCGGCCTGCTCGCCATGGATCATGGGGACTTAACTGGCTTTCGAAGGGCAACTCATCGCGGTGGTTCGGGCGTGATTGTGCCGTTGTGGTGTTCTGGTCGTAGTTCCCCTGACAGTTCGTGGACGCAGGCCGCTGCATATACGCCCACGGCTCGCGTCTGAGAGAGTGGCATTCAGAGCAGCCAGCGGCGTTGGACGCACCCCAGGTTCCACGAGATCGCTACAGCCATCCAACATCTGGCCGATGGCTGAGGAGCGGAGACCTGCTTTGCGACGGCCTGGACCTTGCCACGGACTATCATGGACTCGATGAGCAGCGTTACCGACATCAGTTCGGGCGAACGTGAGCAGATTCGCCTGAGCTTCTACCGCGCGTACCGCGCGCAGGCCGGCCTCTCGTCGGTCGCGGTTCGTCACGACGCCGAGCAAGATGCCTGGTATCTCGACGTTGGCGCGACGGCGCCGGTGGACGTGCCATCCAGCTACCGCGGGCTCCAGGTGCGAGTCAGG
This sequence comes from uncultured Solirubrobacterales bacterium, assembly GCA_963789675.1. Lineage (GTDB taxonomy): Bacteria > Actinomycetota > Thermoleophilia > Solirubrobacterales > Solirubrobacteraceae > Palsa-744. Next base: position 84,034 of record CAWBLR010000010.1, on the reverse strand, counting down.
ACGACACCCGGCGCGATCAACGCAGTGACGCACCTCAACCACATCATCTGAGCTGACACCGCAACCGCTCAACGTCGGCCCCGGCGACTGCGTCTACCCGGCCGGCCTCAACCGCTACGGGCAACCACACGAGGTCGGCTCCTACGGCGCGGCCGTCCTGCGCGAGGGCGAAGGCCCTCCGCTGATGCTCACCGCGGCTCACGTCGTGGGAAGCCTCTCCGCCGCGCACCCCTTGGGTCAGCGCGAAGTGCTCCTGCGCACAGGCATAGCCGCCACCACCTCCGGGGACCCCGCATTCGTCATCCCGATCCTCAACATCCTCGACGGCCTCGACATCAAGCTCAACGGACCCGATCGGCCCTGCACGCTCTCGTGAGGCCACGAGCCGCGCAGCCCGCTCCAGTACAAACCCGTCGCGCTCCGCCGGCTTCAATTCAAGGACCAACACCCATCCGTCGCCGTCCGTCCGGACTACTGAGCGGCCACACTGCCGAGCCCGTCCAAGGCAGCCTTCAAGTCATCGACCGATTGGTAGTCGAGCCCAAGTAGATGGTCGTGACGGTGACGGACGATCCCGTCCTCGTCGATCACGATCACCGCGCGCTTGGTTCCCATACGACCCACGGCGCTGTAGGCCTTAGCCACGACCTTGTCCACGTCGGCCAGCAACGGGACCGTGAGGTTGTTCTTCTCGATGAACCCTTGATGGGAGTCCAGATCCTGCGCCGAGATGCCCACGATCGTTGCGTCCAAAGCCGCGAAGGCCTCCGGGCTATCGCGATACGAGCACATTTGTTTTAAGCACACGGGCGTGTTGTCGCCCGGATAGAACAGCAGCACGACGCGCTCGCCGCGGTGCTCGGACAGCTTGAACGGGCCATCGGTGCCGGGCAACTCGAAGTCGGGCGCCTGCTCGCCCACCTGCGGGGTCTTCGCCATGTGATTCAGCATACCGGGAACGTGCCCGTGGGAATGCTCACGAGCGTCTCTTTGCTTGGCCTATGTAGATACGAGCGCTAGCCTCTGCTTAAGATCATGGTGGAATCGCTCTGCGGCCAGCTGCTGCTCGCCTCACCGGCGCTGATGGACCCCAACTTCAGGCGCGCGGTGATCCTCGTCGGCGTGCACAGCGAGGAGGGCGCGATGGGCGTCGTGCTCAACCGCCCGTCGGAGGTGACGGTCAGCGAGGCCGTGCCGCAGCTCGAGCAGACCGTCGCCGAGCAGGAGCCGGTGTACGTCGGCGGCCCGGTGCAGCCCAGCTCGATCGTGTTCCTCGCCGAGTTCCTCGACCCGACCCCGGCCGGATTGCTCGTGGTCGGGCGGATCGGCTTCCCCGCCCCGGACGCCGGCATCGACGAGCTGACCGAGGCGACCGCGCGCCGGCGCGTGTTCGCCGGCTACGCGGGCTGGGGCGAGGGCCAGCTCGACGCCGAGCTCGACCAGGGCGACTGGATCGCGCACAACGCCGTCCCGGACGACGTCTTCTGCGAGGCGCCTGGCGACCTCTGGAGCAGCGTGCTCACGCGCATGGGCGGCAGCTACGCGCTGATCGCGCGGATGCCGGCGGACCCGAGCGTGAACTAGCCACCAGTGCGGGGTTTCTGGCTTCTAGGCCAACCTCGAGATCCATGCCGAGGACCAGCTCCTTGCGCCTGACGTATGACGCTGTTCAGCCCTACCGGTGACTCTGGTTCAAGCGGAACAGTTTGTCGAAGAAGCGATAGACGAACTCCGGGAACCCCGGGCCGCTGAACATGATCGTTGGCTCGAGTGGCGGTAGCACGGGCGCCTGAGTGCCATCCGTCGCGGCGTGCTGTGCGTCTGCGGGGCGGTTGGTTGTAGACATGAGGTCAGTGTACTCCCGGCTCAGGGGTTATAGGCGAGGATCAGCAGCGCGCCCAGGAGGAGCAGGGCGATCGCCCCGGTGACGAGGTAGCTCTTGACGCGCAGGGTCCGGGCGTTTGCGTCCAGCGAGTCGTTGAGATCCTCGACGATCATCCAGCGCAGCGCCTCGTCGGCGCCGCCTGCCTGTTTCGGTGTCGTCGGTTTGGCGGACATCCCTGCCCCCTACTCCGACACACACACCGAAACGGGACATCTGGTCATCGAAATCGACGGACGCCCAGGCGCTACTCGCTACTCTTTGCCAAGGGCGCCCAGCCCATCCCGGGCCTTCCTCCTCCCGGCCCCAGTCCCCTTCCCCGGAGTCACGCCATGCTCAAGCTCGCCCGCTGGTCGACAACCCATCGTCTCTACGTCGTGATCGGCTGGATCGTGCTGCTGATCGCCGTGAACGCGTTCGCGCAGTCGGCGGGGACGAGCTACTCGAACAACTTCACGCTGCCCAACTCCGACGCGCAGCGCGCGGCCGACCTGCTCGAAAAGAGCTTCCCCGCGCAGGCGGGCGACCGCGACACGATCGTCTACAAGGTCAGCTCGGGGAAAGTCACGGACCCCGCGGTGAAGGCGCGGATGAGCGCGATGTTCGCCGAAGTCGCGAAGCTCCCCCACGTCGCCGCGGTGATCAGCCCCTACGCGGGCGCCGCCGCGGGCAAGTCGATCTCCGCGGACGGCCGGATCGCGTTCGCGACGGTCGTCTTCAACGAAAAAGCGAACCTGCTGCCGAAAAGCGCCGCCGAACGGGTCGTGAAGGTCGCTCGCGCGGCCGGATACGAATCCCGCGACCTACAGGTCGAGCTCGGCGGGCAGGCGATCGAGGCGACCGAGCAGGCGGGCTTCGGCATCTCCACGGCCGTCGGGCTGCTCGCGGCAATCGTGATCCTGCTGCTGACGTTCGGCTCGGTGGTCGCGATGGGCCTGCCGATCGTCACCGCGCTGTTCGGCCTCGGCACCGGCCTCGGCGCGATCGCGCTGTTCACGCACGTCGTCGACACGCCGAACTTCTCCTCCGAGCTCGCCGCGATGATCGGGCTCGGCGTCGGCATCGACTACGCGCTGTTCATCCTCACGCGCTACCGCGAGGCCTACGCCACGCCCGGGCCGACGTTCGAGAACCCGCGCGAGTCCGTCGTGCACTCGCTCGACACCGCGGGGCGCGCCGTGCTGTTCGCCGGGCTGCACGGTCGTGATCGCGCTGCTCGGGATGATGCTGCTCGGCGTCAGCTTCCTCTACGGCGTGGCGATCTCCGCCTCGATCGGCGTGCTGCTCGTGATGCTCGCCTCGCTCACGCTGCTGCCGGCGCTGCTCACGACCTTCGGCGCCCGCGTCGCGCGGCCGAGCCGCCGGGCACGGCGCCGCGCCGCCAGGGCAGCGGCCGCCACGGAGCTACGGTGGCGGCGACGACCGGCGCCGAGGGGGGCGTGTGGCTGCGCTGGAGCAAGTTCGTGCAGCGCTCGCCGTGGCGCATCGCGATCGCCTCGGCGCTCGTGATGCTCCTGATCGCGGCTCCCGCGATGGCGCTGCGGCTCGGCTCGAGCGACGCCTCGAACGACCCCGCGGGCCAGACGACCCACCGCGCCTACGAGCTGCTCGCGGAAGGCTTCGGGCAGGGCTTCAACGGACCGCTGCTGGTCGTCGCGAAGGTGCCCAACCCCAAGCACGAAGCCGCCGAAAACGGCGTGCTGCGCACCGAAGTCGCGTCCGCCGGGAAGAGCTCGGTCGAACAGCTCCGCGCGAGCATCGCCGCCACCCCCGGCGTCGTCGCCGTCGCCCCGGCGAAGCTCAACCCGGCCGGCGACGTCGCGACGATCACGGTCTACCCGCACTCCTCGCCGCAGGCCTACGCGACCACGCAGCTCGTGGAACGCCTGCGCGACAAGGTCGACCCGCCGCTGGAGGCGCACACCGGCCTGACCGTCTACGTCGGCGGCGTGACCGCCGGCGCCGTCGACTTCGCGACCACGCTCGGCCACAAGCTGCCGCTGTTCATCGGCGTCGTCGTGCTGCTCAGCGCGCTGCTGCTGCTGATCGTGTTCCGCTCGCTCGTGATCCCGCTGCAGGCCGCGGTGATGAACCTGCTCTCGATCGGCGCCTCGCTCGGCGTGATCGTGGCGATCTTCCAGTGGGGCTGGTTCGGCGGCCTGTTCGGCGTCCAGCAGGGCCCGATCGAGTCGTTCATCCCGGTGATGCTGTTCGCGATCGTGTTCGGCCTGTCGATGGACTACGAGGTGTTCCTCGTCTCGCGCATGCACGAGCGCTGGGTGCGCACCGGCGACGATCAGCGCGCGGTGCAGGAGGGCCTCGCGCTGACCGGGCGCGTCGTCACCGCGGCCGCCGCGATCATGGTCTGCGTGTTCCTCTCGTTCATGCTCGGCGAAGACCGGATCATCAAGGAGTTCGGGCTGAGCCTCGCCAGCGCCGTGTTCCTCGACGCGCTCGTGATCCGCTGCCTGCTGCTGCCGGCGGTGCTGACGATCGTCGGCGCGCGCACGTGGCAGATCCCCGCGTGGCTGTCCTGGCTGCCGCGCATCAACATCGAGGGCGGCGAGGCCCCCGGCGGCGCGGGAGCGCACGACGAGGAGGGAGCGGCGCACAGCTCGCGCGCGGCCGCGACCCGAGGTCGCCACCGAGGGAGTGGACGGCTGAGCCGACTGCGCCGGGGGGCACCGGCCGCGCTGGCCTGCGCGGCGCTGCTTCTGCCCCTGCCGATCTGGCCGTCCGGCAGCGCCTTCGCGGCCGGCGGCAGGCCGGCTGGCGCGGCCGGCCGACCACCGGCGAGCGCGAACCCGGATGCGGGCCGCCCCTCGGCTGCCGTCGCCGCCGCCGCGGCAAGCCCCGCCGGGTCCGCTCGCGTCTCGACCCCCCGCCCCACCGCCCTGATCCTGTTCCTGCCCGGCGCGACCAGCGAGCAGCTCGCGAGCGTGCCGTCGCTCTCGACGGGGATCATGAGCGCCGCGCAGGGCACCTACACGACGACCCAGCTGGCGCTCGACATCGGCCAGGGCGCGCGCGTCTCGACCTCGGCCTACAGCCCCCAGCACCCGCCGCCCCTCGCGTTGCGGGCGAGCGGCGCGGGCGCGATCGTCGCGGGATGGCAGGCCGCGCTGCGGCGCGCGCACGGCGCGCCGCAGGTGCTCGAACCGGGGCTACTCGCCTCGCAGCTGCCCGGCGGCGCCGGCTACGCGGGGATCGCCGGGGCCGGGGGTCGCTACCTGGACGGGATCGCGGCGGCCGGCCGCGGCGGCCGGATCGCGGCGCTGTCGCTCGGCTCGGCGGCGACGCTGCCGGCGCGGATCGCCGCCTTGACGGCGCGCAAGCAGCTCGTCGTGGCCGACCTCCCCGCAGGCGCGGGCGGGTTGAGCGAGCTGCGCGCCCTGAGCGCCGCGCGTCCCGCCGGAGAGCTCGAGATCGTCGTGCAGCGCGCGCCCGACGCGCCCGGCAACGAACTGCTGTGGACCTCCGTCGGCGGACTCGGCGGCGGCCGCGAGCTCACCTCGCAGAGCACGAACGAGCGCGGCCTGGTCGTCTCGATCGATCTCGCGACGACGATCCTCCGCCACCTCGGCCGGCGCGTTCCCGACGCGATGCGCGGCAAGCCGATCGAGCTCGACGGCTCCTTCGACGGCGCCCGGCTGCGCGCGTTCAAAGCCCGCCTGCTCGTGATCTACGGCCGGCGGCTGCCGGCGCTGCTGTGCCTGTTCGGGGTCTGGGCGCTGCTGATGCTCGCAACGCTGGCGCTGCGGCGCCGGCGGGCGCGCCGGTGGGCGGCGCGCGCCGGCGGGCTGGCGCTGCTGTGGACGCCGGCCGCGGTGCTCGTGCCGGCGGCGTTCTCGCCCGGCCGCGGGGTCGAAGACGCGCTGCTCGTTCTGCTCTGCTTCGGGCTCGGCGCGTTCAGCGACCGCCTGCTGCCGTGGCCCCGCGCCCCGCTGGCGCCGGCGGTCGTGGCGGTCGTGGCGCTCACCGCCGACGCGCTCGCCGGCACGCAGCTGCTCGCGCGCGCGCTGCTCGGGCCCAACCCCGAGCTCGGCGTGCGCTTCTACGGGATCGGCAACGAGCTCAAGTCGGGGCTCGCCGTGCTCGTCTTCGCCGCCGTCGCCGCCGCGCTGTACCCCGCCGTGCGGGGGCGGCGGGCGGCGAGCACGATGGCCGTCTGCGGGATCGTGCTCGCCGTGATCGAGGGCTCGGCGCGGATCGGCGCGGGCGTCGGCGGCGTGATCCTCGTGAGCGCCGGCACGGCCGTCGCCACCGTGCTGCTGCTGCCTGGGCCGCGTCACGCGCCGGCGCGGGCTGATCGTGCTGATCAGCCCTGTCGTCGGCCTGGTCGTGCTCGCGGCGCTCGACCTCACGACCGCGCACGGCACCGGCCACTACACCGGCAGCGTCCTCCACGCCCACTCGGCCGGCGAAATCCGCGACATCATCGTGCGCCGCTACACCGCCGCCTACGACGAGCTGATCCACGGCGCGATGCCGTTCGCGACCGCGTTCGCGCTCGTCGTCTCCGCGCTCGCCGTGCGCTACCACCGGCGCCTGCTCGCGCCCGTCGACTGCGACCCGGGCTGGCTCGCCGCGCTCGCCGGCGGGTTGACCGCGGGGGTGATCGGCGCCCTCTCCGAGGACTCCGGACCGGTGCTGCTCGTGGTCGCCGTGGGGGTGCTCGGCTGCGTGCTCAGCTATCTCTGGGGCCGGCCGGGAGACGAACGTCAGAGGGGGATGCGGTACGCCCGTCTCGCGCAGGTCCCAGCCAGCGTAGGCTTCACCCTCACGCCGCGCAGTCCCGACACGACCCATGCAGCACGATCTCGTGCTCGGACACCTTCAGCGGGACCCGCTCGCTGAGCGTCTCGATCGCGCTCTCCAGGGCCTTGTCGGAGAAGGGCATCACCACGCCGCACTCGTCGCAGACGAGATGGTGGTGGTGCTCCTCGTGCTCGCACACGCGCTCGTAGCGGACCATCGCCTGGCCGGTCTCCACGCGCTGCACGAGCCGCAGCCGCTCGAGCTCCTCGAGGATCCGGTAGATGCTCGCGCGGCTCACCCGGCGCCGCTCCCGTCCCGTCGCCCCGCTGTTCCGTCTACCCCTCCCCGCAGCGCGTCCTCGATCTCGACCGCCGTCAGGGCGCACCGCTGGCTGTCGAGCAACTCCACCACCGCGCGGCGCGCGCCACCGCGCTTGTGCCCGGCCGCGGCGAGCGTCGCCTCGGCGCGTTCGATCCATGTGCCTGCGGTCGTATCGGCGTGAGCGCTCATATCAAGATGGTAGAGGCGTGGTCGTCGCGGTTGCCGCGGGCGCCGTTCCCGGCGTGCCGGCGCCGCGATCGCGTCCGGAGTCCCAGGCGGCCCATCCGCGCCCGAGCGCGTACGCGGCCGCACTGAGCATGCCGACGAAGAAGCCGACGGGGTAGTTGGTTTCGTAGGAGGCGGCGATCGCGATCCACACGATCGCCAGCGCGAGCACCACCGATAGCGCCATCGCCGGCAACGGCCGGTCGGTGAACGAGCGGGCGGCCGCGGGCGCGCCGATCATCAGGCTGAAGACCAAGAGCGTGCCGACGACGGGCACGGTCATCGCGGTCGCCAGCGCGAGCACGGCGAGGAACAGCATCTCCATGCGGAAGCGGCTGATGCCGTGGGCTTCGCCCACCTCGGGCAGGACCGAGGAGAGCATCAGCGGGCGGTAGAGCACCGCGATCGCGGCGATGCACAGCAGGCCGAGGATCGCGGTCGGGGCGACCTCGTTGCTCGCGATCCCAAGCACCTCGCCGAACAGCAGCGAGTAGACCGCCGGCGCGTACTCTTCGCTGAAGCTGAGGAACAGGGCGCCGAGGCCGAGCATCATCACGAGCGCGAGCGCGGTCGCGACGTCGTGGCGACCCCTGCGCCCGAGCAGACCGATCGCGAGCGCGCCGGCGAGCGCGAATACGCCGAGGCCGAGCAGCGTGCTGGCCCCGATCAGGATCGCGCCGGCCGCACCCGCGAACGACCCGTTGGGAATCGCGTGGGCCGCGAACGCCGAGCCGCGCAGGACGGTGAAGAACCCGACGACACCGGCGACGACCGCGACGATGCTCGCGACCGTCCAGGTGTTGACCATGAAGCCCGAGAACATCCCGACCGCCCGCTCAGCTCTCCACGCCCGGCACGACAGCCAGCGGAGCAGGCGCCCGGGGCGGGCGGGGCGGGCCCGGCTCCTCAGACGCGCCCGCGGAGCGCCGCCGGTTGCGCAGCTCGCCGAGCCCGGAGAGCAGGTAGAGGATGAAGATCAGGGTCACGACGAAGAAGCTCACCGGCCAGCCGTGCCCGACGGGCGGCCAGTCGTAGCTGTCGTAGGCGAGCACGATTCCAACCCACATCACCGCAACGCCGATTCCAGCGGCGGCGAGCATCGCCCGCGGCGGCCGCTTGGTCAGGCGCAACGCGCTGGCGGCGGGGCCGACGAGCAGGGCCGTGGAGAGGATCGTCCCGATCGTGATCGCGGCGAGCGCCGTCGCGAGCGCGAGCGCGAGCAGGTAGCCAGCACCGATCAGGCGCACCGGGATACCGCGCGCCGCCGCCATCTCGGCGCTGACGGAGCCCAGCAGCAGCGGGCGGTAGAGCGTGAGTATCAGCGCGAGCACGAGCAGGCTGAGCCCTACGATCAACGGGACCGTCGAGCTGGAGATCGCGAACACCGAGCCGAACAGGATCGTGACGGCCGCGCCGGTGGTGTTGTGGTAGGTCGTGTCCAGGTAGAGGAACAGCGCCGCCAGCCCGATCCCTGCGCCGAGGACGATCCCGGTCGCGAGATCCCGCCCGCGCGGGCGCTGGATGCCGATCAGCTCCATCGCGGCGACGGCGACCACGTTGATCGCGACGAACCCCCACAGCGGACCGACGCCGACCAGGAACGCGCCCGGAGCCGCCCGTCGTGCCGATGTCGCCGAGCGCCTCCCCCGCGAAGGACTGCCCGCGCATGACCGTGAACACCCCGACGATCCCGGTCACGATCGCGACCAGCGCGCCTACGCCGAGCGCGATCCGGACCGCTTCGCTGTCGAAGAAGCCGGGGGCGAAGACCGGGGCGAGGAAGTGGCTCACGAGACGGCCTGCAGGAATCACGAGACGGCCTGCGGAATCACGAGACGACCTGTGGAATCACGAGACAGCCTGCGGACTCACGAGACGGCCTGTGGAATCACGAGACAGCCTGCGGACTCACGAGACGACCTCCGTCTGCGGGAAGGCGACCTCGTGACCGGTGAGATCGCTGTCCTCCCCCGCGCCGGCGACGATCAGCACGCGGCCGTGGACGTTGAGGACGTCGACGTGGTGGCCGTAGAGCTCGCTCAGCACGTCCGCGCGCACGACCTCGTCGGTGCTGCCGCTCGCCGCCCGTCCCGCCGCCATGTAGACGATGCGGTCCATCACCCCCAGCAACGGGTTGATCTCGTGTGCTGAGATCAGCACCGCGATCCCCTGCTCGCGGGTGATGCGCGCGAGCAGCGCGACGACCTCGTGGGCGCTGCGCAGATCGAGGTTGGCGAGGGGCTCGTCGAGCAGCAGCAGCCGTGGGCGGCCGATCAGCGCGTGGGCGATCAGGATCCGCTGCTGCTCGCCGCCGGAGAGCCTGCCGACGCGGGTGTCGGCGAACCGTGTGGCATCGACGGCCTCGAGCATCTCCTCCACCAGCGCGCGGCGGGTACGGGATGGGCGCGGCACCCCGAGCCGGTGGGCGTCCAGGCCGAGTCCCACGAGATCCCGCGCCCGCATCGGAAGATCTGGGTCGAGCAGGAACTTCTGGGGGACGTAGCCGATCGATCGCTCTCCCTTTCGCGCTCCGGTAGGAGTTGCATCGCTGGACGAATCGGCGACCACCCCGCGTGGGCCGGCGGCGGGAAGGGCTGGAGATCCGAAGCGGACGCTCCCCGCGCTGGGCGCCTGCAGCCCGAGGATCACCCGGAACAGCGTCGTCTTGCCCGCCCCGTTCGATCCGATCAGCCCCGTGAACTCGCCGGGCGCGATCTCGAAGCTCACCCCGTCGAGGATCTTGCGGCCGGAGAGCCGCACGTCCACCCCCTGCACCTCGAGGATGTTCTCACCCACCGCCGATGCGCCCGCCGAGGAGCTCACAATTTTTCGGTCGAGACGTGTTCGGCGACCGCCTTTTCCAGGGCCTCGACCTCCGCGAGCATCCACGACTGGTAGTCATAGCCCGGGGTCGGCATCGTCTCGTACACCCCGACGACCGGGATCCCGGCGCGCTTGGCGGCCTGCACGAACGATTCGGTCAGCGAGTCGGTGACCTGCTGGTTGTGGACGAACACCTCGACCTCGTGCCCGGAGAACAGGTCGTTCTGGAGGGTCACGTTCTGGGGCGCCGGGTCGGTGCCGTTCATGATCTCGGCCTGCAGGCTGAACGGCGTCAGGTTCTTCGTCCCGGCGGCTTCGAGCATGTAGTCGCCGACCGGCTCGGTCGTCGCGACGGGCGTATCCGGGTAGGTGGCCTTGAACTTCGCGATCGCCGCGTACCACGGCTGCAGCGATTCATCGAACTTCGTGGCGTTGGCCTGGAAATACGCAGCGTGCGCGGGCTGGAGCGCCGAGAGGTCACCGACCAGCGCCCTCGCCACCGCCGGCATCGTCTGCGGCTTGTACCAGAGGTGCGGGTTGGGGGTCGATTCCGGCAGGCCGAGCAGCTTCTGGACGTTGATCACCTTCCGTGAGCCGCTCGGCGAGGCCGACTCGATCTTTTCCATGAACGTGTCGTAACCAACCCCGTTTTCGACGATCAGCCCTGCGGCGCTGACCTCCTGTGCGACGCTCGGGCTGGCCTCGAAGGTGTGCGGGTCGGTGTTCGGGTTGCTCTCGATCGCGCTCACCTTCACGTACTTGCCGCCGACCTGTTCGATCACGTTCGCGTACTGGTTCTCGGCGCCGACGGCAGCGATCACGCCGGGTGCCGCACCATCGCCCTGTGCTCCCGCGCCACATCCCGCCACGCCCGCGGCCACCAGCACGAGTAGCACCGCGAGCAAAGCTCGTGGACGCGTGTACGCAAGAACTCTCCTCGTTGAGCGGGAGCTCCCCACCGACTGTTGTTGCCCCATCACGCGCGGCAACATATCATAAGACTGAGTCTTATTCTTGCGTTATGGAGAAGGCTCGCCCTGCGTCGACGGGGGCGTACCGCCGCCACCCTCTTCGTTCAGCTTCCTGCGCCGGTCGACGAGCAGCACCGCGGCGACAACGACGATCACCAGCACGAGGATCCCGGCCGCGACGTAGCGCAGGGTGTGGTGCGCCGGTTTCGCGGCGGCTTTTGGTTTCGCGACGGCGACCGCGACCGGCGTGCCGTCCGCGCGCGCGAGCGCGACGAACGTCGCTTCTTCGGAGGCGGGGTAGACGACCGTGAAGTGCCGCCCGTTGCTCATCGAAACGTGCACGTGTCCCGGCGCGGGCGTCGGGTGGAAGGTCAGCGCGTGGACTTCGTGGTGGTGCAGCTGCACCGTCAGCGCGGACGTGCTCTCGGGCTGGAAGTGGATCACGGTCGCGGCGCTCGCGCCGGCGGCGGCGAGGGCCAATGTCAGGACCGCGGCCAGCAGGGCGACCCGGGCGATTCTCATTGCTCTGCTCACTGGCGAGAGCCTATAGACCACCGCCGACACCTGCGTCGTCAAACCGCTTTGCCCGCGGGCCGACGGTACCCTACGTGGCGCGAGGGACAGTCCTATGCGCATCGAGCCCCGCTCCGGCGGGCTTCGATGTTGAAGATCGCCTCACTTCCGCGCCTGGCGCGCGGTCTTCACGCGCTCGGTCTTCCCCAGCTCGACCTTCCGCATCCGCACGTTCTCGGGCGTGACCTCGACGCACTCGTCCTCGCGGACGAACTCGAGCGCCTCGTCGAGCGTCAGTTTGCGGTGGGCGTCGAGGCGCACGAGCACGTCGGATGTCGAGGAGCGCATGTTCGTGAGGTGCTTCTCCTTGACCGGGTTCACGTCGAGGTCCTCCGAGCGCGCGTTCTCGCCGATGATCATCCCCTCGTAGACCTCCTCGCCGGGGCCGACGAACAGCGAGCCCCGCTCCTGCAGGGTGAACAGCGAGAAGGTCACGGTCGCGCCGCGGCGATCGGCCACGAGCACGCCGCTCTGGCGCGTGAGCAGCTCGCCCGCCCACGGCTCCCAGCGGTCGAACACGTGGTGCATGATCCCGGTGCCGCGCGTCTCCGTGAGGAACTCCGTGCGGAAGCCGATCAACCCGCGTGCGGGCACGAGGTACTCGAGCCGCACCCAGCCGGTGCCGTGGTTGATCATGTGCTCCATCCGGCCTTTCCTGGCGGCGAGCAGCTGCGTGACGGTGCCGACGTGCTCCTCGGGCACGTCGACCGAGAGGCGCTCGACGGGCTCGCTGCGCTTGCCGTCGAGGACGTGCTCGACCACGTGCGGCTGGCCGACCGTCAGCTCGAAACCCTCGCGGCGCATGATCTCGACGAGTACGGCGAGCTGCAGCTCGCCGCGGCCCTGTACCTCGTACGTGTCCGGCCGCGCGGTCTCCTGCACGCGCAGCGAGACGTTGCCGACGAGCTCCTGCCGCAGCCGCGCCTCGATCTGGCGGGCCGTCAGCTTGCTCCCGTCTTTCCCGGCCAGCGGCGAGGTGTTGGCGCCGATCGTGATCGACATCGCCGGTTCGTCGACCGTGATCACCGGCAGCGGGCGCGGGTCCTCGGGGTCGGCGAGCGTCTCGCCGATCGTCACCTCGGCGATCCCGGCGACGGCGATGATCTCGCCGGGGCCCGCTTCGGTCGCGTCGACACGCTGCAGCGCGTCGGTCACGTACAGCTCTGCTATCTGCGCTTTCTCGATCGTCCCGTCGGCGCGGCACCAGGCGATCTGCTGACCCTTTTTAATATTCCCGTGTCGCACCCGGCATAGCGCCAGGCGACCAACATAGGGGGAGGCATCGAGGTTCGTGACGAGCGCCTGCAACGGGTGCTCGGGGTCGTACAACGGCGCCGGTATCCGCTCCAGCAACAGGTCGAGCAGCGGTGCAAGATCCTGCTCCTCGATCGCGTGCGCCGGGTCGTACTTCAGCGAGGCGACGCCGGCCTTCGCGTTGCAGTAGACGATCGGGAAGTCGATCTGCTGCTCGTCGGCGTCGAGGTCGAGGAACAGCTCGTAGACCTCGTCGACGACCTCCGCCACGCGCGCGTCGGGGCGGTCGACCTTGTTGATCACGAGGATCACCGGCAGCTTCGCCTCGAGCGCCTTGCGCAGCACGAAACGCGTCTGCGGCAGCGGGCCCTCGGAGGCGTCGACGAGCAGCAGCACCCCGTCGACCATCGTCAGCCCGCGCTCGACCTCGCCGCCGAAGTCGGCGTGACCGGGGGTGTCGATGATGTTGAGCTTGACGTCGCGGTATCTGAGCGACGTGTTCTTCGCGAGGATCGTGATCCCCTTCTCACGCTCGAGGTCCATCGAGTCGAGCACGCGGGTGGCGACGTCCTGCCCGGCGCGGAACGCGCCCGACTGCCACAGCATCGCGTCGACCAGCGTCGTCTTGCCGTGGTCGACGTGCGCGACGATCGCGACGTTGCGGATGTCATCTCTGGGGACGAGCACGGCCCGACAGGCTAGCGGTGTGGTGCCCTGTCCATCCGTCACGGTTTGGCGCCATCTTCTGCCACAGATCGGGCACAGACGGCACAGATCGGGCACAACATTAAAGAGGGAGGGAGGGTTGTTGTACTTTAGAGAGTGCGTAGAACTATAGTTACACGCGCTCTGTGTTTTGCGCTCTGCCCGGGATCGCCGCCGCCGACGGAACCGGAACCCCGAGCTCGCCCCCCTGCCCGCCCTGGATGATCTCCTCGACGTGCAGGTCGGCGAGGTCGATCGAACGCAGGAACCGCAGCGTCTCCTCGTCCTCGACCCCCTCCGCGATCACGAACGAGCCGGTCTGGCGGGCGAACGTCGCCATCGCCAGCAACACCGCGCGAGCACTCGGGTCGGTCGGCGCGGCGATCACGATCGAGGGGTCGAGCTTCACGAAATCCGCGTCGAGCCGGCGCAGCATCTCCAGGCCCGAATTGCCCGTGCCGACGTTGTCGAGCGCAGTCTTGAAACCCTGCTCGCGCAGCCGCGACATGCACTTCACGACCGCCGCGGTACGCCCGCCGAAGCGCTCGGTCACCTCGATCACGACCTGCCCCGGCGCGAGCCCCGCGCCTTCGACGGCCGCCCGCACCCAACCCCCGCCGTGAGCCGCATCGAGATCGAGCGTGTAGGGCGAGAGGTTGATGAACAGCAGCACGCCCTCGTCGAGCTCGCCGACCGCGCGCAGCGCGCTGTGCACGCAGAGCACGTCGAGCTGATGGGCGCGCCCGAGCTGCTCGGCGACCTCGAACGCCTCGGCCGCGGAGCCCAGCCCGCCGGCGGGATCGGGGCGCATCAGCGCCTCCACCCCGAGCAGCCGTTCCGCCGTGAAGTCCCAGATCGGCTGGAACACGGTCTCCACGCACTCGCGCTCGAGCAGCGCGCGCACCGCTTCCTTCTGCGCGGTGCTCGTCACCGCGACGCGCCCGCGGATGTCCTCGAAGTGCGCGCTGCGCCCGCCGCCCTCGCGCTTGGCCTCGTACAGCGCGGCGTCGGCCTCCGCGCGGAGGGTGTCGGCGCGCAACACCTCCGCGCCCAGAGCGCCGCCGCCCTTCGCACCCACGCCCGGCGCACCTACATCCAGAGCTCCCGCAGCGATGGCTCCCGGATCCGCCGCCGCCACCGGCAACGCCAGGCTCCCGGCGCGCAGCGAGCTCACGCCGATGCTCACCTCGACGCCGGCGTCGGCGAACGCGCGGCCGAGGCGGCGCGCGAGCGTGCGCGCGCCCTCGGAGTCGGTGTGCGCGAGCAGCAGCGCGAACTCGTCGCCGCCGATCCGGTAGGGACGGTCCCCGGGACGCGCCTCGCGCAGCACCCGGGCCACGCGCCGCAGCACGGCGTCCCCGTGCGGATGCCCGTAGCGGTCGTTGACGAACTTGAAGTCGTCGACGTCGAGCAGCGCCAGCGCCAGCGGATCCTGGTAGCGCGCGGCCGCGGCGACGGCCTGGGGCAGCTCGTCCTGGAAGGCGCGCTGGTTGGGCAGGTCGGTGAGCCCGTCGCGGGTGGCGCGCTGCAGCGCGCGGCGGTGGTCGCGCAGCAGCACGCGGCCGCCGACGAGGTAGAAGACCGCGCTGCCGCCGAGCAGCGCGAGCAGCCCGACGAGCAGCAGCACCCGACGCACGTCGTGCAGCTGCGCGTCGTAGGTGGCGTGGCTGTAGATCACCTCGTAGGCGTAGCGCCGGCCCGCGAGCTCGACGGGGGTGACGAATTCGAAGTTGTCGCGGTCCTTCGTCGGGTCTGCCTCGCGGCCGGCATAGGAAGTCCCGTGCACGAGCGCGGCCTCGATCCGCGGGTCGGCGTCGGTCGTGCCGATCGGCCGGCCGCCCGCAACGCGGGCCCCGCCCGCGGCCACGACGACATGCCGCCGGTCGATCGAGCACCGCCTCGAGCGTGCCGGGCCGCCGCGCGATCGCGTCGAGCAGCCGATCGACCTGCGCGAACGCGCCCGCCGGCGTGGCCGCGCGCCCGGCGACGTCTTCGAAGCTCCTCGCATCCGCGCGCTGGTCGGCGGCGTAGGTCTGGATCTGACGGTGCTCGAGGTTGCGGTCGACGAGCACGTAGCCAAGCGTGCCGAGCAGCGCGAACGCGAGCGCGACCGCCGCGAACATGCGCGCGCCGAAGGCGAGGGCCGAATCGTTTTCGCGCGCGATCCGGCGCTCGGCGAGCCCGCGCCGCGGATCGAGCGCGCGGCGCAGCCGTCCGCCCGGCCCCGGGGCCTCCGGCGGAGCCGTGCTCGGAGCCTCGGGCACACCAACATCCATCTCCGGGATCTCTGATCCGGCCATATCGAACATTCTCCGTCTTATCGGCAGCGACCCACCGCTCGCTTACACCGCCGTTTTTTAGAGATTCAAATTAACCAAACTCATTCCGGCAGACGGCACGAGACCTGGACGATTGTTTGACCGCGGCCGAACCTCTAAAGCAGCCGCGCGCGCGGACCGAGAGAGGACGGATGTCAGCAGCAGGGATGCAAAGGGGATCGTGGCTATGCCCGACCGAGCTCGACCGCAGTCGCGTGATCGACGCGAACGACCGCGTGCGCACGATCAGACGGGTCGGCTCGAGCGCCGTCGGCGCCGCGCTCGTGATCTGCGCGCCGTGGATCGGCTGGTGGACGCTGATCCTGTTCGCGGCCTCGACGCTGAACTTCGCGATCGTCGAGCGACAGATCCACAAGAGCAATCACCCCGAGCGCGTGAGCGCGAGCGCGATCGTGATCACGCTGCTGCTGATCGGCGGCGGCGTGGCGCTCAGCGGCGGCCCGCACAGCCCGGCGCTGCCCTGGATGGTGCTGCCCGCGGGGATGGTCGCGGCGCGCTTCCGCCCGCAGGTCGTGATCGCGGCGCTGGCGCTGACGGTCGCGCTGATCCTCGTCGCGACGCTCGGCGTGCACCCGAGCTGGACGCTCGCCGACCCGACGCCGGTGATCGCGACGTTCGCGCTGCTGGCGGGGGTGATCTCGATCGTGTGGGCGCTGCAGGCGGCCGAGCTGCACCATCGCGACGAGGCGATCCTCGACCCGCTCACCGGCCTGCTCAACCGTCACGCGCTCGTGCCGCGCTTCCACGAGATCTCGCTGCAGGCGCGGCTGACCGGCCAGCCCGTGTGCATGGTGCTGTGCGACGTCGACGGCTTCAAGCAGGTCAACGACGAGCACGGCCACGACCGCGGCGACGCGGTCCTGCGCGACATCGCCTACGAGCTGCGCAAGCGGCTGCGCTCGTTCGAGCTCGTCTACCGCCTCGGCGGCGAGGAGTTCCTGACGGTGCTCCCCGGGATCGGCACGCAGGCCGGCACCGAGGTCGCCGAGCGCCTGCGCGAGGCCGTCGAGCAGGCGCGCCCGACGGACATCCCGATCACGATCTCGGCGGGCGTGAGCGCCGCGCGCGGCGCGCAGGTCGACTACGACACGCTGTTCAAGGCCGCCGACGAGGCGCTCTACGAGGCCAAGCGCACGGGCCGCAACCGCGTCGTCGCGGCGCCGGAGAAGGTGCGCGTCGAGGTCGGGTCCGAGCCTGGGCCCGGCGCCGAGCCTGGGTCCGAGTCCGAGTCCGAGTCCGCCGTCGAGACCCCGAGCCTCGCGCTGGCCCCACAGCTCGTGAGCTAAGACAGGTAGCTGACGAACTCCGCGACCGGCGCGCGCTCGGGTACGCGCTGCTCCTGGCGCGGATAGCCGAGGTGGAGCAGCCCAAGCGGCCGCTCGGCCGCGTCGAGCCCGAGCGCCTCGCGGCCCGCGGGGGAATCGAGCAGCGACACGCTGCGCCAGTAGGAGGCGAGCCCGCGCCCGTGCGCGGCGAGCAGCACGAGGTAGGCGGCGACCGCGCTCGCGAGCAGATCGTCCTCCCGCTGGCCCTCGTCGCCCTCGAGCAGGGCCGACGCGACGACGAGCGTCGGCGCGCGGTCGAGCTTGCCGCCGGAGCCGGGCGAGCGCTGCTCGGCGAGCTCCTTCAACCGCGCGAGCGTCACCGGCCCGAGCACGCGGAAGCGCCAAGGGTTGGTCAGGTTGTGGTTCGGCGCCCAGCGCGCGAGCTCGAAGAGCTCCTCGAGCACCGCGGGCGCGACGGGCTCGGGCGCGAACACCTTGTGCGTGCGCCTGGTGCGGATCGCCTGCTCGAGCTCCATCGGTGCAATCGCCGGACTGCTCAGGCGGGCGCGTCGACCGGCAGCCCGACGAGCTCGGCGCTGCGCTCCCACAGGCCCTCGGCGAGGATCTCGTCGCGGGCCTGGCCGCTGGGCTCGAGCACCTTCTCGTCCTGGACGTACTCGCCGGTGAGCCCGGCGGCCTCGTCGGAGAGCGCGAGCCAGACGAGCGAGCGGGCGCCGCGCTCGGGCGAGCGGAAGAAGGGCGAGCCGACGGTCGTGAGCACCTTCCAGATCCCGTTGTCGTTCTTGCCGAAACCGGTGCGCACGACGCCGGGATGGAAGCAGTTCGCGTGCAGCTGCGGCGCGCGCTTGGCCAACTCGCGCGTGAAGAGGATGTTGCAGAGCTTCGCCGTTCCGTACACGCGCATCGCCGCGTAGGACTTCTCCGACTGCAGGTCGTCGAGATTCAGCTTGCCCGCTTTGTGAGCGTCCGATGCCGTGGTCACGACGCGCCCACCAGCCAGGCGGTCGAGCAGCAGGTTGGTGAGCAGGAACGGCGAGAGGTGATCCAGCGCGAACGTCTGCTCGAAGCCCTCCCCGGTCACCTTGCGCGAGGCGAACAGCGCGCCCGCGTTGTTCGCGAGCACGTCGATCTGCCCGTAGCGCTCGCGAACGTCCGTCGCGAGCGCGCGCACGTCGGCCATCAGCGCGAGATCGGCGACATGCTCGTGGACTGGCGCACCCCCGCCGGCCGCGCGGGCCTCCACCGCGACCGCCTGGACGCGCTCGGCGTCGCGACCGACGAGCGCGAGCTCGGCCCCGTCGCGGGCGAGCTGGATCGCAGCGGCGCGGCCGATGCCGCGGGTGGCCCCGGTGAGCAGGACGAACGTCACGGTCCGGACTCTACTCCCAGCGTCGCGCCGGCACCATCCGTCGCGCCGGCACCATCCGTCGCGCCGGCAACCCCCGTCGCGCCGGCACCATCCGTCGCGCCGGCAACCCCCGTCGCGCCGGCAACCCCCGTCGCGCCGGCAACCCCCGTCGCGCCGGCAACCCCCGTCGCGCCAGCACCCCCCGTCGCGCCAGCACCCTCCGCCGCGCCGGCACCCTCCACCGCGCCAGCAACCCCCGTCGCGCCGGCACCCCCTGTCGCGCCGGCAACTTCGGTCGCACCGGCACCATCCGTCGCAGCTCCGATCCGCGCGTAGGCGGCGGTGAGCAGCGGCTCGAACTCCGTGAGGGAATCGAGGTGGAGTTGCGCCCACGCGATCGCGAGCCCGGGCTGCAGGCCGCCGTTGGTGCGAGCCGAGCGCTCGAGCACAACCAGCCCAGCCTCAGGTTCCGGCCCAGCCTCCGGCGCCCCGATCCTTCCGTTCTCCAGCGCCGCCCCACGCTCGGGCGCCGGCGCCGGCTCCGCCAGGGAGATCGCCGTCCCGAGCGCGCGATACCAGTCGCAGCGCGCCCGGCGCTGGGCCTCGAAGGCATCGCGCGCCCGGGCGAGCCGCGGCTGCTCGTCGCCGATCGGCCCGAGGCGGATCAGCGCGTGGGGATCCTCGAGCAGCCGTGCGACCCGACGCACGCGACCGGCGCCGGTGGTGAGCAGGGTGAGGTCGTGCAGACGTCCGCGCGCGGAGCTGCGGCCGGAGAGATAGTCGCGGACAGCCGTGTCGAGCAGCTGGGCGGCGTCGGAAGCGGCGCGGGCGGCGTCGGTGGGGGATGGCGCTGTCTCGCGGTCGCCGAGCAGCGCCGCGATCGCCGCGTCGAGGTAGAGGGACGCCTCGACATACGCCGCGCCGATCGCCCCGCGCAGGATCGAGCCGGCGCCGCGCGGCCAGAGCAGAACGCCGACGAGCAGGCTGACAGCCGCGCCGATCGCGATGTCCTCGACCCGCACGAGCCCAACCTTCCAGCCGGTCGGCTGGATCAGGTTGAAGAGCACGAGCACGACGACCGTGAAGGCGGCCTGGCCGGCCGCGAAGGAGATCGCGGGCGCGTACGCGGCGAGCAGCACGGCGAACGGCAGCACCGCCCAGAGCGCACCGGCATCCCCACCGAGCACGATCAGGATCAGGCCGCCGACGACGATCCCCGCGAGCGTGCCGAGCAGCGCCCAGACGATCGTCGCGCTGGTCGAGATCGCGCTCGAGCGCAGCACCGACATCGTCCCGAGCACGATCCAGAAGCCATGCTGCAGGTCGGTCAACTGGGCGACGAGCACGGCAAGCGCCAGGCCGATGGCTCCGCGCACGCTGTTGCGCAGCCAGACCGAGTCGCGGCTGGCGTGGGTGCGCAGCAGCCGGCCGGTCGCGCCGGCGGCGACCGGATCGGCGCGACCGTGGCACGCCTGCACCGCGTCGCGGCCGACGAGCAGCGTCCCGAAGGAGAGCTCGCGCAGGCGGTAGGCATCGTCCAGCTCGCGTGTCGCCTCGGCCTCGTCGCGATCGGGCCGCATCCCTTCGAAGTGGGCCAGCTGGGCGCGGCCGAACGCCTCGTGCGCGGCGCGCAGCCGCGTCAGATCGAGCGTCTCCGCGGTGCGGGACGGAGCGCGATCGAGCCTGTCCGCGATCGCGCGCAGCGCGGCGGGCGCCGCCGCCTCGATCTCGGCGCGCTCGGCGGCGCAGTGAGCGCTCCCGTCGCCCAGTTCGGGGACGCGCGCGGCGACGCGGTTCAGCCAGCCGAGACCCTCGATCAGACGCGCGAGGGCGGCGGTCGAGCCGGACGTGCCGCTGGGACGCTGCGCCATCGAGACGAAGCGATCGCGCAGCGCGACCGTCGCCTCGTGCGCGGCGCGGGCGACCGTGGCGGCGCCCGCGCGGTCGCCGCGCGAGCGGGCCTGCACGAGCTCGGCGAGCGCGCGCGCCGCCTGCGCGGCTTCGTGGCGGAGCCGGTCGCGGGGACGGCCGGGCCACAGCAAGAGCACAGCGGGAACGCAGAGCGCTGCCGCGAGCCCCCAACCGGCCAGCCGCGTGGGGATCGCGGCCGCATCCGCGGGCACCATCACGCCGAGCACGAACGTGAGGATCGCGGCCGCCTTGGAGGCGGCGATGTAGTCGTCGAGGACCCCCGCGAACAGAATCGCGAACGCGACCAGGCCCATCGCGACGGTCGCCAGCCAGCTCGAGCGCGAGCAGAGCGTGCCAAGCGCGATCAGCACCGCACCGGTCGCCACGAGCAGCAGATAGGCCCGCAGGCGCGCGCGAGGCGCACCGCCGAAGTCGACGAACACGAGCAGCGACATCGAGCCGAAGGCCGCGAACAGCGCCATCTGCTTGGAGTCGATCGCGACGAGTGCGAGCGCAAAGGCGAGCGGCACGACGATCGCCGCGCGAAGCGCACCCTTGAGGATGAACAGACCGGGGTCCGTTGCGCCCACACGGTCGATGATAAGGCCAGCCTCCCGGCGTCCTCTGCTCTCCCGGCGTCTCCTGCCCCACCAGCCTCCCGCCCCCTCGACGGGTCCCGCCGACGGCGAGCTGCTAGTAACTCGGCAGTGGATCTCGACGGGAACAGCGAGGCCTACGCCGGGCGGACGGCCTGGGCGCGCAATCTGACGGCGCCGGTGCGCGACTTCCTCGGCACCGAGACCGGCGGGGCGAGCGTGCTGCTGGCGGGGGTGATCGTCGCGCTGCTGTGGGCCAACTCGCCGTGGTCGCACACCTACGAATCGCTGTGGAATACGAAGCTCGCGATCACGATCGGGGGCAGCGGCATCGCGACCGACCTGCGCCATTGGGTGAACGAGGGGCTGATGACGTTCTTCTTCCTCGTCGTCGGGCTCGAGGCCAAGCGCGAGCTCGACCTCGGCGAGCTGCGCGAGCGCCGGCGCCTGACGATCCCGGTGCTCGCCGCGCTCGGCGGCATGAGCGTCCCGGTGGCGATCTATCTCGCGATCAACGCGGGCGGCCCCGGCGCCCACGGCTGGGGTGCGGCGATGTCGACCGACACCGCGCTCGCGCTCGGCGCGCTGGCGCTGCTGACACCGCGCGCGGCGACGCGGCTGCGCGTGTTCCTGCTGACGCTCGCCGTCGTCGATGACCTCGGCGCGCTCGTGGTAATCGCGATCGCCTACACCACGCACGTCTCGGTCGTGGCGCTCGTCGTGGCGGTGGTGCTGTTCGCGGTGCTGCTGTTGCTGCGCTACGCGCCGGAATGGCGCCGCCCGGCCTCCGCGGTCGTGGCCGTCGGGCTGTGGATCGCGATGTTCAAGTCGGGCATCGACCCGGTGATCTCGGGGCTCGCGATCGGGCTGGCGACGAGCGCCTACCCGCCCGCGCGCGAGGACCTCGAGCGCGCGACCGTGCTGACGCGCTCGTTCCGCGAGCAGCCCACCCCCGAACTGGCGCGCGAAGCCCAGCAGGGGCTGCTGTCGGCGATCTCGCCGAACGAGCGCCTGCAGTACAGCCTGCACCCGTGGACGAGCTACGTGATCGTGCCGCTGTTCGCGCTCGCCAACGCGGGGGTCCACCTGAGCGGCGGCCTGCTCGGGGATGCCGTCAGCTCTCCGATCACGCTCGGCATCCTCGCCGGCTACCTGATCGGCAAGCCGCTGGGAATCGCCGGCGCCTCGTGGCTCGCCTCGCGACCGGCCCTGCACGGGCCGCGCTCGCCCCTGAGCGCGCCACTGCTCGCGGCCGGCGGTGCGTTCGCGGGGGTCGGGTTCACGGTTTCGCTGCTGATCTCGAGCCTTGCCTTCAGCGGCGAGCAGCTGGCCGAGGCGAAGCTCGGCGCGCTCGTCACGGTGCTGCTCGCGCCGCTGCTCGGGTGGACGGTCCTGCGCGTGGTCAGGCGCCTGCCGACGTCCGTGCGAGCGCGCCAGCTGGCGGGCACGTCCGAGGACATCCTCGACCTCTCACAGGAGGTCGATCCCGAGCGCGACCACGTCCGCGGTCCCGCGGATGCGCTCGTCACGTTCGTCGAGTACGGGGACTTCGAGTGCCCGTACTGCGGACGGGCCGAGCCGGTGATCCGCGAGCTGCTGGCAGAGTTCGACGACGACGTCCGCTACGTCTGGCGCCACCTGCCGCTCAACGACGTCCACCCGCACGCGCAGATCGCCGCCGAGGCTTCCGAGGCGGCCGCCGCCCAGGGCCGCTTCTGGGAGATGCACGACACGCTGCTCGCCCACCAGGGCGAACTGCTGCCGGCGCACCTGCGCGCCTACGCGACCGAGCTCGGCCTCGACGCCGACCGCGTGCTCGACGAGCTGCACCGCCGCGAGCACGCCGGGCGGATCAGCGAAGACGTCGCGAGCGCGGATGAGAGCGGCGTCTCCGGCACGCCCTCGTTCTTCATCAACGGCCGCCGTCACTACGGCGCCTACGACATCGCCACGCTCACCGACGCCGTGCGCGCCGCACGCGGGCGCGCGCAGCTGACGGCCGGCGCCTGACGCGACCAACGCCTGACGCACAGCCGGAGACAGAAGCCCGACGCGCAGCCGGCAAGCAAATCGCACGCGGCCGGTGATCGAGTCGGCGCGCCTGGATGCAGGGACCGATCTCCGCCAGCGAGATACTGTCACTGTCTGTCGCGATGACGACCGCCTCGGCGCACGAGTTCTTCGCCGGCTCCGCGAGCGTGGCGGGCGCTCTGATCGGCCTGCTGTTCGTGGCGATCTCGGTCGCCCCCGAGGGCGTCCTCGGCCCCGACGCCTCCGAAGCGCACAGCGTGCGCGCCGCGGCCGCGCTGACCGCGTTCACGAACGCCCTCGCGGTCGCGCTGTTCGGCCTCGTGCCGGGCTTTGACGCCGGCGACGCCGCGACGGTCGTCGCGATCTTCGGTCTGCTGTTCATCGCCGGCTCGCTGATGCGCGTGGTGCCGGCCTGGCGCGCGGGGCGCATCAAGCTGAGCGACGTCAGCTACCTCGTCGGGCTGCTCGGCGTGTTCGTGGTCCAGCTGATCGTCGGGCTCGGCCTCGATCGGCACGCGGGGAACAAAGGGGACCTGCAGACGATCTGCGTGCTCGTGATCGTCTGCTGCCTGGTCGGGATCGCGCGCTCCTGGGAGCTCGTCGGCGGACCGAACATCGGCATGGGCCATGAGCTCTTCCATCTGTTTCAGGCTCGTCGCGAGTCGCCGGAAACGGACGGCGTCCCGGGACGAGAGCGAGGAACAGACGACGCCGGGGAGCGGTGAAGGCTCCCGAGGCGAACCCGCCCGGCGCGACCCGAGCAGCCGGTCCGTTCACCTGAGTCCGGCCTCCGAGACAGACGCGATGTATCGTCGCGAGGATGGCGGTCGCCGAAGAGATCAACGATGACGCGCTGAGCTGGAATGTGCCCTCGCCCCGGCTGCGGGTGTTGCGGCGCTATGAGGTGTTGGGGGGCACGGTGCTCTTGATGGTCCTCGCCGCCGGCATCGCGATCGCGCTCGGCGCGAGCGCCGTGGCCGCGGGGGCCGTAGTCGGCCTGGCGATCCTCGGGTCGATCGCCGATCACGTGGCCGGCCGGCGGGTGCGGGCGTGGGGCTATGCCGAGCGGGCGGAGGATCTGCTGGTCAGACGGGGCGTGATGTTCCGGCGGACGTCGGTGATCCCGTATGGGCGCATGCAGTACGTCGAGGTCACCGCCGGGCCGTTCGAGCGGGGATTCGGGCTTGCCACCGTGCAGATGCACACCGCGGCGGCCGCGAGCGACGCGCGCATCCCCGGACTACCCGCCACGGAGGCGGCGCGCCTGCGTGACCAGCTGACCTCGTTGGGCGAGACTCACGCGATCGGGCTGTGAGCGAGACCGACCTCACCGCTCGAGGAACAGAGGGGTTCCTATGAGCCCCACCACCCAGCAAGAAGAGGCTGCCCTATGAGCGAGCCCGAAGATCCCGGCCGCTCGGCCGGTGAGGGACTCTCCCTGCCAGAGCGTCAGGCAGCGGCTGGGCTGGGCGGAACCTGGCAGCGACTGCACCCGCTGTCGCCGCTGGTGAGAGCGGGTCGGGGCGCGATCGCGATCGTCTTTGTGCTGTTGATTCCGCTGCTCAGCCACCAGCGAGGGTCGCTGGGCAGCGATCTCGGCCATCTCGGCCTGCTCGTCGCGATCCTCGTGGTTGGCTTGATCTCCTGGCTGGTGACCAGATGGCGGGTGGAAGGCGGCGTGCTACGGGTGGAGAGCGGCCTCTTCCGGCGGACCTCGGAGCGCTTCCCGCTGAGCCAGATCCAGGCGATCGATACCGTCCGCCCGGGTTTGGCCAGGATCTTTGGCCTGGCAGAGCTGCGGATCCGGCTGGCCGGCGGCGGTCGCAAGGCGGGCCGCCTGGCCTATCTGACGAACGCGGAGGCCGAGACGCTGCGAGCCCGGCTGCTCGCCCTCAGCCACGGCCTGGCCGAGGAGACGCCGCCGGCGGCAGAGGAGACGCTGCTGACCGTCCCGCCCCGCCGGCTGCTTGCTTCGATCCTGCTCGATCGCAGCGGGCTGATGCTCGAGCTGGTGATCGTGGCGCTGCTCGCACTCGCGATCCTCGCCCCCGGCGCCGCGGCAGCCGTTCTCAGCGCCGGGATAATCGCGCTGATCGGGCTCTTGGTCGGTCCGTTCCGCCGCTTCAACGGCGACTATCGCCTGACGGTGTCCGACGCCCCCGACGGGCTGCACCTGCGCTCGGGTCTGGTGGAAACCTCGGCCGAGACGATCCCCCGGGGCAGGATCCAGGCGATCCGGATGATCGAGCCGCTGGCCTGGAGACCCTTCGGGTGGTGCCGCCTGGAGGTGGATGTCGCCACCCAGAAGTCCAAGGGTCGCCAGGACAGAAATCAGTCCAAAGCCGCGCGTGCGCTGCTCCCGGTCGGCAGTCGCGAGCAGGCCGCCTTCCTCGTGGCCAGAGTCTTCCCCGGCCTGCCTGAGCAGCGGCTCGCACCGCCGGCCCGCGCGCGCTGGAAGTCTCCCCTGCGCTTCCGCCTGCTCTCGTGGGGGGCCAACGAGCGCTACGCCGTGACCACCAGCGGTCGCCTCCAGCGAGCGACCGATTGGGTGCCCCTGGCGAAGGTGCAGAGCATCCGCCTGGTCGAGGGTCCGATCCAGCGTCGCCTGCGCCTGTCCAGCATCCATCTCGACACCGCCGGCCGCCGGGTTCACGCCGTCCTGCGCGATCGTGACCGGACGGAGGCCACGGCACTGCTGGCGAACCTGCCCGACCGGTGTCGCCAAGCCCGGCAGCTCGAGCAGCAGCGCAGGAGTGACCGGACCGCGGCGGTGCCAGGTCCGTCATAGCCGGAGCGTCGATTCGCGCCACCGCCCACCACGACACTGGTAGATTTTGGGGCGCATGATCATCTCGACGATGAACGATCTTCCGGGCTACGAGCTCGAAGAGGTGCTGGGCGAGGTATTCGGGCTGACCGTCCGCTCCCGCAACATCGGCTCGCAGCTCGGCGCTTCGTTCAAGTCATTGGTCGGTGGAGAGCTGAAGGGGATGACGAAGATGCTCGCCGAAGGCCGCGTCCACGCGCAGGAAAGGCTCGTCGAGACAGCCGAGGCGAAAGGCGCCACCGCGATCCTCGCGTTCCGCTTCGACACCTCCGAGCTGGGCACCACCTGGACCGAGATCTGCGCCTACGGCACGGCGGTCAGAGCACGCAAGCTCTGAGTCGGATTGGGGTCGGGGCGGACTGGGCTGGACTGACTCGGGCTTGGATTGACTGGGGCTGAGTGGCGTTGGGCTGGGGTTTGGATCTGTTGGGGTTGGATCTGTTGGGTTGGGATCTGTTGGGTTGGGATCTGTTGGGTTGAATCCGTTCGTGTTAGATCCGGAAGGACCGAAGGGATAGTCTGGCGATCGTGACCGACGCGACGAGCAGCGAAGCTTCACCCCAGCAGCGCTGGACAGCGGTTGACGATTACATCGCCGGCCATCTCCTGTCCGCCGACGCGGCGCTCGCCGCCGCGATCGTGGACAGCGCCGCGGCGGGGCTGCCGCCGATCGCGGTCACGCCGAACCAGGGCAAGCTGCTGCAGCTGCTCGCGCGCATGCAGGGTGCGCGCACGATCCTCGAGCTCGGCACGCTCGGCGGCTACAGCACGATCTGGCTCGCGCGGGCGCTGCCCCCGGGCGGTCGCCTGATCACGCTCGAGGCCGAGCCCCGCTACGCCGAGATCGCGCGGGCGAACATCGCGCGCGCCGGCTGTGCGGAACAGGTCGAGCTGCGGGTCGGACCGGCGCTCCAGACCCTGCCCGAGCTGCACGCCGAGGGCGCGGGCCCGTTCGACCTGATCTTCATCGACGCCGACAAGGAGAACTACCCGGGCTACTTCGAATGGTCGCTGCGGCTCTCGCGGCCCGGCACGCTGATCGTCGGCGACAACGTCGTCCGCGACGGCGCGATCCTCGACCCCGCCGCCTACGACTCCGAGCACGGCGACGGGCTCATCAAGGGCGTGCGCCGCTTCTATGAGCTGGCGGGGGATGAGGTCGACAAGGGCTCTGTCTCCGCCACCGCGATTCAGACCGTCGGCGCGAAGGGCTACGACGGGTTCGCGCTTGTGCTCGTCGAGGGCTCGGGCTAGTGGGTTCCCGGCAACGTTTGCGTTCTAATCTTCCATGCATGACAGTGGCAGAGCGCATCGAGGTGGTTGACGTGCCCGACCGCGAGCGCTATGAGCTGTCGATCGACGGCGAGGTCGTCGGCTTCACCGCCTATCACGCCCGCCCCGGCCTGATCGCGTTCGTCCACACCGAGGTCGACGAGCGCCTCCAGGGTCGCGGACTCGCCGACCGGCTGATCCGGTTTGCCCTGGAAGACGCCCGCGCGCGAGGTCTCGCGGTACTGCCGTTCTGCCCGTTCGTCAAAGCGTTCATCGAACGTCATCGCGAGTTCGAGACGCTGGTTCCAGACACCTACAGGGAGCAGTTCGGCTTGTGAAAAAACACTACGAGGGCGAGCACATCGAGGTGACCTACGACGCGGCGCGGTGCCTTCACGCCGCCGAATGCGTGCGCGGTCTGCCGGCCGTCTTCGATACGGCGAAGCGTCCGTGGATCGCTCCCGACGCCGCCGATGCCGAGGCGCTCGCGGCCGTGATCCGGCGCTGCCCCACGGGCGCGCTGCACTACACGCTGCGGGAGGGCGAGCCCGAGCGACCTTCGGTCCCGACGCGCGTCCGGCTGCCGGAGGGCGGACCGTTACTGCTCGAGGGCGACCTCGAACTCGAACCGGATGGAAAAAGGGAGACCCGGGCCGCCATCTGCCGCTGTGGCCAGTCGGCGAACGAGCCCTACTGCGACCACAGCGGGCCGTGCCGGCGGTGGGAGCCTGATAGAGGCCGGTTATCAACTCGGTGAAAGACCGTCTGGCCGACCGCGCTACTTCGTCAACGGCCAGGCTTCCAGTTGCGTGCGAGCTGTTCCGCTGTTGCCGAGGTGATAGACAGCCAGGCTCGCCGGGTGAACCGGAAATGCGTCGAATGGCTCGGCTTCGATCGTCTCGAGGTCGTCGAGCGTGGCGAAGCCGACGGTGATGTGGGCGATGTACTTGCCCGCGCCGATTTGAGCGGGCACGAAGCCCTCAACCCAGTCCATCGTGCTCTGGCTGATCTCTTCGCCGGGGTCGCGCACGAACGCAGCGGCGGTGCCTTTGGACTCGACGAACGGTGTGATCGCCGCCAGCAGGCTGGCCTGGAAGTCGAGCACCTCGGGACTCGGCTGTACGAGCAGCACGGCGAGGCCCTGGCCCGGCACGCCCCAGTCGCCGTGCCGAATCGCGAACACACTCTTCCAGTCGTCCTTGATGCTCACGACCATCCATCCACGCTTGGCTGCCTCGGCCATGGCGTTCTCGGCGAGTTCGGTGTATGCGAACTCGCGCTCGCCGTCATCGTGGTTCACCAGCAGGCTGAATCGCGCGAGATCGAGCATCGCCTGGTCGCCGTTGGTGTTGCCCGCCGCGAACAGCGGCTTGCGCCCGGTGCGAGTCCAGATGTGGACGGGCTTGCCACCGTGTTCGTCAAACGGCTCTTCAAGGCCCTTGGTGCGATAGACGTCGCCTTCGCGATACTCGAGCGTGGTTCCCGAGCCGATCACGTGCTCGCGGGGGATGCCAAACATCTGCTCGCTCACGACGCGCACGAAATCCCGACCGCCTCCCGAGCAGACGTAGACCGTGAAGTCATGCGCGCGCAGCTCCTCGACGAGCTCCCGCATCGGCTGATAGCCGACGCTCGTGTACGGCACGCCGAGCGTCGGGTGCGTGGCGCCGGCAAAGAACGTCTCGACCGCCTGCTCGAATGCGTCCGTTGTGATGTCCGCGTAGGCCTCCGTGACGCCCTTGGCGAGCTCGGCGGCATGCTCGAGTAGATGGCCGAGGAAATCCTCGTCGTTCTCGGCGATCGCCTTGAACGGCTGTTCCTTCGCCAGCTCGGGTTTCGCCTCGATCATCTCTCGCATCCGCCTGAGGAAGAAATCCGCCTGTACGTAGCTCGGCTTCTCGCACCAAAGTGTGCCGTCGTAGTCGAACGTCGCGATCCGGTCGGCCGGCTCGACGAAACCGGGCCCCGGCTGGGTCGCCGAGGCAACAAAGTCGATGATTGCCTGCTTCGCTTGGCCCTCATTCCAGTTTGCGAGCACGTCGGTCACGGGTTGGTTCCTACTTGTCAAATTGGGCGATAGCGGAACGGGTCGTGTCTCGGCTCAGTGGTCTGGTCCCGGCTGCTGGGTCTCGGTGAACAGCGCACCTTGTCCTGCTCCCGACCCGGAGGCACCACCGCCGCGGCCGCGCAGCACGAACGCGATGAAGACTGCCGCGGCAGCCCCGGCGATCGGCCCCGCCACATAGACGAGGTAGTCGGAGAACTTCCCTCCGACCAGGTCTGGACCGAACGTGCGGGCCGGGTTCATCGAGGCGCCCGAGATCGGGCTTCCCCAAAGCCCGGCGAGAGCGATGTAGCCGCCGACGCCGAACGCGCCGAACAGGCCGACGTTCTGCGCACCCGACGCGGTGCCCAGAATCACGCTGACCAGGCCAACAGTCAGGATGAACTCCATCCAGAAGGCTGCGCCCGCCGAATAGGAGGCGGCCGGATAGTTCGATCCGAAGGTAGCCGGCACATTGACGACCGCATGCAGGAACAGGGCGGCGAGCGTTGCGCCCGCCAGCTGCACGACGATGTAGCCGGGCACGCGTTTCCACGGGAAGTCGCGGCGCAGGGCGAACGCGATGCTGACCGCCGGGTTCAGATGCGCGCCCGAAACCTTGCCCATGAACAGGATGATGCCCATCACCGTCAGCGCCGGCGCGACGACAGCATCCGTATGAGAGATCACGCCCGGAAAGGCATGGCCCATCATGCCGCCACCAGCCGCCGCGAGCACCAGAAAGAACGTGCCGAGCAGCTCAGAAAACAGACGCCGCCACTCCTGGCGAGGATCCTTGAAGTCTTCGACCCGGTCGCTGAGCTCCCGCTCGTAGCGCGCGATCAGGCCCTGCGTCTGAGCGCCCGGGCTCACGGAAGTCGGTGCTGTTGCCATCGAAGCTCCCCCTTCGTCGCGAAAACGTATAGCCGCATCCTGGCAAATCGCTCGCCACCACGGCAGCGAGACCGCATGAGCTCCCGGGACCAGGCGTCGGCAGGAGCGCTTAGTCCGATTTCGAGGCCGCGGCTCAGTAGCCTGCCTGCTTTCCGGTCAAGCGGGCGTCTCGCCGCGGGCCCAAGCGCGTGGCTGCTCTGGACGATGGGGTGTCGCGCTGAGTCGCATACTCCCGCTTGGACCTGTTGTACCGCGAGCCCTCCAAAACGACCTTCTCAAGAAAGGACTTGATCTGCCCCTGTTTTGGTGGAGTCGGTTTGCTGAACTCGGTCGGCTTGGTTGTTGTTCAGGGTTGATGGGTCGGGTTGGAGGTTAGGGATGTTGCCGGCTGCTGTTCCTGGAGTTCGCCGTAGGCGCGTGGAAGGGACTGCAGCCGGGCGCCGCCGCGAGCGGCCCATGCTTGTTCGATCTCGGTGGGGGTGCGCATCCCGAGCGCGGAGTGCCTGCGGCGGGTGTTGTGCCAGACCTCGATGTAGTCATGTATCGCTGAGGCGAGTTCGATCCTGGTCTTCCAGCGTCTGCGGTTGAACAACTCGACCTGCATGCGGCCCCAGAAGCTCTCCATCATCGCGTTATCGAACGCCGAGCCGACCGCTCCCATCGAGGGTGAGATCCCAGCATCCCGGAGCTTCTGGCTGACGGCCCAGGAGGTGAATTGAACGCCCCTGTCCCCCTCGAACAGCACGCCGAGGAACGTGACCTGGCGCTTTAGCTAGGCAGCGTCGAGGCGGCACGTTCCAGGTCGCCACGGTCGATCACGCGCTCCACGAGGAAGCCGGCTTGCTCTTGCGCGTTGAGACTGCGTAGCTCGTTGCCGGTGAGCGGGCGATAGAGCACGCGGTACTCGCCGCGGCGGATACGCAGCCACGGTGCGCGCCCGGTCAGTGGCTTGACGTCGAGGTTCGCCGGGTGGGGCTCGGTGGCGAGGTCGCCTTCGAGCAGGTCGAGTAGGCGTTTGCGGCTCTTGTGGTCGATGCGGCGCAGGTCGCGCAGCGCACGCTTTGACAGCTCGACGCGGTACATCAGCTCGTGACGGGTGGCTCGCTATCGATCCTCTGCGGGCTCGTCCGCTTCGAGCTCCGCGCGCGCGTCTGCGAGGGAGACGGTCGCTCCGGCTGCCAGCTCGGCATCAGCCGCCGTCATCCCGTCGACGAACTCTGGCGCGTGGGTGAGCACGAAGTCCTCGAACTCCTCCGAGTCGACCGGGAGCACGTAGGCGACCGGCCGACCGCGGCGGGTGATCAGGGCCGGCTCCTTGTTCTGCTCGATGTCGTTGATGATCGAGCTTGCATGTCTGGCAAGCTCACGAACGCCGATCGTGCTCATCCTGGTGCTCCTCGCATGTGCGTATCAATGTACGTACAAGGGTAGCATGTCGCGTTTGCTTGGGGACTTGCGATCATGTGCGGAGGGCGGTTGGCTTCGATCCAGTCTGAGGGTCGCGAAGCCTGGTTTTGAGGCCGGATGCGGGTTGCAGATGGGTTGCGGGGTCCCCAAAAATGCCCGTGGCTATAGTTCTCGGGCCTATTCGCCCGTGTTCGCTGGGGTTCGCGGGAAGTTAGACAATCGGGGCGACCTGTTCAAAAACCCGTAAACACTGGGCTTCTGCACCCTTTGCGGTGGATATGCGGTGGTAATGCCGGGCACTTGCCGCGTCTTCCGCCACAAATGCCGGGCGTATGCCATACCTAACAGACGTACGTTAAGACTCCGAGCCGTGCCAGTTGTATCCTCGCTGTATGGGACAGCGCACCATAGGCGATGAGATGTTTGAGGCGTATGTCGCCGAGCACGGATACGTAGTCCCCGAGCATGAGCCTGACCTCGGTATCGGCGTCCGGCCTGAGTACCTGCTCGAGCTCGACGGCGAGCACTGCCTGACGGAGGTCAAGGAATTTAATCCGGCGTCGGCACCGATGAGAGATACCAGCGTCAAAGCCTCGTGGTCGCAAGAGGAGACGCTCAAGCCGATCCGAAATCAGGTGCACCACGCCGCGCGCAAGCTCCGGAAGGCCACCAAGCTCGGCTATCCGCTCGTCGTGGTCCTGGTTGACGCGCAACAGGCGATGCCCGGCTTTCTGGGTTCGACCGACATCGAAGCTGCGCTCCGCGGCGATCTTTCGGTCCGACTGGAGGTCCTGCGGAGTGGACGGGCCGCCGGTGAGCCGATGTTTATCACCGGCCGAAACGGCGAGCTGCGCAACGACCATCCTTACATCAGCGCCGTGGTCGTGATCCACGAACGGTCGGCATTCGAACACTTCGCTCACACGTTCATCACCAACTCGCCCGAGGCCGTGCCCTTGTCCGAGGTGTTCTTCAGCGGGCCGCGCGACAGCACGTTCCTCTACTCGGCGGACGACGATCGGTACCACAGGGTCGAGCGTGCAGAGACCGCTCCAGACGGCCCATCCGCACTATAATTTTGGGTTCATCCACCGCTGGCCGCGCATATGACGCGACCCGAAAGCGAGGTCATAATGAGTGCAGCATCAGCTGGTACACAGGGCTGGTATTCGTGCGAGCCTCTGTCAAAACGCCGCATGGGTGTGCCGGGTCCCGACAGCTCGCATCCGCTCGACGGGTCACCCTTCTACGTGGCCTTCAAGCTCCGCTCCGCTGGACACCACAAGGGTCACCGCTCGATCTGGGAGTGGGACGCAGAGCCAGCATCGTGGATGCTGCTCGTGCTCGACGAGAAGCGCAACATCGTCGGTCAGACCATCGGGCGCACGCAGGCCGCGTGCGAACGCAAGATGAACGCGATTTACGAGGCCAAGGGTCTCGGCATCTACAACAGCAAGTACGCCGACGGCCCCACCGAGTGATGTGCTGACAGAAGTGGGGCGCCGAGTGCGCCTCACTTCGAGGCCGGCCGGACATCAGGTGCGGGCGGGGGTGACGCCGGGCCCTCAGGCTGTTGCGGGGGGAGTCTGTACGCCGCCGGCAACCAGCTTCAAAGCGGGTTTGGCCGCGCTCCCGAGGTGCTTGCCTTGCAGCTCACGCAGAGCATTCACGTTCGAGAGGATTGCTGATGTCGCTGGATTGACGGTCTCGTCGTCGTGAGATGCTCGGTTGCCGAATTTCCGTAGCCGGTGCAGCGTCCCGACCTCAAGATCATCGATCTTCTTGTGCTGGTGGAGTCGATCGATCATGTCCTCTACCGAACAGCCTTTCTTCAGGGGAGTTCCCGTGACCGACCCGACCTCTCGACAAAAGCGCTCGACGGCCTTCCGCACCGCTCCTGCGCACGACTCCCGCCTCGCAAGCTCGCCCTCGGCGTTTGCCTGCGCGTAGTTCAGAAGCTCATCGAGACGACCCTCAGCCAGAGCAATCTGAGGATCGGGGCCTGTCCCCCGCTCGAACGTATACTTGGTAAACGAACTCATGGCGCTGAACTGCGCCTCGACCTGACTCGCGAAGCGCCGAGCATGGGTCATGACCACAATCTGATGATCGCGACTGATTCTCGCGAGTAGGTTGATGAGTCCCTCCTCATGCCCCTGGTCCATCGACTGGACCGGATCGTCGAGCATGATCATCGACCAACTCGGGTTGCGGTCGACACGTTGAGAGAAGTACAGGCTCAGGCCGAGACAATTCCCCTCGGCCTCGCTGAACATCGTCACGGGATTGACGGCCTTGCCGTGCGATGTCGCCGCGAGCGCGGCTTGACGACGCTTGGTGTCTCGCACGGAGATACCAGAGATCTTGATGTGATGCCCGGGGCTCAACTCCTCGTAGTAGCGAGCGATGTCCCCGCTCAGCGTTTGCAGGGAGGACGCCATGCGGGACTTCTCCGCCACCTCAAGCTCAGACACGAGCAATTTGAGCTGTTCTTGGTAACGCCGCAAGCGCCATGCGGCCTCCACAGCCGAGCCGTTTTCAGCCAGCAGGACGGCCTTCTGAAGCGCGGCCATTCTCGCCTTGTCGGACTCGGCGAGTCCGGAGAAACGGCTGGTCAGGCCCAGGCTGAGCGCGTCGAGCTGGGCGCGTAGCGCACTATGGCGCTGACTGATCTCCTCGATCGTGGTCACAAGCTCCGTAACCATTCCTTGCAATGCCGTCTCGTCTCCTCGGGGACGACTCGCCGCGTCATATGCCGCTACTGCTGCATCCGTGAGCCGCCGTGCACGTCCACGGACTTCGTCGAGCACTGCCTGCTCAGCCTGCGCTTCGCGTAGCTTCTCGTCTTCAGCCGAGCCGTTGAGAGCCTCAAGAAGCAGCACGACGGCGTCGGTGTTCAAGGGCCCGCCGCCAACTAGCGTTGCCATCTCGTCTCGGAGTGTCCCACGTGGGTCCCCCGGCGCGGTCGTACTCGCATCGCTAGCGGCAGCACGCAGATCCCGGACGCGGCCACTATCAAGCGTGGCGTTGTCGCAGAAGGGGCACACCTTTGGATGCTGCGGATCAATGAGCTCTAGGCCCTGACTTGCAAAGCTGCTGCGCTGATTCGCTTCGTGCCACCGCCGATGCTCGGCCGCATGACCGACTAGGCCCTGAATCGCATCGGATGCCCGGTTTGCCGGCATCGCCAAGCTCTCTGCGCCGACCACCAAGGCTTCGAGACCAGGTGGACGGCGATCTTTCACGAGCAGCGCATCCAACTCCTGCTGCGCATGCTCGCGGAGGGCACCCCAGCCCTTGTCATCGACCAAGCCGAGGAAGCCTGCAGCTCGCTCCCGCAGATCCTCTGGCGCCTGTGCCAGCGGATCGCTCCCACTCGGCGTAAGCGGTTGCACGGCTCGAGTCACCCTGTCGCGAAGCCGCTTGACTCGTTCGTCCCCGTCGGTGTCCGTGCGAAGCCGCTGCAAACGCTCGCGCAATTGACCAAACGCGGCGAAGCCCAGGATTGCACTCAATTGCTCCCATCGACTCTGCTGCTCGCTGTCGATCAAAGCCTGGATCTCGCATTGGCCGAGGAACGGCCGAAAAGCATCCTCTGTCCGGAGGCCAAGCGCCCGCACATCCTGGGCCGGGACTCCATCGATGGTCAGCTCCATTCCGCCCGCGACAAGCACACGCCGTACGACATGGAGTTGGCCATCCTTGACCAGGGTGACCTCCGCAAACGTCTCCAGGTCGTCCGGCGCATGCACGCTTCGAATCCATGACGAGCCCTGATACTCGCCTCGCGTCTTTGACCGCTCCTTGCGCACGATACTGCCGAACAGCGCCCACTCGAACGCCTCGGTCAAGCTCGTCTTTCCAGTTCCGTTCTCTCCGGCCAGTAGCACAACGTCCCCGGAAAGCACGACCTCTGCGCGACTCGGATACCCACGGAACGCCTGGACGGTAATCCGCTCAAGCCTCATCCAAGATCTCCTTCAGCATTGCCGCCCACGCCTCCTCGACCGGCTCGTCCGCTGAGAGCGCCTGAGTCAGTGGAAGCAGATCGGGATCAAGCTTCGCAGCGATCTCCTCAAGGGCACTCTTCAGCGGATCGGAACTCATGCGAAGATCGTAGCCCGAATCGCCTATACCCCCACTTCGCGAGCAAGGTCCAACGTGGGCGGTAAACCTAGAAAGCGGCATAGCTGGGGCGCCCGCCGTTCCCGGCCGCATTACCACGGAATCCCAACTAGAGAGCCAAATCCTGCCCCCTCAGGACGCCCCAGCTCCTCCCAGCATCCAGCGAGACTTCTATCGGGGAGGCTACTTCAAAACCCAGCCAACACGGGCATTTTCTGCCAAGCTCGGCCGGTGAATCTAAAGGAGGGCGACGAGATTGATGGCTGGACGCTGATCGCGCCGCTGGGCAGCGGCGGCAATGGTGTCGTGTGGCGCGCCACACGGGAGGGGTTCGACAAAATCGCGCTGAAGGTACTTTCGAGCAAGAAGGGTGATCGCTGGCAGCGGTTCTGCGACGAGGTCAACATTATGCGTCAGCTCGGCGACCACCCGGGCCTTCTGCCCCTTCTGGATGCGCACCTACCCGACCTCTCGTCTCGCGAGCGTGCATGGCTCGCCACGCCGATCGCTGAACCCGTTGGGGATGCCCTTGGGTCCGAGCCAGCGCTCGTCGAGGTAGCGGAAGCTATCCGGGCGTATGCCCTGGTCTTGGCAGATCTCGCTCATCGTCAGATCGGTCATCGGGATGTAAAGCCTCCGAACCTGTTTCGCTATGAAGGGCGGTGGGTGCTCGGGGACTTTGGTCTGGTTTCGTACCCAGGAAAGACGCCGGTGACGGTGGGTCATCGTCATTTGGGGCCACGCTACTTCATGGCGCCCGAGATGCTGAGACAGCCTGACGAAGCTGACGCCGCTCCAGCGGATGTGTATTCGTTGGCGAAGACCCTGTGGGTTCTCGCATCCGGGCAGCGGTATCCTCCTGAGGGACAAATCCGCGTCGATACGCCAGATCACGATCTCGGCCGATGGACTGAGGGTGCAGGTACGGTCGCGTTGGGATTGCTCTTGGAGGAAGCGACTGATGTCGATCCTTCTGCGCGACCGGCAATGACGGAATTCGCAGAGCGCCTCAGGGACTGGGGCACTGACCGCGCTAGACAGGACGACCAAGCTACGAAGATCATCCGTCAGCGCTACATCGAGAGGCTCGGTGACAACCTAGCTGAGGCTGTGGACGCAGCGGATTTCCTCGATGTGGAAACTCTGTTTAAGAGCCAGCTTGCCACAGCCCGTCAGCGGAGCCAAGATAAGGAGCGCGAGCTGCGAAGGAGCGCCATGCGTAACGCCGAGGCGCAACGCGCGACCTACATGCGCGACGGCGGAGTCAAGGCCGCACTTAATCTTCTTGAGAGCGCCTGGATCGGCTCACAGGGTGACGGAGACGAATTCGCTGATGCTGTTCTGGCGCAGCCGACACATCATCGAGCTCTTGAACTCGATAGAGCGCGAAAAAATCTTTTTGGGCGTCCTCTGTGGTGGCTCCACACCGTTGTTCTGAGTGGGTGTCTCACATTACGCGGTCAGGACGGGTGTGAGCCACTGGCAACTGAGATCGCTAGCGAAGAGGCGCGTCATCACCTGCTTGAGTTCAGCGATCATCCGGTACTTGCTGCTCTATGGCATTTCCAGCGCCAACAGATTCCGCTAGTCGCTCGCCTTCTTGCGAGTGCGCCGCTAGACCAGACGGCAGAAAGCATCAGGTCGTCTCAATCCGCTGGAGATCGCATCCGATATGACCTAAACCCATCGAAGCTTTTCGGACTGACAGTGTCAGAGGTTGCGCGGATGCAGATACGGCAGTTCCAGCCTTGGACCGTCGAGGCATTCGACTCAGCCACAGCACAGGCTCGGGAATTGCTAGCGAGGCTGCCGATTCCCTCAGGTCCGTGGCTCGGACCGGTGACCGATCCTTGGCTTCAATCGTGGCGAGAAATGAGCCCACTTCTGATGTGCGGGCTCTCCGTGCTAAGCGGAAACCCCACAGGAGACGATCTCCTCGCCACCGGTGATCTGCAAGGCGCCATCCTGGACGCTGCCAACAGCGACTTTCAGCTCCTGCGACGACCAGCGGTGCCTCTCGCCGAGCGTCTGTGCTTGCTTTTGTGAGCAATGACAGCGTGCGATGTAGCTGAGCCTTCTGGAGACGCAGCCGGTTCTCACTCCTGGAAGGAGATCTTTGTGCACCGTGCCCAAAGTGCCAGGGTGTCGTTGCTCTGCTCCCCACATCCAAGATGGTCACGTTGAAGAGCGCCAGCGAGGAACCCCTGACGTCCGTAATCCCAGTTGATGATGGACGTCGCGCGCAGGCCCATGCGCTGACAGGCAACTTCGATGGCTGGCTTGACGCGCTCGTTAGTGGGCCCATTTATCGTCCTCGCATAGCGCCAGCTCCACGTTCCCTGCCGGGCGTCTACTTGTTCGCGGAGGGGTCCCAGGTAATGCACGTCGGACGAACTAAGAATCTGCAGGCACGCCGCCGAGACCAGACGAGTCCGAGCGGAGATCGCTTCGTGGCAACCTTCGCATTCTTCATGGCTCGCCACAGGGCCGACGAAGTTCACAACGATCTGCCGAACGCACGAAGTCAATTGGCTGCTGATGATCGCTTCGGGGCCTTCTTTGTCGAAGCGAAGACCCAGGTTCGAGCGATGGACTTCCGATGCGTGGTTATCGAGGACCACGCACAGCAGGCAGTTTTTGAGATTTTCGCTAGTGTCGCGTTGGACTCTCTCTACAACGTCTGGGAGACCCATTAGGGACGGCTACCACCTGCCGCTGTCGTCGTGTGCTCTTTCAATACCTCCGCGATTCGTGGAGCGTCACCTAAGCTCGATCACCCAGATTTCCCATTCAGTCCTATGATTAGTGTCAATATCAAGACCCCGCCGAGTACAGCTAGCGGTGCTGGAATTGGCCCGATGTACTCGCCAACGGCCGTATCAAGCGCGCTCGTTAGGTTTTCAGCAGCCGCATCGGTAACGACCTGCTCCGAGATCCCGAGCAACGTTCCCCCTCCCTCGAGGTCGAGAGCCGCCACGAACATATCGCCGAGCAAGATGGCGGTGGCCTTTTCCTCGGTTTCGATACCAGCGCGTGACTGTGCGATCTGCGCTATACGCGTCCATGCATAGTTGCTACTCAGATTACCTCTCGCATCGACGAGCTGCCCGAATTGATCGTACTCGGCGACAGCGCGAAATCCCGCGTTGAGGATGCGCTTAGTTGCTGCTTCTTTTTCGATTATTCCTGCGGCCTTCATCCCTTTCCCTTTCTGGTTCCGACATTGCCTACAATGGTCATGCTCCGCCTATTCCTCCTGCACCGCCACCCTGACCGGCAGCCATACCGAACAGCAGGCCACCAACTGCCCCGACGAGAGCAGCAAGAGCGGGCGGAAACTCCTCTGACTGCTCGACCAAGACCTGCTGCATTGGCTTGCCGCAAGCGGGGCACTTGCGAGCAAGCATCTGGTCGAAGGCAGTAACGCTCTTTTTGCATTCTGGGCATTTGCCCACTTTCAGCGTCCTCAGCTGTCCCTGAAGCGAGTTGAACATGGTCTGCCAACCTCGGTCACGCTCCTGCAGGACAGCGAGATCCTGCCCAAGCTTTTGAGCCTTCGCTTCCAGAGCTCGGATCGAAGCTTCGCTACTCACCGACTCTAGGCCACGTTCAACAAGAGTCGCCAGAGCGGCGCTAAGAGTGAGGCTTCGCTCCTCTGCGAACTGCTCAGCGTCCTCACGAACCTTCGGCGAGGTGCGGAAGTAAAGGCTGGCCGTGAGCGGCGTCTTCGAGTCCGGCGTCATGCGCAGCAGCGTACCAGATACATGCGATATCGTCAGAATACCGGTCAATATCGATACGGGTACATGGAACGGTCGTCCAGCGACTCCCGCAACGCCCACGCTCTTGAAATCGTGTCCGAGCTCTGCTCTGATCGACAGCCATGCACATCGTGGGAGCAGCGTGTGCTCTACGACACGTTCACGGACCTCGCGCCGCTGACCACGCCGCTGCACGTCGTGCGGCTCTCCGTATATGACCGAGTGGCCGGGCGTACGCTCGCTGACTGTCTACACAGCCCGGCAAGCACCGACATCTCCGCGCTCAGCGCCTCCTCGACGAACGGATCGGCAGTTAGAGATCGTGAGCGCGCTCGCCTAACCCGCGTTGTTGCCGTGAGCGTCGAAGAACCCGCGCTCGAGTAGCCGCTCGCGCAGTTCGCCGCGGGCTGGCGCCGTCGCCGGGTTGTCGCTTTCGAGCAGCGCCAGCCCGACGCGGCCGACATCCTCGAGATACCAGAGCTTGAGGTCTGCGCCGAGCAACGCGGTGATAAGTCTGATCGCGCGCTCGTCGTCGGGGTGCTCGCCGGCTCGGGTTGCGAGGTGGTTGGCTTGCTCGAGCTGGCCTTTGGCGACGTTCGCCGCCGCGAGCATGAGATCGAGCCATGTATCCGTGTCGAGTTGCTCGACGTTGGCTAGCCATCCAAACCCCTCGTATGACTCGGGCGGTAGCTGCTCCGCGAGGGCCAGCCGCCAGAACTCCACGGCGGCGTCCAGCGGCATCTCGGCGCTGCGTGACGCGCTGAACGCCAGCCATTGCGCTGCCTCTGACACCTGCTCGTCGCCACCGCGACGGATCATCGCGAGTGCCGATGCGGGGTCGTAACCGTCGAGGCCCCAAACCATCGCGGTGAGAATGTGGCGGCGAGCGTCTTCAGGCACCCTCGACATCGCGGCCTCGTATCGGTCGCCGTTTTGTTCGAAGATTGGCCGATAGGGTTCGCCCCACTCGAGGTAGAGGTCGAAGGTGTCTGGCCCGAGGCCGTCAGGCGCCTCATCGCCGACGATGCGCTCCCAGTTGGCAGCAGTCCACGTTGGTGCACGGTCTACAAGCCAAGGCAGTGGTCGAGCGAGCATTGCGCGGGCGTGCAGACCGTCCGGGCGGCGCAACTCCAGCGCTTCGTCAAGCAGCCCGAGCAGCTGCTCGGGCTCTTTGTCGGGGTCTGACGTGGCCTCCGCAAAGATGATGGCGACCGAGAGGCTGCGCATCGAGCTGCGGTTGACGGCGTGATCCAGCGGCCTGACTTCCTGATCCTCCGCGAACACCGGCGCCTCGTCGCGGTCGCGTACGGCGTGCACGATCATCTCCCACGCTCGGTCGCGGTCCTCGCCGAAATCCACACCGGCTGACGCGAGCTTGCCAATCAGCTCGACGCCCGCGTCAGACGCGCTAGCCCAGTTGGGATTCTGGTCGTATTCGTCACCACCAAGGTCTGCTACTGGCCATGGCTCATCCTGAACTAGCTCCACGGCGTCGATCACCGCCGTGACCTGTCCGTTGAGCTCGCCAGCGTACTTCGCGAGAGCCAGCAGATACTCAGTGATATATGTCGGGTGCCTGAGCGTCTGGACGATCTCTAAGGGGCTCTCGGCGAGCCATCGCTCAGGGTTGGCTTCGATCGTCTTTGACAGCGTGCCCGCGAGCCCGCGCGGGGTCGGGCCGCTGAATCGGTCCGTCTCGGGCCGCCACGCAGCAACGCTGGCAGCTGCCTCAAGTGGCGTCATCTGGGCAAGCTCGTCGACCTCTGTCGGACTGGTGACGGCCACCCATTTTGCAGTCGGCTGCGGGATGATGTGGCCTTCTGGAAGTGCTTTACCCCAGCGTGCTTCGACGCGCTCGTTTGCCGCCGCCCAGGCGTCTTTGACACCCTGGGGCATCGCGTCGAGCCACCCGTACGCACGTCTCCACGGCGCGGGGGGAAGATCATCCACGTCCGGCAGAGCGGCCGCCTCCTCCGGGGTTGGTGGCTCTCCGAGCACCTCGAGCATCTGCTCTTGGAGCCCGGGCAGTTCGCGCTCGGTGAGCGAGCGCAGAAGCGCGAGCGTCTCGGGCATCGGTGGGTGGTCAGCTACCTCCCGGGTAAGCAGCGCGAGCGCGGCTTCCACATCAACGTCAACGGTCTCATTGAGGTGCAAGGCTATTAGCCGGCCTGCAAGCGGCGGCGGGATTTTCTCCAGCGCCGCGATTCGCTCCTTGGTGGGCATGCCGGTCTCGGCGGCGAGCTTCGCAACGTCCCGAATAGCCACGACGAGCAACTGGAGCACCGGAGCGCCCGCCTCGAGACCTAGGCCGTCGATCGCCTTGAGTCGACGGAACTCAAACGCGTTCGGCGGATCGGCAAACCGGGCGAGCTTTGCCGCGAGAATCCGAAGCCAACGGCCCGGTTCGGCCTGGCGTGCGCTAGATACCGCGACACGCAACATCCCAGCCGCGAGATAGGAATCATCCGCCGGGGACCCATCGCCCATCACGCCGTCCAGCGCCCGCTTCAACAGCTCCGTCACCGCGCCCGAGGGGTGCTCGTCCTGCGGGAGCTCTTCGAGATAACCGGCGATGCCGTGCAACACTCCCGTGTCGGTCGTGTGCGTGTCGACGACCCGTACCGCTGCGTCCGCGACGCGGACCCCAACGGTACGCGCGACAGAGAGCAGCAGGCGTGCCTGGCTGTCGGTGAGATCCCGGCCGTGCGGGCGGGACTCCAGCCAGGTGCGTACCTCGTCTGGATGGGACTTTGCGATCGTGGCGAGATAGGGGAACGCGGGCCAAATGCCGTCGCCGGGCGGCATTAGAAGCTTGTCGTCGTGGAGCACGCGCAGCCATCCCGAACCGTCGATGCGACTAAAAAAGTAGTCCACGACGCGCGGGTCCCCCGCGAGGCTCGCCAGGCGGGTAACGTCCTGGGCAGTCGGCTCGACGAGTACCACCAGCTCATCGATCTCGCTCAGCCGTGGGGCCATCGGCCCAAACAGGCGACCGACCGTCGCAACCGCCTTCGTGTGCAGCTCGACAGCGGTGGTGAGCGCCACATCGCCGTGCAACGCGTCATTGAGATCCGCGAGCGCATCGATGTAAGCGTCGAGCAAGTCCGCCTGAGACCGAACGGGAGCACGGCGAGCCAACGTGGTGATCACGTGTTCCAACCGTTCGCTATGAGGGCCCGGCCCTTCCAGGGCGACCTCCAGCTTTCGCGTCGCCTCCAGCAGTGTCTCCGGCGAAGCTCGCTGATCGCGTACACGTCTGGCGGCCTCAACGACCTCGCGGGCGGCATCACCAGTGTTGCGTTTTCGTCGCCCGCCCAGGTCAAGCAGGGACATGAGTGCCTCGCGAGTGCAGAACGCGATCAGGTTGCCGGCACGGACACCGGATCGCTCGATCTGCTCCGAAGCCGCCATCAACATCTCAGCAGCCCGGGACCCCTCCGGTCCTAGCCGGCGTAGCTGCTCGAGCAAGGCGTCAGATACCGCTGCCATTCAGAGCACGATCGCAGACTCCCACCCGAGCCATAAGCGGACAACGAGGACACCCCCGGGTCCTCGAGGAGGTCGCGTTCGAACTCGCCGCCGAGAAGACAAGAGAGACCCTTCGAATCGGTATCACCAACGGCCATCCTCGAACGACAGCGTGGCTTCCGCTGGCCTGGGATTGAGTTAGGCCGCGGCGGCGGACTCGGTGGTTGGGCTCACGAGTTGGATTCGCTCTCCTGTGGGTAGCTTCGCCTCGAGCGCGATGCCCATCGCGGCCATCAGACGGAATGCGTTGTCGGTCGTCGGGTTGGCGGTCGCTGAGGTCAGCAGCCGTCTGACGCTGGAAGCCTCCAAGCCAGCGCGGCTGGCTAGCGCGCGCTTGGTGATGCCCTGCGTCTCGCGGGTCGCCTCGAGCATCGTCAGCAGCGCATTGCGCGAGCGCAGAGCCTGAACCCGCCGGGCATACTCAGCGCGCTCGGTCTCGGACAGCAGAGCATTGACGGCGGCTTGGTGGGCGGTGTTCTTAGTCATGGGAGTGAGCATAGCATGATTGTGGCATATATGCAACAGACTCTGTTGTGAGGTCCGGGAGCTCGCCGACTCGGCAAATAGTCTGCTGGTCATGGCTCTCTGGAACGTCGAGTGGCTCGCCAAGACCCACGGTGGCACGCGCAATGTGCCCGCATTCGACTTCCTGCTCGACCAACCATCGGCCGTCCGGATGCAGCTGCTGGCGATCGTCGACGCCGTACGAACCACAGGACCGGATCAATGGCGGGACACCAACTCCCACGACTCGATGCACGGCTCCTGCGAGCACCTACACGAGGCTCGAGATAAGCACGGGCAGACGCTCTACCGCCTCTACCTACTCTGGCAACGCAACCACAAACGCGTAGTGATCATCGACGGCGGCGCGAAGCCCAACTCTACAGCGCTGCCCGACTCCTTCTACGACGACCTAGCCGCGTTCGCGGCCACTGCGGATGGCGATCCCGCTCCCTTTGCCGTCGCTGATGACTTCGCCCGCAAGGCGCTTAGGGCCGACGAGGGAGGTTGACCCTCCGCAGGTCGACCGCGCGTGAGCCGTAGTCTGGAGCCCTATCGGCTCCCGAACCGCAGACTTCGAGCCGTGGCGACACGGGCGCTTCGTCCATACCAGTAGCCCGGGGCCTGATGCCGCATAACCGAGGCACGCGGCACAAACCGAAGTATGTCGGGCTCGCTTCCTATAAGGGGCGCACGAAGTGGGTAGGCACGCACTCAAGCGTTGCGACGTACAAGGAAGCCGAGCAGCAACGGCTAGCGGAGCTTCGTGAGGAAGTCGATAACCCGGGCAAACAGAAGATCCCGACCGTCCTGGTGTTTGCGGAGGCGACGATCCACGACGACGGTCGGATTACGATGATCTGGCCAGACGGGCAACGCTGCCACAAGGCGAAAGGACGCAAGCCCGACAGCGTCGCACGCCTACGTGAC
Organism: uncultured Solirubrobacterales bacterium; assembly: GCA_963789675.1. GTDB lineage: Bacteria > Actinomycetota > Thermoleophilia > Solirubrobacterales > Solirubrobacteraceae > Palsa-744. The sequence goes on along the minus strand of CAWBLR010000010.1, from coordinate 39,719 downwards.
GGGCTACGGCAGTTCGTTCGCGAACACGGCGATCGGCCGGTCGACAGCTTTACCCGCACCGAGGCGCTGACGTGGGTACGGCCCAAGGGCGCCAACATCCAGCAGGCGGTGCGGCAGTTCTTCAACCACGCCGCCGACCACGACCTGATCAAAGCGAATCAGTTCGCCCGGGTTGGGGCAAGCAAGCACAGGCGGCGCGTGGACCGTCACGACTTCGAAATCATCAGCGACGAGCAATACGCGCGGCTGCGTCAGTGCGCGAGGGCATCCCGCAATGACGATTACGGGCTGGTGGTCGAGGGCGCGATCCTCGCGATCGGCGAGGAGGCCATACGGCCTGGTGAGGTGTTCGCCGTGCATCGTGATGAAGTCAACTACACCGAGAACCTGATCAACATCCGGTTTCAGATCGACTCGACCACGGGGAAGCGAGTCTCGCCCAAGGACGACGACGGGCGCTGGGTCGTGATGAGCCCGGCGTTTCGCGAGCACCTGGAAAGGATGCCTCGCAGCTACAGCGAGAAGATCCTGTTCCCGACCGTGCGCGGCGACTACATGCGCCAACCAAACTGGACCCACTACTGGAACGCCGTGCGCGTGGCCGCGGACATGCCCGGCCAGGAGTTCTACGAGCTCAAGCACCGCGCGATCCAGTGGATGGTCGACCCGGTCGACGACGGCGGGCTTGGTCTCGACCCGGCGACCGTCGCGGAGATGGTCGGCCACGACGACGGCGGGTATCTGATCTCCACCGTGTATACGAAGCTCGCCCAGCGTCGCGCGCTTGCTCGCGCCCAACGAGCGATAGACATCTACCGTGAGCGCCCCGCCGCTACACCACCACAAGGCCACCCGCTGCAATAGCTCTGCAAAAGAATCCGGCGACACCTGCAATAGGACTGCAAAAGCGCGACCACCCAACAGCCGAGGCAGCAACCCACCAAGCCCATAACTCGGGGGTTTCGCTAGTGCTTCAGCACCGAACAGCCACGAACACCTGCGAACCCCCTCCCCGGGCCAGTTCGCCTGTATTCGGGGCCATTCGCACCTGTTCGCAGACAAAAAGCTAAATCGGGGCGCCGAGATTCGAACTCGGGACCTCACCGACCCGAACGGTGCGCGCTACCAGGCTGCGCCACGCCCCGACGCGCTCGGCAGTATCCCACACCGCCCTCCTCGGCCGCCGACCGCCTCTGCGCAAATCCTTATCCCCGCTTTTGCCCCGGGCAGCCCGATCGGGACTAAGATCCTTCTGTTACTTCAGAGGCTGAGCGAGGAGGAGGGTTGTCATGGAGGCCACCGCAACGGTGTCGAGCGCAGGACCAAGCACAGGGTCGAGCACGGTCGCCGACCTGATCCCGCGCGCTGCCGCCGAGCACGCGGAGCACACGGCTGTGCGCTTCAAGCGCGGCGGCGCCTGGCACGACGTCAGCTACGCCCAGCTCGCGACGATCGTGCAGGAGGTCGGGCTGGGGTTGATCGACCTCGGGATCGAGCCGGGCGAGCGCGTCTGCATCCTCGCCAACACGCGCCCCGAGTGGTCCTACGCCGACCTCGGCGCGAGCGCCGCGGGGGCGGTCGTCGTGCCGATCTACCAGACCAACTCGCCCGAGGAGTGCCTGTGGGTGATCTCCGACTCCGGCGCCAGCGCGATCGTCTGCGAGGACGAGGAGCAGCTCGCGAAGATCGCCGCGATCCGCGATCGGCTGCCGGACCTGCGCACCGTGATCGTGATCGATCCGGCCGCGGGCGAGGCCTCTGCAGGCGCTTCCTCCACGGGCGCTTCCTCTTCAGACGCTTCCTCCCCGGAGGATTCCTCGGATGCCGCCAACGGCGCCGCGACGGGTGAGGCCTCGCCTGGGGCCACCACCGGCGGCGCCCAGACCGCCGCGGACGCGCTGCCTGCGATCTCGCTCGAGCAGGTCCGCGAGCGCGGACGCTCGCGCTCGCCGGAGGAGCTCGACGCGCGCCGTGCGGCCGTGCGCCCCGAGGACCCGTTCACGTTCATCTACACCTCCGGCACGACCGGCCCGCCGAAGGGCTGCGTGCTCACGCACGGCAACTACCGGGCGATCCTCGACATGATCGCCGAGAGCGGCGAGATCACCGACGACGAGGTCGCCTACCTGTACCTGCCGCTCGCCCACTCGTTCGCGCTGCTGGTCCAGCTCGCCGTGTTCGACCTCGGCGGCACGCTCGCCTACTTCGGCGGCGACACCAAGCAGATCGTGCCCGAGCTGATGGAGGTCAAACCGACATACCTGCCGTCGGTGCCGCGCGTGTTCGAGAAGATCTACACGCTCGCGCACGGCGCGATCGAGGCCAAGCCGCCCGAGGAGCGCCAGCGCGCCCAGGAGGCGATCGAGCTCGGCGTGAAGGTGCGCGACATGATCAACCGCTCGCGAACCAGTGCCCGCCGAGCTGCAGAAGCCCTTCGACGAAGCCGACGAGGAGCTGTTCAAGCTCGTCCGCGCGATCTTCGGCGGCAACGTGCGCCACGCGACCAGTGGCGCGGCGCCGATCGCGAAAGAGATCCTCGAATTCTTCTGGGCCTGCGGGGTGCCGGTGCTCGAGGGCTACGGGATGACCGAGACCGCCACCGCGGCGACCGTCTCGACGGTCGAGAACCATCGCTTCGGCACGGTCGGGCGCGCGCTGCCGGGCGTCGAGCTGAAGATCGCCGCAGGACGGCGAGATCCTGATCAAAGGCCCGAACATCTTCGCCGGGCTACCACAACCAGGCGGAAGAGAGCTTCGGCGCGGTCGAGGACGGCTGGATGCACACCGGCGACCTCGGCTCGCTCGACGCGGACGGCTACCTCTCGATCACGGGCCGCAAGAAGGACATCATCATCACCGCCGGCGGCAAGAACCTGACGCCCGCGAACATCGAGAACGACCTCAAGCAGTGCCGCTGGATCTCCCAGGCGGTGATGCACGGCGACCAGCGCCCCTACCCGGTCGTGCTGATCACGCTCGACGAGGAAGAGATCCCCTCCTACGCCCACGAGCACGACCTACCCCAGGACATTCCCTCGCTCTGCAGGCGCCCGGAGATCCGCGCGCTGATCCAGCAGGAGGTCGATCGCGCGAACGAGAAATACGCCCAGGTCGAGCAGGTGAAGAAGTTCGTGATCCTCGACCACGACCTCTCCCAGGCCACGGGGGAGCTGACGCCGACGCTGAAGGTCAAGCGGAACGTCGTCAACGAGCAGTACGCCGCGCTGTTCGACGAGCTCTACGCCGGCTGACCGGGCTCCCGGCCCCAGTAGCTGCGAACATAGGAGAGCGATGCGCAGCGACCCCAGCTGAGAACGGCGGCCTGTTCGTCGGGCGCCGGCCCGGCACGGCGCCCGTCCGCTTCCGCGAGCTGCCGACGCGCGGCGGCGCCCTGCGCCAGCGCTTCGACGGCTCGCTCGCCGGCATCCTGCTCGGCGCGATGATCGTCCTCAGCCTGCTCTGCTGGGGCCCGATCCCGCTCGCCTGCCTGTGGCTCGGCTCGCAGGCCGACTACCTCTCGGGCAGCGTCTCCTTCGGCATCCTGATCTCCTTCGTCGGGCTGTTCGGGTTCCTGTTCGGGGCGCTCGCGCTGCTGCGCCGGCTCGACCAGGCGTGGATCCTCGTGCGCCGCGCCGCCGGCCACGACCAGCGCACCGGGGCGCTCGGGCGGATCTTCGCGACCACCGCCGCCGTCTGCGCACTGGGCTTTGTCTTCTGGTTCCTCGTGATCCACGGCCCGGGCGCCGACCTTCTCACCCGCGGCAACGGCTCGTGAACGGCCACGCACGGGGTTCAGTTCGGCAGCGGACCGCCGCACTCGTAGATACTGCTAGAGCTGGAGACTCATGGGCCTGCTCGACTACTACCGCCAGTTCGAGGGGATGTCCGAGGAGGAAGTCAACCGCGGCCTGCGCGCGCAGGCCGCCGAGCGCCGGCGCAAGGCGCTCACCCGCGTCGAGACGCTCGACCTCTCGCAGACGACCTGGCCCGAGCTCGCCCACCCGCACATCGTCTCGGCGATCACGTTCACCGCGCAGCGCGGCACTGCAGCGCTACCCGCACCTGCGCGGCTCGGCGCTCCACGACGAGCTCGCCGCGCGCCACGGGGTCGACCCCGGCCGCCTGATCCTCGGCAACGGCGCCGCCGAGCTGCTCAGCTCCGCCACGCGCGCGCTGATCGCCCCCGGCCAGCGGCTGCTCACCTCCTGGCCCTCCTACCCGCTCTACCCGATCATGGCCCGCCGCGCCCACGGCCGCGCGGTGCCGGTCAACGGCGGAGTCGACGCGCTGCTTGCGGCGGCGCATGAAGCGGACACGGACACGCGCGTGATCGCGCTCGCCAGCCCCAACGACCCGACCGGCGAGCTGCTCGCGGCCGGCGAGCTCACGCGGCTGCTCGACGGCCTGCCCGAGGACATAGCGGTGCTGCTCGACGAGTCGCTCGTCGAGTTCGCCGACGCCCAGCCGACCGACAGCTCGCTGGAGCTGCTCGAGCACCACCCGCGGCTGCTCGTGTTTCGCAGCTTCTCGAAGGCCTGGGGCCTCGCGGGGCTGCGGATCGGCTACGCGCTCGGCGCGCCCGGCGCGGAGGAGCTGCTCGCCGAGCTCGCGCCCGACCTCGGCGTCTCCGAGGTCTCCCAGGCGGGCGCGCTGGAGGCGCTGAGGAGCTGCTCGGAGCTCGTCGCCGAGCGCGTGCGCCGGATCTCCGCCGAGCGCGTCGCATTGACCGCTGCCCTGCGCGAGCGCCACTTCGAGGTGAGCGACAGCCAGGCGAACTTCCTGTGGGTCGCCCACCCGAGCGTCGACGGCGGCGAGCTCGTCACGCGCCTGGCCCGCGCCGGCATCCTCGTTGCCGGCGGCGACGCCCTCGGCGAGTCGCGACACGTGCGGATCGCCCTGCGCGACGCCGCCTGCTCGGAGCGCCTGCTCAAGGCACTCGACAAAGCGCTGCTCTAGCCCGCGGTACCCGCCTGGCGCAGCAGCGCGCCGGTCGTGCCCTCGAGGATCTTCCGCCAGGCGCTCGTCTCCTCCTGCTCGACCTCGAAGTGCGCGACCACCTTCCTCACGCGCTTCTCCGAGATCTCCAGGCCGTGGCGCTCGCAGATCTCGCGGTAGTGCTCGTATTCGCCGGCGAGGTGCCGCGTGACCGACTCGAACCCGTGCCGCGCGATCTCGACGCGCGAGGTGAAGTTCATCATCGAGGTCTTGAACATCAGCTCGTCGGCGGACTCGGGCTCGATCAGCACGATGTCGACGCCCGGATAGCGCTCCTCCCAGCGCTCGGCCATCTCGTGCAGGCGCTGGTGGGCGAGCAGCTTGAACGTCTGGTAGCCGATCTGCGCGAAGCCCATGTCCGAGACGCGCCGCGGGCGCGTGCCCCCGCGCAGCGTCCGCACCTGCCCGGCGAAGTCGTTCACGAACGGCACGAGCGGGTTGATCACGACCACCAGCTTCGCGCCCGCCTCCACGGCGATGTCGAGGTTCGTGGTCGAGACGATCCCGCCGTCGATCAGCTCACGGCCCTTGACCTGCACCGGGGCGTAGACCATCGGCAGCGCCCCCGAGGCGCGCACGGCGGTCGAGATCGGCACGTCGTCGTAGCCCTCGGCGCCGAACACGATCCGCTCGCAGGTGTCGAGGTCGGTGGCGGTCAGGTACAGCTCGCGGCGCAGCTCCGAGAACTCGTCGCTGCGGCCGGGCTCGGAGAGCACGCTGTGCAGGTAGCGCTCGATCCCGGCGCCCGTGTAGGCGCCGGAGGGCAGCCCCTCGGCGAGCCCGAGCAGCACGTCCATCGCCGAGACCTGCCCGCGCTGGGCGAGCACCTGGCGCGCGAGCGTGACCATCCGCAGCGGCAGCGTCGCGCCGGTGCGCGCGAACTCGAGCAGGTTCAGGTGCAGCAGGTCGCCGAGGTCGACGTCGCGAAACGGCGCGCGGCCCTGGTGGGTGACGACGCGCATCATCTCCTCGGGCGTGACGCCGTTCGCGCAGAGCGCGGCGATGAACGCGCCGGCCGAGGTCCCGACGTAGACGTCGAACTGGTTGACGGTGCTGTTCGTCGCCATCAGGTCGAGCGCGCGCAGCGCGCCGATCTCGTAGACCCCGCCGGTGAAGCCGCCGCCGCCGAGCACGAGCGCGGTCTTGCTGCTGCGCCGGCGACGGCGCGTCGGACGCGCGCCCGCGGTGCCTCGCTTTTTACTCGCCGCCGAACCCCGCCGCGCCGCAACTCCCGCCTTGGCCGTAGGTTCCAGCTTGACAACCTTGCCCATGCTCGATTGATTTTACGGTCCCGTGCCCCGGAAACGCTTTACATGCCTACTCGCGGCCCTCGGCGCCTGCCTGTTAGCGGCGCCGGCCGCGGCGAGCGCCGCCGCAGGCAGCCTGCCCGGGCTGCAGGCCGACCTCGGCCATCAGCTCGCGCTCGCCGGTCCCGCGGACGGCGCCTACGTGTACGACCTCACGACCAAACAGGCGCTGTTCTCCGAGCGCGCGTCGACGTTGCGACCGCCGGCCTCGGTGGAGAAGCTCTACACCGCGACGACCGCGCTGGAGCGCATGGGCGCGACCGCCCGCCTGAGCACGACCGTCGACGGGAGCGGCCACCTCGCGCCCGGCGGCGTGTGGGAAGGCGACCTCTACCTGCGCGGCGGCGGCGACCCGACGTTCGGCTCGAGCGCGTTCATCCACTCGCACTACGACGGCATCGGCGCCTCGGTCTCGACGCTCGTCACCCAGCTCGTCCACAGCGACGGCATCCACCGCATCACCGGGTCGGTCTACGGCGACGAGTCGTGGTTCGACTCCTACCGCGGCGAGCCATCGAGCGACTACGCGCCCGACCCGTTCCTCGAAGGGACCCTCTCGGGGCTCGCGTTCAACCGCGGCGAAGAGGGCTCCGAACGCGGCGCCCACGCCCCCGCCGCGTACGCCGCCCACGAGCTGCTGGCGAGCCTGAAGAACGACGGCGTGAGCATCGCCGGGCACAGCGGGGCGGCGACCACGCCCGCGGGCGCGACGCAGCTCGCGCAGGTGCAGTCGCCGACGGTGACCCAGCTGCTGGGCCTGATGCTGCCGCCGTCGGACAACTTCTTCGCGGAGACGCTCGTCAAGGACCTCGGCGCGCTCTACGGCGGCGCGGGGACGACCTCGGCGGGCGCGGCTGTCGTGCGCTCGACGATCGGCTCGCTGCTCGGCATCCACCCCGACGTCGTCGACGGCTCGGGGCTCTCCGAACAGGACAAAACCTCGCCGTATGAGGTCGCCGACCTGCTCGTGGAGCTCGCCTCGACCCCGATCGGCCCGCTGCTCCGCGACAGCATGGCCGTGGCCGGCGAGACCGGCACGCTCGCCGAACGGATGCGCGACACCGGCGCGGCCGGCCGCTGCCAGGGCAAGACCGGCACGCTCACCGGCGTATCCAACCTCGTCGGCTACTGCAACGCCGCCGACGGACACACGCTCGTGTTCGCGATCTTCACCGACGGGATCCCGACCGAGACCGCGCACGTGTTTCAGGACCACATGGCGATCACGGTCGCGGATTACTGAGGGGAAGGGGCGACAGCCGGCTCCCTTATTGCAGAAGAACATAGTGTGGAATAAGATAACCTGCGCTAAGATCATCTGAATGGAGTTTTTGGACAGGGCGGATGAGCTCGCCGCGCTCGAGGAGAGCTGGGCGGCGGACGATGCCCGCTTCTTCGTGTTGTGGGGCCGGCGGCGCGTTGGCAAGACGGAGCTGCTCAACCATTTCGTCGAGGGCAAGCGTGCGTTCTACTTCGAGGCGACCGACACGGCCAGGCAGGACCAACTGGGCGATCTCTCGCGCGAGCTGGCGCGCGTGTGGGGCAACGAGCTGCTCTCGCGGCAGCCGCTCACGAGCTGGGAGGCCGCACTCACGGCGATCGAGCAGTACGCCGCCTCCGGGCGCACGATCGTGGTCCTCGATGAGTTCCAGTACCTCGCGGCGCAGGATCGCGAGCTCGGCAGCCTCCTGAACAGGTGGTGGCGGCAGACCGCCCGGCGACTTGGCCTGATGCTCGTCCTCGCCGGCAGCGAGGTGTCCTTCTTCGAGCGTGACGTGCTCGCCGGGCAGATGTACGGCCGGCGCACTGGACAGCTGCACCTCACTCCGCTCGACTATCGCTCCGCGGCGCTGTTCGTGGCGAACTACTCCGCGCAGGACAGGATCCGCTCCTACGCGGTGTGTGGGGGCATGCCCTACTACCTGGAGCGCTTCGACGACCGGGTGACGCTGGCCGAGAACATCCTGCGCAACATCCTCTACCGCGACGGCTTCCTGCACGAGGAGGCCGAGCTGCTGCTGCGCCAGGAGCTGAGCGACCCCCACAACTACTTCTCGGTGCTGCGCGCGATCGCGGCCGGGCGGACCCGCAACAGCGAGATCGTCGGCCAGACCAAGCTCAGCGTCGCCCAGGTCCGCCAGATGACCGCCGTACTGGAACGGCTGCAGCTCGTCCAGCAGCGCCGGCCCGTCACATCCGGGCAGAGCTCGAAGAAGACCAGCTACGCGATCGTAGACGGCTTCCTGAACTTCTACTTCCGCTTCGTCGACCCCTACCGCTCACTGCTGCGCACGCGCGCGGGCGCCGAGCAGCACCTGCGCCAGACGGTGCTCCCCGCGCTCGACCACTTCGTCTCCAAGCCCACCTTCGAGGACATCTGCCGCGAGCACCTGCGCGAGGCCGAGCGGGCAAGCGCCGTGGGCGCCTGGTGGGGAGCGGTCCCGACGGGCGAGGCCCGCCGCACCGAACAGCGCGAGATCGACGCCGTCGCACTCGACGGCGCCGGCCGTGCGACCGCGCTCGGAAGCTGCAAGTGGACCTCCGCACGTGTGGGTCTCGAGCAGGAGACGCTGCTCTCGCGCCTGGCGCCCCACGTGCCGAAGGCCGATCCGCTGGCGCGGCACTACTTCTACGCGCGCTCGGGCTTCGCGCCGGCGCTCGTGCGTCTCGCCGCAGGCGACCCCGCGCGCTACCGGCTGGTGGGACCCAAGGATCTATACGCCTGATCCACCTGAGCCCAGCAACTCGCGCAGCCCCACTTCGTCGAGCACCGGCACGTGCAGGCGCTCGGCCTTCTCGAGCTTCGATCCCGCGCTCTCGCCGGCGACGAGGTAGTGGGTCTTCTTCGAGACGCTCCCCGTCACGCGCCCGCCCGCGGCGGTGATCCGCTCGGTCGCCTGCTCGCGCGACCAGTTCGGCATCGTTCCCGTCAGGACCACGGTCTTGCCCGCCAACGGGCCCTCCGACGGGGGCGGACCCTCCTCTCTGAAGCACAGCCCGATCGAGCGCAGATCGGCGATCAGCGCGCGCATCCGCTCGTCGTCGAGCTGCTCGCGGATCGCCTTCGCCATCTTCTCGCCGATGCCGTTGGTCTCGGCGATCTCCTCGGTCGATGCCGCCAGCAGCGCGTCGACGTTGCGAAAGCGCAGCGCCAGGTTGCGGCCGGTGACCTCGCCGACCTCCTCGATCCCGAGCGCGAACAGCACGCGCGCGAACGGACGCTGCTTCGAGACCTCGATCGCCGCGACGAGGTTGCGCGCGGAGATCTCCGCGAAGCCCTCCAGCTCGACCAGCTGCTCCTCGCGCAGGCGGTAGAAGTCGCCGGCGGTCTTCACCAGCTCGCGCTGCTGCAGCGAGGCCACCTGCTTCTCGCCGAGCCCGTCGATGTCCATCGCGCCGCGCGAGACGAAGTGCTTGAGCAGCTGCCACGCGCGCTCGGGGCAGTCGCGGTTGGGGCACTTCGTGAACACCGAGTCCTTCGGCTTGACGGTCGGCGTGTTGCAGAACGGGCAGCGCCCCGGCGGGCGCGGGCGCCGCGGGCGGCCCTTCTGCTCGACCACGTGCGGGGCCGGCGAGACGACCTGCGGGATCACGTCGCCGGCGCGCATCACGATCACGTCCTCGCCCTGGCGGATGTCCTTGCGGACGATGTCCTCCTCGTTGTGCAGCGTCGCGAGCTTGATCGTCACGCCGCCGACCTCGATCGGCGCGAGCATCGCGTAGGGCCGCAGGTCGCCGAACTTGCCGACGTTCCACATCACTTTCTCCAACTTCGTCGTCGCGATCGTCGGCGGGAACTTCCACGCGATCGCCCAGCGCGGGTCGCGCCCGACCGAGCCGAGACGGCGCTGCAGCTCGAGGTCGTTGACCTTCACGACGACGCCGTCGATCTCGAAGTCGAGCTCGCCGCGGCGCTCCTGCCAGTCGAGGCACTGCTTGATCACCTCCTCCTCGTCCCCCAGCAGCCTGATGTCCGGGTTCACGCGGAAGCGGTGCTCCTTCAGCCACTCCAGCGCCTCGAAGTGCGTCTTGAACGTGAGGCCCTCGACGACGCCCAGCTGGTAGCACCACATCGACAGCGGCCGCTTCGCCGCGTCGGCCGGGTCGAGCTGGCGGATCGTACCCGCGGCCGAGTTGCGCGGGTTCATGAACGTCGACTCCCCCGCCTCCGCACGGCGCTCGTTCAGCGCGGCGAAGTCCTCCAGCGACATGTACACCTCGCCCCTGACCTCCAGCAGCGGCGGCACGTCCTCGACGCTCAACGGGATCTGCCCGATCGTGCGCAGGTTGTGCGTGACGTCCTCTCCGATCTCGCCGTTGCCGCGCGTCGCCCCGCGCTCGAGCGCGCCGTCGCGATAGAGCAGGCTGATCGCCAGCCCGTCGATCTTCGGCTCGACCACGAACTCGAACTTCGGGCTCTCGATCCCCTCGCGCGCGAGGTGGTTGCGCATCCGCTCGACCCACGCCCTCAGCTCCTCCTCGGTGCGCGCGTTCGGCAGCGACAGCATCGGCTCGAGGTGCGTGACCTTCTCCAGCTTGCCGACCGGCTCGGCCCCCACGCGCCGCGTCGGCGAGTCGGGCGTCGCGAGCTCCGGGTGCTCGCGCTCCAGCGCGCGCAGCTCGTCGAGCAGCGCGTCGTACTCGGCGTCGCCGATCGTCGGGTCGTCGAGCACGTAATAGCGGTGCGCGTGCTCGCCCAGCACGCGCCTCAGCTCCTGCGCGCGCACGGCCAGGTCCGTCTCAGTCATCGCCAGTTAACTCCCCCGTGAGTGCGCAGGCCAAGCAGGCCAAGGATTCGATGGCCCACCCACCCCGCGTGGCGTGCCCCGGCACGCGAGCGACCGAGGACGCCGACCGAATAGGGAGACGTTCGCTGCGCTCACATCCCCGATTCGGCCAGCGCAGGCATGCGCACTCACGGCGCTCACGGCGCAGGTTGGCCGGCAACCGGGGCGCCGGCGAGCAGCGCCTCCAGGTCGAAGCTTCTCAGTGCCTCCAAGCCCGGCCGGTCGGTGAGGTCGAAATGGATCGGCGTCACCGCGATCCGTCCGGCCGCCACGGCCGCCAGGTCGGTCCCCGGCTCGTCGTGGAAGCCGGGGTCAGAGCCATAGATCCAGTAACGCCTGCGCGCGGGCGGGCCGTCCTCTTCGTGGTCGAGTTTCAGCTCGTCGCGGTAGATCCGCTTGCCGAGGCTCGTCACCTCGACGCCGTCCGGCGTGCCGGCGGGAACGTTCACGTTCAGGAGCGTGCTGTTCGGCAACGGCACGTCCTCGATCCGCTCGACGAGCGCGGCGACGAAGCCCGCCGCGAGCTCGAAGGAGAAGCCACCGTCGTAGCGGAAGTCGAGCGCCCGCGCGCGCGACTGCTGGGAGACCGCGATCGCGGGGATCCCCAGCACGACCCCCTCGAGCGCCGCCGCGACCGTGCCCGAGTAGGTGATGTCATCGCCGAGGTTCGCGCCGTGGTTGATCCCGGCGACGACGAGGTCGGTATCGAACTCCTCGACCAGACCCAGGCTCGCGAGGCGCACGCAGTCCACGGGCGTGCCGTCGGTCGCGTAGCCGACCGTGCCGTCGGCGAACGTGACCTCCTCGACCCACAGCGGCCGGCGCGTCGTGATCGAGCGTGCCATCGCCGAGCGGTTGCCGTCCGGCGCGATCACCGCCAGGCGCACGCCGTCGAGGGCGGCGAGCGCGGTGCGCAGCGCCTGCAGGCCCTCGGCCTCGATCCCGTCGTCGTTTGTCAGCAGCACGTTCAGCATCTGTTTCCAGCATAGTTGGGCTGTCCCCTGGGACCGTCGTGGGCCTGTGAAGATCGGCTATCCATGCACTCGCGCCTGGTGGTGCAGTACCACGCCCTGGTCCGTGGCGATCTCGTGTGGTCTACGTGTAGGACACGCTCGCCAGCGCCAGGCCGTGCGCGGGCGCGGTCCTGCCCGCCTCGGCGCGGGGACGACCTTCGAGCAGACGTTCGAACTCCTCGACGCTCCGCCGCCCGCTGGCGACGTCGAGCATCGTCCCGACGAGCACGCGGTTCATGTGCCGCAGGAACATGTCCGCCTCGATCCACAGCTCCAGCAGCTCGCCGTGCGGGTCCTGTGCCACCCACTCCGCGCGGCGCACGTCGCAGATGAAACCACGAGTGCTCGGTCTCGCTCGGCGTGAACGCGGTGAAGTCGTGTCTGCCGCGCAGCGCCGCGGCGCACCGCGCGAGCACCTCGCGGTCGATCTCCCGCGGCCACCAGAACGCGCGCCTGCGCTCGAACACGCCGCGCGTGCGCCGCGCGAGCACGCGGTAGCAGTAGGTCCTGCTCGTCGCGTCGCGGCGGGCGTCGAACTCCGTCGGGCATCGGCTCGGCGGCGAGCACCGCGACGTCCTCGCCGAGCAGCCCGTTGAGGCGCAGCGGGTCGACCGCCTCGTGGGCGTAGCTCGCGACCTGCCCCCAGGCGTGCACGCCGCGATCGGTGCGCCCGGCGACCTTCAGCTTCAGCGGAGCGCCATCCTGGCCGCGCTCGCCGAGCACCTTGCGCAGCGCGCGCTCGAGCTCCTCCTGCACCGTCCGCTCGCCGGGCTGGCGCGCCCAGCCGGCGAAGTCCGTCCCGTCGTACTCGATCGTGAGCTTCGTGACCATCCCGTCTAGCGGCTCGATGCCAAGCCAGGCAGTCTGCAGTGGCGAAGCGGCTCGAGGACGCAGCCAGCGCCGGCCGGGCTGCTAGACGAGCTCGATGAAGACCATCTCGGTCGAGTCGCTCCTGCGCGGGCCGAGCTTCAGGATGCGCGTGTAGCCACCGGGCCTGTCCGCGTAGCGCGGCGCGACCTCCTCGAACAGCTTGTGCACCGCGAACTTGTCCTGCGCGAGCGTCGACAGCGCCTGGCGGCGCGCGTGCAGATCACCGCGCTTGGCGAGCGTGATCAGCTGCTCGATCTCGGGCTTGACCGCCTTCGCCTTCGCCTGGGTCGTTTCGATCCGCTCGTGCTCGATGATCTCCTTGCTCAGGTTCATCAACAGCGACTTGCGGTGCGCGCTCGAGCGGCTGAGCTTGTTTTTCGTCTTCTGGTGGCGCATGGGCTTTGGGGAGTCTAAACCGCCGTCAGTCTTGGCGAAGGTCGAGACCGCGCGAGTGCAGCGTTTCGATGACCTCGTCGATCGACTTTTTGCCGAAGTTCGGGATCGCGTTGAGCTCGGCCTCGGACTTCGAGATCAGGTCGCCGACGGTCTGGATGCCGGCCCGCTTGAGGCAGTTGTACGAGCGCACGCCGAGCTCGAGCTCCTCGATCAGGATGCTCCACTCCTCGCCCTGCAGGGCCGACTGAGCCCCGCCAACCCCGCCCGCGCCGCCGCCGCCGACCGCGAGGCCGTGGCCGTCGAGCTGACCGCCCGGCACCGCGCGCAGCTCCTGGATGCGATCGGCGTCGGTGAAGATCGCGAGCTGCGAGATCAGCAGCTCGGCCGCCTCGCGCAGCGCCGCCTGCGGGTCGATCGAGCTGTCGGTCTCGATGTCGAGCGTGAGCTTGTCGAAGTCCGTCTTCTGCCCGACGCGCGCGCCCTCGACCGCGTAGGCGACCCGCCGCACCGGCGAGAAGATCGAGTCGATCGGGATCACGCCGATCGGCTGGTCGGCGGACTTGTTCTCCTCGGCGGGCCGGTACCCGCGGCCGCGGCCGATCGTCATGTACAGCTCGAGCTTCGTTTTCTTCTCGAGCGTCGCGATGTGCACCTCGGGGTTGAGGATCTCGACGCCCGCGGGCAGGTCGATGTCCTTCGCGGTGATCTCGCCCGGCCCGGTCACGACCAGCGGCGCCTCGACCTCGGTCGCGTCGGAGTGCATCCGGCAGACGATGCCCTTGAGGTTCAGCACGATGTCGGTCACGTCCTCCTTGACGCCCGTGATCGTTGAGAACTCGTGCGCGACGCCCTCGATGCGCACGCTGGTGACGGCCGCGCCGGCCAGAGAGGACAGCAGCACGCGGCGCAGCGAGTTGCCGAACGTGTAGCCGAAGCCGCGGTCGAGCGGCTCAATCGTGAACGTGCCGCGGTTCTCCTCCACGGACTCGCTTGTGATCCGGGGGATTTGGAAATCGAGCATCTGAGTCCTAACGTCGTTTTGGTGTCGCACCGGCGTCGCCCGGACACCGGCTCTAAAGCGCCTACGCCACCCCTCGGGCAGCGCCGGCGTGGGGCAAAAACTGGTCCTTTACTTCGAGTACAGCTCGACGATGAGCTGCTCCTGCACCGGCGCGGCGACCTCGCGTCGCTCCGGCTTGCGCAGCACCTTGGCGGTGAGCGACTCGTGATCGGCCTGCAACCACGCGGGGATCTGTCCGGTCAGCTCGGTCGCGTCCCTGACCACCTGCGTCGCCGCGGTGTCGGCCTTGATCGCGATCACCTCACCCGCGCGCACCTGGTAGCTGGGGATGTTCACGCGGCGGCCGTTCACGGTCCAGTGGCCGTGGCGGATCAGCTGCCGCGCCTGACGGCGCGAGGCGGCGAAGCCGAGACGCACCAGCACGTTGTCCAGCCGGCACTCGAGCAGCGCGAGTAGGTTCTCGCCGGTGATGCCCGGCTGGCGCGAGGCCTTCTCGTAGTAGCCGTGGAACTGCTTCTCGAGCACGCCGTAGTAGCGCCGCGCCTTCTGCTTCTCGCGCAGCTGCAGGCGGTACTCGCTCTGTTTCTGCCGGCCGCGGCCGTGCTCGCCCGGCGGATATGAGCGGCGCTCGACGCCGCACTTGTCGGTCAGGCAGCGCTCACCCTTGAGGAACAGCTTCTGTCCCTCACGGCGGCACTGCTTGCACTGCGGGCCGTGTCACCTCTTGCCATCTGATGTCTAGTCACCGCGACGCAGTGAGCGTGTGCTCTGCTACGAGCGATCGAGGACGCAGTATGGCGAAGTGCTCACGGCTATCAGTCTCCTGCGCTTGCGGGGGCGACAACCGTTGTGGGCCTGGGGGGTCACGTCCTTGACGCCCGTCACCTCGAGGCCCGCGGCCTGCAGCGAGCGGATCGCGGTCTCGCGTCCCGAGCCCGGGCCCTTGACGTAGACCTCGACCTTCTGCAGCCCCTGCTCGAGTCCCTTGCGCGCGGCCGCGTCGGCGGTCACCTGAGCGGCGAACGGGGTCGACTTGCGCGAGCCCTTGAAGCCGGCGCCGCCGGCCGACTCCCAGGCGATCACGTTGCCGCCGGTGTCCGTCAGCGAGACGATCGTGTTGTTGAAAGAGGTCTTGATGTGCGCCTGCCCGATCGGGATGTTCTTCTTCGGCTTGCGCCGGCCGCGGCCGGGTCGTTTCGGTGCGGGCGGCACTACTTCTTACCCGCTTTCTTCTTCCCGGCGACCTGCATCCGCTTGGGGCCCTTGCGCGTGCGCGCGTTGGTCTTCGTCTTCTGCCCGCGCACCGGCAGGCCGCGCCGGTGGCGCAGACCGCGGTAGCAGCCGATCTCCTGCAGGCGTTTGATGTCCTGCGAGCGCTCGCGCCGCAGATCGCCCTCGACGGTCAACGACTGGTCGATCGCGTCGCGCAGCTTCGAAACCTCGTCCTCGGTCAGGTCGCGCACATACGTGTCGGGGCTGACTTTGGTCTCGGCGAGCAGCTTGTTCGACTGCGAGCGGCCGATCCCGTAGATGTAGGTCAGGCCGATCTCCGCGCGCTTGTTCAGGGGCAGGTTGACTCCAGCGATCCTGGCCACTAGTCACGCCTCCAGCGAGTCTCGGGGGTTGCCAGACAAGGACGCAGGGAGCGTGGCGTGCGGTAGCACGCGAGCGACTGAGGACGCAGTATGGCGATCATCCGAGGCACGCTGGCTAGCCCTGCCGCTGCTTGTGGCGCTTGTTCTGGCAGATCACCAGCACCGCTCCGTGGCGGCGGATGATCTTGCACTTCTCGCACATCGGCTTGACCGACGGTCTTACCTTCATGATCCCTTTCGGCGGCTTGTTCCGGCGGCTCGGCTCTGGCCGCCGTGATGGCTGCCGCTACCGGGTCGTGGAGATGCCCTCACGCGCGCAGACCGCCTCGCGTTTGAGCAGGACTCCGCATGGTAGCAACTTCGCTCAGCCGGCGCCCGCGGCCCCCTGCGCCACCGGCTCGGCTACGCGCGCCTCCGGCGCGAGGTGCCACGGGGTCAGGACCCGCGGACCGGCGGCTGTGATCGCGACCGTGAACTCGAAGTGGGCCGTCGGCGAGGAATCCTGGGAGAAGATCGCCCAGCTGTCGCCCCCCACCCGCACCGCGGCGCGTCCGGCGGTCGTCATCGGCTCGATCGCGAGCACCATGCCCTCCTCCAACGACGGGCCCTTCCCGCGCTTGCCGTAGTTGGGCACCTGCGGGTCCTCGTGCATGCTGCGCCCGACGCCGTGCCCCACGAGCGAGCGCACGACCGACAGCCCGGCGCCCTCCGCCACGCGCTGGATCGCGTTCGAGACGTCGCCCAGCCGATTGCCGGCGCGACACTGCGCGACGCCGACGTACAGGGACTCCTCGGTCGCGCTCAGCAGGTTCTGCGCCTGCGCGCTCACCTCCTCCACCGCGAACGTGCGCGCGGCGTCCGCGACCCACCCGTCGAGCGTCACGCCGACGTCGATCGAGATGATGTCGCCGCGCTTCAGCTTGTAGGGCCCGGGAATCCCGTGCACGATCATCGCGTTCGGCGAGGCGCAGATCGAGCCGGGGAAGCCGCGATAGCCCTTGAACGTCGGCGTCGCGCCGCGCGAGCGGATGTAGCGCTCGGCGGCCTGGTCGAGCTCGGCGGTGCTCACGCCGGGGCGGATCTTGCCCTCCATCAGGTCGAGCGTGGCGGCGAGGATCAGCCCCGCGCGCGCCATCTTCTCGATCTCCTCGGTGCTCTTCTTGATGATCACCCGCGGAGCTTAGCTGCGGCGAGGCAGCAGAGCGGAGTCTCGAGCGCTCGTCAGAGGTTTTCCTCGAGGCGTAACGTGGCCAGCGCCGCGCGGATGCGGTCGTGCACCTCGTCGGCGCTGCGGCGTCCGTCGAAGCGGCGCAGCAGGCCGGCGCGCTCGTAGTAGTCGATCAGCGGCGCGGTCTGCTCGTGGTAGACGACGAGGCGGTTGCGAATCGTCTCCTCGGCGTCGTCCTCGCGCTGGATCAGGCGCGCGCCGTCCTGGTCGCAGATGCCCTCGTGCTTGGGCGGGTCGAAGTCGACGTGGTAGATGTGGCTGGGGTTCTTCACGCACACGCGGCGTCCGGCGAGGCGGCGCACGACCTCCTCGTCCGGTGCCTCGATCAGCAGCGCGGCGGTCAGGCGCCGGTTGAGGCCCTGAAGCGCCTCGCCCAACGCGTCCGCCTGCTCCTCGTTGCGCGGAAAGCCGTCGAGCAGGAACCCGTCGCGGGCGTCCTCGCCGCCGACGCGGTCGATGATCATGCCGATGATCACCCCGTCGGGCACCAGCTCGCCGGCGTCCATGTACTTCTTGGCCTCCTTGCCGAGCTCTGTGCCCTCGGCGACCTGGGCGCGGAGCATGTCTCCGGCGGAGATGTGCGGCAGGGAGAAGTCCTCGCGCAGGCGCTCGGCCTGCGTGCCCTTCCCCGCCCCCGGCGGGCCGAGCAGTATTAGATTCAGCTCCGACACGCTTCTCAGCCTACCCTTCCAAGCGGGAGGGGGACAGGTCCCCCTCCCGACCACCCCCTACTACTACTTCAAGAAGCCCTCGTAAGAACGCATCATCAGCTGCGCCTCGAGCTGCTTCATCTCTCCACGGGAGGGGAACAGGTCCCCCTCCCGACCTCCCCCAATTACTTGAGAAGCCCTCGTAGCTGCGCATCATCAGCTGCGCCTCGAGCTGCTTCATCGTTTCGAGGGCGACGCCGATCACGATCAGGATCGAGGTGCCGCCGAGCTGGATGTTCTGGTGGGTGCGCGCGATCAGGATCGTCGGCAGCGCGGCGACGGCGGCCAGGAAGAGCGCGCCGGGGAAGGTCAGACGCGCGAGGATCCGGTCGAGGAATTCAGCCGTCGGGCGTCCCGGTCGGACGCCGGGGATGAAGCCGCCGTACTTCTTCAGGTTGTCCGCCTGATCGACGGGGTTGAACGTGACGGCGGTGTAGAAGTAGGTGAAGATCACGATGAAGATCGACTCGCCGACCACGTAGTGCCAGCCGTCGGGGGAGAAGAAGTCCGAGAGCGATTGTCCCCAGTGGGTTTTCACGAGCTGTCCGACCGTCGGCGGGAAGGCCATGATGCTGGCGGCGAAGATCACCGGGATCACGCCGGCCATGTTCACGCGCAGCGGCAGGTAGGTCTGCCCGCCCTCGGTCATCCGGCGGCCGATCACGCGCTTGGCGTACTGCACGGGGATCCGCCGCTGGCCCTCCTGCACGAACACGATCCCGGCGACGATCGCGAGCACGAGGAACGGCATCATCACCTTGAAGACCTGGTCGTTCGTGTCCCACCAGGCCTGGATGCCGCGTCGGCAGGCGCGAGACGATCGAGGCGAAGATCAGCAATGAGATGCCGTTGCCGATGCCGCGCTGAGTGATCAGCTCGCCGATCCACATCAGCATCACGCAACCGGTCGTCAGGCAGATCACGATCAGGAAGACGTGCGGCGCGTCGAAGTGCGTGATCACCGATTCGCCCGATTTGGCCTGCAGCGAGTGGAACAGGAAGACGTAGCCGATCGACTGCGCGAAGGCGAGCCCGACGGTCAGGTAGCGGGTGTACTGCGTGATCCTTGCCTGCCCGACCTCGCCTTCCTTCGAGAGCTTCTCCAGCGACGGCACCGCCACCTGCAACAGCTGCAGGATGATCGAGGAGGTGATGTAGGGCATGATCCCCAGCGCGAACAGCGCCAGGCGCGAGAGGCTGCCGCCCGAGAACAGGTTCAGCAGCCCGAGGATGTTCGAGCCGCCGAAGGACTTCTGGATCGCGTTGACCGCGGTCAGGTTCACGCCCGGCACGGGGATGTGCGAGCCGAAGCGGTAGATCAGCAGCATCGCCGCCGTGAAGGCGAGCTTCTTGCGGATGTCCGCTACCTGGAAGGCGTTGAGGATCGTTGAGAGCATGGGTTTCGGAGCGCCGAGTCTAGTGGATACGGCTATTGCTACGACGCATCCGGCGGATGAATCGTCGTTCCTGGCAAGTATCGAAGCCCGCCCACCCGCGTGGCGTGCTGGCCGATCAGTCGATCGTATTAGATCGTCGATCGGTCACGCGAGCGACCGAGGACGCAGCCAGGGGCGACGAGGCGCCGCCGGGCGCGCCCGATTCTAGCTCTCGACGATTGTGCAGGTGCCGCCTGCGGCCTCGATCCGCTCGCGGGCGCTGGCGCTGAAGGCGTGGGCGTGCACGGTCAGCGGCTTTGTGAGCTCACCCTTCGCGAGGATCTTGATCGGGATGTCCTTGCGCGTGCCGAGGCCCTTCTCCTTGAGCCCCTCGATCGTGACCTCGGCGCCGGAGTCGAAGCGAGCCTCCAGATCGGCGATGTTCACGGGCTGGGTGTGCGTGCGGAACATCTCGAACGGCATCGACTTCTTCATGTGCGGCCCGCGCAGCTTTCGCATGCGCATGTGGATCGGCATCTGCCCACCCTCGAAGCGCGCGCGCCGCTTGGAGCCCGAGCGCGCGCCCGCACCCTTCTGCCCGCGACCGGAGGTCTTGCCGGTGCCGGAGCCTTCGCCGCGGCCGATGCGCTTGCGCGGACGGCGGCTGCCCGGAGAGGGCTTCAGGTTGTGCAGCCCGATGCGCTCCTCGTCCTGCTTGTCTTTCTTGTCGGTCGCGGGGCTCACTTGCCCTCCTCGACCTCGACGAGATGGCGCACCGCGTGCAGCATGCCGCGGGCCTGCTCGCAGTCCTTGACCTCGACGGTCTGCCCGATCCGCCGCAGCCCGAGCGAGCGCAGCGTGTCGAGCTGTTTCTTGTTCGCGCCGTTGCGCGAGCGCAGCTGGGTGACGTTCAGCGAGGAGGACATCAGGCCGGGGTCTCCTCGGTGGCGGGGGTCCTCGGCGGCCTTGGCCGCGACAGCCTCGGCGGCGGTCGGAGCCGGCGTCGTGGCCGCGGCGTCCCCAGCGTCGGCCGGGGTCTCAGCGGCGGCCGGCGGTCTCCGCGACTGTCTCCGCTCGGCCGGCGCGCGTCAGCCGGCGGCGCGGAGTCACCGGCCGCGGCGGAGCCGTCGAGCACCTCGGTGGCACCCTCGGGCGGCTTGTCGGTGAGACCGAGCACCTGGTTGATCGACAGGCCGCGCAGCGTCGCGACCTCCTCGGGCGTGCGCAGCCCGCGCAGACCCGCGACCGTCGCCTTGACGAGGTTGATCGGGTTCTGCGTGCCGAGGCTCTTGGAGAGGATGTCGTGGATCCCCGCGAGCTCGAGCACCGCGCGCACGCCGCCGCCGGCGATCACGCCGGTACCGGGTGAGGCGGGCTTCAGGAACACTCGGCCCGCGCCGAACACGCCGGTCGTCTGGTGGGTGATCGTCGAGCCGTGCTTGGGCACCTTGAAGAGGTCCTTCTTCGCGCGCTCGACGCCCTTCTGGATCGCGAGCGGCACCTCGTTGGCCTTGCCGTAGCCGACGCCGACGACTTCGCGTTCGTCGCCGACGACGACCAGCGCGGTGAACGAGAAGCGCCGCCCGCCCTTGACGACCTTGGCGACGCGGTTGATCTCGACGACCCGCTCCTGCAGGTCGAGGCCGGACTGACTGACTGAGCGATCTTGGGTTATTGCCATAGGGAAGTGGAGGGTAGCGGTAGGAAGAAGATTGGCGGGGAAAGTGGGCTGAGGGGAAGGCTTGTGGCTCGGATGGGGGGTGTCTAGACGGTGAGGCCGGCCTCGCGGATCGCCTCGGCGAAGGCGCGCACGTGGCCGTGGTAGCGGTAGCCGCCGCGGTCGAACACCGCTTCGCTCACGCCCGCGGCTTTGGCGCGCTCGGCGAGCGCCTCGCCGGCGCGCTTGACGCGCTCGTCTTTCGCGAGCTTGCCCAGCTCGGGCTCGAACCAGTTGACGGCGGCGAGCGTCTTGCCCGCCGTGTCGTCGATCAGCTGCGCGGACAGGCCCTTGTTCGAGCGGAACACGGAGATCCGCGGCCGCGTCGCGGTGCCCGTGATCTTCGCGCGCACCCTGCGGCGGCGCTTGAGCCGGCGATCGCCCTTTGTGATGACGCTCATGAAAAACGCCTCCCTGAATGGAACCCAGCCCCGCATGAGCCCGTAGAGCAAGCTGGGCAAGGACGCAGTGAGCGACGTGTGCTCCGCACACGAGCGATCGAGGACGCAGATCCAGCGCAGCTATACGGGCTCATGCGCGCTTGCCGACCTTGCGGGCGACATACTCGCCCTCGTAGCGAATGCCCTTGCCCTTGTAGGGCTCCGGCGGGCGCTGCTTGCGGATGATCGCGGCGGTCTCGCCGACGAGCTGCTTGGAGATGCCCTTCACGACCACGCGCGTCGGCTGGGGCACCTCGAATTCGATGCCCGTCCGGCGCGGGGATCGGCACCGGGTGGGAGTAGCCGACGGCGAGCTCGAGGTTCTTGCCCTTCAGCTGCGCCCTGTAGCCGACCCCCTGGATCTCCAGCCGCTTCTCGTAGCCCGTCGGTCACACCCTGCACCATGTTTGCCACGAGCGAGCGCGTCAGGCCGTGCAGCGCGCGATGTTCGCCGCGGTCGGTCGGTCGCGAGACGAGCAGCTGCTCGCCCTCCTGGACGACCTCGATGTCGCGGGAGATGCGCTCGGAGAGCTCGCCTTTCGGGCCGTTCACGCGCACCGACTCGGGCTCGATCGCGACGGTCACGCCGGCGGGCACGGGGATGGGTTGTCTTCCGATTCTCGACATCTCGCTCGCCCCTACCAGACCTGCGCCAGGACCTCGCCGCCGACGCCGGCGGCGCGCGCGTCGTGGCCGGTCATCACGCCGCGTGAGGTCGACACGATCGACGTGCCCATGCCGCCGAGCACCTTCGGGATGTGCTTCGCGTCGACGTACGTGCGCCGGCCCGGGCGCGAGACGCGCCGCAGACCCGGAGATCGCCGAACGGCGGTCCTCGGTGTACTTCAAGCGTGATCTCCATCAGCTGTCCCGCCGTCGCCCTCGGGCGTGGGCACGACCGACCACGAGTCGATGTAGCCCTGCTCGGCGAGGATCCGCGCCAGCTCGGCCTTCAATTTCGAATGCGGGGATCTCGACCGTCTCGTGGGCGGCGTGGATCGCGTTGCGCACGCGCGTCAGGAAGTCGGCTATCGGATCGGTCATCGACATGGGTTCAGTGGCTGCTCAGGGTCGGTGGTTTCTGCCGGAGCCCTACCAGGAGGACTTCGTCATCCCGGGGATCTGGCCGTTGTGGGCGAGCTCGCGCAGACAGATGCGGCACACCCCGAACTTCTTGTAGACCGCGCGCGGACGTCCACAGCGGTTGCAGCGAGTATAGGCACGCGTCTTGAACTTTGGCGGGCGGGCCTGCTTGACGCGCATCGAGGTCTTGGCCATCAGTCGGTGCTCTCTTTCTCGGTGGTGTCCGTCGCGCGTCTCTCGTCCTCGGGGGCGTCGGTCCTGCTCGGCCTCGCGTCCGTCGTGGCTCAGCCTGCACTGGCTCGTCCTGTGCAGGCTCTGCGACCTCAGGCTCGGCCGCAGTGGCAGCGCTCGCAGTCGACGGGTCGCCGGCCTGCTCGGCTCGTCGGCTTTCACCCTCGCGCCCGTCCTCGTCGGTCGGCTCCGACTCGACTCCGATCGCCTCGTCAAAGCCCTTGGGACGCCATTTGGTGGAGAAGGGCATGCCGAACGCCATCAGCAGCGCGAACGCCTCGGCGTCGGTCTTCGCGCTGGTCGTGATCGTGATGTCCAGGCCACGCACCTGATCGATCGCGTCGTAGTCGATCTCGGGGAAGATGATCTGCTCCTTGACGCCCAGCGTGTAGTTGCCGCGGCCGTCGAACGAGCGCGGGTTCAGGCCGCGGAAGTCGCTGATCCGGGGGATCGCGATCGAGACGAGCCGGTCGAGGAACTCGTAGCCGCGCTCGGAGCGCAGCGTGACCGACAGGCCGACCGGCATGCCCTCGCGCAGTTTGAACGCGGCGATCGACTTGCGCGCGCGGCGCACGCTCGGCTGCTGGCCGGCGATCGTCGCGAGCTGATCCTGGGCGGCTTTCAGCATTTTCGAGTCCTGCTTGGCCAGGCCGACGCCCATGTTCAGGGTGATCTTCTCGAGCTTCGGCGCCTGCATCAGCGAGGAGTAGCCGAAGCGCTCGATCAGCTCCGGGCGGATCTCCTCCAGGTAGCGGGTCTTCAGGCGGGCTGTGGTGGCGGTCTCGGTCATCGTTCGTCATCCACTCAGTCGATTCTCTGGCCCGTGCGCTTGGCGACGCGCAGCGGCCTGCCGTTCTCGCGCTCGATCCGCACGCGCGTCGGCTGCGCCGCCTTTGGGGTCGATCAGCATCACGTTCGACACGTGGATCGGGCCCTCTCTGCTGATCACGCCGCCGACCGTCTGTTCGCGGTTGGTGTCGCGCACCTGCTGGGGCTTCATGTGGCGCTTGACCATGTTCAGGCCCTCGACGTACACGCGCTCCTTCGTCGGCTCGACGCGCATCACCTTGCCGGTCTTGCCGCGATCCTTGCCGGCGATCACCTTCACCTGATCGCCCGAGTGGATCTTCAGCGAGCGGCGCTTGGGGGCTGTGGCGGTACGGACGGCCATCACAGCACCTCGGGCGCGAGCGAGACGATCTTCATGAAGTTGCGCTCGCGCAGTTCGCGCGCGACCGGCCCGAACACGCGCGTGCCGCGCGGGTTGTTCTGGTCGTCGATGATCACCGCGGCGTTCTCGTCGAAGGCGATGTAGGTCCCGTCCTCGCGGCCGATCGGCTTCTTCGTGCGCACGACCACGGCGGTCACGACCTCGCCCTTTTTGACGGCGCCCTGCGGGTTGGCCTGCTTGACGGTCGCGGTGATCACGTCGCCGACGAACGCGTACCGGCGCCGGGAGCCGCCCTTCACGCGAATGCAGAGGATCTCGCGCGCGCCGGTGTTGTCGGCCACGCGCAGCCTGGTCTCGTTCTGGATCATCGCGCGCGCTCCAGCACGTCGACGAGCTTCCAGCGCTTGTTCTTCGACAGCGGCCGGCTCTCGATCACGCGCACCGTGTCGCCCTCGTGCGCATCGTTCGCTCGTCGTGCGCGTGCAGGGTGCTCGAGCTGCGCACGATCTTCTCGTAGCGCCGATGGCGGCGGGCGAAGTCGATCCTGACGGTGATCGTCTTGTCGGCCTTGTCCGAGACCACGATCCCCTGGCGCACGGTGCGCCTGCCCTCGACGGCGGCGTGCACGGGAGCGAGCTCCTGCACCGGGGCGGCCGTCGCGCTCTCGCGCTTGGCGACCCGTTTCGCGCGTTCCTGCAGCCGCCGCGCGCGGCGGCTCGCCGCCTTCGCGCTGCGCTTGGCCAAGCGCTCGGCATGACGATCCTCGGGCGAGCGGGCCGGCGCGCCTCGCCGGAGTGCGTCGAGCGCGCCTTGCGGCGGCGCTCCTTCGCTGAGAGCTGCTCCTCGGGCTCGGCCGGGGCGGCCGCGACCGCCGGAGCCGCGGGAGCCTCGGCGGCCTCGGCAGCGGGAGCCTCGGGAGCCTCGGCCGCGGGGTCTCCTCGGGGGCCTCGGCCGCAGGGGCCGCTGCTCGGCGCGGCTCGGGCGTCTCGTCGTCTCGTTGTCTGGTTCGTCAGCCATGTCTCGTCTCTTCGTCTTCGTCGATTTCTCAGTTGTGCTGCTCTTGCCCGGTCACCGGGACGCGCTCACGCGCGACGGTCAACGCCCGCGCCAGGTCGCGCCGCGCGCGGCCGATCCCGGCGGTGTTCTCCAGCTCGCCGGTGGCGTTCGCGAAACGCAGGCCGAACAGGTCCTTGCGCAGCGTCGCGACCTGCGCGGCGAGTTCCTGATCGGTCAGATCCCGTATCTCCTTGGCGTTCATCGTGCTCTAGTCCTCGCGCATCACGAACTTGGACTTCAGGGGAAGCTTGTGCGCGGCCAGCCGGATCGCGTCGCGGGCGAGCGGCTCGGGCACGCCGGCCAGCTCGAACATCACGCGGCCGGGCTTGACCACGGCGACCCAGCCTTCGGGGTTGCCCTTGCCGGAGCCCATCCGCGTCTCGGCCGGCTTCTTCGTGACCGGCTTGTCCGGGAAGACGTTGATCCAGACCTTCCCGCCACGCTTGATCTTGCGCGTCATCGCGATACGGGCGGCCTCGATCTGGCGGTTGGTCAGCCAGCCCTGCTCGAGCGACTTCAGCCCGTACTCGCCGAACTGGACCTTCACCTGGCCGCGCGACATCCCGCGACGACGGCCGCGGTGCTGCTTGCGGTGCTTGACACGCTTGGGGGAGAGCATCAGCGGGTCACCTCGGGGCTGCGATTGCCGCCTCCGGAACCGCCCGGGCCGCGACCGCCACCACCGCCGGGACCACCGGACCGCGACCACCGCCGCCACCACCAGGCCCGCCGGGACCGCGACCACCACCGCCCGGCCCACGGCCGCCACCGCCGCCACCGCCGGGCCACGACCGCCACCGGACCACCGCGAGCGCCCTGGCCGCCAAAGCCATCCCGGCCCACCGACCACGTCCGCCGCCCTGACCGCCGCCACGTCCGCCGCGGCCTCCGCCACCGCCACCGCCGCCACCACGGTTACGGTCGCGCCCATCGCGACCACCGCGGCCGTCGCGGTCGTTACCGGGAGGCGCCGGCGCGGTTATGTCGGTGAGGTCGGCGCCGGTGTAGCCCTCGGGCATGATTTCGCCCTTGTTCACCCAGCACTTCACGCCGATCCGGCCGAACGTCGTGCGCGCCTCGTAGAAGCCGTAGTCGATGTCGGCGCGCATCGTGTGCAGCGGCACGCGACCGTCGGAGTAGCTTTCGGTGCGCGCCATCTCGGCGCCGCCCAGCCGTCCGGAGACCTGCACCTTCACGCCCTTCGCGCCCGAGCGCATCGCGCTGGTCAGCGCGCGCTTCATCGCGCGGCGGAAGGCCACGCGGTTCTGCAGCTGCTCGGCGATCGACTGCGCCACCAGCTTCGCGTCGAGCTCGGGACGCTTGATCTCGAGGATGTTGACCTTGATCTGCTTGTTGGTCATCTTGTGCAGATCGCGGCGCAGCGCGTCGACTTCCGAGCCGGACTTGCCGATCACGATGCCGGGGCGGGCCGTGTGGATGTTGACCTCGAGCTCCTGCGCGTCCTTGCGGATCGTGATGTCCGAGAGGCCGGCATGGGCGAGCTTGCGCGTGATGTGCTCGCGAACCTTGATGTCCTCGTCGAGGTACTCCGCGAAGTTTTTCTCGTTGAACCAGTTTGACTTCCAGTCGTGGATGTAACCCACGCGCATGGCCTCTGGATGAACCTTCTGTCCCATTCTCGCTCTTCGCTCTTCTCTCTATCTCAGTCTTTGTCTGTGTCCGGTCGCGCGCTAGGCGTCCGGTGTCAATGTGATCGTCAGGTGGCTGGTGCGCTTGCGGATCGGCGTCGCTCGTCCCATCGCGCGCGGCCGGAAGCGCTTGATCGTCGGCCCCTCGTCGGCGTAGGCCTCGCGGACGACCAGGTCGTCCTCGAGCAGTTCGTGGTTGTTCTCGGCGTTTGCCACCGCGGACTCGAGCAGCTTGCTCCAGTCGCGCGCCACCTCACGAGGGGTGAAGGCGAGGATAGCGCGTGCCTCCGGATCGACTTGCCCCGCAGGTGCCCGCACACCATCCGCGCCTTGCGCGCGGAGGTCCTCACGTAGCGCGCCTGGGCGCGAACGACCGGCCGGCGCGGTGTCGGCGCGGCGCCTTTCGCCGGCGCGCGGTGCGGGCTTTTTCTCAGGCTTCGCGGACTCCTTGGCGGCCGGCGCTTTCGCCGCAGGCGCTTTTTTGGCGGCCGGAGCCTTTTTCTCAGCGGGCTTTTTCGTCGGCGGCTCTTTCGCAGCGGCTCTTTGCTGCGGCTTCGAGCGGGCTCTTTGGCGCCTCTTTCGCAGCGAGCTTCTTTGCTCAGCTTCGCGCCCGGCTTTTTCGGCAGCAGCTTTTTTCGCGGCCGGAGCTTTTTTCGAGCGCGGCTTTTTCGCCGGCGCGGCTTCGCCCTCGGCGTCTTTCGCCTCCGTCCTTCGGGTCCTTCTCCTCGTCGGCGGCGCTCATCGCACCCTCCCGGAGCCGACATGCCCGCGATAGGTGCGCGTCGGCGCGAACTCGCCGAGCTTGTGCCCGACCATCGACTCGCTGACGAACACCGGCACGTGTTTCTTGCCGTCGTGCACCGCGATCGTGTGGCCGACCATCTCCGGGAAGATCGTCGACGCGCGCGACCAGGTGCGGAGCATTTTTTTGTTGTTCTCGGCGTTCAGCGCCTCGATCCGCGCCATCAAACGCTCTTCGACCCACGGGCCCTTCTTGCTCGATCGACTCATCTGCTCCTACCCTTCCCACGCCGGCGGCCGCGGACGATGTATCGATCGGAAGCCTTGT
This sequence comes from uncultured Solirubrobacterales bacterium, assembly GCA_963789675.1. GTDB lineage: Bacteria > Actinomycetota > Thermoleophilia > Solirubrobacterales > Solirubrobacteraceae > Palsa-744. The sequence goes on along the minus strand of CAWBLR010000010.1, from coordinate 12,005 downwards.
TTTTCTTGCGCGTGCGATAGCCGAGCGTCGGCACGCCCCACGGCGTCACGGGATGGCGCCCGGCGGTGGTCGAGCCCTCGCCGCCGCCGTGCGGGTGATCGACCGGGTTCATCGCGACGCCGCGCGTCTGCGGGCGCACGCCCATGTGGCGCTTGCGCCCGGCCTTGCCGACCTTCACGTTCTGGTGCTCGGCGTTGCCGATCGTGCCGACCGTCGCGCGGCACTCGGCGCGCACCAGGCGCATCTCGCCGGAGGGCAGGCGCAGGGTCGCCATCTCGCCGTCCTTCGCCATCAGCTGCACCGAGGCGCCCGCCGAGCGCGCCAGCTGGCCACCGCGGCCGGGCTGCAGCTCGACGTTGTGCACGACCGTGCCGACCGGCATCCGCGCGAGCTCCATGCAGTTGCCGGTGGCGATGTCGGCGCCGTCGCCGGAGGCGACCGTCGCGCCGACCGCCAGGCGCTGCGGGGCGAGGATGTAGCGCTTCTCGCCGTCGGCGTAGTGCAGCAGCGCGATATAGGCGGAGCGGTTGGGGTCGTACTCGATCGCCGCGACGCGCGCCGGCACGCCGTCCTTGCGGCGCTTGAAGTCGACCCGCCGGTAGGCGCGTTTGGCGCCGCCGCCGCGATGGCGGGAGGTCTTGCGCCCGTGCGCGTTGCGCCCGCCGCTCTTCTTCAACCCTTCGATCAGCGTCTTCTCGGGCTCGGACTTCGTGATCTCGGCGAAGTCCGGGTAGGACACGAAGCGCATACCTGGGCTCGTCGGCTTTGGCTTACGGATGGGCATGGTGGTCTATCTAGCTCTCTCTCTGCCGGCTTAGTCCAGCGCCTGCAGGCCCTGGAAGATCGGAATGCTTTCGCCGGCGCGGATCTGCACGATCGCCTTCTTCCACACGCGCGTGCGACCGGCGATCCCGCCGCGGCGCTTGGGCTTGGACTTGACGCTCAGCGTCCGCACCTCGACCACGTTCACCTCGAACAGCGCCTCGACCGCCTGGCGGATCTGCGTCTTGTGCGCGTCGGGGTGGACGCGGAAGGTGTACCTGTTCGCCGCCGAGAGCACGTAGCTCTTCTCGGAGACGACCGGCCGGAGGATCACCTGGGAATGGTCCATCAGGCCTTCGCCTCCTCGGCCTCGGCGCTTGGCCGCGCCGGCGGCGCGCGCGGTGAGCGCGTCGAGCGCCGGTTGGGAGATCACCAGCGAGGCGGCGCCGAGCAGGTCGGCGACGCCGACGTTCTCGTGCGTCAGCACCGCCACGCCCGCGAGGTTGCGGAACGACAGCGCCGCGTTCGCGTCCTCGGCGGCGAGCACGACGAGCGTCGCGCCGGGCCGGTTCCAATCGTCGAGCAGATCGAACGCCTGCTTGGTCTTCGGGGCGCTGAACGCGGAGGCGTCGAGCACCGCCAGCGAGCCGCGCTCGGCGTGCAGCGAGAGCGCGCTGCGCAGCGCCGCGCGCTGCTCCTTGCGGTTGACCTTGAACGTGTAGGAGCGGGGCTGGGGCCCGAACACCGTGCCGCCGCCCGTCCAGATCGGCGAGCGGTTGGAGCCGGCGCGGGCGCGTCCGGTGCCCTTCTGGCGCCAGGGCTTCGCGCCGCCGCCGGAGACCATCCCGCGCGTCTTCGTCGCGGCGGTTCCGCGCCGGCGCGCGGCCTGCTCGGCGCGCACGCTCTGATGGACGAGCGCTTCGTTGAAGCGGGCCGTGAAGATCCCCTCGTCGAGCTTGACCTTCTTCGCGGAGGAGGCTCCGAGGATCGGCGCGTCAGGCATCGGTCCGCACCTCCACCAGCGCGCCGCGGGCGCCGGGCACCGAGCCGCGCACCATCAGCAGGTTCTCCTCCGCGTCGACCGCGACGATCTCCAGGCCCTTCTGCGTGGCGCGCTTGTTGCCCATCTGGCCGGGGCCGCGGATGCCCTTGAACACGCGCGAGGGCGTCGCCGAGGCGCCGATCGAGCCGGGCGCGCGCACGTTGTGCGAGCCGTGCGACTTCGGGCCCGAGGCGAAGTTGTGGCGCTTGATCGTGCCCTGAAAGCCCTTCCCCTTCGAGGTCCCCGCGATCTTCACGCGCGCGCCGACCTCGAAGGACTCGACGGTCACCGTCTCGCCGAGCTGCAGCTCGGCGGCCTCGTCGCGGAACTCGACCAGGTGGCGCATCGGCGGCGCGTCGGCCTTCTTCAGGTGGCCGAGCTCGGCTTTCGTGAGGTGCTTCTCCTTGGTCTGCCCGAACGCCAGCTGGACCGCCTCGTAGCCGTCGCGCTCGTGCGTGCGGATCGCCGTCACCGGACACGGCCCGGCCTCGAGCACGGTCACGCGCGCGACGCGGCCGTCCTCCTGGAAGACCTGGGTCATGCCGAGCTTCTTTGCGAGGATCGCCGCCATCGAATCAGTCCAGTCAGCCTTAGTTCGCGAGCCGGATCTCGATGTCGACGCCCGCCGGCAGGTGATCCAGCCGCTGCAGCGAGTCGACCGTCTTCGGCGTCGGCTGGTGGATGTCGATCAGCCGCTTGTGCGTGCGGATCTCGAAGTGCTCGCGCGAGTCCTTGTCCTTGAACGGCGAGCGGATCACGCAGTAGACGTTCTTCTCGGTCGGCAGCGGCACCGGCCCGGAGACGCTCGCGCCGGTGCGCGTCGCGGTCTCGACGATCTCCTTCGCGGCCGACTCGATCGCGGACGTGTCGTACGCCTTCAAGTCGGATGCGGATCTTGTTTTGGGTTGCTGATGCCATTTGGTTTCTACGTCTGCTCTCTTGTCTGTGATTCGTGTTCTGTTCTTCTGGCGCTGAGGATTACCCCGGGGTGGTCAGAGAAAAGCGGACTCCGTGTCGTGGAATCCGCCTCCACCTCGCCACCGAACCTTCCGGGGACCTGATTAGTCGTATCGGACTGTCAATGGTGAAACGCCGCCCCGAAGGGCGGCGCCTTGCTGCTACTCGATGATCTCGCTGACCACGCCCGAGCCGACCGTGCGACCACCCTCGCGGATGGCGAAACGCAGGCCCTGATCCATGGCGATCGGCTGGATCAGCTCGATCTCCATCTGGACGTTGTCGCCGGGCATGACCATCTCGACGCCCTCGGGCAGCTTCGCCTGGCCGGTCACGTCGGTGGTACGGAAATAGAACTGCGGCCTGTAGCCCGTGAAGAACGGCGTGTGGCGACCGCCCTCCTCCTTCTTGAGCACGTAGACCTCGGACTTGAACTTGGTGTGCGGCGTGATCGAGCCGGGCTTGCACAGCACCTGGCCGCGCTCGATCTCCTCGCGCTTGGTCCCGCGCAGCAGACAACCGACGTTGTCGCCCGCCTGGCCCTGGTCGAGGATCTTGCGGAACATCTCCACGCCGGTGACGACCGTCGAGGTCGAGTCGTGGACGCCGACGATTTCGACCGTGTCGCCGGTGTTGACGATCCCCTGCTCGACGCGACCGGTGGCGACCGTGCCGCGGCCGGTGATCGAGAAGACGTCCTCGACGGGCATCAGGAACGGCTTGTCGAGCTCGCGCACGGGCTCGGGGATGTAGGTGTCGAGCGCCGCCGCCAGCTCGACGATCTTCTCCTTGTAGGCCTCGTCGCCTTCCAGCGCCTTCAGCGCCGAGCCGGTGATGAACGGGATGTCGTCGCCCGGGAAGTCGTACTCGGAGAGCAGCTCGCGAACCTCGACCTCGACCAGCTCCAAGAGCTCCTCGTCGTCGACCATGTCGGCCTTGTTGAGGAACACGACGATGTAGGGAACGCCGACCTGGCGGGCGAGCAGGATGTGCTCGCGCGTCTGCGGCATCGGGCCGTCGGCGGCGGAGACCACGAGGATCGCGCCGTCCATCTGCGCGGCGCCCGTGATCATGTTCTTCACGTAGTCGGCGTGCCCCGGGCAGTCGACGTGCGCGTAGTGGCGGTTCTCGGTCTGGTACTCGACGTGCGAGGTGGCGATCGTGATCCCGCGCTCCTTCTCCTCCGGAGCGTTGTCGATCTCCTCGAAGCTGCGGGCTTCGCCGCCCATCTTCTCCGCCAGCACGGTCGTGATGGCAGCGGTCAGCGTCGTCTTTCCATGATCGATGTGACCGATGGTCCCGACGTTGACGTGCGGCTTGTCGCGCTCGAACTTCTCCTTCGCCACTTTTTTTCGCTCCTCAATCAGCTTGTTTAGGCTCGCCTCTGAGGGCGAACCGGGGAAATCTATCTAACTGCGGTGTTTCGTGTTTGCTGGGTGCTGCTCTTATCGGTGCTCTACCGGCTCCTGAGAGGTCGCTGAGTCGAGCCAGACAAGGACGCAGATATGGCGAAGCGCTCACGGTCATCTCAGGCGGGGACCGGTTCCCCCGTGCGCTGTTCGACGACCTTCTCGGCGATGTTCGGAGGCACCTCTTCGTAGCTCTCGAACTGCATCGTGTAGTTGGCGCGCCCCTGCGTGTTCGACCGCAGGTCGGTGGCGTAGCCGAACATCTCCGACAGCGGCACCCGGGCGGTGACCGCCAGCGCGTTGCCCTGGCGCTCCTGTCCTTCGACGCGTCCGCGGCGGCGGCTGAGATCGCCGATCACCTCGCCGAGGAAATCCTCGGGCGTGACGACCTCGACGGCGAAGATCGGCTCCAGCAGCACCGGCTTGGCGCGGCGGGCGGCCTCCTTGAAGGCGATCGAGCCCGCGACTTTGAAGGCGATCTCCGAGGAGTCGACGTCGTGGTACTTGCCGTCGACGAGCGTCACCCGCATGTCGACCATCGGATAGCCGGCCTTCACGCCGTTCTCGAGTCGCCTCTTCGATGCCCTTCTTCACGGCCGGGATGTATTCGGAGGGGATGTTCCCGCCCTTGATCTTGTTGATGAACTCAAAGCCCTCGCCCGGCGCCGGCTCGAGGTTGATGAAGACGACCCCGAACTGGCCCGAGCCGCCGGTCTGGCGGACGAACTTGCCTTCGATCTTCTCGACCGTCGCCGCGCACCGTCTCGCGGTAGGAGACCTGCGGGCGCCCGACGTTCGCTTCGACGCCGAACTCGCGCTTCATGCGATCGACGAGCACCTCGAGGTGCAGCTCGCCCATGCCCGAGATCTCGGTCTGGCCGGTCTCCTCGTTGGTCCGCACCTGGAAGGTCGGGTCCTCCTCGGCGAGGCGGCCGAGCGCGACCGACATCTTCTCCTGGTCGACCTTCGTCTTCGGCTCGACCGCGACCTTGATCACCGGCTCGGGGAAGGCGATGTTCTCGAGGTGGATCGGATGCGCGGGGTCGGCGAGCGTGTCGCCGGTGACCACCTGCTTGATGCCCACGGCGGCGGCGATGTCGCCGGCGTAGACCTCCTCGACCTCCTCGCGCTCGTTGGCGTGCATCATCAGGATGCGCCCGATCCGCTCGGTGCGCCCGCTGCCGACGTTCAGCACCTTGGCGCCCGCCTCGAGGCGGCCGGAGTAGACGCGGAAGTAGGTGAGCTTGCCGACGTAGGGGTCGGCCGCGATCTTGAAGGCGAGCGCCGCGAACGGCTCGGAGTCGTCGGCGTGGCGCTCGACCTGACGCTCCTCCTCCTCGCCCCTGATCAGTTCGGTGCCGAGCACCGGCGGGCACGTCGAGCGGCGAGGGCAGATAGTCGATGACCGCGTCGAGCAGCGGCTGCACGCCCTTGTTCTTGAACGAGGAGCCGCACAGCACGGGCGTCAGCTTGGTCGACAGCGTCGCCTTGCGGATCGCGTTCTTGAGCACGTCCTCGGGCACCTCGGCCTCCTCGAGCAGCAGCTCGAGCAGCGCGTCGTCGTAGTGGGAGACCTCCTCGAGCAGGTGCTCGCGCGCGCCGGCGGCAGCTTCGGCGAGGTGCTCGGGGATCTCGACCTCGTCGACTTCCTTGCCCATCTCGTCCTTGTAGACGATCGCCTTCATCGCGACGAGGTCGACGACGCCGAGGAAGTCGCCCTCGGCGCCGATCGGCAGCTGGATCGGCACCGGGTGCGCGCCGAGGCGGTCGATCATCGTCTGCACGCCCTTGTCGAAGTCGGCGCCGATGCGGTCCATCTTGTTGATGTAGGCGATCCGCGGCACGTGGTACTTGTCGGCCTGGCGCCAGACGGTCTCCGACTGCGGCTCGACGCCGGCGACGGAGTCGAACAGCGCGATCGCGCCGTCGAGCACGCGCAGCGAGCGCTCGACCTCGACCGTGAAGTCGACGTGGCCGGGCGTGTCGATGATGTTGATGCGGTGGTCCTTCCACTGCGCGGTCGTCGCGGCGGAGGTGATCGTGATGCCGCGCTCCTGCTCCTGCTCCATCCAGTCCATCACCGCCGCGCCCTCGTGCACCTCGCCGATCTTGTAGGTGCGCCCGGTGTAGTAGAGGATGCGCTCGGTCGTCGTCGTCTTACCGGCGTCGATGTGCGCCATGATCCCGATGTTGCGGGTGTTTTCGAGTGTGAACTTACGTGGCATGGCTCAGGTGGTTGATGGTCGTGTGTGGGTGCTTCGGGTCTCGGCCGTGAGCGGCGCTGCACTGCTGTTTCAGCAAAAAAATGGGCCCCTCGGGCCCACGCGCGCTGCTGGTCTTCTGGACCGGTTCGCGTCGTTATCTGCTCGAGGTCTCCATCTTGGTCGTCCCGCGCCGGACAGCTCGCACGACTGCTCCACCCGCAGGGCGCGGCCGACTATAGCAGAGGAATCCGGGTTTCCGGCCCGAGCTCAGCTTGGCGCTCTCGGGCTGCACCGAGACGCTCGCTCTGCCGAGGCCTCGCTGGACCCTCCGTCCGGGAGCGCATCCTCGAACACCGTCGCCGAGCCGCTCGAGCACGCGCGTGGCGGCACGCAGTTCGCTCGCCTCGACGCCTCGCAGAGCGCCTGCTCCCAGCGGCTCTGCCAGGCCTTCGCGCTTGGCCTCGATCTTGCGCCTGCCCTGCGGCGTCAGGCGCGAGACCACGACCCGCCGGTCGGTCTCCGAGCGGGCCCGTTCGACGTGACCGGACTCGGCGAGATGGTCGAGCATCTGCGTGACCGTCCCCGGCGCCAGGCGCGCGGCCAGCGCGAGCTCGCCGGCAGACAGCTCGCCGCGCTCGTCGAGCTCGATCAGCAGCTCGAACTGGGCGTGGCTGAGCTCGGAGCCGCCGAGGTGGGTGTCGCGCCCGCGCAGGCGGCTGAGGGTGCGGAACACGCGGCGGAACGCCAGGCCGAGCTCGGTCAGCTCGTCCGTCCAGCTGCTCGCGGGCGTGCGGAGGCCGCTTCGGCGTCGAGCGTGCTCATCGGGCTTGGCCTGCGGCGTCGGCGCGGGCGTCGCTCAGGCGCCCATCGGCTCGATCGCCGCCTCGGCGTTGGCCGCGTCGCGGCTGAGCCGCGCGCGCGGGTTCTCGGCCCGCAGCAGCACCACGCAGGGGATCAGCGACGAGCGCGGCGGTCCCGAGCGACCACCAGTAGGCGGTGTTGAACGCGCTCGCCAGCTGCGTGACCGAAGGTGCGTGCGCCGCTCGCGCGCTGCAGCACGACGGCCAGCACCGCCGTCCCGATCGCGCCGCCGATCCGCTGCAGCACGTTCATCTGCGGCGTCGCGTCGGAGAGCTGCTCGGGACGCATCGAGGCGAACGCGGCGGTCATCGCGGGCATGAAGGACAAGCCGATGCCCACGCCGCGCACGACTAGCACGAGCGAGATCGCCAGCGATCGAGGTGTTCGCGCCGATGAACGCCAACGGCATCGTGCTCAGGCACAGGACCGAGACGCCGCCGAGCGCCACGCGCCCGCCGCCGAAGCGCTCGGTCAGGCGGCCGGCGAGCGGCATCGCGACCAGCATCCCCGATCCCTGCGGCCCGATCAGCAGCCCGGTCGCGATCACGCTCTCGCCGCGGACTTCCTGGTAGTAGAGCGGCACGAGGATCATCGCCCCGAACAGCGCCGCGCCGAGGCCGAAGGTCGTGAACGACGCGGCCGCGAACACCGGTTCTCGTACAGGCGGATGTCGAGCAGCGGGCGCTCGATGCGCAGCGCGTGCAAGCAGAAGACGCCGGTCAGCACGAGCCCGGCGAGATCGGCAGCACGACGTTCGGCGCCGCAGGCTGGTGCCGGGCGGTGCCGAGCTGGGCGAGGCCGTAGACGACCGCCGTCGACGCCGTCGAGAGCAGCGCCAGACCGAGCACGTCCAGGCGCCCGGCCTCGCCGGATTCGGTCTGCGGCAGCATCCGCCAGCCGAGGACGAACGCGACGAAGCCGATCGGGACGTTGACGAGGAAGATCCACGACCAGTGCAGGCTCTCGAGGATCACGCCGCCGACCACCGGCCCGAGGATCGGAGCGAGCATCGCGGGCATCGCGACGATGCCCATCACGCGGCCCATCCGCTTGGGACCGGCGACCTGAGCCATGATCATCTGCGCGATCGGCATGATCATCCCGCCGCCCGCGCCCTGCAGCACGCGGAAGAGCACGAGCTCGGTCGTGCTGAGTTGGCGACGGCGCACAGCGCCGAGCCGACCGTGAACAGCACGAGCGAGGTCAGATAGACGCGCTTGGCGCCGAAGCGCCGCGCGGCCCAGCCGGTGACGGGGATCACGGCGGCCAGCGACAGCAGATAGCCGGTGATCACCCACTGGATCTGGGAGAGCGAGCTGTGCAGGTCGTGCCCGAGCGTGCGCAGCGCGACGTTGACGATCGTCGTGTCGAGGATCGACATGATCATCCCGAGGATCACCACGCCAGCGATCTTCCACACGTAGCGGCTCGATGTCGATCGGACGCGTCCGGGTGGAAGCCGGGATCAGAGGCCGTTGACGAGGAAGACATTTGGTACCGAAAGGTTAGGTACCAAAGCTTCGTTCTTCAAGGGACCTACAGTGTGCGATCCGTCACACAAGCGCCGTAAGGCGCGGCTGTCTACCAGCGGTAGTGGGCGAAGGCCTTGTTGGCCTGGGCCATGCGGTAAATGTCGTCCTTGCGCTTGTACGCGCCGCCCTGCTGGGACAGCGCATCGGAGAGCTCGTTCGCCAAGCGCTGGGCCATCGTCTTCTCGCGGCGGTTGCGGGCGAACTCGACCAGCCAGCGCACCGCCAGCGTGCGCGCGCGGCGCGGAGCAACCTCGACCGGCACCTGGTAGGTGGCGCCACCGACCCGTCTCGATTTGACCTCGAGCGTCGGCGTCAGCGCTTTGATCGACGCCTCGAGCGTCTCCACCGGGTCTTTGTCCGAGCGCTCGCCGATCAGGGCGAGCGCGTCGTAGACGATCCGCTCGGCGGTCGACTTCTTGCCGTCGAGCATCACCTTGTTGATGACCTGCTGCACGAGTTTCGAGCGGTGGATTGCGTCCGCCTCGACGGGGCGGATCTGGGCGGCTGCGCGGCGGGGCATCGGCTATTTTTTCTTCACGCCGTACTGCGAGCGCGCCTTCTTGCGATCGCTCACGCCGGCCGCGTCGAGCGTCCCGCGCACGACCTTGTAGCGAACGCCCGGCAGATCCTTGACGCGGCCGCCGCGTACCAGCACGACGGAGTGCTCCTGCAGGTTGTGGCCCTCGCCGGGGATGTAGGCGGTCACCTCGATCGAGCCCGAGATCCGCACACGCGCGACCTTGCGCAGCGCGGAGTTAGGCTTCTTCGGCGTCGTCGTGTAGACGCGGGTGCACACTCCACGGCGCTGCGGGGCGGCGGTCTTCTTCTTGCGCCCTTTCCCGGACTTCAAGCCGGGGGTGGCGAGCTTCTTCTTGGGAGTGACGCGGCCCTTGCGCACGAGCTGGGAGGTGGTTGGCATTCGGCCGCGGATGGTAGCAGCGCCAAGCGCTCTAGGCCTGCGCGGCAGCCACGCCGGCCGAGCGGACCGGCGCCGGCATCAGCGCAGCGGCGACCACCACCAGCACGAACGCGGTCGCCTGCAGCACCACGCCCAGCGGGCTGGCCGCCATCGGATCGCCGAACACGATGATCCCACCGGCGATCCCGGCGATGTTCGCGGCGGTGCCCGTCACGGCGATCACCGGGACGGCCTCGCCGTCCTGCAGGCCCCGCGCGGAGGCGTAGAACGCGACGATCGAGGCGAGCACCGCCACCAGCAGCCAGGGGCTCAGCAGCAGCCCGATCGACGCCGTGCGCATGCGGTGATGCCCGTGAGCGCCTTGATCGCGGTGTCCGAGACGCCGAACAGGATTCCCGCCGCGGCGCCCAGCATCACGCCGTGGTGCTCGACCGGGCCGCCCATTCGCGGCCCCATGATCAACAGGCGCGCCGAGCCCGAACAGGCCGGCCTCGAAGGAGATCATCGCCGCCTGGGAGAACTGCGAATGCGCGCCGTGCATCGCCGGCAGCGTCAGCCCCAGCATCACCAGACCGACCGCCGTCAGCGACAGGCCGATCCACTGACGAGGACCGACTTCGAAGCCGAACAGCCGATCGGCCATCACCGCGATGAACACCATCCCGGCCGCGAGCGCCACCTGGATCACCGACATCGGCGCCAGCGCCAGCGCGACCACGTGCAGTCCCCAGCTCGCCGTCGCGACGATCATTCCCAGCGCGAACCAGCCCGAGGAGAACAGCGCCTTGAGGCTGCGCAGGGGTGGCGCACCTCGACCTTCGCCACCGCGTTCGCGCCCCTGTACTTGTAGAAGAAGCCGAGGTTGGCCACGAACGCGCAGGCGAGCGCCAGCAGGATGCCGAGCTCGAGTTTCATCGCTGTGCGAGTCCGTTCTCGGGGCGGGCGATTTGAGGGGTGGGCTGGTTCATTGGAAGGTAGGTCAAAGCGTTGGTGTCGGGACTACTTGGTGGGCCGCGCGGCTCGGTCCCCACTGCTGTTCGAGGCTCCATCGGCGGTGGCGCCTCGGTGCTTTACTTGCCGCGATCGATCCAGGCAGATTACCTGGCCCAACCTGTATGGGAGCTAAAGAACCTTTGTGCGATTCCTCATCCGCGCAGTCCGGACGGAGTCAGGCCGCTGCTGATGGTCGACATCGACGGCGTGATCTCGCTGTTCGGCGGAGTCAGGGCGGGGATCGGAAGCCGCATCGACTCGTCCACCCGTCCAGACGGGATCTTCCGTTCGATCGACGGCATCCCGCACTTCCTCTCCTCCGTGGCCGCCGCGCACCTGCTGGCCCTCGCCGAGGACTTCGACCTGGTCTGGGCCAGCGGCTGGGAGGAGAAGGCCGAGGAGTACCTGCCGCACCTGCTCGGCCTGCCCGCGGGCCTGCCGTTCCTGCGCTTCGAGCGCGGCCAAGGCGCGGGCAGCTCGATCAGCGGCCACTGGAAGCTCGACGCGATCGACGCCTACGCGGGCACGCGCCCGCTGGCGTGGATCGACGACGCGTTCGATGCGTCCTGCCACGCGTGGGCCGAGGAGCGTTCGGCGCCGACGTTGCTCGTGCAGACCGAACCCGGCACGGACTCACGTCGAAGGAGGCGCAGCAACTGACCGAGTGGGCGCTTGCGCTCGATCATTCCACGTTGCCGCCAGCCGCCGTTGCAAGTTAGCCCGCACCACGGGCCAGTCCTCGTCGGTCACGCTGTAGTAGGCGGAGTCCCGCACGCCGACGCCGGGCATCAGCATGTGCTTGCGCGCGATCCCCTCGAACTGGGCCGCCAGCGCCGCCATCGCAGCCCGCGACGCTCGTTGCGAGCATCGGTCTTCAGCTCCACGCGCATGCACCCCAGCGCCCCGAAGGCATGCTCGAGCATCAACAACTTCGCCTCGACGTTCGCGCCCGTCCGCCACATCGAGGGCTCAGCCAGGTCCAGCCGATCTCGAGCCCCCGGCTCCTCGCGCAGGTTCAGATAGCGCGTGCTGCCGATCGGCTGCCCGCTCGCGCGATCGATCGTCGCGAACACCCCCTCCCTGGCCGCCCGGACTCAGCGAGGCTCGCGGCGAACCATGCGGAGAAGTACTCGCGGCTCTCGCCAACCGGCGCCAGCCACGTCCAGATCTCCGGATGCTGGGCGGCGGCGAACAACCCGTCTTCGTGGCGGGCCTCGAGCGGCTCCAGCACGACGAGCTGCCCTCCAGGCGCGTTGTCAGCCGATCCCACATCGTGACCGGAGGCTATACCGACGCTGGTCGGTTGGCATTCGGGCACCGGTATCC
>CAWBLR010000009.1:0-17703 GCA_963789675.1 uncultured Solirubrobacterales bacterium | reverse complement strand
AGGCCTCTTCGAGTACCCACTTGCCGACGTCGACGATCAGGCCGGTCTCCTCGAGCAGCGGGATGAAGTCGTCGGGTTGCACGACGCCGCGTACCGGGTGCTTCCAGCGGATCAGCGCCTCCACTCCGGTGGGGGTCATGTCGCTGAGGTTGATCGTGGGCTGGTAGGCGAGGAAGAACTCGTCTTTCTCCAAGGCTTCACGTAGGTCCATCTCGAGCTCCATGCGGTGTTGCATGGTGTGCTGCATGCCGTCCTCGAACACCGCGTAGCCGTGCTTGCCGTCCCACTTCGCGCGGTACATCGCGATGTCCGCCTCGCGCAGGAGATCCTCCGCGGAGGTGTGGGCTCCCGCCGAGATCCCGATGCTCGCCGTCACGCTCACGCGGGTTTGCTTGTCCGCGCCGAGCAGGAACGGCTGCTCGAGCGCTTCGAGGAGCCGCTCGGCGATCAGCTCGGGCCCCACCTCCAGCGTGAGCGCTTCAGAGACGATCACGAACTCGTCCCCACCGAGGCGGCCCAGCGCGTCGGTGGCCCGCACGCCACTGTCGAGCCGTGCGGCGACCGCTTGCAGAAGCTCATCGCCGACGGCGTGGCCGAGCGTGTCGTTGACCTGCTTGAAGTTATCGAGATCGACGAACAGCGCTGCCACCGGCGTCTTTGAGCGAAGCGAGCGCACGAGCATCTGCTCGACACGATCCAGGATCAACGTCCGGTTCGGCAACCCCGTCAGCGCGTCGTGTGTCGCCAGGAACGAGAGCTCCTCCTCGCGGCGTGCGAGCTCCTCATCGGTCTTCCGACGCTCGGATTCAAAGGAGCCGCACATCCGCACGAGGCTGAACTCCAGGCTCAACTGCAGGATGCTCAACGCCTGAACAAGCGCCTCCGCTGAGCTCTCGAGCTCTGCGGCGCTCTCGTGCAGCACCTCGGCCATCACGTTGCGCCACGCGAAGCAGCGCCTGGTCACCTCTTCCAGCGACGCCGCGCGCTGCTCCGCCAGCTCGGCGAAGATCTCCCACGTCTCCCGCCCGACCTCGACCGCGACCTCCACGCCCTCCCCAGCGATCCAGCGCGACACCGCCATCGTCGAGCTGACGCCGATCCGTTCAAAGCTGCCCTGGACCACACCGTCCACTTGTTCGTAGCCCGGCCCGGCGGTCACCGCTACCGTCTGCGCCAGCACATCCTCAGCGCGCGCCTTCAACGCCTTGCCCAGAACGGACAGACCCTCGACCGGCTCCTGCAGCGCGTCCGGCGGCACCGGCGGCGCATGCTGCTCATGCCTCTCAGGGTTAGAGCGTTCAACGGTCATAACAACTCAACGGCATCGAGCGCCTATTTCATAAGCTCAACTCCCCCGCGGTAGGCACGCGTCTGCATGCGGATCTTGCGCCGCAGTTGCGCCACAGTTCTTCTCGGAAGCCGCGAAAAATCAGCGGCCCTGCAAGACCGTACGTAGTCCGCCCATCGCCAAGGTGGGAGTTTCTGCGGATGCCACGGGCATCGGGTTGGCCTACTGTCGAGCCGACAGGCGAAGGCTGTGGCGCCGAACCCACAAGTGCAGCCGGTCTGGCTGATCGGCTTTCGCGAAGCTGCGTGACGGGACGGAAGTCCTGAAGGTGGTGGAGCTGATGCCCGAGACGAAGACCAAACGCCGCCCAGCTGCAAAAAAACAAGCTACTGCTCGCAAACCTCCCGCGAGCCGCGGGAAGCGCGATGCGAGGAGTGCAGCCAAGCGGACCACGGAGCTGTCCGAGGATGTGCTCAAGGAGCTCGAGGACGGTGCGCACAGCGCGATCGACGCGGTGCGTAAGTTCCTCGGCACCGTCGATGAGGCGCTGCCGCCGCACGGCGAGGGCCCGTCCAGGAGGGAGGAGATCACCGACTCCGCCCTGGAGATGGCCCAGCGGCTGGTGCACACACAGTCCGAGTTCCTGCGCAAGGTTGTGGACAGTGCGGGCAAGTCTCTGAGCAGACCAGACGACGACGCGAAGTAGCACGCAGGCAGGGAGCGGCTCGCGTTCGGCGGCCGCGCCCGCCCGAGGGCTTAGCTGTCCTTGGGACTTGTGCATTTCATCACAAGTCCGCCCGCAACAAGAAAAGTCCGCGTCTAGCGAGGAACCGTGTGCGCGCGATTGACCGCGCGCCCCACGCCGGCGTAACTTCCCGAGCGCGCTCTAAATGACTGTTCGGGGTTCGCCCCAAAGACACCGTGGGTGGGTGATGTACGGGCCAGCCGCGGTTCCTTCGCAGCTTGATCTCAACAGTCATGGCGATCGCATAGTCGTCAAATCAAGCAATGATGTTGCGCGCCGCGGGAGCCTCGCGACGTCAACGGGGAGGCTGAAACATGAACGCGACAGCGACAATGGCCCCTGCTCCTCCACAGTACATGCGTGCTCTGGAGCGCGCTAACGAGGTCCGCCTAGCCCGCGCGGAGCTCAAGCGCAGGGTGGCGTTTGGCAAGATCGGCGTGGCCGAGGTGATCCTCTCCTGCCCCTCGGAGGCGGACGGCATGGCGGTGGCCGACCTGCTGGCGAGCCAGCGCCGCTGGGGTCAGACTCGCTGCCGCAAGCTCCTGGCCCAGGTCCCCATGTCCGAGACGAAGACCATCGGGTCAATGACCGACCGACAGCGCCACACGCTGTCGGCGATGCTCACCCACCGCTGAGGGTGGTCGCGCGCGGAGTTGTGCCTGGATCAGGTTGAGCGATGTGTCCGAACACCGACTGGCGGCTGCATGACCCGTATACACAGTCTATCGTAATCTTAGAAGATGATAGATTAGTAAGGGATGGCTGGCTTGGAGGCGAGATTGTCCGGATGTCGGGCTTGAGAGCGGCGCGCGCGATGACCGCTGTTTCGGAACACTACGACGCCCGGCTGGCACGGGCCATCCTCGAGGGTGGCTCGAACGCCTCGGCAGCGGCGATGACCCTGCTGGAGTACCGCGACCCTGCCACGCTCGATGCCGCGGTGGCGCTGGTTGCCGACCAAGGCACGATGACGGAGGACGCCTTCAACTGCGTCGCGGATGCCTGGGAGACCTACCGTCACCTCAAGCACCTCTGCTGGGACTAGCTCGTGGCGCCACTCCCGCCAGATCAACGCTCGCCCCGCCACCGGCGATGGCGGGTGTGCAGCTATGTGCTGGACCGGCGCGATTTCAATGAGATCCGGATGCGGTTGCCGCGCGCGGTACGCCGTGACGTGGAAGTGGCGCCGGAGGGTCATGTGGGGCTAGTCGCCCAGGCAATCGTGGGCGAGCAGGGCGACCTGCCGCTGGCGGTGCTGTACGACAACGCGCCTGCCTCCGTAGCTACCGAGGGTGTGCGTAAGCTCGAGCAGCGCCTCACGGAGCTGCTCGGATGAGCGCCCGTGGATCATGCCCACACGATCTGCGGGCGCGCCCCAAGAGCCGAGTGCCTCCCACGAGAAAGACCCGCGCGGCGGGGCAGGGCGCTTCGCGTCCGTCGCGACCGCGCTTGCGTGGGCGTGCGCTGGCGCTCGCGCTGATCGGAATGCTCGCCTTGATCGCTTTGCCGCCAGTGCTGGTAACGCCATCGGGTGAGGTCGAGTTGATTGCAACTGGAGCTCTGACGTTGTTTGCGTGCGTGCTCGTCGCGATCATCTGCTACGAGATCCGGCGTCGTTGATGGGCAAGAGTCTTATTGGGTTCTAAGACTTATTGCTTAGAAGGCACTGCTATAAGCTGGTTGGGTCGTGACCGGCCCGATTCGCCAACCAACAGCCGAGTCTGCCGTTTGCCTGGCGGCGGGCTGGGGCTCCTTTGTCACCCGCTCGCACGCGTGTGGCGGTTTTCGGTGGGCCTGACTCGACGTTGCTGGCGCGCGGGTTGAACGCTTGATGAGTGCATCCGAGGTGCTGGTTCTCGCCGGAGTACTGGCGATCGCTGTGGGTGCTCTGAGCGCAGGTTTGAGTCGCTCCCCGCGTGCGGGACTGATGGCGCAGTCGGTGGGCATGATGTTGCTCGGGGCGGCAGGGGTGTGGGTGCTGGCCTCTGGGCATGCTGTGGGCTCGGGGTTTCGCAGCGGGGTGCGCCCGGCCTTTGGCGTTGACGGTCTCAGTGGCTTCTTTCTGTTGGTCATCGCCGTGGTCGGGGCGCCGGCCGCGCTGTTCGCGCGCGACGCGCTGGAAGCGGACTGGCAAGGCCGTTCGCTCGCGCTCGCCACGGGGGTCTTCCTGCTGGCGCTGATCGGGTTCGTGTGCGCCCGTGATGTCAGCACGTTTCTTGGGTTCTGGGAGCTGATGACGCTGGTGCCGGCAGCTGCGATCCTGCTCGCCCGGCAAGATCGGGAGGCCCGGCACGGGGTGTTCGTGTACTTGGCGATCACGCACATCGGGGGTGCCGGTGTGTGGGTGTCGATGCTCGTGCTCGCCCAGCACGGCGCGCTGGGCGGCCACCCGCTGGGGGGTGGCCTGGCGGCGTTTGTCGCATGCGCGTCGCTGGTCGGGTTTTCCACCAAGGCGGGGTTAATGCCGCTTCACTCCTGGTTGCCGCGAGCGCACCCGCTGGCGCCCGCGCACATCTCGGCGCTGATGTCGGGCGTGATGATCAAGCTCGCGCTCTACGGGCTCGTGCGCGTCCTATTTGAATGGCTCGCCCCGCCCGGGCTGTGGGTCGGGATCACGCTGATCGCGGTTGGCGCTCTGTCGTGCTTGGGAGGCGTGCTGTACGCGCTGATGCAACACGAGCTCAAGCGGCTGCTGGCGTTTCACTCGATCGAGAACGTCGGGATCATGGCACTTGGGCTGGGAGCGTCGCTCGTCTTCCGCGACATCGGGCAGCCCACGTGGAGCGCGATCGCATTCGCGGCGGCGCTGCTGCACGCGCTCAACCACGCGCTGTTCAAGGGGCTTCTGTTCCTCGGCGCCGGAGCCTTCAGCAAGGCCGTTGGAAGCTTGGAGCTCGACCGGCTGGGGGGTCTGCTGCGGCGGATGCCGTGGACAGGATGGGCGTTCGCGCTCGGTGCGATGGCGATCGCCGGGCTGCCGCCGCTGAACGGGTTTGCCTCGGAGTGGCTGACGCTGCAGTCGCTGCTGCACCTCGGCGTTGCGAGCCACCTCGGGGTCGCGCTCGCCGGCGCGCTGGCGACCGCCGCGCTGGCCGGGACCGCGGCGCTGGCCGTGTACTGCTTCGTGAAGGTGATTGGGCTGGTGCTGCTCGGCCTGCCGCGCCGCGCGGAGTGCGCGCAGGCGAGCGAGGTTCCGATGGGGATGCGGGCGAGCATGGTCTTCCTGGCCGCGGCGTGCGTGGCGTTGGGCGTCCTGCCCGGGCTCTTGGTTCCCACGCTCGCCGCATTGGGGCCGGGGCGGGTGAGGCTGCACGAGGGCGCAGGCCTGAACGTGCCCGGCACCGGGTCGCTGCCGACCCTCGCGCTGGCGCTGGCGTTGTTGGTGCTGGTCGCGGGCCTGGTGAGGCTCGCCCGGAGCCGCCGTGCCGCCCCGGCGCCGACATGGGTGTGCGGGCAGCCGCCGGCAACCGGACTGCAGTGGACCTCAGCGGGGTTCACCAAGCCGCTGCGCCTGGTGCTGGAGACGCTCTTGCGTACACGGCGCGAGGTGCAGGTGACCGTCTCCTCGGGAGTCGTGGAGGCCGTCGCGTATCAAGCTGAGGTGCCTCACCTGTTCGACACGCTGCTCTACGGTCCGGTCTCGCGCGGGGCGCTGCACGCCGCTGGGATCGCGCGCCGAGTGCAGTCGGGCAGCCTGCGGACCTATCTGATCTACCTGCTTGCACTGCTGGGTGTCCTGTTGGCGCTCGCTCGAACCGGAGTCCTGGGATGAACCTGGCGACCCTGATCGCGGGTGTGGTGCAGGTCGCGGGTGGCGTGCTGGGCGCACCAGCGATCGTCGGGCTGATCCAGCATCTGAAGGCTCGCCTACAGGGCCGGCGTGGACCCCCCGTTCTACAGCCCTACCGCGAGCTTCGCCGGCTGTGGGGCAAGTCCGGAGTGGCGCCCGAGCCACACACGCTGATCTACACCCTGGCACCGGCGCTCGCCGCTGCATCTACCGCGCTGGTGCTGTTGCTGCTGCCGATCGGCGGGCACGCCCCGGATTGGGGGCTGGGTAACGACGCGCTCGTGCTGGTCGGACTGCTGGCGCTCGCCCGCTTCGCGGTGACATTGGCGGCGTGGGACACCGCCGGTGCGTTTGGCCTGATGGGCGCCGCGCGGGACCTGATGTTCTCGGTGTTCGTCGACGGGCTGCTGCTGCTGGTGCTGGTGCTGCTCGCACTGCCGCTGGACAGCACCGATCTGCTGTCGATGAGCCACGCGGCCACATTGCCCGAAGTGTGGGCAAGGCCGGCGCATTGGGTGGCGGCGCTCGCTTTCTGCCTGGTGATCGTGGCCGAGACCGGCCGCCAGCCGGTCGACAATCCCGACACCCACCTGGAGCTCACGATGGTCCATGAGGGGCCGCTGCTGGAGTACGCCGGACGCGATCTCGCCTACCTGCAATGGGCAGCCGCGGCGCGGCACTGGATCATGCTCGTGCTCGCATGTGATCTGTTGATCCCTCACCCCGGGCCGTTCGTGGCGCAGCTCGCCGTGCTCGCCGGCGGGGTGCTGGCGCTCAGCGTCGCGCTGGCGGTATGCGAGACCGTGCAAGCGAAGATGCGGGTGCTGCGCGTGCCACTGCTGCTGGGCTCCGGGGCGGCACTTTGTCTGCTGGGACTGGCGAGCTGGTTCGCCGGGGGTGGCGGATGACGGGCGCGGTGACGTGGGGGTTGATCGTCAGCTCGCTGGGGGTAATAGTGGTACGTCGTCGCTCCCTGGCAATTGCGCTGGTCGCGGCACAGTCGCTCGGACTTGGCCTCTACGCGCTCACGCAGGAGTCGCATACCTCGACTGCGCTCGCGGTGACGGGAACGGTGCTGATCGCAAAGGCACTCGTCCTCCCGGCGCTCCTGCTCCTGACTGTGCGGCGTGCTCGCAAGGAGCGCCTGATCGCGACCGAGCTCCCAGCGTTGGGGCGCCTGGCGATCGCTGTGGCCGCGGCGCTCGCGATCGAGCGGTTGATTCCGCGCTTTGGCCTGACCGCCGGCGGCGTGGAACACGCTGCGGTCGCCGTGCTGGCACTCGGCATCCTGACCGCGGTCGTGCGCCGCGCGGTGCTCTTCCAGGCGCTCGGGTTTCTGATCGCCGAGAACGGGATCTATCTCGCCGGGCTGTCGCTGCCCGGTGGTCTGCCGGTGTTCATCGAGCTCGGCCTCGTGTTCGATCTGGTGGTGATCGTGTCGGTCGCGGCGGCTTTCGCGGCGAAGATTCACGAGCAGCTCGGTAGCGGCGACAGCTCTCTGCTGGAGGCGCTGCGTGATTGACGTGCTCCTGATCGCGGTGCCGGCCGTGCCGCTCGTTGGAGCGCTGCTGGTGCGACTGCCTCGCACCCCTCCCGGCGCCGATCGCATGAACCTGCTCAGCGCGAGCATCAGCGCCGTGGTGGCGCTCACGGCGAGCGTGCTCGGCATCGTTCATGGTGCGCGAGGGCTGTACGGCTCCTGGTTTGTCCTCGATCGCGCCGGCGCGTGCTTTCTCGCGGTGATCGCGGTGGTCGGGTGGTGCAGCGCGATGGCCTCTCCGACTTACCTCGCCAGTGCGGGTAAGAGCCTGTTCACCGCGCGTCGCGCGCGCGCCTGGTACTACACCGCTTTTTACCTCTTCTGGGCTGCGCTGCTCGCGCTCGCCTTGGTGAAGAATCTCGGGGTGGCGTGGCTGCTGATCGAGGCGACGACAGGAGCCTCGGCGCTGCTGGTCGCCTACAGCGGACGGCGCAACGCCCTGGAGGCCGGCTGGAAGTACCTGGTGCTCACGACTTTCGGGCTCGCGGTCGCGTTGCTGGGCATCCTGATCCTGTTCGCCGGGCTGGCGCCACACGGCGGGACGCTCGCCACTCTCGACTGGCAGAGCATCGCCCGGCACGCCCGGGGCCTGCCCCACCAAACGGCGCTGTTCGCGCTGATCCTGATTCTCGTCGGGCTCGCCACGAAGATCGGCTGGGCGCCGGTACACAACTGGCTGCCCGACGCACACAGCGAGGCGCCGCCCCCGGTCAGCGCGCTGCTCTCCGCCGCTTTGCTGCCGACGGTCATGCTGATCGCCTGGCGTGTGGTGCTGACGCTCGGTCCCGCGGTTCCTCATCATCTCGCCGACCATCTGATGCTCGCGTTCGGGCTCGCGTCGCTTGCGATCGCGGTCCCCTTCCTGTGGCGGCCGATGGCATGGAAGCGGCTGCTCGCATATTCGAGCCTCGAGCACATGGGAATCCTCGCGCTCGGGATCGGGTTTGCCTCACCGCTGGCGACGGTTGGCGTGATCATCCACCTCGCCGGGCACGCCCTGGCGAAGTCGCTCGGGTTCTACACGGCGATCCCGCTGGCCCGTCACGATCCCTCGAGCGCTCACCGCGCACCGCGCGGGCTCGCGCGGCTCAGCACGCCAGTCGCCGCCGGTGCCGGGATCAGCCTTGCGACCCTCAGCGGGCTGCCGCCCTCGCCACTGTTCTTCAGCGAGCTCTTGATCCTGCTCGGCGGGATCGCCGCGCACCAGATCGCGGTCGTCTCGATCGCCGCCGTGCTGATAGGGCTCGGGTTCCTCGGCCTCGCACACGCGCTGATCGAGACGCTCGCCGGCGAGAGCCGCGGGCATCACTGGCGCTCCGGGCGCACGGTGCGGCTCACCGGCCGGCTGACCGTCGGACTCACCCTGGGTCTGCTGGCTCTCTCGGTCGGCGCCTACCTGCTCGCCGATTCCCACGCCGGCGCGAGCTTGATGAGAGGCATCGCGTGAGCAGCCGCGAGCGAGCTAGCGTCCCGGCGCTCACGCCGGCACGGGTAGAGCGGGTCACACCGAGGGAGTGGCGCGCGGCGTGCGAGCGCCAAGCGCAAGCGGGCGGACGTTTCTGCGGGCTGTTCGCGAGCAACGGGGCGCAGGGCCTTCAGATGAACTGCATATTCACGCGAGCGAGACAGGACCATGTCATCTGTACGCCCGTGCTGTCGGGGGCGATCGACACGCTCATCGACCTGTTCGCGGCCGCCGGCTGGGACGAGCGCGAGGCGCACGACTCCTACGGTCTGCGCTTCGACGGGCACGAGCCGCTGCGGCCACTGCTGGAGCATCCCGTCGAGCCCGATGCATGGACGGTGCCGGTGCAGGGTCACGACGCCTATCAGGTCGCGGTCGGCCCGATCCACGCGGGCGTGATCGAGTCGGGTCACTTCCGCTTCACCGTCGTCGGTGAGCGGATACTGCACCTCGATCTGCGCATGTTCTACAAGCACCGTGGGCTGCAGGTCGCCGCCGAGGGTCGGCCTCTCGCCGACGGGCTGGCCTACGCCCAGCGCGCGTGCGCCGCATGCGCGGTGACTAACACCGTGGCCTACGCGCAGGCATGCGAGTCCGCGCTCGGGTTCGCGCCCGACCGTCGCCTGCGGCGTGCTCGCACGCTGCTGCTCGAGCTCGAGCGTCTCTACAACCACCTCAATGACATCTCCGCTGTCTGCGCCGGTGTCGGCTTCGCGCCCGGGTCGATCGCATTCGCCGCCTTCAAGGAGCGCGCGCAGCGACTCAACCAGCGCCTCGCCGGGCACCGCTTCCTGTTCGACACCGTGGCGCTCGCCTCAAGCACGCTACGCATCGGGCAGGCCGACGCACGCACGGCCCGCGACGAGCTGCGGGTGCTCGACGATGAGCAGCGTGCGATCTGGCGCGAGCTGCGCTTCGCAGCCTCGGTGCAGGATCGACTCGGCGAGGTCGGGACACTCACCAGGCAGGACGCGATCCGTCTGGGCACGGTCGGCCCGTCCGCTCGTGCCGCCGGTGTGCATCAGGACACCCGCAGCGAAAGCCCGCGACTCGCCTACGGCGAGTTCTTCCCCGCGACCCCAGAGCGGGCGAGCGGCGATGTCGCCGCGCGCCTTGACATGCGCGAGGTCGAGCTCGTGCAGAGCTTCGCGATACTCGACGAGCTGCTGAGCGGCAACTTCGCGCCCGGTGGCATAGAGAACCTGAACATCGGAGCGAGCGACATCGGCGTAGCGCGCGTGGAGAGCCCGCGCGGGGAGACAGTGTGTGCCGTACAGACCGACGGGCACACGGTCGGCCGGTTGCATCTGCGCACCGGCTCATATGCCAACTGGCCCGCCGTCGCACATGCCTCACGGGAAAATCTGCTCCCCGACTTTCCCCTGATCAACAAGAGCTTTGAGCTCTGCTACGCCTGCGCGGATCGCTAAAGCAATGTTCGTCCTGCTCAAGCACCTCCAGGCGGTCCGGCGCGAGATCGCGCTGCCAGCCCCCAGCTGGCGTGGTTCGCTGGCGCTGCGACACGTCGACGCCGGCTCATGCAACGGCTGCGAGCACGAGCTGACCGCGACCGCCAACCCCTACTACGACCTGCAGCGCCACGGGCTGAACATCGTGGCCTCACCCCGCCATGCCGACGTGCTGCTCGTCACCGGACCGGTCACGACCCGCATGGCCGACCCGCTGCGCCGCGCCTACGAGGCGATGCCAGAGCCGCGCCTGGTGGCCGCGCTGGGAGACTGCGCGATCGGCTGCGCCGTGCTCGGAGATCCGGCCCAGCTCGCCGGGCCGCTGGAGGAGATCCTGCCCGTCGATCTACGTATCCCGGGATGCCCGCCCAACCCGCGGCAGATCGCCGAGCAGCTGCTCGGCCTCATGCGTGACATCAAAGAGCACCCGACCCTACCCAGAGCTTCACCACAGAACAGCAACACCCCGCCAGCCAATGCTGCCGGGCTACACATCGACACCGAAGGAGCCACAAATGCCTGACATCGAGTTCCCGACCAGCACCGGCACAGCGCCGGGATACCTCGCCGTTCCCCCCGCCGAGCGCGGCCCGGCAATCATTGTCCTACAGGAGTGGTGGGGCCTTGACGAGCACATCCGCTCGGTCTGTGACCGCTTCGCTGGCGAGGGATTCTTCGCGCTCGCCCCCGACCTCTACCGCGGCGAGAGCACCACCCAGCCCAGCGAGGCAGAACAGAAGATGATGGCGCTCTCGATGGACCAAGCCGAGCAGGACATGCGCGGCGCCGTGGAGTTCCTCGCCTCCCAGCCGGGCGTTGAGGGACCAGGCGTCGGAGCGGTCGGCTTCTGCCTCGGCGGTGGGCTCGCGCTGTGGGCGGCGGCCACCTGCCCGCAGATCGCCGCAGCGGTCACTTACTACTACGTGATGCCCCACGGCAAGCCGGACTTCTCCAACATCAAAGGTCCCGTCCTCGGGCACTTCGGGACCGCTGATGAGTTCGTCTCACTGAAGGACGCCAAGGCCCTGGAAACGGAGCTGCGTGACGCTGGCGTGGATGTCACATTCGATAAATACACAGGCGCTGGACACGCCTTCTTCAACGACACCAACCGCCTGGGCACCTATGACGCAAAGGCCGCGCAGAGTTCCTGGGAGCGCACCGTGGGCTTCCTGTACGTGACGCTCGCACCACCGAGACCGCGTTAATGGGGGGCGCTGCGGGCCTCGCCTGACTGAAGATTCTCTCACTGACGAGTCCGAGCCGTGGGCGCTCGACGAGAGACTTCGCGTGTGCCTGCTTCACGCGCGTCGATGACCCAAAGCGCCGCGACGGCGCGCAAGAGCCTGGTCAGCACGACGAGCTGCGTCTGGGTACGCGCGTCGGTGTGGCCGCGCAGAGCGGCTGTGTAGAGCTCCACTGCATGGGCGAGGCCATCGTGCTGGTGGATCAGCGCGTCGAGGAGATGAAACTCGCCGGGGCGGTCGAGCAGCCGCCCGCCCGCCAGGACATTCGCCGCTCCGGCCGTCACGGTCTGGCGCAGGGAGCCGGACTGCGCGTAGCTCGGGGACGACATCTCGTTGTCCAGTAGGCGGACGATCTCGAGCTCACGGGCGGCGAGGTCCAGCCAGGTCGATCGTACCTCGCCGAGCGCTTCGCTGAGGGCCTGCGTGGATGCGTCTGCTCGCGTGAGGTCCTCCAGCGCCTGCTTGGGAAGACCGATGCGCAGAACTTCGCTGAGCAGCCGACCCACACGATCGCTCTCGCGCTGAGGCTCCTCGGGCAGGTCACGGGCGCCGCGCTCGACCCGAGCGACGATCACGCGCAACTGGCCGAGCACCACTGTCGGCGCGCTCGCCGGCGGCGCCACACCAACGCCGACGGTGTCGATGTTCGCGACCGCGCGTGCGGCGCTCACCAACACCGCGACGGCCGTCTGCTCGAGTGCCTCCCACGCTGCCGCCGGTTCACTGTTGCCGTCGCTCGCCGGCTCCGGCGGGGATGCGCCGACCGTTGCTGGAATCTGCCTCAGGGCGTCGAGGTCCAGCGCGTAGGTCTGCTCCCCGCTGAGAACGCTGTTCTCGTGAGACGCGAGCCTGTCATCGACGGTCCGCAGCAGCCGCGCGGCAGACGGTTGCGAATCCTCCGTGAGGAGCGCCGCCCTGGCGAACGCGCGCAGTACCGACGCCGCGCACTCGAGGCAGCCGCTGCGGCACCGCTCGCGATCCTGGGAGGGTGCCACCAGCAGCTCCGCCAAGCCGCGGGCACAGACATCGATCGTGTCCTCGACATGCTCGAGCGGCGCGTGCGTGTGTGCTGCGCCGGTAGATGGACGCGGCGCATCCGCCACGAGCTCCCAGACTTCCCGCAACACAGCCGAACGCAGCGCCACCGCCGCCGTCACCGCTGCCCAGGCCCAGCGGACGGATGGACACCCCACAAAGACATGCTTATATTGTAGCCTTATAAGGCTATATACCAATAAGGTTACGGATCGCGCCGTCGCGTACGCCATAATCGTTGCGCAACCGCGATTGTGCTCACCGCCAGCACCATGACTCCAACTTCAGCCCACAGCGCCTCCACATGAGCCCGCGTTCACAACCCAGCGCGACAGCCGAGGCCGTCCAGCGTCGCGCCGTCTACCAGATGAAGGCCGAGTTCTTCCGCATCCTCGGCCACCCCGTGCGAGTCCGCATTCTGGAGCTGCTCAGAGACGGCGAGCGCACCGTCGGCGATCTGCAGAACGAGCTGCAGATGGACTCGAGCGGAACCTCCCAGCACCTCGGTGTGCTGCGCAAGCACGGCATCCTCGAGGGCCGCCGCGAGGGCACCAGCGTCTACTACACCGTCCGCGACCCCCGCATATTCCAGCTC
Source organism: uncultured Solirubrobacterales bacterium (assembly GCA_963789675.1). Classification (GTDB taxonomy): domain Bacteria; phylum Actinomycetota; class Thermoleophilia; order Solirubrobacterales; family Solirubrobacteraceae; genus Palsa-744. Next base: position 4,529 of record CAWBLR010000009.1, on the reverse strand, counting down.
CTGGAAGTCTCCAAGCAGATCCTGACCTCCAGCCTCAGCGAGTCTCAGGCCGTCCTCGGCGAGCTCGCCGGCGCCGAGTAGTCTTCCCGGACTAATGGTCGCATCACAGCTCGACTGCAACCGAGCTGCGGCGACTTGACCCCGCGTGCTCGGTGAAGCGAAGATCTACAGATCAAATCCAAGTAGTCGTCAACGTATCGAGGCCTGTTAGATGGATGTGATCGATGAGCTGGTGCAGAACAACGCGCGCTTCGCCGCCGGGGGCGCGACTGGACACGTCGATATCCGTCCGGCGAGGCAGCTCGCCGTTGTGACGTGCATGGACTCGCGCTTGGATGTGTTCGCCGCACTGGGTCTGGCGTTTGGCGACGCGCACATCCTGCGCAACGCCGGCGGAGTCATAACCGATGACGTGATTCGCTCGCTGGCGATCTCCCAGCGCGTGCTGGGCACCCGCCATGTGATGCTCGTCCACCACACCGACTGCGGGATGCAGAAGCTCACCGACGACGGATTCCGAGCATCCCTTCAAGACGCAACCGGCGTAGCGCCGGCGTTTGCGATCGAGTCGTTCACCGACGTCGACGCCGACGTGAGGCAGTCGCTGCTGCGTATCCACCGCTCGTCGTTCCTGCTGGAAGGAGGTACGGCACGCGGATTCGTCTACGACGTAGATACGCGCTTGCTGCGAGAGGTTCGCGGCGATTCGACCGCCAGTGCCTCCTGAGAGCCGACTGATCTCGAGATCCGCTTTGGTTGCGGCGATGGAGGATCTCAATGCTCTTGGCATAGACGCGCGGCCAGCCTTCGCGGCGGATCGCGCAACAGCGGCCAACCGGATTCTCCTGGACATCTTCTCGGAGCACCCACACGCGATCGGGTCTTGGGCAGCGTGGACAGAGCCCGATGACCGCGCGTTTGAGGACGAAGTGCTCAAGGCGCCGTTGACGATCCACTGCAGCGCCGAGGACGTGGTGCGTGCCACGCTGGCGAGCTTTATAAAGCGGGAAATCGTCACCGAAGCAGTCGAGCACCCCGAGGGGCCGCGAGTCGTGGTCCGCCCGGATCGACAACTGGCCGACCGGCATTAGGCAACCCGGGCGATGACCGACGCCGCTCATTCTGCTCGCAGGGCATGTTCGATGCCGGGCTCTGTGACTGCGCACCGCAGATCGATCAGTGTGATCGCCACAGTCGCCCGGACGAGCCGGGTCAAGAGGATTCCCTGGACGCGCTCGAGCGCGTCGGAGGCGCCGGGGACCCCGTTGGTGTACATCTCTCGCGCGCGCGAGAGCGCGGTGCTCTGCGCCTTCCATGCCTCCTCGTGACGGAAGTCCTCAGCCCGCACCAGCAGACGTGCCTTGCATATGATCTCGGCGGCAGTCTCGGTGATCGCGGCGTCGAGTGTCTCGAAGCGGGGCTGAAAGCTCGCCGTTTGCAGATGGCGGCCAAGCGCGACGGCTGCGGCGTGCTCGTGTGCTGCGAGCTGTAGCCAGTAGGCACGGGCTTCGTCGAGTCTGTCGTGGTCGGCTGTTCCTGTCTGCGGCGGTGCTGAGGGTACGTGTAGCCGCAGAGCCCGCCCGAGGTGATGGCCCACCTCATCCGCCTCCTCATTGAGTGCTTGCGCATACGTTGAGATCTCACGCTCGACCCGGAGCAAAGCACGATCTAGGGCTTCAGTGCGCTTTTCCGGCGCGTCCGCTCCGCGAGCGTGGGTCATGCTGTTGCCTGCGGCTCGAATGAGCAGGGTCGCGAGCTCGATCGCCGCGTTCTGCACGGAAATCAAGTCGCTTATAAGCCCAGGATCGTGGCCGGCGAGGTCGACGAGGGAGTGACGCATCCGCACCGCTGGCTCTTCGGCTTCGGCGACGCTGAGTGAGTACGTCAGCTCGCCGCTGAGCACACCATGCTCGTGCGCGCTGAGCTGGCGCTCAAGGGCGTCGGCGATCATCGGGAGGCGATCCTCGTACCCAGTGGCGGTGTGGCTCAGCCAGAGCACGGGCAACGCACGCATCAGCTCTACGGCGCCGCCAATGAGCTCGGACACCGTACCCTCGCCAGGGTCGCGGCTGGCGTCCAACGCGGTGAGCAGTCGTGCGTGTGCGTGGGCGAGCACCGTGGAGGCGTTGTTGCGCGCTCGCGCTGGAGTGCCCCTCCCAACGCCAGATGGCGTGAGTTGGTCAATCTCGGACCGGACCTGCGCGAGCACCGCACTCCAGACCGGGGATCGCAGGATCTCCGGTCGTGACTTGTGTCGATGCGGGGGGAGCGGCACACCCGATATCTTATTCGCTTAGGAGTTCCTAAGATTTATAGAGCCCGAGAGCGACAGATGCCGCGCATAAGCCAAGAAGGAGCGATAAGCCCGATGACCGAGACTGCCACCGCCCCAACCACCGAGAACAAGCGCCTGCTGGCGTGGGTCGAGGAGATCGCGGGCCTCACCGAGCCCGAGAAGGTTCATTGGTGCGACGGGTCCGCCGAGGAGTACGACCGGCTGTGCAGCGCGCTGGTGTCGGCGGGGACCTTCAGCAAGCTCTCTGAGGCCAAGCGGCCGAACTCCTACCTCGGGCTCTCCGATCCTGGCGACGTGGCGCGCGTGGAGGACCGCACGTTCATCTGCTCGCCAACCGAGGCCGAAGCTGGTCCCACCAACAACTGGCGTGACCCGGCAGAGATGAAGGAGACCCTCAATGGGCTGTTTGCCGGCTCGATGCGTGGTCGCACGATGTACGTGGTGCCGTTCTCGATGGGTCCGCTCGGCTCGGATAAGAGCCAGATCGGTGTGCAACTCACCGACTCCGCCTACGTCGCTGTGAGCATGAGGATCATGACCCGCATGGGCACCGGCGCGCTCGAGGCGCTGGGCGCCGACGGGGCGTTCGTCCCCTGTCTTCACTCGGTCGGGATGCCGTTGGCCGCCGGTATGAAGGACGTGCCGTGGCCGTGCAACGCCGAGAACAAGTACATCGTCCACTTTCCCGAGACCCGCGAAATCTGCTCCTACGGCTCCGGCTACGGCGGCAACGCGCTGCTGGGAAAGAAGTGCCTGGCGCTACGGATCGCCTCCGTCATGGCCCGCGACGAGGGCTGGCTCGCCGAGCACATGCTGATCCTCAAGCTCACCTCCCCCGAGGGCACGGTCAAGTACGTGACCGGCGCGTTCCCGTCGGCTTGCGGCAAGACGAACCTCGCGATGCTCGTCCCGACACTTCCCGGCTGGCAGGTGCAGACGATCGGCGACGACATCGCCTGGATGAAGTTCGGCAAGGACGGGCGCCTCTACGCGATCAACCCCGAGGCCGGTTTCTTCGGCGTCGCCCCAGGCACGGGGTTTCAGACGAACCCGAACGCGATGAGGAGCATCGAGGCAAACACGATCTTCACCAACTGCGCCCGCACCGACGACGGCGACGTCTGGTGGGAGGGCATGACCCCCGAGACCCCTCAGCACCTGACCGACTGGCACGGCAACGACTGGACGCCCACAACCGATACACCGGCGGCGCATCCCAACGCGCGCTTTACGGTACCCGCCGCGCAGTGCCCGGTAATCGCAGAGGAGTGGGATGAGCCGGTGGGCGTGCCGATCGACGCCTTCCTGTTCGGCGGACGCCGCGCGAGCGTAGTCCCGCTCGTGCGCGAAGCATTCGACTGGCAGCACGGCGTGTTCCTCGGCGCGACGATGAGCTCGGAGAAGACGGCAGCCGCCACCGGCACCGTCGGGGAGTTTCGCTTCGACCCGTTCGCGATGCTCCCCTTCTGTGGCTATGACATGGCCGACTACTTCGCCCACTGGCTCCAGATCGAGCGCGACGCCGACCCTGAGAAGCTACCCAGGATCTTCTACGTCAACTGGTTTCGCAAGGACACCGACGGCAAGTTCCTCTGGCCCGGATACGGCGAGAACTCACGGGTGCTCGCGTGGATCTTCCGCCGCTGCGAAGGCGCTGCCAAGGCAGTGAAGACACCGATCGGCCTCGTCCCCGCCGAGGGCGAGCTTGACCTCACAGGGCTCGACCTATCAGCGGAGTCACTTGCTCAGCTACTGGAGGTCGACGTCACAGCGCTGCGTGGAGAGCTCCCGCAGATCGCGGAGCACCTCGCGCAATTCGGCGAGCAGCTACCCACCGAGATCCGCGGCCACCTCACCAGCCTGGAGCGACCTGAATAACCGGAGGCCCAGCCGATCCCTCGGGTCAGACCAGCGTCAACGGCCTCACCCCAACCCGAACATCGACAACCACCGGCAAGGGCAAGCTGTCCGGCCACTAGCTCAGCGCGCGCCTCAGATCCTCCGCGCTGATCCCCTCAACACGCACGACCTTCTCGCGGGAGCCGGCGCCACGTAGGACCGAGACACTGCGTACTCCGACCCCTACGCGCTTGGCGATCAGGCGGCACAGCGCCGCGTTCGCGCGCCCATCCACCTGCGGGGCGGTTACCCGCACCAGCAGAGCACCGTTACGCTCGCCGGCTATCTCGTTCGTCCGCGCGCGCGAATGAGGCGTAGCGCGATCCGCAGCTTT
>CAWBLR010000008.1:0-118412 GCA_963789675.1 uncultured Solirubrobacterales bacterium | reverse complement strand
TGTCGGTCTTTCCGCGCTACAACTCGGAAGCGAAGCGGATGCTGCTCGGCGTCGAGTTCGCTGAGGCGGCGAAGTCGTTCGGCCCGCTGAGTGCGGCCGGCGGCGCGATCACGGCGATGTGGCACGCGACGACGAGCACCCTGACCGGCTTCGTGAACGCGCTGACGAGCTCGAAGAGCCGCAAAGAAATCAGCAGCATCGTCGGCATCACCAAGTACGCCCACGAAACGGTCGTCGCGGGTCCCGGGATCGCGATCGTCTTCCTCGGCTACATCTCGCTCGTGCTGGCGGTGATCAACCTGTTCCCGTTCCTGCCGCTCGACGGCGGGCACATCCTCTGGTCGGTCGCCGAGAAGGTGCGCGGCAAGCGCATCTCGCTGATGGCGATGTACCGCTACAGCTCGGTCGGCATCGTGCTGTTGCTGTTCCTCGTGGTCAACGGGATCGGCAACGACATCGGACGTCTCGGCGGTTGAGCGGGCGTGCTCGAGGCTCCGCCGCACTACCACTAGATCTTCAGGCTGCAGCTTCATACCGAGGGCGGGCGCACGCACACCCAGCTCTTCGTAAGCGGCCCCACTCGCTCCGGCCGGGCGGGTCCGAACAGCGCTTCGACTTCGACCCGCCGCAGCAGCGAGATCTCTTCCCATTCCCCCGTCGCTCCGAGCTGCCAATAGGGACGCCGTAGCCTCACCGGCAGCCAGTGGGCGAAGGGCAGCAGCGCGTGGGGCTCGAGCGGGAACGACCAGGCGGGGGTCTGCACGAACCAGCCCCTGCCGACGCGGCGGATCTCCCGCGCGAACGCCACCCGCCGCGCCGGCGGGACGTGCTCGATCACGCTCGAGCAGTACACGAGCTCGAACTCGCCGTCGGCGAACGGCAGACCCTCGGCGGCGTCGCTCTGGACGAACGGACCGGGGTATTCGGGGCGCTCCGCCAGGTCGACGCCGGTGATGTCCAGCCCCGGCTCGAGCGCGCGCAGCCCGATCCGCCCACAACCGACATCGAGCACCCGTGCTCCCTGCGGGAGGTGCGTGAGCGCGAAGAACCGCGCGTGACGCCGGGTCCGCGCACGGGCGGCCAAGGGGGAGGCCAAGCGCGCGAGCGGCCCGCGAGCAGTGGCGTAGACCTCGGCGGCCGGCTTAGACATGGCCGCCAGATTACGCTGCGCCGCGTTTGCCCCGCTTTTATCGACGCGGGGTTCGAGTGCGTCCGCTGGGTCGGCGCAAGGCGCAATCACGCGTGCTTCACCGGTACCAGACTCGAGCGCACGTAGAATGAGGGCATGTCCTCCGAACGTCAGATCCACGTCGGCACGGTTCCGATCGGCGGCGGGGCGCCCGTGGCGGTGCAGACGATGACGAAGACCGAGACGGCGAACCTGGCGGCGACGATGGACCAGATCCGGACGGTCGCGGAGGCCGGCGCGGACATCGTGCGCGTGGCGGTCCCGCGCGAGCAGGACGCGGAGGCGCTGAAGACGATCGTCGCGCAGTCGCCGATCCCGGTGATCGCCGACATCCACTTCAACCACACGCTCGCCCTGAAGGCGATCGAAGCCGGCGCGCACTGCGTGCGGCTGAACCCCGGCAACATCGGCGGCCCGGAGAAGGTCGCCGAGGTGATCGCGCTGGCGAAGACGACCGGCACGCCGCTGCGCGTGGGCGTCAACTCCGGTTCGCTGCCCAAGCATTTGCGCCAGCTCGAGTACGACAACCCGGTCGAGGCGCTCGTCACCGCCGCGATCGAGACCGTCGAGTTGATGGAGCGGTTGGACTTCGAGAACTTCAAGGTCTCGATGAAGTCGACCTCGGTGCCGAACACGATCGCCTCCAACCGCCTGCTCTCCGAGCGGATCCCCTACCCGTTGCATCTCGGCGTGACCGAGGCCGGGACGAAGTGGTCGGGCTCGCTGAAGTCCGCGGTCGGGCTCGGCACGCTGCTCGCCGACGGGATCGGCGACACGATTCGCATCTCCCTCTCGACGTTCCACGCCGAGGAAGAGGTCAAGGTCGCCTGGGAGATCCTCAAGGCGCTCAAGCTGCGCGAGCGTGGCCCCGACCTGATCGCCTGCCCGACCTGCGGCAGGCTGCAGTTCGACATGGACAGCGTCGTCGTCGAGGTCGAGCGTCGCCTGGAAGCCTACGAGGACCCGATCGAGGTATCGGTGCTCGGCTGCGCTGTGAACGGCATCGGCGAGGCACGCCATGCCGACTTCGGCATCACCGGCGCGAAAGACATGGGGATGATCTACTCGAAGGGCGAGCCTCTGAAGAAGGTCCCCACCGAGCAGCTCGTCGACGAGCTCTTCAAGGAGATCGACCGCTACTACGCCGCCGGCAAGGTCCTGCAGCGCGACGAGGTGGCCGCCGCCGAGGCGCGCGCGTGGCTCGAGGAGAACGAGGACGACACGCAGATGACCCCGGAGCGGGTCGCCGCGATGGAGGCCGCCGCGGCCGAGGAGGCCGACGCGGTGCTCGAGGCGATGCTGGAGCAGCCGATCGAAGATCGCCCAGCAGCGCTCGACGAGGCCGTCTCGCCGGTCGCGGGCCGGCGCTTCGCCGCAACTGATCTGGAACGCCGCATGCGGCGTTCCACGGAGGGGCGCATGCGCCCCTCCGCCCCCTCGCACATGTGCGAGGGGGTCCTCTCGGGAGATCAGAGAATTAGCCAGCGGCTGAGAAGCGCTCGGCGACCTTGTCCCAGTCGACGACGTTCCAGAACGCGTCGATGTAGTCGGGGCGCTTGTTCTGGTACTTCAGGTAGTAGGCGTGCTCCCACACGTCGACGCCCAGCAGCGGGGTCTTGCCGTCGGAGATCGGGCTGTCCTGGTTGGCGCTGCCGACGATCGCAAGACCGGAGCCGTCGTGGACGAGCCACGACCAGCCGGAGCCGAACTGGTTGACGCCGGTTTCCTTCAGCTTCGCCTGGAAGTCCGCGAACGAGCCGAACGCCGCGTCGATCGCCGCCGCGAGCTCGCCGGAGGGCGCGCCGCTTGAATCGGACCCGCCCGCCCTCATGCTCTCCCAGAAGAGCGAGTGGTTGTAGTGGCCGCCGCCGTTGTTTTTCACGGGACCTTTCTTGTCGCCGAGGCTGTCGAGGTTCTTCAGCACCTCCTCGACGGGCTTGTCCGCCCACTCGGTGCCCTCGAGCGCGGCGTTCGCCTTGTCGACGTAGGCCTGGTGGTGCTTGTCGTGGTGGAATTCCATCGTCGCCTTGTCGATGTGCGGCTCGAGGGCGTCGTAGGCGTAGGGAAGCGGGGGAACTGTGTAGGCCATTTCTGGGCTCCTTGGTCGGGTCTTCGTCGAAGATCGTTCGGTGACAGCTGTTCTATCAAAGGGACAACGGATTGAAGAAGAGGGGCCCACCGAAGCCGGCCTCCGGCCGGCTGCTGGCCGGCTTGCCGGTCCTCTAGGCTCTGCTTCCCCGATGACGCGCCTTTCTAACTACCTACTGCCCACCGAGAAGCAGCCCCCCGCCGACGCGGAGGCGATCTCGCACAAGCTGATGGTCCGCGCCGGCCTCGTCCGCCAGCTCGGCGCCGGCATGTGGACGTGGCTGCCGGCCGGCTGGCGCGTGCACCAGCGGGTCGTCGCGATCATCCGCGAGGAGATGGACGCGATCGGCGGCCAGGAGATGCTGATGCCGGTGCTGCAGCCGGCGGAGCCGTGGCGCAAGACGGGCAGGATCGAGATCGAGGAGCTGTTCAAGCTGGCCGACCGCAAGGGCTCGGAGCTCGTGCTCGCGATGACCCACGAGGAGGCCGTCACCACCCACGTCGCGCAGATCGTCCGCTCCTACCGCGACCTGCCGTTGATCCTCTACCACTTCCAGGTCAAGGAGCGCGACGAGCCGCGCCCGCGCGCGGGCGTGCTGCGCACGCGCGAGTTCATCATGAAGGACGCCTACTCCTTCGACCGCGACCAGGCCGGGATGGAGCAGAACTACGCGCTGCACGTCGGCGCCTACGACCGCATGATGGATCGCACCGGGCTGCGCTGGTACCGCGTCGAGGGCGAGGTCGGGATGATGGGCGGGCTCGGCGCGCACGAGTACATGGCGCCCTGCGCCGCCGGCGAGGATGAGGTGGTACTGAGCACCCCCGCCCACCCGGGCTACGCCGCGAACGTCGAGGCCGCGCTCGCCACCCCCGGGGTGGAGCAGGTTGGCGAGGAGTACTTCAAGGACGGCGCGCCCCTCACGCGCGAGCCGGCGATCGAGATCGGCAACATCTTCAAGCTCGGCACGCGCTACTCCGAGCCGCTCGGCGCCACCTATCTCGACGAGACCGGGGCTGAACTGCCCGTGTGGATGGGCTGCTACGGCATCGGCCCGGCGCGGATCGTGGCGGCCGCGGTCGAGCAGTTCGCCGACGAGCACGGCATCTCCTGGCCGCGCGCGCTCGCGCCGTTCGCCGTGCATCTCGTCGGGCTCGGCAAGCCCGGGCACGCCCGAGCGCGAGGCCGCCGACGGGCTCTACGCGACGCTGCTGGAGGGTGGCGTCGAGGTGCTCTACGACGATCGCGATCTCGGCCCGGGCGAGAAGTTCGCCGAGGCCGAGCTGCTCGGATGCCCGCTGCGGCTGACGGTCGGGCGCAAGTCGCTGGAGTCGGGCGAGATCGAGGTGCAGCTGCGCCGCGGCCGCGAGAGCGCGCCGGGCCTGCCCCTCGGCGGCGAGCCCGCGGAGCTGCTGCGGGCGGTGGACGAGCTGTGGCGGAGCCTCCCCTAGAGGACCCGTCCCTGGTCCGCCAGAGGTCTCGCGCCCGGGCCTGCCAGAGACCCCGCGCCCGGGTCCGCCCCTGACCGTCCGCCGGCTGGTCGGCCTCGATCGCTCCGGACCGCCGCCGCCGCAGGTCGCGGCCGGACAGCCGCTGCGGCCGTGGACGGTGCCGAACGCGATCGGCTTCCTGCGGCTCCTGCTGATCCCCGTGTTCCTTGCCGTCGAGCTCTCCAGCGGCGACGGCACCGGCGCGCTCGGCGCGGTGCTGTTCGCGGCGATCGCCTGGGGCGACTACGCGGACGGGATCGCCGCGCGCGTCACCGGCCAGTACAGCCGGCTGGGCGCGCTGATGGACCCCGTCACCGACCGCCTGCTGGTCGTCTCCGGCGTCGTCGTCTGCTGGCATTTCCAGCTGCTGCCGCGCTGGGCGATCGCGGTGCTGGCGGCGCGCGAGCTGGCGATGCTCGCGCTCGGTCGCTACGGCCTCGCGCGCGGGGTCGAGCTGCGCATCAACTGGCCGGGTCGTCTCGCCGTCGCGCCGGTGATGAGCGCGTTCTTCTTCGCGCTTGCTGGCCTGCGCACGCTCGCCGAGGTGCTGCTCTATATCGGCCTCGCGCTCGCGCTCGTCGCGACCGGGCTGTATCTGCGCGATGGCAGGCGCGGCCTGCGCGCGCGAGCCTCAAGCTCAGCCTGACCTTTTGGTCTATACTCGGGCCACCGGCGGTTCATCGATTCCCGCCCGGCCCCTGCCCTGTCCGCTACGCCCGGCACAAGTCCGCGAGAGGAGAAAGCCGCGATGGAGACGTTCCCCGACCTTGGCTCGCTGACCGATGTCGAGCTGAAAGACCTGATCCAGGAGCTGACCGCGGAGGAGACCGAGATCTCCTACCAGCGGCGCATCCTCCACGGCAAGATCGACATCCTGCGCGCCGAGCTCGTCAACCGCCTGCGCAAGAAGCACGACGGCGGCGAGGTGATGATCACCGGCGACGACGTCCAGCGGCTGACGGACATCCTCGCTCAGCGCCAGCAGCCCGAGGACCTCTCCGCCGCCGAGGACGGCCAGTCGTGATCGTCGCGGCGCACATGTACGCGCACGCACGCGGGCAGGCGTGCGGCGCTCGCTCGCGGGTCGGCTAACGAGCCGGGTGGGGGCGAGATGGCACTGCACTGCACCGAGTGCGGCTTCGTCAACGACGAGGGAGCCAACTACTGCCAGCGCTGCGGCGCGTTGCTCCCGCACGGCGAGGTCGCCGGCGAGATCGGCGGCGGCGCGGGCGGGGATCCGGTAACCGCGACCTACAGGATCGACGACTCCGGTGAGCTCGTGCCGGTCGAGCTCGTGCAGGACACCGCCAGCGGACCGGCGCTGGTGATCCGCGCCGGCGGCGGACGGGTCGGCGAGAGCTTCGCCGTCGATCGCGAGCGGATGAGTATCGGCCGCCGGCCGGACGCCGAGGTGTTCCTCGACGACGTGACCGTCTCGCGCGACCACGCGCTGCTCGTGCGCCGCGGCGAGCAGTGGTATCTCGACGATTGCGGCTCGTTGAACGGGACCTACGTAAATCGCTCGCGGATCGAGTCTCAGCGTCTGGAGGAGGGCGACGAGGTGCAGATCGGCAAGTACAAGCTGACGTTCCACGCCCGCTGATGGCGACCCGGATCCCCCAGGCGGAGGTGACGGAGCTACCGGAGGAGCTCGCGCTCGAGGCCGGCGTCAGTACGGTCCGGGCAGGCGGAGCGGACGGGGTGGGTGGGTCACCCAAACAGAAGTCGATCACGATCGGCGCCGTCTGCAAGGCGCTCGTGCAGGAGTTCCCGGACATCTCGATCTCGAAGATCCGCTACCTCGAGGATCAGAAGCTGCTGACCCCGCGGCGCACCCCCGGCGGCTACCGGCTCTACACCCAGGGAGACGTCGCGCGCCTGCGCACGATCCTGCGGATGCAGCGCGACGAGTTCCTGCCGCTGCGCGTGATCCGCCAGGAGCTCGCGGCGGGACGCGCGGGGGAGAGCGCCCTCGATCAGAACCCGGCGGGTGGGTCCCGATCATCCGGCGAGGCGGTGCGCCCGCGCCGTGCGAGCGTGAGCGCGCGCTGGTCGATCTCAGATCGGTCGACCGGCGCGCTGTACTCGCTCGACGACGTGCTCGAGGAGACGAAGGCCGACGCGAAGCTCGTGCGCGAGCTCGAAGAGTACGGCGTCGTCAAGGGTGAGCAGCGCAGCGGCGTGCGCTACTTCGACGAGACCGAGCGTGAGATCATCGGCGCCGTGGCCGAGCTCGCGCGCTACGGCGTCGGTGGGCGCAACCTGCGGGTCTTCCGCTCCTCGGCCGACCGCGAGGCGAACCTGCTCCAGCAGATCCTCGCCCCGGCGCTGCGCTCGCGCAACCCGCAGCGGCGCAAAGAGGCGCTCGAGGCGCTCGAGAACCTCGCGGCCGTGGCGACCCATCTCAAGCATCTGCTGCTAATCCGCGACCTGCGCAAGATCGCTGGGTAAAGCGATGGCGGAGGGGATGCCCGCCCACCCCAGGGTGCCCGCCAGCTCGCCCCTCGACCCGCTGGATCTGCGCCGGCTGATCCGCGAGATTCCCGACTTCCCCAGGCCGGGAATCGGTTTCAAGGACATCACGCCGCTGCTCGCCGACGCGGACGCCCTCGCCGAGGCCGTGCGGCTGCTGGCCGACCGTGCCCGTCCGCTGGCGGTCGACTGCGTGATCGCCGCCGAGGCGCGCGGTTTCCTGCTGGGGCCGGCACTTGCGCTGGAGCTCGGCGCCGGTTTTGTGCTCGCGCGCAAGCCGGGCAAGCTGCCCTACGAGACCGTCAGCGCGGAATACCTGGTCGAGTACGGCTCCGACCAACTGGAGGTGCACAGCGACGCGATCGGCGCCGGCGCGCGCGTGCTCGTCCACGACGATCTGCTCGCGACCGGCGGGACCGCCGCGGCGCTCTGCGAGCTGGTCGAGCAGCTCGGCGGTGAGGTCGTCGGCTGCGGGTTCCTGGTCGAGCTCGCGTTCCTTGATGGCCGTGAGCGGCTGGCCCCGCGCGAGGTCCACGCGCTGCTGAACTACGAGTCATAGGCTCTGCGATCGTGCCGACGGTACGCCGTAGCCGTGAGATCGCCGCGCCCGCCGAGGAGCTCTGGGACGTGATCCGCGATCCCCACCACCTGCCGCGCTGGTGGCCGCGCGTGACGCGGGTCGAGGACGTCGACAGCGGGGCCTTCACGGAGGTGATGAGGACGCGCAAGGGCAAACTCGTGCGCGCGGACTTCAGGGTCGCGGCTTGCGACGAAGCTGAGCGGACGCTCGTCTGGGAGCAGCTGGTCGAGGGGACGCCGTTCGCGCGGGTGCTCCATTCCGCCGCGACGCAGGTGTGGCTCGAGCCCTCCCGCGCAGGCGGAACGCCGTCGGGGGGCGGTGGCGGACCCGGTGGGCAACCGCACGAGGCGACCGTCGTGAGCATCGAACTGCGCCAGGAGATGGCGGGTTACTCCGAGCGCTCGGGCCTGTTCATGGGCTTCTCCGCGCGCTTCGGCAGTCCGATGGTGCGCCGCGCCGCGCGCGCGACGCTCGACGAGGCGCTCGACGGCCTGGAACGAATCGGTGGCTGAGCCAAGCCCCAAGATGCGCTGGTGGGGATGGGGCGATCCGGCGCATCCGTCGGCACTGCCCGCACACGCGCTCGACTTCCTGCGCGAGACGGTCGGCATCGCCGCGCGTCCGCGCCCGCCCGTGGCGCTCGGAGCGGTGCGCCTCACCGCTCCGGCGCTGTCCGAGGCCACGACCGCGGCGCTGCGTGAGATCGTCGGCTCGGAGGGCGTGCGCGACGATCACGCCGAACGGGTCCTGCACGCCGCCGGCAAGGGCTATCCCGACCTCGTGCGATTGCGCGCCGGTGAGCCCGAGGGGGCGCCCGACGCGGTCGTCCGGCCCGGCGATCACGAGCAGTTGCAAGCGGTGCTCGAGCTGTGCGCGCGGGCATCGGTCGCGGTCGTGCCGTGGGGCGGCGGCACGAGCGTCGTCGGCGGCGTCGCGCCGCTGCGCGGCGAGCACGCCGCCGTGATCGCGCTGGACATGGATCGCATGGCGCGGGTGCTCGAGCTCGATCGCGTCTCGCGGACGGTCACCGTGCAGGCCGGCCTCCGCGCGCCGGCGCTGGAGCGCGCGCTCGCGCCGAGCGGCTTCACGCTCGGGCACTTCCCGCAGTCCTACGAGTACGTCTCGCTGGGCGGCTGCGCGGCGACGCGCTCGGCCGGACAGGCCTCGAGCGGCTACGGCCGGTTCGAGCAGATGGTGCTCGGGCTGCGCTTCGCCGCGCCCGCCGGGGAGATCGCGCTGGCCGCGGTTCCCGCCAGCGCGGCGGGCCCGGAGCTGCGCCGGCTGCTGGTCGGCTCGGAGGGGACGCTCGGGGTGATCGACGAGCTGTCGCTGCGCGTGCGCCCGGCGCCGCGCGAGCGCGTCTATGAGGGCGTGTTCTTCGAGGATTTCGCCGCCGGCGTCGAGGCCCTGCGGGAGCTCGCCCAGCAGCGCGCCTGCCCCGACGTCGCACGTCTGTCCGACGAGGCCGAGACGCGGATGTCGCTCGCGCTCGCCGGCACCGGCGGCGTCAAGGGCAGGCTCGGCCGCGCCTACATCGGCCTGCGTGGCTACGGCGAAGGCTGCCTGGCGATCCTCGGCTTCGAGGGCGAGACCGAGGAGGTCGCGGCGCGGCGCAAGCGCGCGCTGGAGCTGGCGCGGCGGGGCGGCGGTCTCGCCGTCGGGCGCTCGCCCGGGGAGGCCTGGCGCAAGGGGCGGTTCTCGGCGCCGTATCTGCGCGACGAGCTGCTCACGCAGGGCGTGATGGTCGAGACGCTCGAGACCGCTACGCGCTGGTCGAACGTGCGCGCGCTGCACCGCGCGGTCGCGACGGCGCTCGCCGCATGCGCTCGCCGCGCAGGGCACGCCGGGGCTGGTGATGTGCCACGTCTCCCATCTCTACGAGACGGGCGCGTCGTTGTACTTCACGTTCATCGCCCGCCAGCGCGAGGGCGCAGAGCTCGAGCAGTGGGCCGCGGTCAAGCGCGCGGCGAGCGGCGCGATCGTCGCGGGCGGGGGCACGATCACACACCACCACGCGGTCGGGCGCGATCATGCGCCGTGGCTGGCGGATGAGGTCGGGCGCGAGGGGGTGGCCGTGCTGCGGGCGCTGAAGGGGGAGCTCGACCCGAGTGGGATCATGAACCCGGGGAAGCTGCTTCCTTAGACCCCGAAGCGGGTCCCGAACCCTCCGGCTTTTTACACAGGCTGCCACGGCAAGCCCACACTCATGGCGAAGAGCAGCGCAAAGCGAATGGCAAGCGGTTGATATCTCGTAGATTGCCGGGGCGGCGAAAGGGTCAGTAGCTCAGTGTAAACTCGGGGCGCTGGAAGTCGATGCCGAAGGTATCGAAGAAGTCGGTCTGTCCCCACAGGGGGATGGCGTGCTCCACAAAGATCGCGTCGAGGTCGAAGATCGGCCCCCAGGGTCGTGGGCCGTCGCCGGCTGGATCGAGTCCCTCAGCCGGGAGGGTTGCGGGGGCGCCAAGAACCTGTGCGCGGATTGGGACGAGCGGCGCAAGGCACGCGACGGCGCTGCCGTCGGCGACGGTCACCTCTCCCGCCTCGCGCAGATCGTCAGGATCGGTGGGGTCCAATCCAAGCCGTGCAGCGTCCTGCATCGAGAGCACGGTACGACTGGCGCCCGAGTCGACGATACCCGCAAAGTCGATCTGCGAGCCGCCTTTCGCCTGGATCCTCACGTACAGTGACGGAACTCCGCGAGAGTCGTATGTGAAGACGTGGCGGGGCAGTGGACCGGCTCGTCAGAGGGCGTAGATCGCCGTCGTCGGGACGTGGAAGAACGATACTTTCAAGCTCGAGTCTTCGAACTCGTCGCGCAGCTCGCCATAGGTGTCCTTGATGGCGACGACCTGATCCCCGCGCAGGGCGAGCCACTTCCCCGGGTGCTCGTACGCGTCTGCCGGGATCGACGCGACCGATACCGCGTCCTTCTCATCCGGATCGGCATAGCCGGACGGAACCGAAAAGAAATCGTCCATCGAGTCGATTGTAGCCTCACGCGCGGCTCGGATACGGGTTCAGATCCAACCGGCGTGTAGCCTTTGGTTCGGTGATGCAGAGGCGCGGAACGTGGATTGCGATCGCCGGCGTCGTGACGATCGCGACGCTGCTGCTCGCTGTGACGGCGCTCGGCATGTGGCCCAGTGCGGGCGGTGGCTCCTCCTCCGCTGCGCTCGCCGTGGGCACCGCACTCGAACCGCGCCCGACTCCGCCGCTGGAGCTGATCGACGAACACGGTACGCGTACCGCGCTGAGCGCCTTCCGCGGCAAGTGGGTGGTGCTCGCGCCCTCGATGACCCTCTGCCACGAGGTCTGTCCGATCACCACCGCCGCGTTCACCGCGCTGAGGACGCGGTTGCGGCAGGCCGGCCTCGGCAGTCGGGTCGCGGTCGTGGAGGTCACCGTCGATCCGTGGCGCGACTCGCCCGCGCGGCTGCGCGCCTACCGCCGTCTCGTTGGCGCGAACTTCACGCTGCTCACCGGTACCCAGGCCGAGATCCGTCGCTTCTGGAAGTTCTTCGGCGTCTCCTACGAACGTGAACCGGAGGGCAACCCGCCCGACATCGACTGGCTCACACACAAGCCCGAGACATTCGACGTCAGCCACACCGACGGGCTATTCATCCTCGACCCCGCCGGGCGCGAGCGGATGGCCGACGAAGGCACCGCGAACGTGGGCGGCCATGTCTCTCCGGCGCTGAGCCGGCTGCTCGACGCCGAAGGGCGCGAAAACCTCGCCCACCCGCAGCTGCCCTGGAGCCCGGGGCAGCTGTTCGAAGACCTGCACCAGCTGATGAGCGGGAAGGTCGCGGTGACCGCACATGTGCGGACGATCTCGCCGGGCTCGAGCAGCTGACCGACCGTCTTCCGGGCCGGTCGGGGTGGTAGTTTTCCCGCGATGGGCACCCTCGCCTGCTTGATGCACTGGTATCTCTCGGCGCTCTACGTCGCGCCGGTCGTGGCCGTCGGAGGCTGGGGCTGGTGGAAGACCAGGCCGGCCGACGATCGGCACGAAGGGCCACCGGCGGCCTCGCCGATGGCATAGCGCGGCGTCGTTCACCCGGTCGTCGTGGTGACGGCCGAGAGGATCCACAGCGCCAGGCAGGTGAAGCCGACCATGATCGCGAGCATCCAGTACTGCGAGCGGACGGCGGCCTCGGAGGACTTGAACTCGACGAGGCCGCGCTCGTGCGAGAGGATCAGCCCGCTGACGTGGCCGGCGACGATCGCGGCGATCTGCACGTACCAGATCGCGGCGAACGAGACGAGGTTGTAATTGATCAGGAAGTTCGCGGTCCCGAACAGGTCGCTGCCGCGCCCGAGCGGGTCGGAGACGAGGTAGCCGAGCGCCTGCCCGTCGAGCACGAGCAGCGAGAAGTAGTGGGCGAGCATGTAGCCGAACGCGATCGGGACGAGCGTGTGCAGGAACGACCGCGCGAGCGCCCTGTGATCCTCGATCGCGACGCCGCGGAGGGCGTTGCGCATGCCGTAGATGCCGAGGTTGTAGAGGCCCGCGACGAACGCCACGCAGAACAGCAGGCCGATCGTGCCGACGACCTCGAAGGCGCCGAGCGCGCTCACCCCGAGATGGCCGAGGTCCGCCTCCAGCGATGGCGCCAGCTGATACCAGACCTCGCCGTTGGAAAAGCCGTCGAAGCTCGTCGAACCGATCAATACGAAGATCACGGCCGCCGTGCCCGGCCATAGCTCGAGGTCACCGAGTCCGGACAGCGGCCGGCGCAGGCGCAGCTCCCGGCCGCGCCAAGACAAGGGGGAGAGTCGCGCGATCAGTCCGAAGTAGACGCCGAACCCGTCGGCCCGCTCGCACCACGCCTCGACGCCGAACGCCGCCATCCCCGCGAGCTGCACGCCGCCGTAGGCGAGCATCAGAAGCGCGAGCAGCGACGGGTCGTCCTTGCTCGGGTAGACGAGCTCCAGCCAGGCGAAGCCGAGCAGCGTCGCCGCGGCCGGCCAGCGGCCCAGCCACTGTGGGTAGGAGCCGAGCAGCGGCCCGGGCCGGTGGCCGGCACGCTGCAGCAGCCAGCCTGTCAGCCGCCCGAGCGCGCGCCACGGGTTCAGCGGGCGGAAGAGGTCGCCGACGAACGCGCTCGCGATCGGGATGCCGACCCAGAAGATCACGTAGACGGAGGTCGGGGCGAGGTTCGAGGTGAAGTTCTGTTCGCCCGCGAGCCCCGCGTAGGCGACGATCGCGAACAGGGCGACGCCGACGGCGCCGCACAGCCATTCGAACGGCCGGGGAATGCGCAGCAGCACCCTGCCCGGGGCCTGCTGCAGGCGGGGTTGGGACCACAGGCTCCACAGCGCCAGGAACGAGATCACCATCACCCCGGTCGCCGTCCAGGCGAACAGCCACGCGGGGATCGGCAGGTCGGCGCGGCCGACGATCCCGTGGGCCGACGCCGATGCCGGTAGCAGCAGCGCGACGAGCAGCGCCGCCGGGCACGCCAATCGAAACCGCGGGCGTGCCCGGCGCGCGCGCACCGTCAGCTCTGCTTGACGTCGATGTTGCCGCAGAGGATCGCCGGGTCGTTCGACATCGCCTGCATGAACGCCATCGAGGCCGGGGCCGAGCCGATCTGGTTCTGCTCGTCGGCGGGCGTCGGTTTCGCGTGGACGACCATGAAATAGCCCGGTCCGATCACGCGCTGGTGGACGATCAGGTTGACCGTTCCATAGGCTTCGCCCTTGCCGTTCGCGACCAGGTCGGGCAGCACGACGGCCATGTTCGAGGTCTGCTTGCTCGCGGGGCTGCAGGCGCCGTCGGGGCCGTGCAGGTGGTTGGCGTGGCGGCTGTAGGGCACCAGGCCCGTGACTCTGCGCCAGCCGGTGAGGTGGTCGCCGACCTGTTCGAAGTGCCCTTCGCCCGAGGCGGTCGTCGCGACGAACGGCAGTCCTTCCTGAGCCTTCGCGGTCGACTGCATTTCCTTCATCTCGCTCGCGCTCATGCCCTTCATCGAGCTGGTGGTCTGCGTCTTCGCTGCATGCGACGAGGCATCCCACGCGGCCATCGGTTTGAAGGTGACGGTCGCCTCCGTCTTTTCCGCGCTGGAGCCGCCGCAGGCGCTCACGCCCAGCGCCGCGAGCGCGAGCAGCGCGCCGAGCGCCGCCAGCCGCCGTCCGTCTTTGCGTCTGATTCGCCTACGAGTTTTCTGCATTTGCTCTCCTTTGTCGAAAGTTGCTCGTTTGGTTCTGCTCAACGTCATCTGCACGGTCGAACGGAGCCCCGCCGGCGATCCCGGCGACGGGGTCGCGAGTGCCGGGGAGCGCCCCGCGGCGCCTTCGGAGACGCGCCGTCGTGGCAGCAGCGCGAGCGCCAGCAGCACGAACAGCGGCCCGGCGTTGGGGTCGGTCGCGTGGCCGGTCGTGAAGGCGCCGAGACTCTGACCGAACGCCCAGTAGGCGATCGAGAGCAGCGCTCCGAGCAGCAGCGCCTCTCTGCGAAAGCGCGTCCACACGCCGACCCCGATCGCCAAGGAGAGGATCGCGAGCACGGTTGCGATCGCCGCGCCGTGGCCGGCGCTGCCGCGAGCGAGCGAGCTCTGCAGGCTCGCGAGCCAGTGCATCGAGCTGCCCGCCGCCGTCTTCAGCGCTTCGCTGGTCGCGTCGGCCGTGCGGTTGACCGACAGACACCACAATGCCGTCGCGCCGAGCCACAGCGCCGACCACACGATCAGCCCGCCCCGTTCCCCGACCAGACCGGCGCCCGCGGATGTGCCATCACGTTCGGCCTGATCGCCGGGCCACACCAGCAGCCCGATCAGGCCATACAGCAGCACCGCGCCGGGCGCTCCCGTGAGCGGGGAGGCCATGCCCATCGGGATCATCCCGAAGCCCTCGCCGAACCACCAGACCACGAAGGCCCAGGCGAAGGAGATGGCCAGCGCCGGTCGGGCCGTACGCCGGAAGATCAACCCGAGCCCGATGCCGATCTGCAGAAGCGCAAATAGCGTGTTCCACAGCGTGAGGTTGTGCCCGGCGAAGTGCGCCGCCGAGACGATCGGCCGGCCGATCCACGCGGGCTGACCTGCGGCGCCCGGCTCGATGATTTCCTCGAGGAAGCCGTGCGAGTACATGAACGACTGGAACTGCAGTGCCCCGTCGAGCAGCCAGATCAGGCCGAGCGTGATCCGCAGGCCACTGCGGGTGATTGAAAATCTCATCTTTCTTCCTTCCTTCCACGTGCCGATCGCCCAGGCACGATCGCGAAGATCGGACCTGGGGCGAGTTTGTGGTCTCTAGGAGCAGTGCGCTACAGCCCGGGCGGGCGGCGGCGCGCGGCCGGCGAGCGCGGCGGCGATCAGACGGCCGCCGCGAGGGAAGGAATGCTCGGTGGGATGCGCGAGTCGTAGGCCGAGCGCAGCGACAGAGCGGGCCTTACAGGCCCGCTCGGTGTAACGGCGATGCAGCGCGACGATCAGGCGCTCGGCCGGTCGCCGGGCAAGGAGCGCCACCGCGAGCAGCAGCGCCGGCAGCAGGTACAGGGCGCCTTCGACAAGGATGTGGGACACGGCCACGACGCCGGATGATACCGGTCGAGAGATCTGTTCAGGCGACCCCCGACCGCCGGATCTCGCGCTGAGCGATGGTAGATTCGCGAGCATGACACAGGCGCCCGAGCGCAAGGGCCTGGATCGGCGCATGATCCTGCCGCTGGTCGTGATCGTCGTGATCGCGGGTGGGTTCGCGCTGCTGTTCCAGAACACCAGCCGCAACTCCCAGCCGCTGGCGGCCGGCACGCACAGCGCGCGCTCGACGAGCTTTCTCGGCGACGAACTCTCCCCGCCGAAGGCCGCGCCGCCGCTGTCGCTGCGCAACTACCTGGGGGAACGGGTCAACATCGATCAGTACCGCGGCAAGGCGCTGCTCGTCACCTTTCTCTACACCCACTGCCCCGAGATCTGCCCGCTGATCACCGCCGATCTGCGGGCCGCGCTTGGCCTGATGGGCCCGAAGACGGCGGCCAAGGCGCAGATCGTCGCGGTGTCCGTCGATCCCCGTGGCGATACGCCGCAGACGGTCGCGGCGTTCCTGAAGGTGCACGGGATGACCGGGCGCATGAAGTACCTGATCGGCTCTCCGCGGGAACTGGGGCACGTCTGGCAGAGGTGGGGAGTCGGCTCCGAACGCGACGCCGAAGATCCCGACTTCATCAACCACTCCGCGCTCGTCTATGGGATCGACGCGTCGGGCCAGCTGAAGACGGTCTACATCGGCTCGAGCTTCCAGCCGAGCGAAGTCGCCCACGACGTGCCGCTGCTGGCTTCGCAGTAGTCCGTGGTTGCTTGGTAGTACCCTCCCTGGTGTACAGCGCAAAAAGATCTCCAGGAGATGACAGTGCCCCAGAACGCCGGCAATCGCAAGTCCCCAGCAGGTTTCACCGAGACCTCGCCGCTGCTCGTCGGGCTCGTCGGCATCTCGATCCCGGTCGCCCTGCTCGCCTGGGCGGCGGTGACGAAGAGCACGATCGTGCTGATCTTCGCCGTCCTGGGGATGTTCGCGGTCGGCGCCGCGACGCTGACGTTCGTGATCATGCTCGCCAGCGATGGGGAGGAGCCCGACGGCGGCGGGGAGCCCGAGGAATAGAGCGCGATCCCCGGAGCGCGATCCCCGGCTCGGGGCCCGTCGATGCGGCAGGCGGAGGGTTGCACGTGACCGAAGCCGACCCCGAGACGAGCGGCGCGGAACTGAGGCGGACGCCGCGGGTAGGGGACAGGGTTCGCATCGTCCATCTGGCCGCCTGGGAAGACGGGATGGTGCTGGCGGTTCACGACGGTGGCCGGCGGGTGGAGGTCCGCGGCGAGGAGGAAGGGGTCACGCACGAGTTCGTGCTCAGCCGCGCAACCGCGCGGTTCGTGTCGGGCGGCTCCCACGGGCCACGGCTGCGCTGGTTACGGTGACCCGTCGCGCCGGCGCGTAATCTGGGGCCATGTCCACCAACTCACGCGATGCCGCAGCCGCTCAGCCAGCTGCTGCATCCTCATCCCAGCACGACGGCAACCCGGTCATCTCCGCGCACACGCTGAGCAAGCGCTACGGCGAGGGCGAGGCTGCCGTCGACGCGCTCGCCGGGGTGAGCATCGACTTCCCGGCCGGCCGCTACGCGGCGATCATGGGCCCGTCGGGGTCGGGCAAGTCGACGCTCATGCACCTGCTCGCCGGGCTCGACCGGCCGACCTCGGGAACGGTCAGCCTCGGCGGGGTCGAGCTGACCGAGCTCGACGACCGCGCGCTCACGCAGCTGCGCCGCGATCGCATCGGCTTCATCTTCCAGACGTTCAACCTGCTGGGAGTGCTGAACGCCGAGGAGAACATCCTGCTGCCGCTGTCGATCGCGGGACGCGAGGTCGACCGCGAGTGGTTCGACCAGCTGATCGAGACGGTCGGCATTCGCGATCGGCTCAGCCATCGCCCCGCGGAGCTCTCCGGGGGCCAGCAGCAGCGCGTGGCCGTCGCCCGGGCGCTGGTCTCGCGCCCGGCGGTGGTATTCGCGGATGAGCCGTCGGGGAACCTCGACTCGAAATCCTCCGGCGACGTGCTGGCGCTGCTGCGCCACGCCGTCGATGACTTCGACCAGACGGTCGTGATGGTCACCCACGACGCGCACGCGGCGTCGTTCGCGGACAGGTTGCTGCTGCTCGCCGACGGTTTGATCGTGCACGACGGCGAGGCTCAGAGCGCCGAGCAGGCGCTCGATCTGATGAAGGCGATCGGCTGATGGGCAAGCTGGTCCTGCGCGGCTTTGCCCAGCGCAAGGTTCGCGCACTGTTGACGGGCATCGCGATCGTCCTCGGCGTGGCGCTGATGGCGGGCACCTACATCCTCACCGACACGATCGACCACGCGTTCGCGGAAGTCTTCGGCAACGCCTACAAGCAGAAGGCGGTCGTCGTGAGCGCAAGGGAAACGCTCGGCAAAGGCAGCGAATCGCAGACCTACCCGATCAGCTCAGCGACGCTCGCCCGCGTGCGCGCGGTGCCCGGCGTGGCGGCGGCCTCGGGCGACATCTCCACGAGGGCGACGCTGCTGACGACGAGCGGCAAACGCATCTCGAGCGCGGCGCCGTCGCTCGTCGACGCGGTGCAGCCACCGCGCTTCGAGTCGTTCACCGCGGCCCAGGGGCATCTTCCGGACGCGGCCGACGAGCTGGCGATCGACCAGGCGACGGCCAAGCGCGAGCACCTGCGCGTGGGCGAGCAGCTCGTGATCGCGGGGGCGGCGCCGGCGCGGCACTACACGATCTCCGGGATCGCGAAGTTCGCGGGCAGCGAATCCTTCGGTGGCACGAGCCTCGCGCTGCTGCTGCCCGCGCAGGCGCAGTACGTGGCGGGCGAACCGGGCGCATACGACAGCATCAACGTCGCCGCGAGTCCAGACGTCGCGCCGGAACAGCTCGCCGCGCGCGTGCGCGCCGCGCTGCCGAGCACGCTGATCGTCCGCACCGGCGCCCAGGAAGCCGCCAACCAGACGGCAGAACTGGAAGAAAAGCTGGGCTTCCTGCGCACGTTCCTGCTCGTCTTCGCCTACGTCGCGCTGCTCGTCGGCGCGTTCATCATCTTCAACACGTTCTCGATTACGGTCGCGCAGCGCGCGCGCGAGTTCGGCCTGCTGCGCACGCTGGGGGCCTCGCGCGCCCAGATCATGCGCTCGGTCGTGCAGGAAGGGCTGCTGCTGGGCGTCGCGGGATCGGCGGTCGGGCTGCTGGCCGGCCTCGGCCTTGCGCCGGCGCTCGACGGGCTGTTCAAGGCCTTCGGCGCCGATCTGCCCGACAACGGCACGGTCCTGGAGGCGCGCACGGTGATCGTGTCGCTCGGCGTGGGCATTGTCATCACGGTGCTCGCGGGCTTCTTCCCGGCGCTGCGCGCGACGCGCGTGCCGCCGATGGCGGCGATGCGCGAGGGCGTGCAGATCCCGCCGCGACCGCTGCCAACCCGGCGCGTGCTGGTCGTCAGGTTCGTACTCGGGCTGGTCGTGGTGCTCGCGCTGGGCAGCGTGTTCGGACACGGGATCGGGCTGGTGCTCGTGATCCTGTGGGTGGGTCGCGCGCTCAGGCTGTGGGTCAGGTTGCGCCGTGGGGGCGAGCGCCCGGCCCGCCACTACCGCATCATCCCCGCGCTCGGCCACACGATCGGCCTGCTCGTCAGCTGGCGCGGGGTCACCGGGCGCCTCGCGCGCGAGAACTCCGTGCGCCAGCCCGGCCGCACGCTCGTGACCGCGCTCGCGCTGACGATCGGGCTCGGGCTGGTCGCCTTCATCTCGGTGCTCGCCGCCGGCACGAAGGCGACGATCGTCCAGGCGGTCGACCGCTCGTTCGCCGGCAGCCTGATCGTCCAGAACAACCAGACCGGCGAAGGCGGCATCCCGGCGCAGGTTGCGCCCGCGCTGCGCGCGGTCGACGGCGTCGGCCAGGTCACCGCGATCGCCTTCACGAAGGGCCGGGTGCAGAACCTGTCGCAGCACGGCGCCCCCGTGATCGGCGAAAACAGCCGGATCACCGCGATCGAACCCGAATCGTTCGCGCGGATGTACAAAGTCGAATGGGAACACGGCTCGGCCGCGACGCTCGCCTCGCTCGACGAAGGCGGCACGGTGATCTCGAAGAAGTTCGCGAGCGCCCATCACCTGCGGGTGGGGCAGCGCCTGCTCGTGCTGAGCGCCGCGGGCCACCTGGTGGGGCTGACGGTGCGGGGCGTCGTCAAAGAAGAAGCGCTCGGCCTGCTGTCGAACCTCACGATCTCGCGCTCGCTGGCGCGCACCGCGTTCGGCCAGCGCGAAGACGGCGTCGACTTCGTCTCCTACGCGCCCGGTGCGAACGACACGCAGGCGCGCCGTGGCATCGACGCGCTGCTGCGCGCCAACTTCCCGCAGGCGCACTCGCAGACGGCGGCGCAGTACACCCAGGAAGTGAGCGGCAAAGTCAACAAGCTGCTGCTGCTCGTCTACGTGCTGCTGGCGCTGTCGGTGCTCGTCTCCCTGTTCGGGATCGTCAACACGCTCGTGCTCTCGATCTACGAGCGCACCCACGAGCTCGGGATGCTGCGCGCGATCGGCGCCTCGCGCCGGCAGATCCGTCAGATGATCCGCTACGAGTCGCTGATCACCGCGCTGATCGGCGGCGTCATGGGCCTGGCGATCGGGGTCGTCGCCGCGATCCTCGTGACGACCTTTGCGCTGTCGGGCTCGGGCTACGTGCTGTCGATCCCGGTGGGCACGCTGCTCCTGCTGCTGATCGCCGCCGGATTCGCCGGCGTGCTCGCGGCCCAGCTGCCGGCACGCCGCGCCGCGCGGTTGGACGTGCTGCAGGCGCTGGCCAGTGAGTAGCCGCGCCGGGGCAAGACTCGATCCAACCCCCCCCCGTCCTTTGCTTGACAAAGCGGTACGCGATGTGCGATGGGGTGCTTGTATGACGTTCGCTGGAGGAGTCGATCGCCCCGCGTGAGATCGCCCCGATGGGTGTCTCGACGCCTCCTGTCGAACGAGGCTTCTTCCCAGTAATACCGCATGGTTGTGCGGTTCTAGGCCGAAGTTCCCCCTGTAGTCAGTCCGATGTTGAGGCCGGGATCTCTGCAGTGTGCGGGGATTCCGGCCTTTTTGTCACGTTCTAGTGTAGTCACGACTAATCGTGCCGGTGATGTGCGGTATTGATCCGGCTATGGGTCGTCCTGCTCAGGCCGACTGGTGCGATGCACGTGAGTCACGACAACGCGGCGGTCCGGGGACCGGAGTACACCTCGACGCTGCTGCGGCGCTCCTACCGCCAGGACGGCAAGGTCAAGAAGCAGACGCTCGCGAACCTCTCCCACCTGCCGGCCGCAGGCGATCGACGCGATCCGCCGGGTCCTGGCCGGCCAGACGCTGATGGGCGCCGAGGACGCGTTCCAGATCGAGCGCTCGCTCCCGGCCGGGCATGTCGAACGCGGCGCTGGCGATGGCCCGCCGCCTTGAGCCTCGCCCAGGCTGCTCGATCCCTCGCCCGTGCCCGGCAGCGCGACCTGTGCATGGCGATGATCGTGGGGCGCGTGATCGCACCGGCGTCAAAGCTCGGGATGGTCCGCACGCTCGGGCAGTCGCACGCTCGCCCGTGAGCTGGGCGTCGCCGGCGCCGATGAGGATGATCTCTACGCGGCGATGGACTGGCTGCTCGATCGCCAGCAGCGGATCGAGGATCGTCTCGCCCGCCGCCATCTCGCGGACGGGGAGATGGTGCTCTACGACGTGTCCTCGAGCTATTTCGAGGGACGAACCTGCCCGCTGGGGAAGCTCGGCTACTCCCGGATGGCAAGAGCGGCCTGCCGCAGATCATCTACGGCCTGCTCTGCGACAACGAGGCCGCCCGGTCGCGATCGAGGTGTTCAGCGGCGAGCTGCCACGACGACAAGACGCTCCCGTCACAGGTCACCAAGCTCAAGGACCGGTTCGGCTCTCGGAGCGGGTCGTGGTCGTCGCCGATCGCGGGATGGTCACCAAGGCGAACATCGAGCTGCTCGCCAGGCGCTGACGGCGTGGACTGGATCACCGCCCTGAAGGCGCCGACGATCAAGAAACTCGCCCGCTCCGGTGTCTTTCAGCCGTCGCTGTTTGACGAGCAGAACCTCGGGGAGATCACCGACCCCGAAGAGTTCCCCGGGGAGCGGCTGATCGTCTGCCGCAACCCGCTCGTCGGCGCCCAACGCGCTCGCAAGCGCGAGGAGCTCCTGGCCGCGACCGAGACCGACCTCGCCGCGATCGCTCACCGCGTCACGCACGGCACGCTGCGCGGTGCCGATCAGATCGGCTTGGCTGTCGGGCCCGCGCTCAAACGCCACCGGATGAAAAAGCACTTCCAGGTCACGATCACTCGACACCACCTTCACCTATGCGCGCAAGACCGAGCAGATCGCCGCCGAGGCCGCGCTGGACGGGTTCTACATCCTGCGCACCAGCCTCGCCCGAGCGGCTCGCCAAACCGAGGATGTCGTGCGCGCCTACAAGAACCTCGAGCAGGCCGAGCGAGCGTTCGGATCGATCAAGGGCCCCGACCTACAGATCCGCCCGATCCATCACCGCCTGGAAGACCGGTGAGAGCGCACGTGCTGATCTGCATGCTCGCCTACTACCTCACCTGGCACCTGAAGGCCGCCTGGAAGCCGCTGCTGTTCACCGACGAGGACCGCCCCGTCAACCCCGACCCGGTCGCCAAGGCCGTCCGCTCCCCCGCCGCCCAAACACAAAGCGCAGACCAAGCGCACCACCACCGGGACCCCGGCGCACAGCTACCGCACCCTGCTCGCCGAGCTCTCCACCCAGACCCGCAACACCATCCGCCTGGCCGGCCAAACGGCCACCTTCCAGAAGCTCACCCAGCCCACCCCGCTCCAGGCCCACGCCCTCCAGCTCGCCCAGGAAGCGCCCGTCACCGAGTAGACACGACCCGAACACGCAAGAAAACAGAAACGCAAGCGGGTCCGGGTTTCCTCGCGGCCGATTAGCCCGAAGATTGGATTCCCGCCCACCCCGGCTGGGAGGAAACCCGGGTCCCGCGCTGGTACCCCCTTCCAATCAAGCCCCTGTTGTGGTAGTACTTAAAAGGTCAAGGCAGCCAAGGGGGTTGCCGGGGCAAACATAGGATCGGGTTGGGGTCGGGTTCTCGTAGCCGGGCATCAGCGCAAGCGGGTTTCTTTGGAGAGGGAGCCGGGTCGAAACAATGTCGGGGAATGGAGTACACGTGGGGTCGTTTGAGACAGACGTGATGAGGGATCGCTGCGCTCCTGTAGGGGGCGTTGTTAGATGCGTCAGCGTCGCTGACACATCTCTCTCTCTCTCTCTCTCTCTGCTTTGGGCTTCTTAGCGCCGAAAACGGCGCAAACACTGACGATCTAGCCGGTTCCCGCCGCGCCTTTGAGCGTGGTTTCGGTCGTTCCCGGGGGTCGCGCTGATGGCGGCCGAGCTCTCAGGGGAGTCCGAGATGCCCGCGCATCGTTCTCGCGGGAGTGAGCGGTATGTCTTCGATCTGCCGCGGGGCAGGATGCTGACGGCGACGTTCGCGCTGGTGGGGGAACGTGGCTATGAGGGTGTCTCGGCGCGGAGTGTCTCTGAGCGTGCGGGGGTTTCGAACCGGACGTTCTATGAGTGTTTCAGCGACCGGGAAGATTGTTTTCTGGCGGCGTTCAACCATGCGGTCGATGGGCTGGGGTTGGAGATGCGCGGGGGTTGGGAGTCGGAGCTTGGCTGGACCGCGCGGGTCCGCGCGGGGCTGGCGGCGTTGTTGCAGGCGTTGGATCGTGAGCCGGCGGTGCGGCGTCTGGTGTTTGTCGAGGCTTTGGCGGCGGGGCCGCGGGTGCTGGCGCGTCGCGCGAGCGTGTTGGAGAGCCTCGCGGGTGTAATCGACCAGGGTCGTGTAAACGCGCAGGCT
Organism: uncultured Solirubrobacterales bacterium; assembly: GCA_963789675.1. Taxonomy (GTDB): domain Bacteria; phylum Actinomycetota; class Thermoleophilia; order Solirubrobacterales; family Solirubrobacteraceae; genus Palsa-744. The sequence continues at coordinate 95,183 of CAWBLR010000008.1, read as the reverse complement.
CCGGCGTTGTTGCCGCCGTTGGTGGCGGAGGGTGTCGTCGGCGCGACGTTTGGTGTGATCCACGCGCGCTTGTTGGAACTGCGTCCGGGGCCGTTGGTGGGGTTGTTGGGTTCGTTGATGGCGACGATCGTGTTGCCGTACCGTGGTCCGGCGGCGGCGGCGAAAGAGCTCGCGCGTCCGGTCCCGCGGACGCCCGTGCGGCGGCGGGACGGGGATGGCCTCTCGCGGCGGCCGGTGGGCGCGGCCTCTCCGGTGGATTATCGGTTGACGATTCGTACGCAGATGGCGTTGGCGGCGGTTGGGGGTCGGCCGGGTTTGAACAATCGCGAAGTGTCGGAGATCATCGGCCTGTCCGACCAGGGTCAGATTTCGCGGATGATGAAGCGTCTGCAGACGCAGGGTTTGATCGAGAACGTGCAGGGTCATACGCAGCGTCAGGTACGGGCGTGGCGCCTAACGGCAGATGGCGAAGCGGTGATCGACGCGCACCGGCCGCTCAAGCGGGCGCAGCGTACGGCCGGCAGGGGCGGGCGGCTTGCGACGAAGAGCAACCGCAAGGGAGCCACGTTCACCGAAGCATCGCCGGGCGCGGTCGAGCGCACGCCGCAAGCGATCCAGAGCCGGCCCCGTCCGTTGCGGATGACGGTGCGTACGCACGAGGTCCTGACGGCCGTCGCGAGCCTCAGCGGAGGGGACCAACCCGAGTAACCGCGAGATCGCGCAGGCCGCTGGGGTCAAGGACGAGGGTCAGATCTCAAAGCTGCTCGCGCGTTTGGAGGGGCATGGCCTGCTCGAGAACGCCCGGCGGTCGCGGCCGCGGGCGAATGCCTGGCGGTTGACCCTTCGTGGCGAAGAACTTATCTGCGTCGTGCCGACCATAAAGGAGCGGGGCAATGACCTTCCATTTCAGCCAGAGCAGGTCCGGGACTCATTCCGGTCGGACTTCTATCGGCGGAAGGAATGTCCGGACCTGCGCCACTTTGTCGCTACTCCTTAACCGCGGGGGCTCCCGTCGTTAGCTGGTGCGACGTGACGCTGTTCCTCGTTCCCCGGCGCTGCTTCTCTTGCGCGCTCGTCAGTGCCCTCGCGTCCGCCCCCGCGCTGGCGTTGCCCGAAGGTCGTGTGTATGAGCTGGTCAGCCCGCCGTACAAGGGTGGGTATGGGGCGAAGGGGATCTTTGCCGTCGCGCGGAAATGGCGAAGGCGTCATCTTCGAATCGCTCGGGCGCGTTTGCGGGCGACCCCGCGAGCACCGGTGGCCAGAACCTGTATCTGGCGCGTCGGGGCGCGGCTGGCTGGTCGTCCTCGCCGTTGGTTGTGCCCGGCGGCGCTCGCGCCCTAGGCGGCGACGATCTGATTTTTCGCCCGATCTGGAATCCGTCGCTGGTAACTGCCGGGGCCGAACGACGGATCGCAGCCTTAGGATACTGAACAGGAGTTTTTGTCATACCAAACGGATTCGCCGGATACGGCGGCCGACTGGGCAGCTGGAGGGCGAGGTCTGGAAGGCCTCAACAAAGAAGTACCGACGCAACGACGTATCGAAGGTGTGAGCCCTGACTTTTCCCATATCTTGTTCAACGTGCGGTAGTAGATGGAGCCTTTCTTGCTGGCAGCGGGACGAGGAGTCAGCGCTCTACGATCTTGCTAATCGCGGGAAGTGGCGAACCGTCGTTGCAGCTTGTGGGGGTGAACAACAACGGTCAGGGTGAAGTGATCGATCCGTAATTGCCGTCGGAACTAGGGCCGATCGGGATCGGCTAAGCGAAGTGAGCAAGTTTAATGCGATTGCGGCCGGTGGTGGGGAGATCTTCTTCACGACGGCTGTGAACCCGCAGGGCCTCAGTTGTGACACATCTAATCCTGAGCAGTTGTTTGTGCGTGTGGGTGGGTCGCGGACGCTTGAAGTTTCGCGGCCGCTTGAACCGTCGCAGCCTTTCGGTGGGTGTGAACGCAATGGTGTGCCGGGTGAAGTTCCGTGTCCGGCGCGGCGTCGCGTGCGAGCGCGGAATTCGTTGGCGCCTCTGAAGATGGGTCGCGGGTGTTCTTCGCGACGACGGCGCCGCTGGTCGGCAGCGATACGGATCGGGAACGACCTCTACATGGCGACGATCGGCTGTCCCGCCGGTGAGGGTGAGCGTGCGCGACTGCGGGTGAAGCGGCCGACACGGAAGTGACGTCGCTCGTGCAGGTCTCCCACGATCCGAATGTGGGGAAGCCGCGGACGTGCAGGGCACGGTCGGGTCGCTCCCGATGGCTCGCGCGTCTATTTCGTCGCGCGGGGGTGCTCACGGGCGCCCCGAGCGCGGACGCGCAGGGCTACGGCGCGCATGGCGAAGCGGTCAGCGGCGGCGCGGTCGCGCAACCGGGCGCGGACAACCTGTACGTGTTCGACGCGGAAACACAAGCAACGTCGTTTATCGCCGATCTCTGCTCCGGCCCGGAACTTTCGGGAGAGCTTCGCAGACGACGCTGTCCCCCCGATCTGAATGAAGGGATCCCAGCGAAGACATGTAAACGATCGTGCTGCGTGGTTGCGGGCGAGCGCCTGAAGCGCAGACCGCCGGCAAGGGCTGGTGGGTTCCTGGTGTTCTCCAGCTACGGGCGGCTTGTTGCCAACGATACCGATTCGGCGAAGGACGTGTACCGCTATGACGCGGAAACCGGGCGCTGGATCGCGTGTCGATCGGTGAAGCGGGTGCTGACGCGAACGGGAATAACAGCGAGTTTGACGCGACGATCACGTCGCCGGAAAGCGTGCGATCCAAAAAGTCGGATATGACCGCGCGGTCAGCGAAGATGGGTCGCGGATCGTGTTCACGACCGCCGAGCCGCTTTCGCCGGATGCGATCAATCATCTCGCGAACGTGTATGAATGGCACGAGGAACCGGGGTGGAGCGAAGGCCGGGTGTCGTTGATCTCGACCGGCAGCTCGACCGAACCGGTCGAACGACGTCGCGATCTCAGCAGTCGGGCAAGGATATTTTCTTCGTTACCAGCCAGGGTCTGGTCCCGCAGGACACCGACGGTGTGGCCGATGTGTATGATGCGCGCCTGGATGGCGGTTTCCCCGCCGCGCCCGCGGCGCGGAAGAATGCTCGGGCGATGCGTGCCAGGGCGCCGTTGACGAACCCCGCGCCGCTGCTCGTGCCGGGCAGCGTCTCCCAGGCCCCGGGGCGGGAACTTTGCCTGCGCCGGTACCCGCCGTGCGCGCCACGCCGAAGAAAAAGACGAATGAAGAAGGCGGCGCCAGTCAAATGCAAGCGCGGCAAGATGCCCCGCCACGACAGCTGCGTCAAGCGCAACACGAAGCGTAAGAAGGCGAAGAAGGCCAGCCGCGACCGGAGGACAAAGTCATGAGCATACGTATCTATTTACGGCTCGGTAGTGGTGCTGGTCGCGGGTTTGCTGCGCGGTGCCCGCGGCGGCTTGTGCGACTGAAGCCAAGCCGTTTGAAATCACGAAGTTCACGATGGGCACGACACGGACCGACACAGGCCCCGTCATCGCTGAATGGGAACATCGATGAATTCGAGGGTTTCAGGAACGAACCGTATTCTTTTACGCAGGCCGGTGGTCACCCGGACACGGTCACGACCACGATCGAATTCTCAAGCGAAGTGTACGAAACCGAAGGCATACAGCAGGGTGGGGGAGGCAATGGCAATGCTGGTAAGTCGCTCGTGCCGACGCGCGATCCGAAGGACATCGTCGCCGATCTCCCTCCGGGCTTGTTGGCTGATCCGCAGGCCGTTCCGCGTTGTCCGCTGGTGCAGGTTACGAACAACAGTGCGGTGGACGACCCGTGCCCCGCGACGACGCAGGTCGGTGTCGCGCGGCTACGGTTTTTTGACGGGAACGAATATCTCGGTCCGATCGCGAACGTGACGCCGGAAGCGGGCCAGTCCGCCGAGTTTGCGTTGGAGAACTCGACAGGGGTCACGTATTTGATAACGGGACACGTGGTGCGTATCCGCGAAGCGTCCGGCCATGAAACGTACGGGTTGACGGCTGTCACGAATGAGATCCCGATGGTGGAACTCAGCGCTGTGGAACTTGCGTTTTGGGGTGTTCCCGCCGACCGCGAGCCACGATCCGCAACGCGGAGTGTTCTGCCAGGGAGAGCACGTCTTTGGAGGTACCCTGGGTCATCTCGTCGAAAGGCCGTTCGGTGGTGAATGTAGCCACGAGTCTACGACTTATTGCGGGTCTGGTGAAGTTGTGCGTGATTGTAGTGGTGGTGGTGAATCGTCTGGTGTTGCGGCGGTGCCGTTTTGGACGATGGGTAGTGATTGTGCGGCGGGGTGAGGTGGCGACGTTGCGTGCGGATTCGTGGGAGGAACCGGGTAGCGTGCGGGAAGGGCGGTACACGGGATATGTGGAACGCGCCGATCCGTTCCCGGGCGTGACCGGTTGTAACTCTGTTGGCGTTCAAACCGGAGCTGGAAGTCTGCCGGATACGGTGGGCGCGGACGAGCCGGTGGGTTTGGGTGTGGATTTGAAGGTTCCGCAGGATCAGGAACCGGCGGGTGTCGATACGCCGCAGTTGCGTAATTTGGATGTGACGTTGCCGGAGGGCTTGTCGATCAGCCCGGGGATCGTCGATGGTATCCAGGCGTGCAACGAATCCGGCCCTGAAGGGATCAATTTCAACGGCCCGGAATCCGAAGAAGTCGGGTTGAATGGGGAACTGCAGCTGGCGGCGGGGCATTGTCCGGACGCGTCGACGGTCGGTACGGCGAAGGCGTTCAGCCCGTTGCTGAACGAGCCCTTGGAAGGTCATGTGTACTTGGCGCGGCCGGGTTGTGGTGGCGCGGGCCAGAAGCGGATGTACGCCTGAAGACGCCGCGGACGGGAACCTGTACCAGTTGTATCTGGAACTCGGTGGCAAGGGCGTGCTGGGGAACGCGGGTGTGAACTTCAAGGTCCGTTTGAAGACCGAGGCGAATCCCGGCGACGGGCCAGCTGACGACGGTCGCTGAAAACAATCCGCAGCTGCCGTTCAGCGAGCTGAAGTCCACTTGAACGGTGGTCCACGCGCGCCGCTGGATAACCCCACGGTCTGCGGGCCGGCGGTCACGACGAGCGACTGGACGCCGTGGAGCGCACCGGGTACCACACCCGAAGGGCTGCTGATGCCGGGCACCCCCAGACGCGACACCGTCCTCGTTCTACGAGGCGACGCAGGGCTGCCCGAACCGGCCGGGGTTGAACCCGGGGTTCGTGGCGGGCACGGTCACGCCGCAGGCGGGGCAGTTCAGCGCGTTCACGCTGAACTTCTCGCGTCAGGATCGCGAACAGTTTGTGAAGGGCATCCAGGTCCATACCCCGCCGGGGTTGTTGGGGATGCTCTCCAGCGTCCCGTTGTGCGGCGAACCCGCCGCCGATGACGGCACTGCCCGGAATCCTCGAAGATCGGCACGACGAGGGTCGCGTCGGGCGCGGGCTCGCATCCCTTCGAAATCGAAGGGAACGTGTACCTGACCGAAAAATACGATGGTGCGCCGTTCGGGCTGAGTATCGTCACGAGGGCGGTCGCGGGACCGTTCAACCTCGGGTTGGTGGTCGTCCGCGCGCGGATCGCTGTGAACCCGGAAAACAGCACGTTGACGATCACGACCGACGAAACGGGCCCGTATGCGATCCCGCAGATCCTCGATGGTGTCCCGCTGCGCCTGAAACAGGTGACGGTCGATATCGACCGGCCGGGGTTCATGTTCAACCCCACGAACTGCGGCGCCGCAGCCGATCACGGCCGTGATCTCGGGGTCGGAAAACGCACGCACGGTGGTGTCGAGCCCGTTCGCGGTCGGGGGCTGTAAGAGCCTCGAATTCAAACCGAAATTCGCTGTCTCCACGTCGGGGAAGACGAGTAAAGTCGATGGCGCCAGCCTCGACGCGAAGGTGTCCTATCCCGCGGGGTCGGTCGGTAGCGAGGCGAACATCGCGAAGGTCAAGGTCGACCTCCCGAAGCAGCTCCCGTCGCGGTTGACGACGTTGCAGAAAGCGTGTCTGGCGGCGACGTTCGAATCGAATCCCGCGAACTGCCCGGTGGCGTCGATCGTCGGGATCGTCAGGGCAAACACGCCGCTGCTGCCCGTGGAACTGTCGGGCCCGGTATACTTCGTCTCCCACGGCGGGGAAGCGTTCCCGTCGTTGGAGATCGTGCTGCAGGGCGACGGCGTCAGGGTCGATCTCGTCGGCGCGACGTTCATCTCCAAGGCCGGGATCACGAGCAGCACGTTCAAGACGGTCCCCGACGTCCCGATCAACACGTTCGAGATCTACCTCCCCGAGGGCAAATACTCAGCCTTGGCCGCGAACGGGAACCTCTGCGCGAGCAAACTCTCGATGCCGACCGCGTTCGTCGCGCAGAACGGCGCGGAAATACACGAGAGCACCAAAATCAGCGTCACGGGCTGCGCGAAGGCAAAGAAAGCCGCCAAGAAGAAGAAGCCAAAGAAAAAGAAGACGAGAAAAGCGAAGCAGTCCGATAACGCCGGCAACCGGAGGACACGCTGATGATCGCCATGCGTATGAAGACGATCCCGCTCGCGCTCGTCGCGGCCACCGCGCTGATGTTGGCCGGCGCCACCAGCGCGCACGCGATCGAACCGACGAAGTTCGTGCCCTCGCTGCGTTTCGGCGAGAACGTCGACAAGACCACCCACGCAAACGTATGTCTCGTCAGCGAAGCGTCGTGCGGGGAAGGCGAAGAAAGCGAACAGCCCGGCGGGTTCTCATACCCTGGCATCTGTCGCTGTCGCGAAAGACGGGAACGTGTATGTCTCGGCAGCGGCGAAAGCGGTCGTGTTCAGGAGTTTACCGCTGACTGGTGAATTCGTGTTGATGTTTGGGTGGAACGTCAACAAGACGAAGAAGGCGAAAATGCGAGGTGCGTCGCAGGCCGAACGTAACGTCTGCACGGCCGCGGAAGTCAAAGCGGGCGCTGAATGTCTGGACGGCGAAAAAGGCACCGGGGAAGGCACGGAAGACGCCGGGCAGATGTTCAAGAGCCACGAATGATGTGGCTGTGGATCAGGTCACGGGTGATGTGTATGTGCTCGACGGGGATACGATCGTGTCGATGAGTTCACCGAAAACGGCGAATTCATCCTGATGATCGGGCGGTGACGTCAACAAGACGAACGTCGGAAAGCGGGCGCGAGCGAAGCCGAAAAGAACCTGTGTACGGCCGCCTCAAAAGATGTTTGCCAGCCTGGGACAGCGGGCGCTGGGCACGGCGCGTTCGAACCGGGCGGCACAAGTGGCGGCGATTTGCTGGCGGTCGGTGGTCCGGAAGGTCTGTTGTATGTGGGTGCTGGGCCACGCGTGCAGAAGTTCGACACCGAAGCCGGGACAAAGGACGGGGAATGGGTCGGCGAAATCTCTCTCACCGGGCTTTCGCCGACGGGTGGGGCGGAAGCGATCGCCGTCGACTCCTCGGGTGACGTGTTCGTCGCGGACACTGGAGTGAGCTGGGTGTGCATGAGTACAACGCCAAAGGCGAACTGCAGTCGCTGGTGATAGACCCGGCAGCCCAAGAATTCATCAGGGGGATCGCGTTGGATTTTTATGGCCGGTTGGCTTTGATCGAACGGGGAGAATACCCCAAGTGGCGTGATAGCGCCAACTTCGGGCTTGCTTTATAAGACCTCGGGTGAATTGGTCGGTGCATTCACACCGTCCTCCGGCGGCGTTCCTGGAAGCCCTGATGGGCTTGCGTTTGATGCGTCGAGCGCCTCCGATCAACTGTACGTCGCTGGGGAACGCTCGCAGGCGGTCGAAGTGTATGTGCCGGCTGTGTTCCCCGAAGTGAAGTCGTGTGCCGCGACGGCGGTGGGGGCGACGACCGCGACGTTGTGTGCTGCGATCAACCCGAACGCGGTGCTGGCGAAGGGCTTCTTCGAATACGGCGTCCCTGGTCAGGCGCAGACCGTGACCCCGGTGGCTTTTGAAGGAGAAGGCACTGCGCTGGAACCGCCGTACAGTATGCATCTCACGGGTCTAGTTCCGAATCAGACGTATCAGTTCAAGGGGGTCGTCGAAGCGCTCGCGGAAGGAGCGGAGAAGCAGGCGGACGGTGAAGTCTTGGAGTTCCATACGGCTACCCCGCCACCGGCGATCCTCGGTGCGCCGTCCGCGTCGTTTGTGAAGGCGCAGTCCGCGGTCCTGGAAGCGTCCTTGAACCCCGAGCACGCAAACACCGACTACCATTTTGAATACAGCGCGTGCAATGCGGTCGGTGTATGCGCGGCGCCGCTGGCGACGCCCGTTGAAGAATCCGCGGAGTACGGGACGGTCGAGTTCGCACGGGAAGTCTCGGGCCTGGCGCCCTTGACGACCTACCGCTACCGTTTGCTCGCGGAGAACCGCCTGGAAGTCGGGGGTAAGCCCGAAGGCGGCGAAGCGACTGGCGCCGAAGGCGAATTTACGACCGGCCCGGCGCCCACGGTGCAGGCGGCCACGGGCGCTGCGAGCGCGGTCACGACGACGAGCGCGGTCGTCTCGGGCAGCGTGGACCCGGATGGTCAGCCCGCGACGTACACGTTCGAACTCGGGGTCTACAACGGCGCTGGGACGCAGTACGGGATTGTGTTCTCCGGCCCCGCCGGGGAAGGCACCACCCCCGTCGCGGAGTCGCTCGCGCTGACGGGCCTGCAGCCTGGGACGACGTACGCCTTCCGGGTCAAGGTCGCCAGCGGTTACGGGACGCAGACGGGCGAAGCGGTGCTGTTCACGACCGCGGGTCTGCCGGAAGTGCTCGTCTCGCCGGCGTCGCTGCCGATGCTCGCGACCCCGGCGATCGCGTTCCCGGCAGAAGCAGCGGTGACCACGACGACCAAGAAGAGCACCCCCAAGAAATGTGCGAAAGGCAAGCAGCTCAGCCATGGAAAGTGCGTGAAGGCTCATGCCAAGAAGAAGAGGAAGCAGGCCAAGGCCAAGAAGACGAGTCGTTCTCGGAAGGCCAAGCGATGAACTGTGTTGTGCTCATTCACATAAGGAGAGATAGCGATGCTTAGAAGAATCCGTATAACCCCCAGCACGGTGATCGCGGTCATCGCATTGGTCTTCGCGGCCACGGGTGGGGCTTTCGCCGCGACCGGCGGCAGTGGATCGAGTGACCGATCGTCCGGGATCGGCCAGCACGCGACCGCGAGCGCCGCCAAGAGCAAGGCCAAGGCCAAGGCGGGCCCCCGGGGTCCCGCCGGTCCCGCGGGCAAGACCGGCGCGGCCGGTGCGACGGGAGCCACAGGACCCGCCGGCGCGACAGGGCCAGGTGGCCCGCAGGGTCCCGCGGGCACCAACGGAACGAACGGTGAAAAAGGCGCGAACGGCACGAACGGCGCCACCGGGCCGGCCGGTGCAGCAGGCGCGACGGGACCGGCGGGCCCTGAAGGTGTGTGCTCGACGGCGAATTGCATGCTGCCGAAAGGTACGACCGAGACGGGAGTCTGGCAAGACGTTGGCGTAAAGGAAGTTGAAACGGGAACTTATGTCACGATCTCCTTCCCGATCGCGCTGAAATCAGTCCCAACTGGACATTATGTCAGCGAGGAAGACGTCGCAACTGACAAAGTCCCGGCAGGATGCAAGGGCGATTCCGAAAAACCAGAAGCAGAAAGCGGCAACCTATGCGTGTTCGAGTCTCAGGAAGAAAGCGAGGCCGGGGTGGAAAACCCGGAATTCTGGGATGTTGGTAAGAACATAGTCAAGGGCGAAACCCTGAAAAACACGGGGCAGACCGGCACCGTTCTCGTGCTAACGACACAGGCGTCACTAGCGGCAGGGGCAACGCTGGCCTACGGAACCTGGGCAGTCACCGGTAACTGAGACGTTACATAGAAGCCCAAGCAGCCAAAATGCCAAGGATGAACCGCAAGAAGTGAATGGATGGGCGCCTCGACCGTCACCGGAGGGTAATGGGTGGCAGACAATGGACCCCGGCGCGAGTCAGCAGCTCGCGCCGGGGCCACGTCTCACCGGGCAGAGTGCGCAACACCTCCACCACTCCCTCGGCGCCCTGCTTCGGGGAGACCAGTTGATCACAGAAGCGGGGAAGACCAGCCTGTGCGAGAGTAGCCGGCCTAGACGAGCATGCCCGGTAAAGCAACCCCTGAGGAGGTGCACAGATGGCCTGTATCCGCAAGGAGATCCCGATCGACGCCAGCCCGGAGGATGTGTGGGCGGCCGTGCGCGATTGGGGAGCTCTGCACGAACGTCTCGTACCGGGCTTCGCCCTCGACACCCGCCTCGACGGGGAGGACAGGATCGTGACGTTCGCGACCGGCGAGGCGATGGGGCAGGGGACGAACGCCGTCAAGCGGACGCTCGAGGCACGGGCCGTGCAGAGCAATGTGCCGGCAGGATCGTGATCGCGCGAGCGCACTTGCCACGGCTGGAGGGTGTCGCGGGCGCGGCGGGTGTCGGTCTCGGCATTGTCGCGGGCACGCTCGCGCTGTCACTGTCCGATCGCTACGGTGAGGAGGAGAGCAGTCCGCTGCGGGTCACGGCGCACGCCACCGTACCGTTCCTCGTCCTCGCCAGCGTCCTGACGGACCTCGAGGGCGCCGATGCCGCGGTGGCGTTCCGTGGCGGGTTTCTCGGCGCCCACCTGGTCCACATGCGCCAGATCGCGCGGCTGGTTCGCGCCCACGGCACCCATGAGCGGCTGATCCAAGTAGAGCTCGCGGGCGGCACCCTGCTCTACGCGATGATCGCGCTGCAGACGGTGCTCCTCACACGCCCGGCACAGGCACGCGTTGGTCCGCGCAACGCGGCCCGCCTGATCAGGCGAATCGATACGCGGCTGCTGGGGGTCTACTGCCTGGCGAGCACCTCGGGCCTGGTCCGCCACCGCCGTCCGCTGCCCGTCTACGCGGGCCTCGCCGCGCTCCTGGCCGGCGCGCTGACTTCCCGCAAACGAGGCCATTGCCGCAGCGGTCGTGCCTAGAAGGGCAGGTGAGAGTCGCGGAGACCTATGAAATACGAAATGTCCTGCTGGTAGGAACTCCTTCTACGCGCCCGGCAAGATTCGAACTTGCGACCTCTCGCTCCGGAGGCGCTTGGGTGGGGGAGGGGTTTGAAACCCGCCCGAAAAGACCGTAAATTGCGGCTAAATGCCTGCCCTGCTCATTGCCCCTCACCCGCCGAATCCCTAGCAACCATGCGGGATTCAGGCTGGGCTGCATTTTTATGCGGCACGGTGTCTTTGAGCCCGGCGACGTAGGCATCCCACAAACCAAGGCGGTCGATCACGGCGATAGCGATGTGATCTCGCTTGCCGGTGGCGCGTTACGCAGGCGACTACCAAGCTCGCGCATCACGAGGTCGGCTGCGGCCTCGGGCGTGTAGCTCTGTGGCAGATCGGTCACGAGCGCGTTGAGGTCGCGGCGAAAGCTGGGGGTCGCGAGCTTCGCCGCGAGGTTGTCACGCAGTTCGGGGAAGCTGAAGGTCGCGCTCCCCATGTAGTGGTTGAAGCCTGCGACTACCTTCTCTGGATCGGCTTGCAGCACGGTTAGACCGAGCCACAGGTCGAATAGGTCGCGGCCCTTGCTGCGCTGGTAGAGCGCGCGAAGCTTGGTCGCGAGCATCTCCTCCGGCTGGAAGGTTGGGATATCGGCGGTGCCGCTCCACCACGATGTCGCCACAGTGTGCACCAGGTTCGTGCGTGGCTGAAACGGCTGTGTCTCGGCGATGTTCATCTCGACCTTGATACGAATCCGGCCGATGCCTTCGGTCGGCTCGCCGTCGAGATAGACGTGGACCATCTGCCCGGATCGTTGGCGGCTCGACACGATAAGGCCGACGCGATCGGCGACGCCTGCAAGCGCTTGCGTGAAGGGCTTACTACTGTTGTTTCTGTCCGTCGTAGTGAAGAATACCTCCTAGCAGGGAGAAAGCGGTTGTATCGGCAGCCGCGTCCTGCGTCAGGAGGTCACCTTCATGGTGCAGGATGACGAGCCGGTCTGACTGGATGGTTTGCAGGTCAAATTCGACTACGAGCGGGTCTTCTCGGATGCCCGGGTGATGCTCGTGGCAAGCGTCGCTCAGCGCTTGTGGATCGAGGCGCTCGCCCGCGCGTTGGTGCGGTTGCGTCGCGCGCGGCCCGGGCCGCGAACGCGCGCAGGAAGGTGATGGCGCTGATCTTCGCGATGGTGCTTGGCGCTGACAGCATCGATGATTGTGATGTGTTGCGCGCGAGCCGCACGCGCCGTCTTTTGGGTGGCTGGTTGCCGGCGCCGTCCACATTGGGGACGTTTTTGCGGGCGTTCACGTTCGGGCATGTCCGCCAGCTCGACGCGCTGCTCGGCCAGGCACTGGAGCGGGCGTGGAAGGCGGCGCCGGTCCGGGCGAGGGCCGCCTCATCGTGGATGTCGACAGTTTCGTCGGGGAGGTCTGCGGCCGTTTGAAGCAGAGCGCCTCCTACGGTTACACCAAACTGCTGCGCTACCACCCGATCCTCGCTACCCGCGCGGACACCAGGGAGGCGCTGCACATCCGCCTGCGCAAGGGTCCGCGAACACGCAGCGGGGTATGCTGCGCTTCTGCGAAGAGCTGATCGCAAGGGTCCAGCGAGCCGGCGCGACTGGCGTAAAGTTGCTGCGCGCCACTCGGGATTTTCGAACACGAAGGTCTTCGAGTACCTCTAGAAGATGCGCTGGAGTACTCTATCGGCGTGCGGATGATCAAGACCGTCCGCGCCGCCGTGGAGGAAATCTACGAGCAGCACTGGCAGCGCATCGACTACCCCCAGGGCGCTGAGGCGCAGATCGCCGAGACCACCTACGGCGAGCGCAGGCTGATCGTCAGGCGCACCCGCCTACTCGGAGCGCAGGCCGAGCTATGGCCCTACTGGCTGCACTTCTCCTTCATTACCAACCGCACCGAGACTCTCGCCGTCGTGGAGGCCGAGCACCGCGAACACGCCGTCGTGGAGCAGGTCATCGCCTATCTCAAGTACCAAGCACTCGCGCACTTTCCCTCCGGGAGTTCCACGCCAACGGCGCGTGGACAGTGCTCGCCGCGCTCGCGCACAACATGCTCCGCTGACACAGCTGCTCGGACTCCCGAACACCACCATCCGAACCGCTCGCACGCTACGCCGCCGACTGCTCAGCGTCCCCGGCCGCCTGACCCGCCACGCCCGCGGCTGGACGCTTCACCTCCCCGCCCGCTGGCCCTGGCACTGCCACTACATCACAGCGCTGGCCCGTATCCGCGCGCTGCCCGCCCCGACCTAACCGCCCCCAGACGCGTTCCCCTACAACGAGCGAGACCTCGCCTACCGGGCGCGAGCCCCGCTACCGCAAACACTGCCCGCCAACCCACAGCGGCGCATCAACTACCCCGCCCAGCGCCCATCATGCCTCGCGATCACACCTAGCCCGCCGCCGCCGAAGCCGCCACACCCACTCCACGCCACCCAGCCACCCCACCGGTGGATCCCGCGCTCTAATCCCCGTCCGAGTGGAGCGGACGTAGTCGAGGTCCTCGGAATAGCGCAGCGGAGTGGGGAGGTGGAGCTTGTGCAAGCAGGTCCCACCGCGCATCACCAACTCTGGACCGAGGACATCATCGCCGGCGATCTCGATCATGAGGCGCGAGAGCAGCAGGTCCTGCTCGACCTGCACAGGGTTCGGCCACGGGGCCTTTGAGCGCCACGCGATTAGGGCCGGGCGGTCGATCACAGATCGGGCTCCACGCTGGTGTTGACCTGCAAGTTCCAGCTTTGGTCTAGCGGGCCGCGCGCGGGGAGCGCGCGGACAAGTCGCGTTGGGTAGGTGTCGGGGGCAAGCGCGGCCTTGCGCAGCGGCTGAAGGTCGAGGTCGTCGCGGAACTGATCGAGCAGCCATCCCAACCGCCGGGCGACAGAACGTGAGCGCATCATCGCTAGCCGCGCCAGCTCGGCCACATCGACATCGCCGATCGCAACGATTACAGTGGCGAGGTTGTCCAGTCCGCCGGCCTCGTCGGGGTGGGCGATCAGGTCGACGAGCGTTGTCTCGCGGGTGGCAAGCCGCACGCGTCCAGTATCCACCTGGCGCTCCTCGACCGCCATCTGACCCAGGCGCTCGTTGACGTAGAAGCGCAGACGAACACGCTTTATGTCCCGGCTGGGCAGATGGCGATCGACCATCACCTGGAAGACCTGCGGCGCTTGGTGGGCCGCTCCGTGCATCGCGGCGGCAGTTAGCAGGCTCACGTAATAGCCGCGCCCTAGGGCATGCATCATCCCATCGATGAACAGTTCGCCGGGGAGCACGCCCCATGACCTGTACTCAGGGGGCACCACGACATAGAACCCACGAGCAGGAGAAAACAAAGCGCCCCGGCGGCGCAAACGAGCGAGTCCCGGGTATACGTGCGCGAGAGGCACATCGGCAAGCTCCGCTGCCTCGACTGCGGTCAGCCAGTAGCGGCCCTCAGAGACGAGGGCATCGGGAAGTTCGGCTAGAGACGGCATATATCGAACTCTAACGTTTGTCGTTAGTTGGCACAACTAGGCGTTTTCGGCACAAGGAGCGTCGATCTTGCCTCTTGGGGTCTTTTAGCCAGAAGGCCCAATCCCTCGATGCGGCGCGGTGAGGACGAGAAGGCGGCACTACGAGCACTGGTCGAAGGGCCTGCGAGGAACCGATGAGGACCGACCACACGATGCGTGGAGCAGTCGTACCTTTGCTCAACGACTGCGTCCGACGTCAGGCGTACATCACCATCGAATAAGCGGCAAGGTGGCTTGTGGAGTTCATCGCCACCTAATGATCCACGATCTCGCTGACATTGCACCTCGACCGACTAACCGCCAGCTGTCGCCTACAGGCACGAAAAGGCAGAGGAAAAGGCAATCGAGGCACCTTTCGGAGGGGTGACGCCCAACCCAAAACCCACCTGGAGGGCCACAGCCCGCACGGTTGAGCGGGATTCAGAGAGCGCGCCCGGCAAGATTCGAACTTGCGACCTCTCGCTCCGGAGGCGAGCGCTCTATCCACTGAGCTACGGGCGCGGGATGACGCGGTTCGACGGCGTCCAGCAGGGTGAGCTTACCGCCGCGCCGAGCTCCCCGACGCTACCGTTGCAACCCATGGACCTGTCGATCTTCTTCGCCGGCACCGGCGGCTCGGTGCCGAGCCCGCGGCGCGGGCTGCCCGCGATCCTCGTGCGCCGTGGTGGCGAGCGGATCCTGTTTGACTGCGGCGAAGGTACGCAGCGCCAGCTCGTGCGCTCGATCGGGCTGACCGACGTCGACAGCGTGTTCATCACCCACTTCCACGCCGATCACTGGCTGGGGCTGCCGGGGATGCTGAAGTCCTTCGCGCTGCGCGAACGCGAGCAGCCGCTGACCGTCTACGGCCCGCGCGGGCTGAAGGAGCTGATGGGGGCGATGCGGGTCGTCTTCGGCCGGATGCCCTACGAGCTGAGCTTCGTCGAGCTCGCCCCCGCGGAGACGGTGCAGCGTGACGGCTATGCGATCACAACGATCCCCGTCAGCCATCGCGGCGCGGCGTGCTTCGGCTACGCGCTCGTCGAGGACGCACGTCCCGGGCAACTCGACCCGCGCCTGGCGCAGAAGCTGGGGGTCAAACCGGGACCGGACTTCGGCCGGCTGCAGCGCGGCGAGACGGTCGCCGGGGTGGCGCCCGAGCAGGTGATGGGACCGGCGCGGGAGGGACGTAAGGTCGTGCTCTCCGGGGACACGGAGCCGTGCGAGGCGGTCGCGATCGCCGCCCACCAGGCCGATCTGCTCGTCCACGAGGCGACGTTCGTCGAGGACGAGGCCGAGCGCGCGCGCCAGACCTCGCACTCGACCGCGCGTCAGGCGGCGCGGCTGGCACGCGACGCGGAGGTGCGGATGCTCGCGCTGACGCACATGTCGAGCCGCTACACCGACCGCGAACTGCGCGAGCAGGCGCGCGCGCTGTTCGCGGCGACCGAGACGCCGCGCGACTTCGACACGATCGAGGTGCCCTTCCCCGAGCGTGGTCCCGCCGAGCTGATCCGCTCCTCCGAGCGCCGCGAGCGCGAGGCGGCGGCCAAGGAGCCCGTCACGGCGCCCTGATAAGGTCATCGGAACGCTCCTTTAACCCGGTCCCGAGAGGCCAGGAAGGAAACGATGGACAGCAGCGGTAGCAACGAGAAGGTCGTCCTCCGAGCGGAGGACGTGCGACGAGCGCTGGTGCGCGTGGCGCACGAGATCGTCGAGCGCAATCCCGGTCCGCAGACGCCGGTACTGATCGGGATCCATCGCCGTGGAGCATTCCTCGCACAGCGGCTGCGAGCGCAGCTCGAAGCGCTGCTCGACGCGGAGGTTCCGCTCGGGGATCTCGACATCGGCTTCTACCGCGACGACCTCCAGCGCCGCCCCGACGCGCCCGTCGTGCACGCCTCGCACATCGACTTCGACGTCGCCGGGCGCACGGTCGTGATCGTCGACGACGTGCTGTTCACGGGGCGCACGGTGCGCGCGGCGATCGAGGCGCTGTTCGATTACGGCCGGCCCGCGCGCGTGCAGCTGGCGGTGCTCGTCGACCGCGGCCACCGCGAGCTGCCGATCAGGCCCGATTACATCGGCAAGAACCTGCCGACCTCGCGCGAGGAGCACGTCCACGTGCGCGTCGCGGAGCTAGACGGCGTCGACGAGGTCGCGATCGCCCTGGGCACGCATGGCGGCGCTGGATCGGCGTCCTACCGATCGGAGATCGGCCAGCACACGCGCAGCACGCCACGTTCCCTGCGTCCTGGCCCAGCTTGCCCTGCGTCCCCAGGGAAGGTCATGAGATGAACCACCTGCTCTCGATCGACGAACTCGACCGCGGCGGGATCGAGCGGATCGTCGCCCAGGCCGCGCGCTTCGCCGAGGTCTCCGACCGCGAGATCAAGAAGGTCCCGGCGCTCAGAGGCAGGATGGTGCTGAACCTGTTCTACGAGGCCTCGACACGCACGCGCAGCTCCTTCGAGCTCGCCGCCAAGCGGCTGTCGGCGGACGTTGTGAACTTCGCCGCGAGCGGGTCGAGCGTCGAGAAGGGCGAGTCGCTGAAGGACACGGTGCTGACGCTGAGCGCGCACAAGCCCGACGCGATCGTGCTGCGCACGCCGTGGGCGGGCGCCGCCGAGCTCGTCTCGCGGTGGTGCGGCGCGGCGATCGTGAACGCCGGCGACGGCAAGCACGAGCATCCGACGCAGGCGCTGCTCGACGTCTACACGCTGCAGCAGCACCGCGGCGGGATCGACGGCGCGTCGATCTGGATCGTCGGCGACGTCGCGCACTCGCGCGTCGCGCGGTCGAACATCATCGCCTTTCAGAAGCTCGGCGCCAAGGTCACGGTCGCCGGGCCGCCGACGCTGATCCCGCGCGGGATCGAGGCGCTCGGCTGCGAGGTGCGCTTCACGCTCGACGAGCTCCCGCAAGCCGACGTCGTGTACGCGCTGCGGATGCAGCACGAGCGGATGAGCGAGAGCTTCCTGCCGTCGCTGCGCGAGTACGCCGCCTGGTATCAGATCAACGGCCGGCGGCTGGGGCCGCGCCAGGTGCTGATGCACCCCGGGCCGGTCAACCGCGGCGTCGAGCTCTCCGGCGAGGTCGTCGACTCCCCGCAGGCCGTGATCACCGCGCAGGTCGAGGCCGGCGTGGTCGTGAGGATGGCGGTGCTGTACGAGCTGCTCGCCGGCGCGCGCGAGCAGCGACCGGATCCCACCCGCCCCGGCGGCCACCCGGCTAATCCCGGCGATCCTGACCGCCAGGGCCGGCCCGACCGCCCCGAGACCAACGTCAAGCAGCTCGCGTGATGGCCGCCGAGACGCTCGTCCAGGGACCTGCGGTCCCCGCGAACCTGCTGCTCTGCGAAGCCCACGTGCTCGACCCCCGCGCGGGCATCGAGGCGCCCCAGGATGTGCGCGTGCGCGGCGGCGAGGTCGCCGAGATCGGAGCGCCGGGCACGCTGGAGGTGGCCGGGGACGAGGAAGCGATCGACGCGCGCGGGCGCACGCTGATGCCGGCGTTCTTCGACCCGCACGTGCACCTGCGCACGCCCGGGCAGGAGCACAAGGAGGACCTCGAAACCGGGACCCGCGCGGCCGCCGCCGGGGGCTTCGGCGGCGCGATCGCGATGCCGAACACCGACCCCGTGCTCGACTCGGCGCCGCTCTTGCGCTCGCTGCGCGACGCGGCGGCGCGCGAAGCGCGGATCCCGATCGGCTTCATGGCGGCGATCACACGCGGGCTCGAAGGAGAGGAGCTGACCGAGATGGCCGAGCTGCGCCGGGAGGGCGCGCTCGGCTTCACCGACGACGGGCGGCCGGTGCGCAGCGCGGGGATGCTGCGCAAGGCACTCCAGTACCAGCGGCTCTGCGGCGGGACGATCGCGCTGCACGAGGAGGACCCGACGCTGTCGCGGGGCGGCGCGATGCACGAGGGGGAGGTCAGCGCCGCGCTCGGCCTCGGCGGGATCCCGAGCGTGAGCGAGTCGACGATGGTCGCGCGCGACGCCGCGCTCGCCGGCTACGAGCAGGCGCGCGTGCACTTCCAGCACCTCAGCTGCGTCGCCTCGGTGCAGGCGGTCGCGCAGGCGAAGGCGCAGGGCTGGAGGGTCAGCACCGAGGTCACGCCCCACCACCTGCTGCTGAGCGAGGAGGACGTGCGCGGGATGGACACGCGCATGAAGATGAACCCGCCGCTGGCCACCGAGGACGATCGCAAGGCGCTCGTCGAGGGTCTGCGCGAGGGGACGATCGACTGCGTCGCGACCGATCACGCGCCGCACGCGCGCGAGGAGAAGGAAGTGCCGTTCGAGCAGGCGCCGATGGGGACGACGGGCCTGGAGACCGCGTTCGCGGCGCTGTACAGCGGGCTGGTGCTACCGGGAGTGCTGGGGCTCGGGCTGCTCGTCGAGCGGATGACGGCCGGGGCGGCGCTGTTCGAGCTGCCGACGCCCACGATCGCCAACGGCAAGCCGGCCAACCTGACGCTCGTCGATCTCGACGGGGAGTGGGTTGCGGGCGAGCACGGCTGGGAGAGCCGCTCGGAGAACTGCTGCTTCGCCGGGCGGCGGTTGCGGGGCCGCGTGCTGCTCACGGTCGCCGCGGGTGCGGTCGTCTACAGGGAGCGCGCGTTCTCGGTGGTGGCGGCATGATCCTGGGCACGCATGGCGGCGCTGGATCGGCGTCCTCCCTCGCTCGTGTGCAGAGCACACGTCGCTCGGTGCGTCCTTGCCCAGCTTGCCCTGCGTGCCCAGGATGGCTGGGGGAGTCAAAATGAGCCTGCTCAATCGGGATCGAACGGCGCTCGTCGTCGTCGACGTGCAGGAGGGGTTCAGGCCATACGCGTCCTTCGCGGATGTGGCCGAGGCGTGCGCGAAGCTCGTGCGGGCGGCGCGGATCCTCGACGTGCCGCGCGTCGTCAGCGAGCAGTACCCGAAGGGCCTCGGCCACACCGCGCCGGAGGTCGGCCTGGAGGGGGAGATCCCGCTCGAGAAGAGCGTGTTCTCGGCCGCGCGCGCGGAGGGCTTCGACCTCGCGGGCAGGGACCAGGCGCTCGTCTGTGGGATCGAGACGCACGTGTGCGTCAGCCAGACGGTGCTAGACCTGCTGGAGCGCGGGGTCGAGGTGCAGGTCCCGGCCGACGCGGTCGGCTCGCGGCACGGGATCGACTACGAGCGCGGCCTTGAGCGGCTGGAGCGCGCGGGCGCCGTCGTGACGACGGTCGAGGCGGCGCTGTTCGAGCTGCTCGAGCGCGCCGGCACGCCGGAGTTCAAGGCCGTCCAGAAGCTGATCCTTTGATGGCGATTCCAGCCCCCGCCACGACGAGATGAGCGACTCCACCGCCTACGTGCTCTTGGAGGACGGCACGCGCTTCGACGGCGAGGCCTGCGGGGCATCGGATCCCGCCCGCCACGCGGTCGGCGAGGTCGTGTTCACGACTGGGATGGCGGGCTACCAGGAGTCGATGACCGACCCATCGTTCGCGGGACAGCTGATCGCGTTCACCTACCCCCACATCGGCAACTACGGGGCGAGCAGCCAGGCGATGGAGTCGGAGCGCGCGTGGGCGCGTGCGGCGATCATGCGCGAGGCCTGCAACCGCGAGGATGCGCCGACGGCCGAGCGCGGCTGGCTGGACTGGCTGCAGGACTGCGGCGTGCCGGCGATCAGCGGCGTCGACACGCGCGCGCTGGTCAAGCACATCCGCGAGGCCGGCTCGATGCGGGGAGGAGTGTTCGCGGGCGAGATCCACGAGGCGCGGGCGCGCGAGCTGATCGCGGCCGAGCCGCCGATGGCCGGACAGGACCTCGCCGGCGAGGTCACCCCGCGCGAAGTGACCCATCACGGCACGGGCGACGGGCCGCGGATCGCCGTGATCGACACGGGGATCAAGGGTTCGATGGTGCGCGAGCTGCTGCAGCGCGGCGCGCGCGTGACGCTTTATCCCTGTCGCACCCCGGCGGCAGAGCTGCTCGCCGACGACCCCGATGCGGTCTTCCTCGCCAACGGCCCCGGCGACCCGGCGGCGCTCGGCTACGTCGTCGACACGGTCCGTGAGCTCGTCGGCAAGAAGCCCGTGTGGGGCATCTGCCTCGGCCATCAGCTGCTCTGCCGGGCGGTCGGCCTGGAGACGTTCAAGCTGCCGTTCGGCCACCGCGGCGCCAACCACCCGGTCAAGGACCTGCAGACCGGTCGCGTCGAGATCACCTCGCAGAACCACGGCTTCGCGGCGGTCGGCCCGGGTGGCGCGCGCACGATCGACGCCGACGAGCCGGTGCGCTGGGAAACCGACTTCGGCGCGGCCGCGCTGTCGCACGTGAACCTCTACGACCGCACCGTCGAGGGCCTCGAGCTGCTCGAGGTGCCGGGCGGGACCGTGCAGTACCACCCCGAGGCCGGGCCGGGACCGCACGACAGCCTCTACCTGTTCGACCGCTTCCTCGCGCGGATCGAGGCGGCGACATGAACCGGGCGCGCGAAGATTTTTATGAGGACCCCACAAGGGGGTCACGCTCGGGTCGCGCAGCGCCGACCGTGGGTATCGCCTGATGCCCAGGCGCGAGGACATCCACAAGATCCTGATCCTCGGCTCGGGCCCGATCGTGATCGGGCAGGCCGCCGAGTTCGACTACTCCGGCGTGCAGGCGTGCAAGGTGCTGCGCGAGGAGGGCTACGAGGTCGTGCTCGTCAACTCCAACCCGGCGACGATCATGACCGACCCGGAGTTCGCCGACGCGACGTACATCGAGCCGCTGCTGCCGGGACCGGTCGCACAGGTGATCGAGCGCGAGCGCCCCGACGCGCTGCTGCCGACGCTCGGCGGGCAGACCGCGCTGAACGTCGCGACCAAGCTGCACGAGGACGGCACGCTCGCGCGCTACGGGGTCGAGCTGATCGGCGCCAACTACGACGCGATCGCCTGCGCGGAGGACCGCGAACTCTTCGGCGAGACGATCGCCAGGGCCGGGCTGCGGATGCCAAAGAGCGCGATCGCCAGCGGCTGGGTCGTCGATGAGGGGACCGCGGCGATGCCCGGTGCCGGTGTGAGGACGGGCACAGGGGCGGGCTCGGCGGGCAGGGTCGACGTCGAGCTGGGCCTGCGGCGCGCGCGGGAGGCGCTGCCGGGGCTCGGGCTGCCGTGCATCGTGCGCCCCGCCTACACGCTCGGCGGGCGTGGCGGCGGCATCGCCTACACCGAGCAGGACTTCGAGCGGATCGTCGCGCAGGGTCTGGAGGCCTCGCCGATCGGCCAGGTGCTGCTCGACCAGTCCGTCATCGGCTGGGGCGAGTTCGAGCTCGAGGTGATGCGCGACTCGGCCGACAACGTCGTGATCGTCTGCTCGATCGAGAACATCGACCCGATGGGCGTCCACACGGGAGACTCGGTCACGGTCGCCCCCCAGCAGACGCTCACCGACCACCTCTACCAGCGCCTGCGCGACCAGGCGATCGCGGTGATCAGGGCGGTCGGCGTCGAGACGGGCGGCTCGAACGTGCAGTTCGCGGTCAACCCCGCGACCGAGGAGATCCTCGTGATCGAGATGAACCCGCGCGTCTCGCGCTCCTCGGCGCTCGCCTCGAAGGCCACGGGCTTTCCGATCGCGAAGATCGCCGCGCGGCTGGCCGTCGGCTATCGGCTCGATGAGATCGACAACGACATCACCGGCGTCACCCCCGCCTGCTTCGAGCCGACGATCGACTACGTCGTCGTCAAGTGGCCACGCTTCGCCTTCGAGAAGTTCCCCGGCGCGGACCCGACGCTGACCACGCACATGAAGTCCGTCGGCGAGGCGATGGCGATCGGCCGCACGTTCGGCCAGGCCTTCGCCAAGGCGCTGCGCTCGCGCGAGCTCGACAAGCCGCCGTGTCTCGGCAAGATCTCCGCGGAGATCTTGCTCGAAAGTCTGAGGACGCCGGGGCCGGAGCGCTACGAGGCGATCCTCGAGCTGTTCTCGCGTGGCACTTCGATTGAGGCGATCCACGCGGCGACCGCGATCGACCCTTGGTTCCTGCGCGAGTTGCAGGTGCTCGCCTCCGATCCCGCCAAGCCCTTCGCGGGCGAGCGTTCCTTCCGCTCCGTCGACACCTGCGCCGCCGAGTTCCCCGCACGCACGCCCTACTACTACTCCGGCTGGGAGCGCATGTCTGGATCGAACGCCGATCCGGTAGGCCCGGATCGGCGCCGGCTTGCGGTCAGCGGCGAGGTGCGCCGCGGCGAGCGCGAGTCGGTCGTGATCCTCGGCTCGGGACCGAACCGGATCGGGCAGGGGATCGAGTTCGACTACTGCTGCGTGCACGCGGCGATGACCGTGCGCGAGTCCGGCCGCGACGCGGTGATGGTCAACTGCAACCCGGAGACGGTCTCGACCGACTACGACACCTCCGACCGGCTCTACTTCGAGCCACTCACTTTGGAGGACGTGCTCGCGGTCGTCGAGGTGGAGAAACCAAAGGGGGTGATCGTCCAGTTCGGCGGGCAGACTCCGCTGAAGCTCGCGGCCGGCCTGGTGCAGGCGGGCGTGCCGCTGCTCGGCACGAGCGTCGACGCGATCGACCTGGCGGAGGACCGTGGCCGCTTCGGGGCGCTGTTGGAGCGGCTCGGTTACCGGGCGCCGCCGTACGCGACCGCGCACTCGGTGGCGGAGGCACTGGCCCAGACCGATGAGGTTGGGTTCCCGCTCTTGGTGCGACCCTCCTACGTGCTCGGTGGCCGCGCGATGGAGATCGTCTACTCCCGCGATGGGCTCGCCGACTACCTCCGTCGCGAGTCGGTCGATGGTGATTTGAACGACGTGACCCCGAGCAGGAGCCCCTTGGGCTCCCCCTTAAAAAAGACTCGGACGGGTTGGGCGGGTTCGGTTCCAGCGGGACGATCTTCCTCGACCACTTCCTCGAGAACGCGATCGAGGTCGACGTCGACGCGCTCTGCGACGGCGAGGCCGTGTGGATCGGCGGGATCATGCAGCACGTCGAGGAGGCCGGCGTGCACTCGGGCGACAGCGCCTGCGTGCTGCCGCCGCACTCGCTTGGCGAGGAGATGCTCGAGCAGATTCGCGAGGCCACGCGCGAGATCGCGCTCGCGATCGGGGTCGTCGGCCTGCTGAACGTGCAGTACGCCGTCCACGCCGGGCAGCTGTTCGTGATCGAGGCCAACCCGCGCGCCTCGCGCACGGTGCCGTTCGTCTCCAAGGCCGTCGGCGTACCGCTCGCGAAGCTCGCCTGCCGGATCATGCTCGGCGAGCGGATCGCAGAGCTCGGACTGCCCTCCGGCCGGCAGGGGCTCGGCTACGGCGAGCACGTCTCGGTCAAGGAGGCGGTGCTCCCGTTCGACCGCTTCGACGGCTCCGACGCGGTGCTCGGCCCGGAGATGCGCTCGACCGGCGAGGTGATGGGGATCGCGCGCGACTTCCCGACCGCGTTCGCGAAGGCGCAGGCCGCCGCGGGCGTGCCGCTGCCGTGCGCCGGCACGGCGTTCATCACCGTCACCGACTCCGACAAGGCGGGCGCCTCGGGGATCGCCCAGACGCTCCACGACAACGGCTTTCGGATCCTCGCCACGCGCGGCACGGCCGAGGCGATCGCGCGGATGGGCGTGCCCGTCGAGCGCCTCAACAAGCTCGGCGAGGGCTCCCCGCACGTGCTCGACTGGATCGAGCGCGGCGACGTCGACCTCGTCGTCAACACGCCCACCGGCTTCGGGGCACGCACCGACGGCTGGGAGATCAGGCGCGCGGCCGTGCGCCACGGGATCCCCTGCCTGACGACGCTCTCGGCGGGGGCGAGCGCCGCGCGCGCGATCGCCGGGGCGCGGCGCGACGGCGACCCGGAGGTGCTCTGCCTGCAGGAGCTGCACGGGGTCAGGACCGCGTGAGCGAGGCGCCTTGCCGGAGCCGTCGATGAGCGATCGCGGCGCGGCCGTCGCGCCCTTCGGCCGCAGGCTGGTGACGGTCACGGGGATCGACGAGCTGGGCGCGTACCGCGTGCTGCGGGTGGCAGATCCCGGAATGTCTGAGAACCCGCCCACCACGCCCGCCGCCGCGTTCGACTCGACAGCCCGGAGGGCTCCAATTCCGGGCCAGTTCGCGATGCTCGCTGCGGCCGAGCGCTGGGGCGGGGGAGAGGACGAGCGGCCGTACCTGGCGCGCGCGTTCTCGATCGCCCGCTTCCGCGACGGGGAGGCGCACTACCTGCTGGAGGATGTCGGGCCGGGTACGCGGCGGCTATGCGAGCTGCGGGCCGGCGACGGTCTGTGGGTGCTCGGGCCGCTCGGGCAGGGCTTCGCCGCGCCAGAGGATGGACGGCGGGCGCTGCTCGTCGGCGGGGGCGTCGGGATCGCGCCGCTGGCGATCCTCCAGGACGAGCTGCTGCAAGAGGGGTTCTCGGTGCGGGTGCTGCTCGGCTTTCGCGACGCCCTCCGGGCGGTTGGGTCGGCGTTGCTGCGCGATGCGCGAGTGACGACCGACGACGGTTCGCTCGGGCCGGGCGGTCTCGTCACGGATCTCCTCTCCGTGGAGCTCGACCGGGACGGGCACGCGACCGTCTACGCGTGCGGTCCCGCGCCGATGCTGGAGGCCGTGAGGGCGATCTGCGCTGCGCGCGCGATCCCGGCGCAGCTCGCGCTGGAGGCGGGGATGGCCTGCGGGTTCGGCGCCTGCTTCGGGTGCGTCGTGCCGCGGCGGGGAGGTGGCTACCTGCGGGTGTGCGTCGACGGGCCGGTCGTCGACGCCGCTGAACTGGATCAGGTGGAGGCACACGCCGGAGCCCCGGCATGACCCGTGACACGGTCCTGCTTCTACCCGACTTTGTACGCCGGGTTCTTTCAACTGAACACGGCCCCCGGCGGGGATCGATGTCCGCTCGACCGGATAGGCGCTGCTGTGGGCTCGGGCCTGGTCGAGGGCTCGACCGGCCGATCGGACCTCGCCCCCGCCGGAGACCTGCGCTCTTCGATACCTGGGGCTGATGCGGTGGGATGGACGCAGCAGTGGGGCGGGTCACGGGTCGGGGCTCGATGGATGTTCTCTGCGGGTCAACCCGATCTCGACGCGGACTTCCCAATTTGCGGGTTTCCGAACGCCTTGGGACAAGAAATGGTCTTCTTCTGTAATCAGGGAAAGTGACCGAGGTATGTCTTCTACATCTGGATGACAACACAAATTACGCAAATTGGGTCTTCGCGAAGACGGACTCCCAACTTTTCGTATGCACCAGTTTGCCTTTCGATGGAGATGGGCCGTCGCCTTGGGGAGATCATGGGTCCCAAGAATGGCTTTGCGACGTTGAAGGGAAAGAACAGTGGTGGGTATTTGGCAGCAGCCGCGGATGGTGGAGACAGATACAGTAGGTTGACCGGTGTTGATGTGTGAGACGTAGACGGGACGCAGGGAAAAAACCACACCACCAACAATCCCACATAACAACAACCCCAACGCCCCAACACCATGACCACCCCCAATTCCCACCACCCAAAGATTTATTTTCTAACGCCTTCGGCGCTGACCGCCGGCTTGCGCGTCACGGGACAGGGGCGACGAGGCCGATGCCTGACCGTCTTCTGGACTGTGTGCTCCCTTGCGCTTGCCAGCCTGTGTCTGGCGAGCTGTGGTTCGAGTGATCCGCACCAAGCCAAGGTGCATCCAACCGTGGTGCGATTGACCTACAAGGCCCATTCGACCGTGATGGCGAAGGTCGATCGCGCGTCGCTCGATCGCGCCGTCGAAGTCATGCGCAGGCGTGTCGAAGGGCTTGGCGTCGTGCCGGCGAGCATCCGGGTCGAGGGGGCACACCAAATCAGCGTCGAACTTCCCGATGTTGGCAACGTCCAGCTTGCGCAGGAAATCGTCGGCCAGAACGCGCAGCTGTACTTCTACGACTGGGAGCCGAACGTGATCGGCCCCGACGGCAAGCCGGCGCCGACCGAAGCGAACGTGACCGGCGGCGAGAACGCCGCCTCCTCCACCTCGGGGCTGCTCGAGTACCAGGCGGTGCTGCGCGGCGCCAAACGCCCCACGATCATCCGCAAGAACGACACGACGCTGAGCCCCGGGTGTACGCCCGAACAGAAGGAAGGCTGCATCTACGGGACCTGGTATCTGCTCGACACAAAGCACGAAAAGGTGCTGCGCGGGCCCGAGGAAACCAAAGCGAACCTCTACTCCGAAAACTTCAAAGCGCCGAAGGGCGCGGAGCTGAAGGCCGTGCGCGTGAACCCCGGCACCGTGCTCGTGCAAGCGCGCCCGGTCGAAAGCACCGCGGGCAAGGTCACCAACCCCTCCCCGAACAGCTGGTACGTGCTCAACGACGATCCGGTGCTGGGCGGCGAAGACATCAACAATCCTCGGCAGGGCTTGTTCAATCCCCAGCAGGGCTTGTTGAACACAGGGGAAGGCACGGGGCAGCCAGACGTGGTGTTCGGCTTCTCCTCGTCGCACGGCCAGATGGTCTTTGAGCGGCTCACAAAGGAAATCGCCCAACGAGGCATGAACGCGCAGCTGCCCGGGGTGCCGAAGGCGCGGGCACTGCAGCACTTCGCGGTTGTGCTCGACGGCCAGGTGATCACCGCACCCTCGATTGACTACACGCAGTACCCCGAAGGGATCGATGCCACTCACGGGTCGCAGATCACCGGCAGCTTCACGCTGACCTTCGCGCGGAAGCTCGCCGACGAGCTGCGATCGGGCTCGCTGCCGATCAAGCTCGAACTGATCTCCACGTCGCGCATGTCGGTTCGATGAGAAGGTTGTTTCCCTCGCGTGCCTTTTGGCTCGCGCTCATTTCATTCGTTATCCTAGCTGGCGGTCTCGTACCGGCAAGCGCGCAGGCCTTGACGGCGTGTGAAGCTATGAAACCCACCATCGAAGACGTGAGGCTGACGGAGATCACTCTGGCAGGCGTAGGTATCGAAGCGCAGATCGATCCGGAGGGCACGGAAACCGCCTATGAATTCCTCGTTGTCTGGCGGGCGTTGAATCCGACGGAACGTGGCGAACCCTTGCCTGGAGGTCCGCGGCCGCAGGGGGGCCGGATTCCTGCCGGTGCCGGCAACGTGACAGTAAGCGCCGTCGTTTCTGGTCTTCAGCCGGGCTACACATACTGGTATGAAGTTGTGGCGTCGAATCTTGCCGGCAAGACGAAGTACGGCGGGGGCCCGTTCTCGTACTTCTACGAAGGCGGTTACCCGAACCGCACGGGAAGTGGGCCTCCTTACACCACGGAAGAGTCGCCATGCGCTATCGAATCCGGAAACGAGGCCGCCGCCAGGACGCTCCAGGAATACCGCATAGAACAGCAGAAGACGGAAGCCGCTGCCGCCAAGGAAAAAGAAGAAGCCAAGACCCGAGAAACCGCCATGATCGCCGGCGAAGAAGCAGCACGCAAGTATCGTGAGGCAGAAGACACGCGAGCCCAAGCGTGCACCGTTCCCTCGCTGAGGGGAGACTCGCTGAGCGCCGCACGGCGCGCCCTCGCCAAGGCCCACTGCCGGCTGGGCAAGGTCTTCGAGCCTCGCAAACATCGCCGCGCCGCGCTCGTTGTCAGCACACAGAGCATTCGAGTCGGCCATAAGCTCGACAAGGGAGCGGCCGTCGCTGTGAAGCTCGCACCGGCGCGCGCTGATCTTGGCTCGTGAAGCGCCTGCATCGAGCCGCTGTTGCATCGTTGGTCGTGTGTGCCGTGCCGGCTGTGCCGGCGTGGGCGCAGGTGCAATCGGAGGCCCCGGCTAGTGTGTCGCCCGCTCTGCAGGTGCTGGAGCAGAAGATGGCGCAGATCCGGTTCGAGACAGCACGCATCTCGGGCCGGGTCGTGCTTGGTGAGATGGGGCCGGCGGTCAGCGGCGCTGAACTCGGCGCTGGGGTGATGGGGTCGAACACGCTTGTGTTCTCGACGATCGCCACGGTCAGGCTCTCGCCGCCGGAGTCGACGTCCATGAGTAAAACCGAAGCACAGCAAACCTCTGGGCATACGCTCGGGCTCGGCACCGGTGGGTTGCGGGAGCGTACGATCGGCAACACCGTCTACACGTACATGCCCTCGGTGGCAAGCTTCGACGGTGGCCGTCCGTGGGTTCGCAGCACACGCCGAACGTCGCAGACTGGCGGTGAATCAGCGGGGATCGCCGGGATCTCCGATTCGCTTGCCGCCCCGGCCTCCGGGGCCGGCGCGGGCGGCGGGTCGGTTGCGCCGTTTGCGAAGCTGATCGAAGACATCAACGGCGCGGAGAGCGTTCAGGAAGTCGGACCGGTGATCGTCGACGGGCAGCAGACCACCGAGTTCACCGTGTCGAGCTCGCTGGAAAGAGTGCTCCCGCCCAAGCAGATGGCGGCGCTCACAAAGAGCATCAGCACTCTGGAAACCCTGCTGGGGCCCACCGAATCGCCCAAGCAGCGCGCGGAAACCAAGCAGCACAACGAAGAAGCGGACAAGAAGCTCGGCCTGGCGCCAGTGACGCTGGAACTGTTCATCGCGCCGAGCGGGCTGCCCGTAAGGACTATCTCGATCCTCGGCAGTCGCAGCTCGGGCATCGGCGGCGAGGAAGACATCCGCGCGCTCGAAGTCCCAGTCGACGTCCATGCGCCTCCTCCGCGCAAGACGATCGGCCAAGCACAGCTGCGCAAGCTGGAACGCAAGCGGCTGTGCACGCTGATCTCCAGGCATAACCCCGCACACGCACGGTCCGTGCTCTGTCCCGCCGATCGCAGGGCGACGCGATAGCGGCCTGGGCTGGCGAAGACGGCATCCACGCCTCGGGCTACGCCGCCTTGCGTGTCGCGCGACGCCACGTGCCGGCTGACGCTCCCCGCCCCGGTGTGTCAATAATCCTGTCCCTATGACCGTCGAGTTCTGCGGCCTTCAGCTCGCGCACCCGATCGTCAACGGCTCGGGCACGTTCGATGCGCTCGCGGCACGGCAGACGTTTGGGGCGGCGCTCGAGGAGCGGTTCCCGTTCGCGGCGTACGTGTCGAAGACGATCACGCTCCAGGCCCGCGCCGGCAACCCGCCGCCGCGGCTGTGGGAGACACCGGCGGGGCTGATCAACTCGATCGGCCTTCCGAACAAGGGGCTCGCGGGCTATCTGGCCGAGGACCTGCCCGCGCTGAGATCGCGGCGATCGAGCTGAACGTGTCGTGCCCGAACGTCGTCACGGGCCTCGACATCGGGGCCGATCCGCGCCAGCTCGAGCAGGTCGTGCTCGCCGTGCGCCCGCACACGAGCAAGCCGCTGATCGTGAAGCTGACGCCGAACGCGGGTTTCCGTGGAGTATGCGGACACGGGCCTGAGGCGGGAGGATCAGGCTGTTGGAGGATCGGCTCGCGGGGGAGGAGCGCTCCTGCGCGACCTACTCATGCGGCTGGTGCTCCATCCTTGATGAGAGCAGATTTGCCAGGCGCGCCGGATGGCCGTTGTGTCGTGAGCGCTCGATTGCGGAGGCGACGATCTCGGGTAGCAGGTCGTTTGGCTCGGCGGAGAGTACGCGCCCGACGCCGCGGATCTCGTGGCGGTCCAGGTCTTTGAGCAAGAATGCGTATACGAGCGCGGCGGAGAAGAAGTGACGCCGCCCGGCGATCCAGTACGCGGGCAGCAGGCCGCTTTCCTCCCACGTTCGAATTTGCTTTGCGCTGGCGCCGGTGATCCGGGCGACCTCGCCGGTGTTCAGTGGATATCGCCGCCGGCGTGCTCCTGCGAGTGCGGTCCAGGGTTCGTGGATCGCGCGAATCTGATCGGCGTCGAGACGTGCGCGCAGGCCCAGGTCGATCGTCAGCGGCATGTCGTGCTCGGCGTTTTCGATCGCGCCATGCAGCAGCTGGCGTTCGGTATCGGACGGTCCCGGGTCAGGCTCCGCCAGGATTCGCTTTTGCTGGTCGTGCAGGCGGTCGGGCGTGAAGGACTCGGCCCATTCGGCGAGCGCGCGGCGACCTCGTTCGTCGACGTCTGTCCGGTCGGCGAAGCCCTCGACGCGTTCGCCGTCGAGGATGTACCCGGCTCGATCTGCGCGAAGCTGGGGGCGGCCGTCGAAGGTGATCTCCTCGGCGGGGATGTTGGAATCGTCGGGCATCATCATTAGGCTCCCTTTCGCAGGGGAGTGTAGCGCACTAGCCGGGTTCCCGCGAGCGCGCCGGGATGTACACGCCCGGGGAGTACATCCAGGTTTCTTGCTCGATCGCGGTCCACCCGACGATCTGACGGCGCACATTCAGCTCGGTGTTCATCGGCGCCGAATACCGCCAAGCGTGCTCGCTGACCCGTTCGAACGTGAGCGCGCCGTCGGCGAAGACACCGGCGGCCTGGGTGCGGTCGATGTCCCTGGTGCCGTCGAACAGGGCGTTGAGCAACTCTTCAGGACCGAGCGCGCCGGGTTGCAGGGTGCTGACGTACAGGCCGGGGGCCTTGGGATGGTGCTCGCCGACCTCGTATACGCCCCCGGTGGCGATCGCCAGCGCTGCGTCGGGATCGGTGTAGTGGAACCAGAATCGGGTATCCGACCGGTTCCAGGCCAGGTCGGCCGGGTCCAGGACAACGAGCTCGCCGGCGACGCTCGCTTTGCGGATCTGCGCGGAGGGCACGGGCGCAACCGTAGTCGCCGAACAGGCAATCGAGGCTAGCGGCGCCCGCGGGTCGTCTGAACCGTAGTTAGGATGTATTGCAATGATCCACGTAGCGACAATCGTATGCCGGCGGGCAGGACGGCGATCACAACGACCAGGCCGGTGTTGGCCACGTGAGGAGTCAGGGCAATTGTCGATAATGGCGGTCACCGGGACCGGCCTCGGTTCGGCGCCGCTCGCCCTGGTGTCAATAATCCTCGCCCCATGAGCGTCGAGTTCTGCGGCCTTCAGCTCGCGCACCCGATCGTCAACGGCTCGGGCACGTTCGACGCGCTCGCGGCACGGCAGACGTTCGGGGCGACGCTCGACGAGCGGTTCCCGTTCGCGGCGTACGTGTCGAAGACGATCACGCTCCAGCCCCGCGCCGGCAACCCGCCGCCGCGGCTGTGGGAGACACCGGCGGGGCTGATCAACTCGATCGGGCTGCCGAACAAGGGGCTCGCGGGCTATCTGGCCGAGGACCTGCCCGCGCTGGCGAACCTGCTCGGCGGCCCCCGGTCGGTGCCGCTGATCACGAACGTGATGGGCTCCAGCGCGGCGGAGCTCGCCGAGCTCGTCCAGGCCTGCGACGCGCGCGCGGAGATCGCGGCGATCGAGCTGAACGTGTCGTGCCCGAACGTCGAGACGGGCCTCGATATCGGAGCCGATCCGCGCCAGCTCGAGCAGGTCGTGCGCGCGGTGCGCCCGCACGCGGGCAAGCCGCTGATCGTGAAGCTGACGCCGAACGCGGCCGATGTCGCGGCCTGCGCGGTCGCGGCGCAGGAGGGCGGCGCCGACGCGGTGTCGCTGATCAACACACTACGCGCCTACGCGCTCGCGCCCACCTCTCGCGGCAGCCGCAGCGGGACGCAGCCGCCCGAATCGCTCGGGTCGCCCGAGCCGTGGCTTGGGGGGCGCACCGGAGGACTCTCCGGACCCGCGATCCGCGCCGTCGCGCTCGCCCAGGTGGCGGCGGTCGCGGCGCGCGTGGAGATCCCCGTGATCGGGATGGGTGGGGTCGGCAGCGCGACGCATGCCCGCGATCTGCTCGATGTCGGCGCACGGCTCGTCGCGGTCGGGACCGCGAGCTTTCGCGACCCCACGGTGGGCGCGAGGATCGCGCGGGAGCTGGAGAACGGGGCCTGAAAAACCCCTGCAAAGGGGCGGCGCGACCGTCCACAAGCCTCGACATGGCTCAAGCTCGAGTTGAGGTACAGGTGAATTGGGCATTTTTCCTTCATCGGCCGCCGTCGGTGTGTAGACTCGCCGCCCATGGCGACGGCGACCGAGACGGCGAGCGAAACGACCTTCGATACGACCTCTTTGCCCTCTGCGGAAGCCCCCGAGCGGTCGCTGAATCAGCGCATGGACGCGCTCGCCAGGGCCAACCAGATTCGCACGCGCCGCGCGCAGCTCAAGCGCGATCTGAAATCGGGCCGCCTGTCGATTCAGACGCTGCTCTTGAACCCGCCGGAGTACGTCGAGACGGCAAAGGTCTTCGACATGCTGCTCGCCGTCCCGAAGTACGGCCGGGTGAAGGTCAACAAGATCCTCGCCCACTGCCGGATCTCCCCGAGCAAGACGATCGGCGGCCTCTCCGAGCGCCAGCGCTCCGAGCTGGTTTCCCTGCTACGCCGCTGAGCGGCGCGCTACTGCGTCCTCGGTCGCTCGTGTGCACAGCACACTTCGCTCCCTGCGTCCTTGTATCGCTTGCTCATCGACGCAGCAGGAGCACACTGGTACTGCCAGGCACGACATCATTTAGCCGCTTCCCCCGGTCCCCTCATTAGGGTCCAGAGGATGGCGTGCGTATTCGTGATCACCGGCCCCTCGGGCGTCGGCAAGGGGACCCTGATCAGAGGGCTGATGGAGCGGCTGCCGGCATTGGAGCTGTCCGTCTCCGCGACCACCCGCGCGCCCCGGCCGGGCGAGCGGGACGGGGTCGACTACCACTTCCTCACGCGCGAGGAGTTCGATCGCAGGGTGTTGGAGGGAGACTTCGTCGAGCACGCCGACTACGCCGGTCGCAGCTACGGGACGTTGCGCTCGGAGCTCGAGGCCCGCGTGCGCGCGGGCACGCCGATCGTGCTCGAGATCGAGGTCCAGGGCGCGCGCCAGGTGCGCGCGTCGGTGCCCGACGCGGTCCAGGTCTTCATCGCCCCGCCTTCCCTAGATGAGCTGCGCACCCGCCTGATCGGGCGCGGCACCGACGATCCCGAGGGGGTCGAGCGCCGGCTGCAAGTCGCCGCGGAGGAGCTGCGGGCCCAACCCGAGTTCGGCCACGTCGTCGTCAACGACAGGTTGCAGGACGCGCTCGAGCAGCTGACGGCAATCGTCTCCGCTGAGTTGGGCGAGCGAACCCTGAATTGAAGGGGGATGTCGGGAGGGGGGCCTGCCCCCTTCCCGTCAACTACACTGGGTGGTCAACCAGGAAAGGCTCAGACCAAGTGATCTCACCTCGCATCGACCGTCTGCTCGACAACGTCGACTCCAACTACGCCTCTGTGCTCGTGGCAGCCAAGCGCGCCCGCCAGATCAACAGCTACTACCACAACCTCGGCGAGGGCACCTTCGACGAGTTCCCGCCGCCGATGGTCGAGACGATCTCCAAGAACTACCTGACCATTGCCTTGGAGGAGGTAGCCGCGGGAAAGATCAAGTACCACTACCGGTAGAGCCCGGGGAGCGCAAGCGCCCCATCAGCACTTGCCGAAGTACGCCGGGCCATCTAAAAAGTAAGCTATGTCCCGAATCCTGCTCGGCGTGAGCGGCGGCATCGCCGCGTATAAGTCGCTCGAGCTGATCCGCCTCGCGACCGCCGCCGGGCATGTGGTGCGCGTCGTGCAGACGCCCACGAGCCGGCGGTTCGTCGGCGCCGCGTCGTTCGAGGCGCTGACCGGGGCGCCGGTGTTGAGCAGCGAGTTCGAGCGCGACCCCGCGCGCGGGGCTTTCCCCGGGGAACAGCCTCCGGCGCACGATCCGCTCAGCCACCTGGCGCTGGTGGACAACGCCGGGATCTATCTGATTGCCCCCGCCTCGGCGAACACGCTCGCAAAGCTCGCGCACGGGCTGGCGGACAACCTCTTGACCAGTTGTGCCCTGGTCGCTACCTGCCCCGTGGTCGTGGCGCCGGCGATGAACAACCACATGTACGAGCACGAGGCGACGAGGGCCAACCTGGCGATCCTGCGCGAGCGCGGCGTGGAGATCGTCGACCCGGGCGTCGGGCGACTGGCCTCGAAGGGCGAGCGGGGGGTGGGGCGCCTGGCGGAGCCCGCACGGCTGCTGGAAGTGTGCGAGGAGCTGCTCGCCGGTCGCTCGCCGAGCGGTAGGACGTCCCCGCCGGGCGCAGGCGCGGATGCGGGCGCGGGCCGATCGGGGGTCCCTAGGACCCCCGATAGCTGGCGCGGGCTGAAGGTGCTCGTCACGGCCGGCGGCACGCGCGAGCCGATCGACAGCGTCAGGTTCATCGGCAACAGCTCCTCGGGACGGATGGGCTTCGCGCTCGCGCAGGCCGCGCACGAGCGCGGCGCCGAGGTGACGCTGCTGGCCGCGAACGTCGGGCTGCCCGACCCACCCGGGGTCGCGCGCCACGACCTCGCCACCGCGGCCGAGCTGCAGGAGGCCTGCGAGCGAGAGTTCCCGGCCTGCGACGTGCTGCTGATGGCGGCGGCGGTCGCCGACTTCCGCCCGCGCGAGCAAGCGACGGGGAAGATCAAGAAGTCGGGCCGCACGAGCCTCGAGCTCGAGCTCGAGCCGACGGCGGACGTGCTCGCCGGCCTGGCGAGGAATCGTCGCGACGGCCAGACGCTCGTCGGGTTCGCCGCCGAGCATGGCGAGCACGCCGTCGAGCTGGGCCGCGGGAAGCTCGAGCAGAAGGGGCTCGACGCGCTCGTCGTGAACGACATCTCACGGCGCGACATCGGCTTCGAGGTCGACGCCAACGAGGTCACGATTCTTACCGATCGAAAATCGGCCAGCGCTGACGCGCAGCCGGAGCATCTCCAGCACGTCCCACGGGCCGCCAAGGCGGAGGTCGCGGAGGCGATCCTCGACGCCGTCGAGCGCTTGCGTGGGCTTACGTGAGCAACCCCGATGCTATGCTCGAACGAGAGCTTTCGTGTCGGCGTGCAGACGCTGGCAGCAGTGCCGAGAGTGGGCGCCCGCCCGCTTTTTTTGCGTAAGGACCCAGATGAAGGACGAACGATGACCCCGCTACAGACAGATATCGAAAGGCGTATCGCGCAGAGCGAGCCCGATGTCGAGGTGCTGCTCGCCGAGGTGCTCGGCGGCCGCTGTCTGCGCGTGTTCATCGATCATCCCGACGGTGTCACGCTCGCCCTCTGCGAGCGCGTCACCGCGCTGCTGAGCGAGGAGCGCGAGCGCTACTCGCTGGAGGTCTCCTCCCCCGGAAGCGAGCGCCCGCTGTCGAAGCCCGCGCACTTCCGCCGCTTCGTCGGGCGCCGTGCGCGCGTGCGCACTCGTCACCCGCGGCCGGTCGGTCACCCGTCCGATCAGTGCTCGGCCGCGGTCGCCTCCAAGCCGGCCGATCGGAGGTCGGCGAGCAGCTTCACCGGCGAGCTGGTGGGGGCCTCCGAGGATGAGATCACCTTGGCCGCCGAGGAGGGCATCATCGCGATTCCCTACTCGGAGATCCGTCGTTCGAACCTCGTCGAGGAGTAGCCATGTCACGCGAAATCCTGGAAGCCATGCACGCGCTGGCGCGCGAGAAGGGGATCGAGCCCGAGAAGCTGATGATCGCGCTCGAGGACGCCCTGCTGTCGGCCTACAAGAAGCAGCCCGGCTCGGCCAAGTACGCGCGCGTGGAGATGGACCGCGAGACAGCCGAGTACCGCGTGATCGAACTGATCATCCCCGAACGCCTGGAGGCGCATCTGATCGTCGAGACGATCGACGAGGAAACCACGGTCGACCCCGAGACGGGCGAGATGCGCGAGCCCGAGGAACCGGAAATCGACCCGAAGAAGTTCGAGGAATACCGCGACCAGATCGGCGAACAGGACGTCACGCCCGACGACTTCGGCCGGATCGCCGCCCAGACCGCCAAGCAGGTGATCCTGCAGCGCATCCGCGAGGCCGAGCGCGACATGATGTTCGAGGAGTACCGCGACCGCGTCGGCGAGCTGATCACCGGCATCGTGCAGCAGTCCGACTCGCGCTACACGCTCGTGCAGCTGCGCGAACGCGTCGAGGCGCTGCTGCCGAAGTCCGAGCAGGTCGAGGGCGAGCGCTACGACCACTCGCAGCGGATCAAGGCCGTGATCAAGGAGGTCTCCCCGTCGACGAAGGGGCCCTCGATCATCGTCTCCCGGCGCGACCCCGAGCTGATCAAGAAGCTGTTCGAGCTGGAGGTCCCGGAGATCGCCGACGGCCTCGTCGAAATCGCCAACGTCGCGCGCGAGCCCGGCTACCGCTCGAAGATCGCCGTCGTCTCGAACACCGACGGTGTCGATCCGGTCGGCGCCTGCGTCGGCCCGCGCGGCTCGCGCGTGCGCATGGTCGTCTCCGAGCTGCGCGGCGAGAAGATCGACATCATTCCCTTCAACGACGAGCCCGCGCGGTTCGTCGCCAAGGCGCTCTCGCCCGCGCGGGTGCGCGAGGTGCTCGTCGACGACGACGCCAAGCAGGCGACCGTGATCGTCCCCGACGACCAACTCTCGCTGGCGATCGGCCGCGAGGGCCAGAACGCGCGGCTGGCGGCGCGGTTGACCGGCTGGCGCGTGGACATCCGCTCCGAGAGCGAGTTCGCCGCCGAGGAGGCCGAGCACGGCTACGAGGAGGAGGAGGTCCAGGGCCGCTGCGCCGCGATCCTCTCCAACGGACGGCGCTGTCCGAACGCCTCGCTTCCCGGCTCGCGCTACTGCGGCCTCGAGAGCCACCAGGCGCTGGCGAACATCGAGGGCGACCAGATCTCCGACCTGACTCCCGCGGGCGATGACTCCCAGGAACCGGAATCGGAGATCCTCGATGGGGCCGTCGAAGAGCCGATCGCTGCTGAGGAGAGCGAGAGCGAGCCTGCAACGCTCGGTGACTCGGTCGTCGATCTCGCCGACGCGTCGGAGACGCTGGCGGCGCAAGAGGCCACCGAGGAGCAGACGCCATAGGGCCGCACGTGCCCCAGCGCCGTTGCGTTGGGTGCGGGCGTGTCGCGCCGAAGTCCGAGCTGTTGCGTCTCGCGCTTGGCAACCATCATCGGGAACAGGCCGGTGAGCGCGTCGCGCTCGCGAAGCGTGCGGTGCTCGACCGAGCCGCCTCGATGCCCGGCCGCGGCGCCTATCTCTGTCGCGCCGCCGCGCGCGAGAAGCCCTCCGTGAACTGCATCGAGCTCGCCACACGGCGAGGCGGTCTTGCGCGGGCTTTGCGTTGCGCGGTGTTGATCGACCCCGAGCTCGTAGAATCGATAGGTCGATGAGCAAGAAGCGCGTACACGAGATCGCAAAGGAGCAGGGCCTCTCGAGCAAAGAGCTGCTGGAGAAGCTGAAAGCTGCCGGTGTCGAGGCGAAGGCCGCCGCATCCTCGGTCGAGGAGGCGGTCGCGTTGAAGGCCCTGGGCGCAAATGGCGCGTCCGGCAATGGCGCCGCTGGCAACGGCGCCCCCGCGGCGGCAGTGAAGTCGGAGGGCACGACCTCGGTCGCTCCACCCGCCGCCGCCACGGCTACGACGACCGCTCCCGCCGCCGGCCAGGACAAGCCGGCCCCGCCGACCGCCGCGCAGGCGCCCTCCGCGGCACCCACCTCTCAGGCCCCCCCGGCGTCTACGAGCCAGGCCCCCGCCGCGACCCCGACGGCGACACCGCCCAACGGATCTCCAGCTCCTCCAGCCCCAGCCCCAGCCCCAGCCCCCGCGGCCGGAGCCCCGAGCACCACCGCCGCCGAGGACGCGGGCGCCACACCGCAGCCCGCCGCCGGCGCCGCGGGTGAGCGCGTACGCCCCACGCGCGACTCGCGCACGGGCGAGCGAACCCCCGCCGCCGCCGCGTCCGGCGGGCGCAGGCGCGTGGTGATCGACTCTCAGGCATCCCGCCGCCAGCAGGGAGGCCCGGCCAACCAGCCCCAGCGCCGCCCGCGCCGCGGCAGGCGCCGGCGCGGCACCTACGACGACACGATCGCCCCGATCGACGCGGCCGCGATGGAGGCGACGGACACGATCCGCGTCAACTCCGGCTCCACGGTCAAGGACGTCGCCGAGTATCTCGGCGTGCCGGTTCCCGAGGTGATCAAGAAGCTGATGATGCTCGGCGAGATGGCGACGCTCACGCAGACACTCGCCGACGAGGCGATCCAGGTGCTCGCGGACGAATTCGACAAGCAGATCGAGATCGTCCACGCCGCCGACGACGTCGAGGTCGAGCCGGCGTTCGAAGACGACGAGCAGGACATGGTCGAACGTCCCCCGGTGGTCACGATCATGGGCCACGTCGACCACGGCAAGACCTCGCTGCTGGACGCGATCCGCTCCACCGAGGTCGCCGCCGGCGAGGCGGGCGGCATCACGCAGCACATCGGCGCCTACCAGGTCCACCACGGCGGCAAGGTCGTCACCTTCCTGGACACGCCCGGCCACGAGGCGTTCACCGCGATGCGCGCCCGTGGCGCGAGTGTGACCGACGTCGTCGTGATCGTGGTCGCGGCCGACGACGGCGTCAAGCCGCAGACGGAGGAGGCGATCGACCACGCCCGCGCTGCCGGGGTGCCGATCGTCGTCGCGGTGAACAAGATCGACAAGGAGGGCGCCCAGCCCGAGCGCGTGCGCACCGAGATGACCCAGCACGGTCTGCAGCCCTCGGAGTGGGGTGGCGAGATCGAGTTCGTCGACGTCAGCGCGAAGACGCGCGTGGGCCTCGACTCGCTGCTCGACACGATCCAGGTCGTGACCGACCTCGAGGAGCTGAAGGCAAACAGCGACGCGGAGGCCTCGGGCACCGTGATCGAGTCGAAGCTCGACCCCGGGCGCGGGCCCGTGGTCAGCGTCCTGATCCAGCGCGGCACCCTGCGCGTGAGCGACGCGCTCGTCGCCGGCGCGCACTTCGGCCGCGTACGCGCGATGCATGACTTCACCGGCGCGCGGGTGAAAGAGGCCTCGCCGGGGCAACCGGTCGAGGTGCTCGGCTTCGACGGCGTGCCGGAGGCCGGCGAACTCGTGCGCGTGGTCGAGAACGAGCGTCGCGCCCGGCAACTCGCCGGCGAGCGCGCGAACCGTCTGAAGACCGAGGCGCTGGCGCGGCGCTCGGGCCGGAAGATGTCGCTGGAGGATGTCTTCAAGCTCGCCCAGGAGGGCCAGGTCAAGGAGCTCGGCCTGGTCGTCAAGGCCGACGTCGCCGGTTCGCTGGAGGCGATCGAGGACGAGATCGCAAAGCTTCCGCAGGGCGAGGTGAAGGTCAACATCATCCACCGTGGCGTCGGTGGGATCAACGAGTCCGACGTGATGCTCGCCGCCGCCTCCAACGGCGTGATCCTGGCGTTCAACGTGCGTCCGGTCGGCGACGCACGGCAGCTCGCCGAGCGCGAGGGCGTCGAGATCCGCTCCTACTCGGTGATCTACAGGGCGATCGAGGAGCTGCGCGCGGCGATGCAGGGAATGCTCGAGCCGGCCGAGGTCGAGAGCGCGCTCGGCCAGGCCGAGGTGCGCCAGCTGTTCCGCGCCTCGAAAATCGGCACGATCGCCGGCTCGCACGTCAGCGAGGGCAAGGTCACGCGCGGCGCGAAAGTGCGCGTCGTGCGCGACGGCACGGTGATCCAGGACACGACGATCGCCAGCCTGAAGCGCTTCAACGAGGACGTGCGCGAGGTGGCCGCCGGCTTCGAGTGCGGCATCCTGCTGGCGAACTTCCAGGATCTGCGCGAGGGGGACGTTTTGGAGACTTACGAGACGCGCCTCCTGGAGCGCGAGCTGAGCTAAGCGGGCATCTGTAGGATGAGCACGGGACGCATGCGCCGGGTCGACGAGGCGATCCGCCAGGTGCTCGGCGATGCGGTGGCTGGAGAGTTGAAGGACCCTCGTGTGGGATTCGTGACCGTGACAGATGTCAGAACAAGCTCCGACCTGCGCCATGCCCGCGTGTATGTGAGCGTGCTTGGCGACGCGGGCCGGCCCTCCACGAGCGAGCAGCGCCAGGCGACGATGGCCGGTCTGCGCAGCGCGCACGGCTTCCTGCAGAGCAAGGTGGCGAGCGAGCTGCACCTGAAGCGCACGCCGACGATCGAGCTGTTCTACGACGACACCACCGACCGCGCGCTGCGGGTCGACGAATTGATCGAGGAGATCGGGGGCGACGAGGGATGATGAGCGAGGCCGAGAGCACGGAGGTCACGCGCGAGCGGGTGCTCGAGCGGATTCGCGCGGATGCGAAGTTCGTGCTCGCCGCGCACGAGCGGCCCGACGGCGACGCGCTGGGCTCGCTGGTGGGCATGCAAGGTCTGTTGAGCGAGCTCGGCAAGGACTCGCTGATGTTCATCGCACCGGACGATCTGCCGCTGCCGCTGGAGTACCGCTTCTTCGCGCTGGAGGGGATGATCCAGACACCGCCCGCGGACGTCGCCGAACGTACCGTCGTGTTCCTGGACTGCGGCAACATCGACCGCAACTCGGCGGCGAGCGTGCTGCACGGCGGCAGGCACCTGCTGAACATCGACCACCACCACGACAACACCCGCTTCGGCACGCTCGACTATGTCGTCCCCGAGGCCTCGTGCACGGCCGAGATCGTCTGGGATCTGATGCGCGGC
This sequence comes from uncultured Solirubrobacterales bacterium, assembly GCA_963789675.1. Lineage (GTDB taxonomy): Bacteria > Actinomycetota > Thermoleophilia > Solirubrobacterales > Solirubrobacteraceae > Palsa-744. Next base: position 54,379 of record CAWBLR010000008.1, on the reverse strand, counting down.
CTGGGAGTGCGCCCGACGCCGGCGGTGGCGGAGGCGCTGTACGTCGGTCTGATCACCGACACGGGGCGCTTCATGTACGAGAACACGGGTCCGCGCGCGCACGAGATGGCCGCCGAGTTGATCGGCGCCGGCGTCGACGTGCAGGGCGTCTACAGGAGGCTGTTCGAGGAGGCGCCCGAGGGCAAGCTGGCGCTGCTCGCGCTGGGGCTCAGCCAGATGCGCCGCTTCGACTCCGGCGAGCTCACGCTGGCGGCGCTGAGCGCCGAGGACTTCGCCAGGGCCGGCGCCGAGGAGAGCTACTCCGAGGGCATCATCGACCACCTGCGCGCGGTCCAGGGCACGAAGCTCGCGGCGCTCGTGCGCGAGCTGACCAGCGGTGAGCGCAAGGGCCAGTACAAAGTCTCGCTGCGGGCCACCGACGACGACGTCGACGTATCGGCGATCGCGCGGGCGCAGGGTGGGGGGGACACCGCCGTGCGGCGGGCTTCTCCACGACGCTCGAGCCCGACGAGCTGATCGCGTTTCTGCGCGGTGCGCTCGCGGCGCAGCTGCATGCGAGCTCCAACGGGCACGCCACCGCGACCCTCGCCTGACCGCGCCTGCACCTCGGGCCGGCCCGAGGTTTGGTGGGGTGATGCGCAGGCCCAAGACGGAGGCTGGGCATGCGGCGCCGGACGGCGATGGACTTCAGCCCCACGCGGCACCTGAGGATGAAATGGACATGGACGGGATTCTGCTGATCGACAAGCCGGCCGGGATCACCTCGCACGACGTCGTCGCGGCTGTGCGCCGCGCGCTGCAGGGGGCGAAGACGGGACACGCGGGCACGCTCGACCCGTTCGCGACCGGTCTGCTGATCGTGCTCGTGGGCCGCGCGACGAAATCGCAGGATCGGCTGATGGCTCTGCGCAAGCGCTACGAGACGGTCGCCCAGCTGGGCGCCACCTCGAGCACGGGCGACACCGAGGGGGAGGTCGTGCAGACCGGCAGGCTGCCACCAGATCCGCCGCCGCTGCCGAGCGGCGAGGTGCGCCAGCGCCCGCCCGCCTACTCGGCGGTGAAGATCAACGGCGAGCGCGCCTACAAGCGCGCGCGCCGCGGCGAGCACGTCGAGATGCCGGAGCGGATCGTGACCGTGCACCGCTTCGAGCAGACCTGGCGCGAGCCCGACCCGCGGCACCCGGGGCTGGAGCGCGCGGGCTACAGCATCGAATGCGGCTCGGGCACCTACGTGCGCTCGCTGATCGCCGATCTCGGCGACGCCTACTGCCTGGAGCTGAGGCGCACGGCGATCGGTCCGTTCGCGGTGGCCGAGGCCGTCGCTCCACCGCGCCGGGGGGAGCCGTGGCGCGATCCCCCGTTGATTCCGCTCGACCAAGCGCTGGCGCGGCTGCCCAAATAGGCTTTCGCCGGTGAAGGTCACGCGTCTGGAAGATGTGGAGCGCCGCAGCGGTGGGCGCAGCGTCGCGGTCGGCACCTTCGACGGCGTGCACCTCGGCCACCGGCAGGTGATCGCGGGCGCCGACAGCGTGCTCACGTTCGACCCCCACCCGGTCTCGGTCGTCGCGCCCCAGCACACACCGAAGCTGCTCACGCCGCTGGCGCGCAAGGCCGAGTTGATCGAGGGGCTCGGGGTGCAGGAGCTGATCGTGATCCCGTTCGACGCGGCCTTCGCGACAAAGACGGCGGACGAATTCGTAGAGGACGTGCTCGTGGATGCGCTCGGGGCCACGAGCGTGGCGATCGGCGAGAACTTCCGCTTCGGCCACAAGGCCCAGGGCGACCCACGGCTGCTCGCGGCGGACGGGCGCTTTGCCACCGTCGTGCATCCGTTGCTCGAGGTCGACGGGGAGATCGTCTCCTCCAGCCACATCCGCGGCCTGGTGCTCGCCGGCGAGGTATCCGAGGCGGCGGCCTTCCTGGGCGCGCCGTTTCAACTGCGCGGCGAGGTGGTCCACGGCGACGAGCGCGGTCGCGAGCTCGGTTTCCCGACGGCGAACCTCGTCCCCGACGAGGCGCTCGTGTGCCCCGGCCACGGCGTCTACGCGTGCGTCTCCTACGACGACCCCGCCCGCCCCCGGCCCGCGGCGGTCAGCATCGGCGTGCGCCCGACGTTCCGGACCGGCCGCGGCGAGCTGATCGAGGCGTACCTGCTCGACTTCGACGGCGACCTCTACGGGCGGGAGCTGCGCCTGGACTTCCTCGAGCGTCTGCGCGGCGAGCGCCGCTTCGAGACGGCGGCGGCGCTCGTCGAGCAGATGCACCGCGACGTGCGGCGCACCCGCGAGATCGTCCAGGGCGACTGACAGCGCGAGCGCGCGCGGCCCGTCTCGCGCGGGCCGTCTGCTACCGTCCCCGGCATATGGCCGCGATAACAACTGAGCGCAAGCGTGAGATCGCCGTGAAGTTCGGCTCCGGCGAGGCCGACATGGGCTCGACGAAAGTCCAGATCGCGCTGCTGACCGAGCGCATCAACCACCTGACCGAGCACCTGCGCGAGCAGTCCAAGGATCACCACTCGCGCCGCGGGCTGCTGATGCTGGTCGGTCGCCGCCGCCGCTTCCTCGACTACCTGCGCCGCAAGGATCTCGAGGGCTACCGCGGGCTGATCAAAGAGCTCGGCCTGCGTAAGTAACCCCTGTGCCCGGGCAATGAGCGTCCTCGAGCCAGGCACAGCCGTACCGAGCTTCAAGCTCGCCACCGAAGACGGCGACAGCTTCACCGAGCGTGATCTGAAGGGCGAGCGGACCGTCCTGGTCTTCTACCCGTTCGCTTTCAGCCCGGTCTGCACCGACCAGCTGCAGCTGTACGAGGCGGCGCGCGGCGATCTGAGCGAGCGGGGCGTGACGAAGCTGTACGGCGTCTCCTGCGACTCGAGCTGGTCGCAGAAGGCGTTCCGCGAGAAGCTCGCCGTGAGCATCGAGCAGCTGTCGGATTTCGAGCCGAAGGGCGCGGCGTGCAGGGCGTTCGGCGTGCTGCACGAAGCCGGCTTTCCCGAGCGCGCGCTGGTCGCGATCGATGCCGAGGGGATCGTGCGCTGGAGCTATCAGGCGCCGAGCCCCGGCGAGCTGCCGAGCGTCGAGCTGCTGCGCGAGGGCGTCGTCGCCGCCTTCGGCGAGACCGCTCCCGTCCGCTAAGCTCCGTCCGTTCGGAAACGAGAGAAAAGAAAACGGACCGCCGACCGACGGGCGGAACAGGAAGGCAGTGAATATGAGTAGTGATGCGATTACGCGCGTCTCCGTGGAGATTGCGGGTAGCGAGATTTCGTTTGAGACCGGCAGGATGGCCAAGCAGGCCTCCGGTGCGGTGGTCGTCCGCCAGGGCGACACGATGGTCCTCTGTACAGCCGTCGCCGGCAGCCTGCGCGACGTGGACTTCCTCCCGCTGACGGTGGACGTCGAGGAGCGCATGTACGCCTCCGGCAAAATCCCCGGTTCGTTCTTCAAGCGCGAGGGCCGCCCGGGCGAGAAGGGCACGCTTACAGCACGCATGATCGATCGTCCGATCCGTCCGCTGTTCCCCAAGGAATGGCGCTATGACACCCAGCTGGTCGCGATCCCGCTGTCGATCGACCACGTCCACCCGTACGACATCCTCGCGATGAACGGCGCCTCGACGGCGCTGATGATCTCCGACATCCCGCTGCCGACACCGGTCGGCGCTGTGCGAATCGGCAAGATCGACGGCAACTTCGTCGTCAACCCCAACGAGGAGGATCTGCTGGGTGGGCCGGGCATCGATAACGAGAACGCGACGGACCTCGATCTGATCGTCGCCGGCACCGAGGAGGCGATCCTGATGGTCGAGGCGGGCGCCAACGAGATCCCCGAGGCCGAGATCCTCGACGCGCTGGACATCGCCCACGCGGAGATCAAGAAGCTGTGCGCGCTACAGCGCGAACTGGCCGACAAGGTGGGCAAGGAGAAGAAAGCCTTCGAGGCGATCCAGGTCGACCCGGCAGTCCTCGACGCGATCCGCGCCTCGCACGGCGCGGCGCTGGAGGATGCGACGCAGGTCGAGGACAAGCTCGACCGTCAGGACGCGACCAAGGCCGTTGAGGCCCAGATCCTCGAGCAGCACGCGACCCCTGCGCCCGAGGGTGCGTCAGAGGAGCAGGCGAAGGAAGCCAAGCAGCGGCGCGCGGCGGTGCAACTGGCTTTTGACAAGCTCGAGAAGTCGATCATCCGCGAGCGCATCGCCGTCCACAAGAAGCGTCCGGACGGTCGCTCGGAGAACGAGATCCGCGACATCTCGATCGAGGTCGGCGTGACCCCTCGGACGCACGGCTCGGCGCTGTTCACGCGCGGGCAGACGCAGGCGCTGAGCGTCGTGGCGATGGGCACCCTGAAGGAGGAGATGCGCCTCGACACGCTCGGCCTGGAGACCAAAAAGTACTACTGGCACCACTACAACTTCCCGCCGTTCTCGGTCGGGGAGGCCGGTCGCATGGGTGGCGTCAAGCGCCGCGACATCGGCCACGGCGCGCTCGCCGAGCGTGCGCTGGCGCCGATGGTGCCCTCGATCGAGGACTTTCCCTACTCGATCCGCGTCGTCTCGGACATCCTCGAGTCAAACGGCTCCTCCTCGATGGCCTCGGTCTGCGGATCCTCGCTGTCGCTGATGGACGCCGGTGTACCGATCAAGCGCCCTGTCGCCGGTATTGCGATGGGCCTGATCAAAGAGGGCGATAACTACATCGTCCTGACCGACATCGCCGGTGTGGAGGACCACCTGGGAGACATGGACTTCAAGGTGGCCGGCACCGAGCGCGGGATCACCGCGCTGCAGATGGACATCAAGATCACGGGTGTCACGTTCGAGATCCTGCGCGACGCGCTCGCGCAGGCCAAAGAGGCCCGCACGTTCATCCTCGGCAAGATGGTCGCGACGATCCAGGGGCCGCGCGCGGAGCTCAGCCAGTTCGCGCCGAGGATCCAGACGATCCAGATCGATCCCTCTCAGATCGGCCTGCTGATCGGCAAGGGCGGCGAAACGATCCGTGGTCTGGCCGAGGAGTTCGAGTCCCAGATCGACGTCAACGACGACGGTCAGGTGCTGATCTACTCCGCCAACGGCGAGCTGGGCGACGCCCTGCTCGAGCGGATCAGGATGATGATGAAGGAGGTCGAGGTCGGCGACGAGTACCTCGGCAAGGTCGTCAAGACGACCACCTTCGGCGCGTTCGTCGAGCTCGCGAAGGGCACCGACGGCCTGCTGCACATCTCCAACGTCTCGCCCGGCCAGCGCGTCGAGGCGGTCGAGGACGTCCTCAACAAAGGCGATGAGATCAACGTCCGCGTGGTCGAGGTCGACCGCGAGCGCGGACGCATCGGCCTGCGCCTGTCCGAGGATCCCGACGTCGCAGGTAAGTCCGCCGAGGAACTCGCCGGCGTCGGATCCGGATCCCACCCACCCGGTGGCGGCGGTGGCTCTCGCCCGCCACGCGACCGCGACGGCGGTGGACGCAACGGCAGCCGCGACCGTGGTCCGCGCCGCGACGGCGAGCGCGGCTCCGGCCGCCCGCGCCATGGTGGTAGCGACCGTTCCTGAGGTTCTCGCAGACACGCTGGGCGCGCCTGTCGCAGTTCAGGCGGCGCGCCCGCGAGTCGGCGATGTAGCTAGGCGACCTTCGTGAGCGCGCGGCCGATCGCCGGTGAGAACGCTAGCGCCGAGCACCGCATCACCACGCTCGATTCGGGCGTGAGGGTCGTCACCGAGCGCGTGCCGAGCGTGCGCTCGGTGGCGCTCGGGTTCTGGATCGGCACGGGCTCCGCGGCCGAGGACGACAGCCAGGCCGGGATCTCGCACCTGCTCGAGCACATGCTGTTCCGCGGCACCGAGCGCTTCGGCTCGGAGGAGATCGACCAGATCTTCGACGCGATGGGCGCGGAGATCAACGCCGGCACCGACCGCGAGACGACGACGCTGTACACGCGCGTGCTGGACCGTCACCTGGAGCGCGCGTTCGACGTGATGAGCGACATGCTCTGGCGCTCGCGCCTGCAGGAACTGGAGGCCGAGCGCGAGGTCGTGCTCGAGGAGATCGCGATGTACGAGGACGACCCCCAGGAGAAGGTCTTCGACCTGCTCGGCGAGGCGGTCTTCGGCGAGCACCCGCTCGGGCGCGCGGTGATCGGTCGGGCGGAGGTCGTGCGCGCGGTCGACCCGCAGCAGCTGCGCGCCTTCCACGCCGAGCGCTACGTTCCCGGCAACGTCGTGATCGGCGCGGCCGGCTCGGTCGACCACGACAAGCTCGTCGAGCTCGCGATCGCCGCCGGCAGCGAGCGTGCCGGGCAGCGTGCCCCGCGCCAGACGCCTGCCGACCCGGACTTCGCGCGGCGCGTGCGCTTCTTCGCGAAGGACACCGAGCAGTACCACCTGTGTCTCGGTGGACCGGGATTGGCGCGCGACGACGAACGGCGCTTCGCGTTGCGGGTGCTCGAAGGCGTGCTCGGGGGGACGTCCTCCTCGCGACTGTTCCAGGAGGTGCGCGAGCGCCGGGGGCTGGCCTATTCGGTGTTCTGCTTCTCGAGCCTCTACGCCCACACCGGCGAGGTCGGGCTGTACGTGGGCACGCGGCCGGAGAACCTCGCCGAGGCGCTGCGGACGATCGCAGATGAGCTCGAGCGCTTCGTCGCCGATCCCGCGAGCGCGGCGGAGCTCGACCGCTCGCGCGAGAACCTGAAGGGGCGGATGGTGCTCTCGCTGGAGTCCACCGGAGCGCGCATGAGCCGTCTCGGGATCTCGGTTTTGAACGAGATGCCGATCCTCTCGGTCGACGAGGTTATCGAGCGGATCGACGCCGTCGACGTCGCCGCGCTGCGCGAGCTCGCCGGCGAGCTGTTCCAGCCGGAGCGTCTGTCGATCGCCTGCGTGGGACCCGAGGAAGAGGCTTTCCAGGCGGCGCTCGGCCCGCTCGAGGGGGTGGCGGCATGATCGCCGTGGCGGTCGCTGGTGCCGCGGGACGCATGGGCGCGACGGTCTGCGCCGCGGTCGAAGGCGCGCAGGACATGGAGCTCGTCGGGCGCGCCGACCCGCTGCTGGGAGTCACGCTCGAGGATCTCTTGACCGGGAACGGCGTCGAGGAGCCCGCGGGCTCCTCCGCGGCCGCCCGGCCGCCCGAGGTCGTCGTCGACTTCACCCGCCCCGAAACGGCGCTCGGCAACGCCCTGGCCTGCGTGCGCGCCGGCGTACACGTCGTGATCGGCACGACCGGGTTCAACCCGGCGCCGCTCGGCCAGGCGCGACCCGCCGACGGCAAGCCGCGGGCGAACGTGCTGATCGCGCCGAACTTCGCGATCGGCGCGGTGCTGATGATGCGCTTCGCGGTGCAGGCGGCGCGGCACATGGCGAAGGCCGAGATCGTCGAGCTGCACCACGAGGAGAAGCTCGACGCTCCCAGCGGTACCGCGGCGCGCACAGCGCAACTGATCGCGGAGGCGACCGGCGGGTCTGAGGGGGCGGGTGGGGTTCCAATCCACTCGGTGCGATTGCCGGGGATCGTCGCCAACCAGGAAGTGATCTTCGGCGACGTCGGGCAGACGCTCACGATCCGCCACGACACGATCGGACGCGAGTCGTTCATGCCGGGAGTGCTGCTCGCGATTCGCCGCGTGGGTGGCTTGGAGCAATCGCCCGTCATCGGTCTCGAGCAGTTGCTGTTCTGAGCGTGAGATACTCATGCCCATGACCGAGCTCGGCACGATCCTGACGGCGATTGTCACCCCCTTCGACGCGCAGGGAAGGGTGAACGAGCAGGCGTTCGTGGCCTTGATGGCGTACCTGGCCGAGAACGGCTCGGATGGGTTCGTCGTCGCCGGCACGACCGGCGAGGCCTCGACGCTGACGGATGAGGAGCAGCTCGAGCTGATCGGCCTGGCGGTCGGAGAGCGGCCCGCGGGCACGACGGTCGTCGCCGGCGCCGGCACGAACGACACGCGCCACGCCGTCTACCTGACCGAACGCGCGACCGAGCTCGGCGCCGACGCGGTGCTGTCGGTCACGCCCTACTACAACCGGCCCAGCCCGCTCGGCCTGAAGCGTCACTACGAAGCGGTCGCGCGGGCCACCGACAAACCGGTCCTGCTCTACAACATCCCCAAGCGCACCGGCACGAACATCGGTCCCGAGCTGCTCGCGGAGCTCGCCCAGATCGAGCACATCGACGCCGTCAAGCAGGCCAATCCCGACGAGCTGCGCCAGATCGACGGCCTCGCGCTGTACGCGGGCGACGACGCGACGTTCGCGCGCACGCTCGAGCTCGGTGGCGCCGGCGGGATCCTCGTCGCCAGCCACATCGTCGGCAACGAGCAGCGGCGGATGGTCGAGGAGCCGCAGCGACGCGCGGAGATCGACGCCTCCCTGCGAGACGTCTACGAGACCCTGTTCCTGACGGCGAGCCCGACCTGCACGAAGGCCGCGCTGAACCTGCTCGGCCACGACACGGGCGGCGTGCGCCTGCCGATCGTCGAGGCGACCGCGCAGGAGACCGAGGCTGTCAGGGCGATGCTCGAACGCCACGGCCTGCTCACCGGCGCGTCGACAGTGCACGACGCGCAGACGGCCTCACCCGCGCGAGCGAACGCGTGAGCTCGAAGCTGCGCGTCCTGCCGCTCGGCGGGCTGGGGGAGATCGGCAAGAACATGACGGTCGTCGAGCAGGACGGCCGGATCGTCGTCGTCGACGTCGGGCTGCGCTTCCCGACCCCGGAGATGGTCGGCATCGATCTTGTACTGCCCGACTTCTCCTACCTGCGCGAGCGCTCGAAGGACATCGAGGCGATCGTGATCACGCACGGCCACGAGGACCATCTCGGCGCGCTGCCGTGGGTGCTGCGCGAGCTCGAGCGGGAGGGCTCGCTACCGCCCGTTTACGGAAACGCGCTGACGATCGCGATGGCCAGGTCGAAGCTCGACGAGCACAAGCTGCGCGACGTCTCCCTGAACGAAGTCTCCGCCGGCGAAGCGTTCGAGCTGGGGCCGTTCGAGCTGGAGATGGTGCACATGACGCACTCGATCCCGGACGCGAGCGCGGTCGCGCTCGGCACCGAGCTGGGGACGGTGCTCGTGACCGGCGACTACAAGTTCGACCAGACCCCCGTCGACGGCGCGCCGGCTGATGTCTCGCGCCTGGCCGAGCTCGGCCGCGAGGGCGTGCTGCTCTTGTGCGGCGACTCGACGAACGTCGATCGCCCGGGTTTCTCGCCGTCGGAGTCGGGCGTCGGCCCGCACCTCGAGGAGGTGTTCGCACGCTGCGAGGGACGGATCGTGGTGACGAGCTTCGCTTCGAACATCCACCGCGTGCAGCAGGTCGTCGACGCGGCCGCGGCGCTCGACCGCAAGGTCGTGCTGGTCGGGCGCTCGATGCGTAAGAACGTGAAAATCGGCCGCGCGCTCGGGCACATCGAGGTGCCCGACGGGATGCTCGTGGGGCCGCGCGAGCTCGAGGACTTCCCCGACGAGCGGATCGTGATCATCTCGACCGGCTCCCAGGGCGAGCCGCTGAGCGCGCTGCGGCGGATGGCCTACCGCGATCACCGCCAGGTCGAGCTGCGCCAGGGCGACACGGTCGTCTTCAGCGCCACGCCGATCCCCGGCAACGAGCGCGCGGTCAACGAGACGATCGACCGGCTCTACCACATCGGCTGCGACGTGATCACGACCGCCGACGCGCCCGTGCACGCCTCCGGGCACGGCTACGCGGAGGAGGTCAAGCTGATGCTCAACCTCACGAAGCCGCGCTACGTGATGCCGTTCCACGGCGACTTCAAGCGGCTGCGTCTGCACGCCCAGCTCGCCGAAGCGGTCGGCATTCCACCCGAGGACATCTTCCAGGGCGAGAACGGGCTGCCGCTGGAGATCGACGAGCGCGGCGCGCGCTTCGGCAAGCCCGAGCAGTCGGGGATGATCTTCGTCGACGGCGTCGAGATCGGCGACATGGCCGACGTGGCGCTGCGCGACCGGAGGATGCTGTCGGCCGACGGGATCTTCATCGTCGTCGTGACGATCGCCGAGCAGGACGGGCGCTCGGTCGTCGACCCGGAGGTGATCTTCCGGGGTGTGCCGTTCCTCGACGAGGCCGACGAGCTCTCGGATGAGATCAGGGCGACGGTCGAGAAGACGCTGAAGCGCGCCGCGAAGGAGCAGATCCACGAGGTCGACCTGCTCCGGGAGGTCCTCCACGACGACCTCGCGAAGCTCGTCTACGACCGCCTCAAGCGGCGGCCGATGGTGCTGCCGGTTGTTGTCGAGGTCTAGACGGCCGGGTTTACAACGGGAGGCGTGAGCGGCGTCGCCTCCTCCGTCTGCGCGGCCGGCGCCGTCGGCAGTCGCACGGTGAAGCGGGCGCCGTAGGCAGCGCCGTCGCGTTCGCCGGTAGGCTCGATCGAGACCGAGCCGCCGTGGGTCTCGGCGACGGCGCGGACGATCGCAAGGCCAAGGCCGAAAGAACCGCCGCGGTCACCGGCACCACGGACGAAGCGCTCGAACAGCGTCTCGTGCAGGTGCTCGGGGACGCCCGGGCCCTCGTCCTCGACGACGAGCAGCGCCTCGTCACCCTGCTCGAGCCGCGTCGAGACGCGGATCTCGGTGCCTGCCGGGGTGTGGCGGAGCGCGTTCTCGAGCAGGTTGATCGTGAGGCGGTGCAGTTCGTCGCGGGAGCCCTGGACAAGGATGGGATCCCCGGCCGCCCCCCGGCCACCCCCCGCATGGTCGACGTCGAGCGAGATCTCGTGCTGACCGCTGACGGCGCCGAGCTCGGAGGCCGCCTCGACGACGATCTGGTCGAGCGCGCACGGCTCGTGTGGGACCACGCGGCCGACGTCGGTGCGCGCGAGCAGCAGCAGGTCGGCGACCAGGCGCCGCATCCGCTGCGAGGAGCGCAGGGCCGAGCGCGCCGCATCGCCCTGGTCGCCGTGCAGGGATTCAGCCAGCAGCTCGAGGTTGACGAGCACGCTCGTGAGCGGCGTGCGCAGCTCGTGCGAGGCGTCGGCGACGAAGCGGCGCTGGCGCACGAGCATCGCCTCGGTCTCGCCGCGCGCGGCGTCGAGCTCGCGGAGCATGCCCTCGAGCGTGCGCGCCAGCTCGGAGACCTCGTCGTCGGCCTCGGACTGGGGCACGACGCGCGAGGGGTCGCGGGTGCGGGCGATCTCCGCCGCGGTGCTCGTCAATCGCGCGATCGGCGCCATCGCGCGGCGGGCGATCATCGTGCCCGCGAACAGCGCGAGCCCGGTGCCGACGAGCACGCCGACGAGCAGGAACAGCTCGACGCGCGTGACGGTCGCCTCGGTGTCGGCGACGCTGCGCCCGTACTGGACGTACACCTGACCGACGCGTTCGCCGGTGCCGGCGAGGTAGACGTCGGCCGGGTGGCTGAGCACGCGATAGCCGTCGACGTTGCGGGCCTGCAGCGAGGGGGGGCCGAGCGATGGCGCTTTTCCGGTTTCGGCGAGCACGGCGCCGCCGAGCGCGATGATCCTGATCACCGCCGAGCCCTCGGGCTCGGCGAGATCCTGGAGCGGCGGATTGATGCCGACGATCTGGAACGTCGCGGGGTTGACTTTGATGCTCAGCTGCGTGGGCAGCTGCGAGGCGGTCTCCGCGACCTGGCCGTTGAAGTCCGAGCGGATCCGGCGCACGGTCAGCGAGCCGACGGCGACGGCGAAGCCGCAGAGGATCACGAACGTGAGCAGCGCCGAAACGCCGGCCAGGCGCACGCGGATCGGCAGCCGGTCGAACGTCGCTGTCAGGCGCTCGAAAAACATGATCTTTCCTGAGCGTCTCATGACCAAGCTGGGCGACGCGGGACGGCGCAGGCCATACGGGGGGTATGGCCAAGCCGGCACGTGGTGATCCAGCGCCGTGTCAGGAGATGCTCAGGCGCGCAGGACGTAGCCGGCCCCTCGGATCGTGTGCAACAAACGCGGCTCGTCCTCGGCCTCGAGCTTGCGGCGCACGTTCGAGACGAACACCTCGATCGTGTTCGTCGTCGAGAACGGGTCATAGCCCCAGACCTCGTCGAGCAGGCGCTGGCGGGAGATCACGATCCGCTCGTTGCGCATCAGGTACTCGAGCAGCTCGAACTCGCGCTGGGTGAGGTCGACCGTGCGCTCGCCGCGCGTGACCTCGTGGGTGTCGGCGTTGAGCAGCAGGTCGCCGACGCGCAGCGGGGCGGAGCCGCGCGGCGGGCGGCGGCGCAGCAGCGCGCGCATCCGCGCGAGCAGCTCCTGGCGCTCGAAGGGCTTGACGAGGTAGTCGTCGGCGCCGGCATCGAGACCCTCGACGCGCGACTCCAGGGCGTCGCGCGCGGTCAGGATCAGGATCGGCACGTCGTCGTCGGCGCGCAGCGAGCGCGCGACCTCGAGGCCGTCGAGGCCGGGCAGGCCGAGGTCGAGGATCACGAGGTCGGGCGCGAACGAGCGGCCGTTCTCCAAGGCGGTGGGCCCGTCGGCGGCGGCGCGCACCTCGTAGCCCTCCATGCGCAGCGAGCGCTGGAGCGCCTGGGCGATGTCCTCGTCGTCCTCGACGACGAGCACGCGGGGTGCGCGGGAAAAGTCGTTCATGAGATGGGTCTTTATGTAAGCGATCTGGAGTAAAGCAGGAGTAAGGCCGCAGTTAGGGGCTTGCAAGGGACCGCGCCGGGAAGGTGCTCGTGCGGCGACGTCGAAGTTGCGCGGGATGGCGAATACACGCAAGCGCGCCCCGGCACGGAAACCGGGGCGCAAAGCAGCCGCGCGCCGAGGGGCCGCGACGGGCACGCGCGCTGGCGCGCGGGGACGCTCTGGATCCAGATCCCGAACTGGAGCCAGACGGCGCGGACGCGCGGGCACGCGCGGGCGCGGGTTCTCGTCGTGGCCGGCGCTCGGGCTGCCGACGCACCTGCCGGAGCTGGACCAGCGCCAGCGCGACGTGATCGGCCTCGCCCTGGTCGCGATCGGAATCTTCATGGGCTTCGTGCTGTGGGGTCACTGGGACGGGGGGCGCGCCGGGCACGGCCTCGCGGTCGGGCTCGGCTGGGCGGTCGGTAAAGCGCGGGTGCTGGCGCCGATCGCGCTGATCGGCGGCGGCGGCGCGATGCTGCTGCGCCCGGTGTGGCCGGCGTTGCGTCCGCTGCGAACGGGCGCGATCTGCCTGTCCGCGTCGATCACGCTGGCGCTCGCGGCGGGCACGCTGGGCGTGAGCTCGACCGAGGCGGCGCAGGAGAAGGGCGCGTCGTGGACCTCGGCGTTCCTGCAGGCGCACGGCGGCATCGCGGGCGAGGCGCTGTACCAGGGCTCGCACCGGCTCGTGCAGAGCGTCGGCGTGGACATCCTCGTGGTCTTCCTGTTCCTCGTCGGCGTGATCCTGCTGACGGGCGCGTCGCTGGCGAGCGCGATCAGGGCGACGGGCAACGGCGTGGCCGATACGACGCGGCTGCTGAAAGCGCACCGGCCGCGGAGCAGCGCCACTGCCGGCGAGGCGCCCGGGCTGCCCGATTCGCTGCGACCGCCGGAGCCCGAGCCGGAGGAGCTGATCGTGCGCGCCACACACGTCGAGGCACCATCGCTCGACGGCGCGCAAAGCCCGGGGAGTACCGGCGAGCTGTCCTGGGACGCCGACGAGCTCGACTCAGGCGGAGAGAAGGGGCAGGCCGAGGAGCATCCAGGAGGCGACTCGTTCGTGAACGATCTCGTGGGGGACACAGAAGCCGGCGAAGCCGCGCTCGCAGAGGAGGAGCCGGCCGAGGAGGGGGAAGAGGAGCAGGACGGCGACGAACCCTCGGGCGTGGCCAGGACCGATCCGACGACCGACCCGGCGATGCTCACCCCCCAGGGAAGGCTGCGCGGGGCGATCACCGACGATCCCGACTTCGTGTGGGAGCTGCCGCCGGCGGAGAAGCTGTTGGCCAGATCGACGGCCGAGCAGACGCGACCCGACACCGCTGGGCAGGAGCGCACGGCGACGAGCCTGACCGAGGCGCTCGGCCACTTCGGCGTGCAGGCGAAGGTGATCGGGACGGTCGCGGGTCCGCACATCACCAGATACGAGCTGCGGTTGGCGCCGGGGACGAAGGTCGGGAAGGTCGCGCAGCTGAAGGACGACCTCGCCTACGCGCTGGCGGCGACGGACATCAGGATCCTCGCGCCGATCCCGGGCAAGCAGGCGGTGGGGGTCGAGGTCCCGAACGCGCATAGAAGGATCGTGAAGCTCGGCGATGTGTTCCAGCGTCCGCCGAAGGACTGGTCGCCGCTGACGGTGTGGCTGGGGAAGGACGTCGCGGGCAAGGCGATCGGCGCGGACCTCGCGAAGATGCCGCACCTGCTCGTCGCGGGCACGACCGGCGCGGGCAAGTCGGGCGCGATCAACGCGATGCTCTCGAGTGTGCTGCTCAGAGCGACCCCGCACGAGGTCAGGCTCGTGCTCGTGGATCCGAAGCAGGTCGAGCTGAACCACTACGAGTCGATCCCGCACCTGCTGACGCCCGTGATCACGAGCCCCAGGATGGCCGCGAACGCGCTGCAGAACCTCGTGAAGGAGATGGAGCAGCGCTACGGGATCATGTCGATGGCGAGAACCAGGAGCCTGATCGAACTGAACAAGGCGCGCGCGCGCAGGGGCGAAGCGCCGCTGCCGTACATCCTCTGCGTGATCGACGAGCTCGCGGACCTGATGATGGTCGCGCCGGCCGACGTCGAGGACTCGATTATCCGTCTCGCGCAGAAGGCCAGAGCGGTCGGGATCCACCTGGTGCTGGCGACGCAGAGCCCGCGGGTGGACGTGATCACGGGGATGATCAAGGCGAACGTGCCCTCGCGGATCGCCTTTGCGGTCTCCAGCCAGACCGATTCGAGGGTGATCCTCGACCAGAACGGCGCGGAGTCGCTGCTGGGGCAGGGGGACATGCTGTTCAGCCCGGTCGGGACCTCCAGGCTGCAGCGGATCCAGGGCGCGTACATCGACGAGGCGCAGATCGCAAAGCTGACGGATCTGTGGCGCAAGCAGGGCGAGCCGGAGCTGCGCGAGGAGCTGCTGGAGGAGGTCGAGCCGACGGAACAACAGGAGAGCGGCGACGAGCTCGACCCCGACGAGGACCCGATCCTGCGCGATGCGATCACGCTCGTGGCGGAGATGCAGACGGCCTCGACCTCGATGCTGCAGCGCAGGCTGAGGCTGGGGTACACGCGCGCGGGACGGGTGATCGACATGCTCGAGCGCCGCGGCGTGATCTCCGGGTACGAGGGGTCGAAGCCGCGGCAGGTGCTGATCACCGAGGCCGATCTGCCACGGGTGCTGGCGGCGTTGGAAGCCCGGGCCGGCGAGCCCGCGACGGTCGATGCGGTCACAGAGGCATGAATGAAAGACATTTTTAATAGGACCGGTTCAGTGGGTGGTGTCCGACGGTCTACTTCCATCGTCATGCAGGCTCGCGTGCACCTGAGCGTGGGAAAAGCCGGCAGCGACTAGCCTTCAAGCGGACATGGCCGAGATCGGAGCAACGCTGCGAGCCGCGCGCATGAGCGCTCGGATCGACGTGTCCGAGATCGAGGCGCAGACGAAGATCCGGGCGAAGTACCTGAGAGCGCTCGAGAACGAAGAGTGGGACCTGCTGCCGGGGCCGACGTTCGTGCGCAGCTTCCTGCGGACCTACGCCGAAGCGCTGAACCTGGACGCGAAGGCGCTGGTCGAGGAATACCGCCTCAACTACGAACGCCCGAGCGAGGCGGCGCTGGAGCCGATCGTCTCGACGCCGAGCAGCAGCCCGGGGCGGGGACGGATGCCGTCGTCGCGACCCTCGCGCGGGTACATGGCGCTCGTCGGGATCGTCAGCGTCGTGATCGTGCTGCTCGTGATCGGGCTGCTGAGCGAGGGTGGGGGGAGTCCGTCAGATACGGCAAGCACGACGACGCCGCAGGCGCACGACAAGCACGCTCGCGCGCACGGGCGAGGAACCGGGCACGCCGTCCATCCCACGACTGCCCCATCGCGCGTGGTTGCGCTCTCGTTGCGGCCGAGTGCTGCTGTGTACGTGTGCTTGATCAACGACGACACCGGGAGCAAGCTGATCCCGGGGCTGGAACTGCAGCCGGGGACGAGCACGCCGACGTTTCATTCGAAGCACTTCACGATCACGCTCGGGAACAGTTCGGTGACGATGTTTGTCGATGGGATCCCGAGGACCGTGCCGCCGTCGAGCGAAGCGATTGGGTATTCGGTGACGAAGGCGGGGCGGCGGCGGTTGAAGGCGGGGGAATTGCCTACATGCACTTGATCCTTGGCAGGGTCCGGATGTTCTTCGCGAACGATCAATTTATTCAGCATCGTCCGCGAAGAACATCCTCCCCCTGCTTGACCCCGTGGAAGGGTGGGCGCACGTGAGCCGGGCGCCGCGGGCAGGGATCGTCGTCACTGGGACCGAGGTGTTGACGGGGCGGGTTACCGACAGGAATGGGCCTTGGATCGCCGAGCGACTCAAGGAGCTGGGGGTGGATGTTGCTTATACGACGATTGTTGGCGACCGCCCCCAGGATATGGAGGACG
The DNA here is from genome assembly GCA_963789675.1 of uncultured Solirubrobacterales bacterium. Lineage (GTDB taxonomy): Bacteria > Actinomycetota > Thermoleophilia > Solirubrobacterales > Solirubrobacteraceae > Palsa-744. The sequence goes on along the minus strand of CAWBLR010000008.1, from coordinate 37,865 downwards.
TGTTGCGGTTCATGGCGGGGGAGGGGTTGGACTTGATCGTTACCAGCGGGGGGTTGGGGCCTACCGCTGATGACCTCACCGCCGAGGTTGTGGGGAGGGCACAGGGGAGGGAAATGGTGCTCGATGAGGAGTTGGAGGCGCGGATTGCGGAGATTCTCAGGCCGCTTGCGAAACGGTGGCCGAACCTCGATATGGATGCGATCAGAAAGAGCAATCGCAAGCAGGCGGTGATACCGGAGGGGGCGACGGTGCTCGAGCCCGTGGGTACGGCTCCGGGGCTTGTGGTGCCCCCGCGGGAGCTGAACGGCAAGCCGACGGTGGTGGTTCTCCCAGGTCCGCCGCGGGAGCTGCGGCCGATGTGGGGGGCGGCGGTTGAGACCGAGGCGCTGAAGGCGGCGATCGCGGGGGCGACCGAGTACCGGCAGGTGATGCTCAGGCTGTATGGGATTCCCGAGTCGGAGATCGCCGAGACGCTGAGGGTGGCCGAACAAGAGGGCGTCGAGCTGGGCAGGTTGGAGGTGACGACCTGTCTGAAACGGGGCGAGGTCGAGGTCGTGACCAGATACGAGCCCGCCGAGCAGGGGGTGTACGACGCGTTCGAGGCGGTCGTGCGCGAGCGGCACGCGGACACGCTGTTCTCCGACGACGGCAGTACGGTCGACGATCAGGTCTCCGAGCTGCTCAGAGGGAAAGCCCAGACGGTCGCCACGGCCGAGTCCTGCACGGGCGGTCTGTTGGCGGCGAGGTTGACGGAGAAGCCGGGTGCGTCGGACTACGTGAAGGGCGGGATCGTCGTCTACTCGAACGACGCGAAGATCGCCCAGGCGGGCGTTCCATCAGAGGTGATCGAGCAGCACGGCGCAGTCTCGGCCGAGGTCGCGGAGGCGCTCGCCGCAGGGGCGAGGACAAAGCTGGGCGCCGATGTGGGTGTGGGCATCACGGGCGTTGCCGGACCGGACGGCGGCACGACGGAGAAGCCCGTGGGCTTGGTGTGGCTGAGCGTGGCGACCGCGGGCGGCGAACCTTTGACCCGCTCGGTCAACTTGCCGGGCTCGCGCGCTGATGTGCGCGACCGCACGACGACGGTCGCGATGCACCTGCTCCGCCGTGCGCTTCGAGGCCCGCTGCAGTGATTCTCGATTGCGTCAGCCTGCACTAAGCTTGAGAGATGGCCGATGTGCGTGAATATGACGTTGTGCTGACACCGGAGGATGACGGTGGCTTCAGCGTGAGCGTTCCCGCGCTACCGGGTTGCGTCAGTCAGGGAGATACACGAGCGGAAGCTCTGGCGATGATCCGGGAGGCGATCGAGGTCTACCTGGAGTCGCTACTGGCTCACGACGATCCGGTTCCACGGCCGATCGAGATTGAGCGGGTGACGGTCGCCGCGTGACGCCGCGAATGCCCGCGGTAGCGCCACGGAAGGCGATTCGCGCACTCGAGCGCTGCGGCTGGGAGTTGGATCGGGTGAAGGGCAGTCATCACGTCTTCCGACACCCAGACCATCGTCATCGCGTTGTTGTTCCGATGCACGGCAGGGATCTCGCAAAGGGCACGCTGAACCAGATCATCGCGGCCTCGGGCGTCGAGCGCGAAGCGTTTCTCGACCTCTTGTGAGCCTGGCCTGCGATACGAACAGACGTTCCGTCCGGGGCGATCTCTAGCTTTCTCGATCCATCTTCGACCGGAGGAGCAAGACCATGCCCGTGAGCGATCAAGAGAAGGCTGCCAAGGCGCGCGACGCCGCCCTGCAGGGGGCGCTCACGCAGATCGAGCGCGAGTTCGGCAAGGGCACCGTGATGCGGATGGGCGACGAGGGCGCGCAGGTGCGCTGCGACGCGATCCCCACGGGCGCGCTGTCGCTCGACCTCGCGCTCGGGATCGGCGGCGTGCCGCGCGGGCGGATCGTCGAGGTCTTCGGGCCGGAGTCCTCCGGTAAGACGACGCTGATCTACCACGTGCTCGCCCAGGCGCAGAAGCTCGGGGGCGTGTGCGCGTTCATCGATGCCGAGCACGCGATGGACCCGCTGTACGCGAAGGAGATCGGCGTCGACATCGACGAGCTGCTCGTCTCCCAGCCCGATTACGGCGAGCAGGCGCTGGAGATCGCCGACATGCTCGTGCGCTGCGGCGCCGTCGACGTGGTCGCGATCGACTCGGTCGCGGCGCTGACCCCGCGCGTGGAGCTCGAGGGGCAGATGGGCGACCAGACCGTCGGCGCGCAGGCGCGGATGATGTCCCAGGCGATGCGCAAGCTCGCGGGCAACCTGAACCGCACGCAGACGCTCTGCATCCTCACCAACCAGATCCGCGAAAAGGTCGGCGTGATGTTCGGCTCGCCCGAGACCCAGCCGGGCGGACGCGCGCTGAAGTTCTACGCCTCCCAGCGCCTGGACATCCGCCGCATCGAGACGCTCAAGGACGGCACCGAGGCGGTCGGCAACCGCGTGCGCGTGAAGGTCGTCAAGAACAAGGTCGCCGCGCCGTTCAGGCAGGCCGAGTTCGACATCGAGTACGGCAAGGGCATCTCGACCTCCGGCTGCCTGATCGACCTCGGGCTCGAGCACAACATCGTGACCAAGTCCGGCTCGTTCTTCTCCTACAAAGACGAGCGTCTCGGCCAGGGCCGCGGCAACGCGAAGGCCTATCTGGACGAGCACCAGGAGATGGCGAAGGAGATCGAGGACAAGATCTACGCCGCGCTCGGCCTCGGCAAGGACCTCGTCACGCCGATCGAGCGCGACAAGGACGCCGCCGCCCCGGTGGCACCGATTGCGGATCGGCCTGCCGGTAAGCCGGCTGTGGCCGCCGTCGCAGCCGCCTGAGCGTATTCGTAGAACCCTGCGGCGAGACAAAATCGCCGCAGGGACGGGTCGAAGACGGTAACCGCAGGTACCCTGTGAGGCGATGAAGAGCTATCACCTCACCACCTTCGGCTGCCAGATGAACGAGCACGACTCGGAGCGGATGAAGGGGATGCTCGAGTCGCTCGGCTACTCCGAGGCGCCAGAGCGTGGGGAGGCCGACCTGATCCTCTTCAATACGTGCTCGATCCGCGAGACGGCCGACAGCCGCTTCATCGCCCATCTCGGTGAGGCCAAACGCCTCAAGCACGAACAGCCCGAGCGGATCGTCGGCGTCGGCGGCTGCTGGGCGCAGTCGGTGAAGGAGGAGGTGTTCGAGCGCTTCCCGTTCGTCGACGTCGCCTTCGGCCCCGGACAGGTGCACAAGCTCGCGGAGTTCCTCACGAGCGACTCGTTGACCGCCCAGGGCTACTTCGAGTTCGAGGGCTTCACCGGGCACCTGCCCGGCGCGGCGCACGCGCCCCTTCCAGGGGTGGCTGCAGATCTCCGTCGGCTGCAACTGCGCCTGCGCGTATTGCATAGTCCCCTCCACGCGCGGGCGCGAGGTCAGCCGGCCGCAGGACGAGCTCATCGCCGAGGTCCAGGCGATGGCCGTCGACGGCGTGCGCGAGGTGACGCTGCTCGGGCAGAACGTCAACTCCTACGGGCGCGACCTCAAGGCGAACGGCCACCCACAGGCGACGTTCGCCGAACTGCTGGCGGCCGTCGACAGGATCGAGGGGATCGACCGAATCCGCTATACGAGCCCGCACCCGAAGGACATGCGCGAGGACGTGATCCGCGCCCACGCCGAGCTGGAAAGCCTCTGCGAGCACATCCACCTGCCACTGCAATCGGGCTCGAGCCGGATCCTGAAGGCGATGCGCCGCACGTACAGCCGCGAGCGCTACCTCGATCGCGTGGCGCTGATCCGCGAGCACGTCCCCGACGCCTCGCTCACGACCGACATCATCGTCGGCTTCCCCGGCGAGACCGAGGCCGACTTCGCCGAGACGCTCGAAGTCGCCGAGCAGGTCGGCTACGACAGCGCCTTCACGTTCGTCTTCTCCCCGCGGCGCGGCACCACCGCGGCCGAGCTGACCGAGGGCCTCGTCCCACATCCGGTGAAGGTCGAGCGCATGGAGCGCCTGCTCGAGGTCGTCCAGCGACGCGCACGCGAGCGCGCCCAGCGCTTCGTCGGTCGTACGGTCGAGGTGCTGGTCGAAGGCCCCTCCCGCACCGACCCCGAGCGCCTGCGCGGCCGCACCCGCCACAACAAGGCCGTCAACTTCGCCGGCCTCGCCGCCCCCGGAGAGCTGACCGAGGTGCAGATCACCGCCGCCACCAGCCAGACGCTCTCGGGAGAGGAACGCCTGCTGGTACGGGTCCGGAGCGGCCGCTGAACTGCGCGAGACTGTGTCCTCGGTCGCTCGCGTGCATAGCACGCCACGCTCCCTGCGTCCTGGTCTCGCTTGTCCATCGACCACTCCGGACTGGTCAATTCCGAAAGCCTTCCGCGTCGCGCTGGCCTTCCGCGCGATACGGGCTTGGCCTTCATCGGCTGGTGGTGCTTTCGAGTCGACTACTGCGCGCTCGCTCCGGCGGGATTGGCTGGAGTGCTGGCGCCCGAGTCGGATCCCGATTCCGAATTAGATCCCGATCCGGAGCTGGATCCGGAGCTGGAGCTCGAGCTGGAGCCCATGCCCGGGCACGAGTGCTTTCCCAGAGGCGCTCCCGAGGGCGGCGTCGTCCCGGACTTCGCGCCCGCCGGCGGGGCCGTGGGTGTCGTGGGCGTGGCCGTCGAGGTGCTGGATGTGGTCGTCGAGGCCCCGCTGCTCGCGGTGCTGTTGGATGCGGCACCTGCGCTGGAGATGCCGGCAAAGGCGCCGCCCGTGGCGAGCGCGCCGGCGACCATCGTGGCTCCGAGTAACTTTGACGTGTTCATGCGATCGAACCTCCATCTGTGGGTTGAGGGGTGGTGTCGATCAATCGTGCATCGCGTCCCTAAGTCATCGCAAAGGGTCGTGTAGGGGTTCTGTAAGGGCGCTCGTGAGGTTTCCTGCTGCTGATGGTCGCATCGCGGCGTTGATGGGCATCCGAGGATAATGAGAACATATGTTCGATGCCCCGCGTGCCCTTCCATAGATCATGCGATAAGCATGCCGATTGCATGCTATCCTCATGCCGTGAGCGCGATCCAGGTCAAGAACTTCCCCGAGGATCTACACGTCAAGCTACGCAAGCGAGCCGCCAGCCAGGGACGGAGCGTAAGCGGATATGTGACCGAGGTCCTCAGGCGAGATCTGGAACTTCCAACCTGGGACCAGTGGTTCGAGACGCTCAAAACACGCAAGCCTGCCCAGGGAATCAGCCGTGAGGATGTTCTGGAGGCTGTCCACGAGGGGCGCGAGGAGCGCGCCGATCAGCTCGAACATGCCCACTTCGATAGTCATTGATGCGGCGGCCGTAGTCGAGTTGATCATCAGGTCGGATCGGGCGACCGCTGTACAGAGGGTGATCGAAGACGCGAGCTTGGTTGCCGCCCCCGACCACCTGAATGGCGAGACTCTGTCGGCTCTACGTCGCTTGGAGTTTCGCGGCTTGGCTGAAAGCCGGGCGGCGCAAGCGGTAGCCGACTTGGAAAGGCTCCCCGTTGAGCGAGTCGCGACGTTGGATCTGCTGCAAGATGCCTGGACGCTGCGCAAGAATGTGACGTCGTTCGATGCCTGTTATGTCGTCCTTGCACGACGGCTTCGGTGTCCTCTGCTCACCGCCGACAGGCGCCTTACGCAAGCACCGAATCTTGGGATTCCACTGATTGTGGTGTGAAGACGTAAGCGCGCCGCCCAGCGGCCGCCTCAGCGTTTGTCGAGTTGGGCGGTTTCCATCGCCTGCGCGATCTCCTCCGAGCCGAGCCTGCGCGCGATGCTTGCCGCCGGCTTTGGAGCGATGTTGGCGAACAGCGTGCCCAAGCGCATCGAAAGCGGCGCGACGTCGATCTCGGCCCGGTCGCGCGCGATCGCCTCGACGATCGCGCGGGCGACATCCTGGGGAGTGCGCGTGCCGACGCCGGGGGGAAGGCCGACTCCGGCCTCGGCGAACATGCCGGCGTCGCGAATGAAACCTGGAAACACCACCGAGACGCCGACGCCGCTCGTTCGTAGATCGGCGCGCAGGGCGGAGGCGAAGCCGCGCAGCCCGCACTTGGCGGCGTCATACATCGTGGTTCCCGGGGTGGCGGCCTTGGCCGACATCGAGGACATGAACAGCAGATGTCCGTTGCGGCGCTCGAGCATTCCAGGCAGCAGCGCGTGCGCGAGCACGATCGGCGCGCGCAGGTTGACATCGAGCGAACGGTCGAGCTGCTCGACCGTGTAGGTCTCCAAACGCCCCGAGGCGGGCAGCGCGGCGTTCGCCACGAGGATGTCCACGTCGCCGGCCGCGTCGATCAGGCGCTCGAGCTCGGCGGGGTCGCTGAGATCGACCGCCAGCGCGCGGGCGCCGAGCTCGGCGGCGAGCGGCTCGAGCACCTCGGCGCGCCGTCCGGTGAGCACCAGCCGGCCGCCGCGGCGGTGCAGCTCGCGAGCGATCGCGTGGCCGATGCCGCCGGTGGCGCCCGTCAGCAGGACGGTGGAGTCGGAGATCTGCACGAGGTGCGAGCCTACGAGAATGCGGATCATCGCGCTGTTCGGCCCGACGGGAGTGGGCAAGACCGAGGTCGCGGTTGCGCTGGGCGAACAGCTGCGCGCGCGGGGCGAGGAGCAGGGGTTCGACGAGAGCCCGGTCGCGGTATCGGCCGATGCGCTGCAGGTGTACGCCGGATTGGAGACGCTCACGGGGGTGGCCTCTCCCGCGCAGCGGGCGCGACTCGAGCATCGCCTGGTCTCGTTCCTGCCGCTCGACGCGACGTTCAGCGCCGGGCAATACGCGGAGCTCGCGCACGCGGAGATCGACGGTCTGCTCGCGGCCGGGCGCCGCCCGCTGCTCGTCGGCGGCACCGGCCTGTATCTGCGCGCGGCGCTGACCGAACTCGACCTGCGGCCCCCACCGCCGGAGGGCGCACGCGAGCGCTGGACAGCGACGCTCGAACGCGATGGCGCGCCCGCGCTGCACGCGCTGCTCGCGGGCCGCGCCCCCTGGGCGGCGGCGGGGATCGACCCGAACGACAGCCAGCGGGTGGTGCGCGCACTCGAGCTGTTGGAGCAGGGCGAGCTCGAGCGGCCGGAGGGACCGTCGCAGCTGTGGAGCGAGGAGCTGCGCCATCCGACGCTGCTCGTCGGGTTGACGAAGGAGCGCGAGGCTCTGTACGCAAGGATCGACGCGCGCGTCGATGCGATGCTCGCGGCGGGCGTCGCCGAGGAGGTGCGCCGCGCGCACGCGGCCGGCGCATCGGCGACCGCGCGCAAGGCGCTCGGCTTCGAGGAGCTGCTCGGCGGTGACGTCGAGGCGATGAAGCGGCGCACGCGCAACTACGCCAAGCGCCAGCTGACGTGGATGCGAAAGCTCGCGGGGGTGCATGTGATCGGCGTCACCGGCCGTGACCCGGAGGTGGTGGCCGCGGAGATCCTCGACGGGATGGAGGCAGACCCTCCTCCCGACGATCCCCCGCTGTAGGCCGACAGCCATCTACACTCCCGCGCCTTATGAGATTCGAGAAGTGGCAGGCGCTCGGGAACGACTATCTGATCGTCGAGGCGACCGAGCTCCCGTTCGAGCTGACTCCCGCGCGGGTGCGGAGATTGTGCGAGGGCCACTTCGGTGTTCACGCCGACGGCGTGCTTGAGCTGTCTCGCCCGCGAGATCCCGAGCATGTGGCGGACCTGAGGATCTTCAACCCCGACGGGTCGGAGGCCGAGCTGTCGGGCAACGGCGCGCGCGAGGCGATTCTCTATTTGCGCCGTCACTGGACCGACCGGGATGAGTTCACGATCAACACAGCCGCCGGCGAGATCCGCCCGACGATCACCGGGCCGGAGACGTGCCGGGTGGACATGGGCGTGGCGCGCCTGCAATCGGCCGACTTCCCCGGCGGCGCGCAGGACGGCCGCGGGGCGGTCGACTCGGCGGGGCGGTCGTGGGCCTTTCGGCACGTGTCGATCGGCAACCCCCAGTGCGCGATCCTGGTCGACTCCGAGGCCGACTTGGACGAGCTCGATCTGAACGCGGCCGGGCCCGAAATCGAAGGGAACGCGCAGTTTCCGAACCGCACGAACGTGTCGTGGTACACCGAGCTCGATTCGGGCCCGCCCGCCCGGATCAGGGCGAGGATCTTCGAGCGCGGGGTGGGGGAGACGCTGTCCTCGGGCACGGGTGCGACGGGCGCCGCGATCGCGTATCTGCTCGGCCGAGGAGCGACCGGCGGGGCCGCAACTCACGTCACGGTTCTCCTCGACGGCGGCGAGCTGGAGGTCGAGGTGGGAGACGATCTGCGAGTGAACCTGACAGGCTGGGCGAGGCCCGTGTTCGAGGGTCGTCTGAGTGACAACTTCGTGAAGGAGCTGAATGAGACCGAGTAAGCGCCTGGAGCGCATCCCCCCGTACGCGTTCGCCGAGCTCGAGCGGAAGATCTCCGCCAAGCGCGCCGCGGGAGTGGACGTGATCAGCCTCGGGATCGGCGACCCCGACCGGCCGACGGCACCGCTGATCGTCGAGGCGATGCAGGAGGCCGTGAGCGAGGCCGAGACCCACCAGTACCCGACCAACCGCGGCCGCGCGGACTTCAGGGAAGCGGTCAGCGACTTCTACGAGCGGCGCTTCGACGTCGAGCTCGACCCCGAGCGCGAGATCATCCCGGCGATCGGCGCGAAGGAGGCGATCTTCAACCTCAACCTCGCGTTCCTCGACCCCGGCGACTACGCGCTCGCGGCCGACCCGGGCTATCCCGTCTACACCGCCGGCCCCTGGCTCGCGGGCGCGGAGCCGGTGCTGATGGCGCTGGAGCCGAAGCTCGGCTTCGTCCCCGACCTCGACGCGATCGACGAGGAGACCGCGAAGCGGGCGAAGCTGATGTTCCTGAACTACCCGAACAACCCGACCGGGGCGGTCGTGCCGGCGGGCTTCTTCGAGCAGGTCGTCGAGTTCGCGCGCGAGCACGAGATCCTCGTCGTCCACGACAACGCGTATTCGGAGATCGTGTTCGACGGCTACCGCGCGCCCTCGTTCCTCGCGACCCCGGGCGCGAAGGAGGTCGGGATCGAGGTGTTTTCGCTGTCGAAGGGCTACAACATGACCGGCTGGCGCTGCGCGGTCGTGGTCGGCAACGCGGAGGCGATCGAGACCTACTGGCGGCTGAAGACGAACATCGACTCGGGCCTGTTCGAGGCGGTGCAGCTGGCCGGCGTCGCGGCGCTCTCACCCGACGCGGACGCGGAGGTCGCCTCGATGAACGAGCTCTACCGCCGCCGCCGCGACCTCGTCTGCGACGCGCTGAAGGGCATCGGCGTCGACGTGAACCCGCCGCACAGCACGATCTACGTGTGGGCGCCCGTCCCGGCGGGATACGCGAGCTCGGAGGCGTACTGCGAGCACGTGCTCGAGCAGGCCGCGGTCGTGCTCTCGCCCGGCGCGATCTACGGTCCGGCGGGGGAGGGCTGGTTCCGGATCTCGCTGACGACGCCGGACGAGCGTCTGCTGGAGGCGGTCACGCGGCTGGGAGCGCTCGGCGGGTAGGGGAAGGGGTGTCATTTTTGGAGACCGTCGAGCTGAGCGACCCTCAGACCGGTCCCTATCGCCGGTCAGAGCGCTCCCTACCGCAACGACCTTTCACAAACGCGGTCCGGGGTGGGCCTAGACTGAAGTGCAGTGAATCGAAGCCGCAACGGCCGCACAGGCACCACTCCCAAGATCTCCGCGGCCGAGGCCAACGGCCTGCAGCCGGGACAGCGCGCCGCCCAGCGCGCGTTCTGCATCGCGGCGCTCCCGGAGGAGGACGACCTCGAGGAGCTCGGCGAGCTGCTGCGGACGGCGGGGGTGGCGGTCGTGGGGAAGATGGTGCAGCGTCGCGAACAGCCGCACCCGAACACCTACCTCGGCCCCGGGAAGGTGGCGGAGGCGAAGGCGGCCGCGAAGGCGGCCGACGCGAACCTGATCGCCTGCGACGACGAGTTGACCCCGCGCCAGGAGCGCAACCTCGAGGAGGCGCTCGGCATGCCGGTGGTCGACCGCACGACGGTGATCCTCGACATCTTCGCCGCGCACGCGGGCAGCGCCGAGGGCAAGCTGCAGGTCGAGCTCGCGCAGCTCGAGTACAACCTCGCGCGGATGCGGGGGCTGTGGACGCACCTCGAGCGTCTCGGCGGCGGGATCGGCACGCGGGGACCGGGGGAGAGCCAGATCGAGACCGATCGACGCCTCGCGCGCGACCGGATCGCGGCGCTGCGGCGCCGGCTCGAGCACGTGAAGGGCACGCGCGCGGTGATGCGCGCCGAGCGCGAGCGCGCGGCGCTGCCGACGGTGGCGCTCGTCGGCTACACGAACGCGGGCAAGTCGACGCTCTTGAACGCGCTCACCGGCGCGGAGGTGGGGGTGCGCGACCGGCTGTTCCACACGCTCGACCCGACGACGCGGACGGTCGGTCCGATCGCGGGCGCTGGAGCGGCGAACGGCATTGTGAACGGGAACGCGAACGGCCGCCACGCCGGACAGGCGGCAGGCCTAAACGGGATTCAGGCGGACCAGGCAAACGGGCGGACCGCGCGAGCCGGGGTGGCCGCTCGGGCAGGAAGTACCTCGTGAGCGACACGGTCGGCTTCATCAGCAAGCTGCCGCATCAGCTGGTCGACGCCTTCGGCGCGACGCTCGAGGAGACCCGCCGCGCCGACCTGCTCGCCCACGTGCTCGACGCCTCCGCGCCCGAGACACAGGCCGAGGCGATGCAGCGCGCGGTCGAGCAGACGCTCGAGGAGATCGGCGCCGGCGAGCGCCCGCGGCTGCTGGTGCTGAACAAGATCGACCTGCTCGACGAGCAGGCGCGCGACGAGCTGCGCCTGCGCTACCCCGACGCGATGCTCGTCAGCGGCGTCACCGGTGAGGGCCTGGAGGCGCTCGGGCGCGCGCTTCGAAGCGGAGCTGGCGCACATGCTCTGCCCGGTCGAGCTACTCGTCCCTACGCCGACGGCGGCAGCCTCGCGGAGCTGCACGAGCTGGCGGGAGATCTCACGCGCAAGGACACGCCCGAGGGCGTCCGCGTGAAGGCGCTGGTTCCGAAAAGGACGGCCGAGCGCTTCGCGCGCTTCGCGGTCGCGTCCTGAAATCGCCGGCCGAAACGGAGATGCTGGCCGAACGGGGACCGGTTCGGGAGACACTCGCTCCGCTCGCATCCCGAATCGGCCAGCGCCGAAGGCGCGTGTCCCCCGGGTTCGGTCGAAGGCGAGTGTCTCCCGGCTTCGGTCAGCGATCGTCACCCTCGCCCGAGAGAACCCCGCGCCGCTGACGTGAAAGCAGCTTGTCGAGGTTGATCTGGGCGATCTCATCGAGCTCGAGTCCCAGCTCGCTGGCGAGTTGGGCGACATACCAGAGGACGTCGCCGAGCTCCTTGGCCATCGCCTCGCGCCGTCCGGCCGTGACCTCGCCGCCGTCGTCGCGAATCACCTTCTTCGCGTGATCGGCGAACTCGCCCGCCTCACCGGCCAGTCCGAGCGCCGGGTAGGTGAGCGCCTCGTTGCGCGGATACCGCGCGGTGCTGCGAGAAAGGCGCTGGTACTCGGTGAAGTCCACGGTCGCAAGCTTAAACGACTCGACCCGCCGGAGCGGGTCGGGTGCGGGTGTAGGAGGAGCTACCTCCGAGCGGCTGTCAACCGTGGCAAAAGACTAGCAAGCCCGACCGGACGATCAAAGCGGGCGCTACCCGCGAACGCATGTCAGGGCGCTCTGCCCGGTCGGGCTCAACACATGGCGGTGGGCGGGAGACTCGAACTCCATCCGAGGTGCTACCCCGAATTCACGGTTGACTGCCGCTCGCGCCACCTCGACGCTTCACCCACCGTTCGAATGACGATACGCCGCGTTTGGGACGGCTCGCTCGATCACACCCCCGCGGCACGGCGCGCGCTGAGGTGTGCCGCCCGCTCGAAGGCGTCGTCGAGCGGCGCCAGCTCTGAGAGATCGAGGCGCAGAGCGGTGGCGATCAGCCAGTCGGCGAACCAAGCGTTCTTAGGCAGGAGCGGGCCGTGCAGGTAGGTCCCAATCGTATTTCCGGCGCGTGCGCCCTCAAAGCCGCTGCGCCCGTCGTTGCCGTGACCCTTGAGCACGCGGCCGAGCGCTTGCTGGCTCTTACCCAGGTAGGTTCGCCCGCCGTGGTTCTCAAACCCGGCGAGCACGCGCTTGCCGCGATCGTCCAGCGACATCTCGATCGCGACGTTGCCGATCAGACGCGGGCCGTCCTCGCGCACGGTGCGCACGTCGAGCAGGTCGACGCCCGGGATCTGGTCCTCGCCGAGGACATACGAATGCCCAAGCAGCTGATAGCCACCGCACACGCCGAGAATCACCGCGTCTGCGCGCGGCAGCGGCGTGGAGCGCGTCGCGCTTGGTCGCGATCAGGTCCTCGGCGCAGAGGCGCTGGTCGCGGTCCTGGCCGCCGCCGAGGTAGTAGAGGTCGTGCGCATCCGCGTCGAGCGACTCGCCGAGACCGCTGGAGGTGAGCTCGAAGCCGATCCCGCGCCACGTGCAGCGGTGCTCGAGCACGAGCAGGTTGCCACGGTCCGCGTAGATGTTCATCAGGTCCGGGTACAGCGCGCAGACGCGCAGGACTCGACCCGTCGGTGTCACGGGCGGCGTGGGAGGGACGGAGACAGACTCAAGCACGCAGCATCACCACCACACTGCCGACGTGCTCCTCGGTCGGCTCGATCGCGAGTGCCGGTTCGGGGCGAAAACCGACATCCAGGCCCTCGCGCTCGAGCTCATCGGCGCTGAGGAGCGCAAGCTCGATCAGGTTGCGCTCGACGGCGGGCGTCTCGATCGGCCGGTCGACCGAGTCACCGTCGGGCATCCGCAGAGCCGAGCTGCCGTCGTCTGGCTCGGGGGCGGTGGGGAAGACAATCCGTCGCGAGCGCTCGATCACGACCCGTCGTGGAAGTAGCCGCACGCTCTCGGCCTGGCTGATGTAGAGCGCCCCTTCGACGCGAGCCGTCTCCGGCGTCGGCGCGGGCAAGCCGTCGGCGACGTCGAACGGCTCGAGCTCGGTGACGATCGCGCACGCGAGCAGCCCGCCGGGACGCAGGTGGGCGCGGGCGCGGCGCAGGAACGCCGTCCGCGCGGAAGCGTCGCCGAGTAGCTGGATCGTCTGCATCGGCGCCAGGCACAGGGCATAGTCCCGGCGGGGGAGCTCGAACGAGCGCGCGTCCGCGCAGACGGTCTCAACCGCCGGCTCCCCGGACCTGTAGCGCAGCGCGGCGAGCAGGTCAGGGTCGAGATCGAGCGCGGTCACGCGATGGCCGGCGCCGGCGAGCTCGAGCGCGACTCGCCCGCTCCCGGCGCCGACGTCCAGGATCGGGTCGCCCTCGCGCGCGGCCAGCTGCAGCCACAGCGGCAGGTCGGCGCGGTAGGAGCCACACTCGAGGTCGTGCCAGACGACCTTCGCGGAGAGCCCCGATCGCGACCGGCCGGGATCGCCGCCGGCTGTGGCGGGCACGGAGGGTGTGGCCGCCGTGGGCGTGGAAGGCGCGGCCGTCGTGGGCCCGGCTGGCACGGTCGGCCCGGGTGTGGAGATCGAGTCCCGCGACGAGCTCACGACCATGCGCTGCTCGCCTCCCCGCGCGCGACGAGCAGCTCGCGCAGCGCGAGCATCGCCGTATAGGTCGGCAGCGCGTACAGCGGCGTTTGCGCATCTGCACCATCCGCGGCGGCCTCGCGCAGGGCGCTGCGCAGGTCGGCCTGGACGTGGATGCGCGAGGGGTCGATCCCCGCGTACTTCAGGCGCAGCGCAAGCTCGGGCGCGCGCGAGCCGCTGCAGGTTGCCCGGCGGACGCGCCCGGCGAGCAGCTCGAAGTCCGCGTCCCAGATCCAGGAGACGTCGCGCCCGTCGGCGATCCCGTCGTTGAGCACGCCGAGCAGGTCGTGCTCGCCTGGCTCCAGCGCGAGCGTGCGCAGCACCTCGTTGGCGCCCGCGGGGTTCTTCACGAGCAGGATCTGGAGCTCGCGTCGAGCTGGCCCTCGCGTCCGGGGCGAGTCCTGCCCATCCGCCCGGTTCTGGGCCGGCTCGGACTCGAGCCCGAGCATCACGGTCTCGGCGCGACCGAACGCGGGCTTGGTGCCCTGCAGCCCGGCGACGATCTCCGGCAGGTCGACCTCCAGCACGGTCGCGAGCGCGGCGGCGGCGAGCGCGTTGTAGACGTTGTAGAGACCCGGCAGGGAGAGCTCGACCTCGGCGGCGCCCGCGGGCGTCCGCAGCGTGAAGCGAGCCGCGCGTACGCCTTCGAGGGTCACACGTGTCGCGGTGACCGCCGGCGTGGGGCGGGCCTGGCCGCAGCTGGGGCAGTGGTAGTGGCCGAGATGGCCGAGGTAGACGGCATCGAACACGTATGGAGCACCGCAGTTGCGACAGTGCTTGGCATCGGCCGCGTGTGACATGCCCGGCAGGGCGAGCGAATCGTCATCGACGCCGAAATAGAGCACCGGCGCGTCGCGTCCGCGCCCGAGGTCGGCGATCGCGGGATCGTCGGCGTTGAGCACCAGCGCCGACTCCCGGGCTGGGTTGGTGGACATCCGGTTGACGGCCGCGGCCCAGCGGTCGGCGATCGTCTCGAGCTCGCCGTAGCGGTCGAGTTGGTCGCGGAAGAGGTTGCCGAGCAGGATCGCGCGCGGGTGCAATTCGGCGGCGAGCGAGTCGAGCCACAGCTCGTCCGCCTCGAACAGGCCGAGCTCACCGTCGATGCGACCTCCCGGGCGGGCGGCGGCGAGCAGCGTCGAGGCGATCCCCCCGGCCATGTTCGCGCCGGATTGGTTGTGCACGAGCGCGATCCCGGCCCGCTCGAGGATCCCGGCGAGGATCGCCGCGGTCGTGGTCTTGCCGTTCGTCGCCGACACGAGCACGCTACCCCGCGAGAGGCGCGCGCCGAGCTCGCCGATCGCGCCGGGCTCGAGGCGCATCAGCACCTTCCCCGGCGCGCTCGACGCGCCGCCGCCGCGCAGGCGCGAGACCGCGCCGACGGCCCGCGCGAAGGTGAGCTTCGGTGCGAGCAGGCTCGCCATCAGGCGCCTGCCGGGGGCCTGCTCGACTCGGCGACCGGTGCGGGCTCGGCGGCTGCCTTGGCCTCGGCGTCTGCCTCCACAGCGGTCGCCGAGGCCGATGGGATCGCCGGGGCTCGAACAGGAGATGAGGAAAAGGCGGAGCTTGCCGCGGGGGCGTCCGCGGGCACGAGCACCGAGACCGCGCCGCCGACCGTGCTTACGCGCACGGGCAGCTCGCCAATCGGATCGCCGTCGGCGTAGATCGTGAAGGGACGGTCGCAGGAGATTTCGACGGCAGCGGCGCGGAACACGTGCACGGAGGGCAGCTCGACGTGGGTGCCCTTGAAGACCCTCGGCAGGAGCTTCGTCAGGAACTCGCGCTTGCTGACGTTCTCGAGCACGACGATCTCGAGCAGCCCATCGTCGAGCATCGCTCCCGGCGCCGCGCGCATCCCGCCGCCGTAGGTCTTCGAGTTCGCGGCGCCGACGGTGTAGGCCGTGAAGCTGTGCCGCTCGCCGGGAGGGTCGAGCTCGAGCTCAAAACGCGCCGGATGCCACGACGCGAGCGCGCGCAGCGCGCCGTAGGCGTAGACGAGGTTGCCGAGCCACGCGGGCGCTTCGTTGGCGATGCGGTTGGCGACGCTGTCGAAGCCGACCGAGGCGATCCCGACGAACGCCTGCCCACCGACCACCGCCTGAGCAGCCCCCCGCTGGCCGGGCTCTGCCTCTTCTTGCCTAACATTGGCCTCTCGCCCAACCTCGGTCTGGCTCACAACCTCGCCGAGGTCGATCGCGCGCGGGACGCCGCGGGCGATCACCGTGCACGCCGCGATCGGGTCCTTGGGGATGCCGAGCACACGCGCTAGGTCGTTGCCGCGACCGCCGGGAAGCACGCCGAGCACCGCGCCCGGAAGATGACGAAGCACGTCGGCGACGACGCCGATCAGGCCATCGCCGCTGAGCACCACGACCGTCTCGCCGGCGCGCGCGCCCTGCTCGGCCAGCTCGCGGGCGTGGGCGAGGTCGCGCGTGTCGACGCGACGCGCCTCCAGCCCCTGCTCGCGCAACGCCCGCTCGACATCCGGCGCGACGCGCCCGGCTTTGCCGCCCCCCGCCGAGGGGTTGACGATCAGGCAGACGGGAGCGGGCACCGAGCCATCGTATTGTGGCCTGGAAACTGGAGTACTTGAGTTGGTCGCATCATCAGCGCGCGTCGGTCTCAGCATTGCGGCGCGGAGCTCACCGCGTCCATCCCTGCCCACGCATGAACTCGATCACCAGATCGGGATTGTCGGTGACGACATAGGCGTCGATGATCGCACCGTCCATGTTGATCGTGATCGACAGTCCCGAATCGACCTGGCGCACCTTCGAGATCGGCGCAACCGGCCGTCCCGCGCCCATCCGCGGCTTGACGCGGCCGGTGGCGACGCTGTGCACCGCCTCGTGGTCGGCGAGGCGGTCGAGCAGGCGGCGATAGTCCTTGCGCGAGGAGTGCTTGTGGTGCGTGCGTTTCGCCACCGGTACATCTTTACGCACGCGATCCAACGACTCATCGGAATCGATGAGTGCGGGGTGGCGGAGTCGGAGTTGCCCGAGGCCTGGGAGTTGCCTGTCGGAGACGGGCGTGTCGAGCCCAATAGGAGGACCGCAATCGAGAATCTCGCCCGGGCGGCGCGGAAAGGACCTGGACGCGGTATGCGCCTACCCGGCGCCGGCGGCCTTCTGCGCCCGGTCGCGCCGGCGCCGGCCGACCGCTGCGATCACGCCGAAGACGGCAAGCACGAGGAACAGCCCGAGCAACACGCCCGGCGCGATTCCCAGCCCGCCGAACGGCAGTGCGATCAGCTCGACGAGGCCGAGGCCGATCGCGAGCAGCACGATCACCAGTGCGATGATCAAGAGGATCCCGCGGATACGCGCGAGGATCCCGGCGGAGGCGGGGGGGACGAGCAGCCCCATCGCGCGCAGGGCGAACATCTGCCGGCCGCTCGGCGGGGTCTGACCCATGCGCTCGACGGCGTCCTTCAGATCGCCCGCGCGGCGTTCGGCGAGCGCGAGCGAGGCATCGGCCATGCGCCGGATCTGCATCCGCTCCTGGGGGCGAGCGGCGGCGATCGCGCGCTGGAAGTAGGCGCGCGCGGCCTCGGCGTCGAAGCGCTCGGACGCGCGCGCGCCGAGGATCGCCATCGCGGCGGACTTGTATTTGGTCTCGGCCTCGAGCTCCTCGTCGGAACGCTGCTCGAGCGCCTGGATCGCATCGAAGGCGCCGCGCTGCTCGATCCTGACCTGACGTTGCTTGGGTGGCATCGGCCGCTCATTCTACGGTCTGGGCAGGCGTGCGGCGTGCGCGACGCAGGCGGTATGCTCGCGACGTGTCGAGCCGACGTCTCGCCTCCCTCTTGCTCTGCGCCGTCCTCGCGCTGGTGCTCGCCGCACCGGCAAGCGCGCCGGCGGCGCTCGGCGGGGGGAGCTCCTTCAGCGAATTGACCGAAGGGCAGACGGAAACGACGCCGACCGAAACCACCGCGACGACCGCCACGACATCCGGAGCGAGCACCTCCAACTCAAAGGGCACGATCCTGATCGCCGGCGCGGCGGCGCTGTTGCTGCTGTGCGGGATCGCCTTCCTGATCGTGCGCGACGCGCGCAGCGTCGCGCCGGCGGGAGACGGTCTGCTCGGCAAGGGCGGTTCCGGTCACGACACGGCGGCGATGATGCGCAAGCGGCGCGCGAAAGCGAAGGCCGCGCGCAGGCAGCGCAAGCAGAACATCAAACGCGGCAAGTAGCCGGCGCGCTCAGCGGCCGCTCAGTGGCGAGCGCGAGCTGCGAGCTGGTGCGAGCGAGTGTCTGCCGGAAGCTCGCCCCGCGAGCTCATGCGCGGCAAACAGTCGGCCGCCCTGCTGGAGCCAGGAGCAGGGCTTGTTACCGGGGGACCTTCACACCCTTGGCGCGCACCGGCGTGCGCACCCTGGCGGGCGCGGGGATCGCCGGAGAGCCATGCGGGTCACGGCGCGGGGAGCGGGGGAGGGGCAGCCGTGGATGCGGGTCGAGCGGCCCTCCCGGCAGCGTGTGGCTGCCACCGTCCTCGTCGGATGGATCGGAGACGTCGGCGAGATTCGGGGCGACGGCCGCTTCGTCGTTGCGGAACGGCATCCACAGCATCAACCCGATCAACGGAAGCTTGATCAGCGCGAGCAGTACGAACAGCATCCACAACGACATCGCCATGACGATGCTACTACGGCGCTCAGGAGGATTGGGAACGATAAGTAGACGACAGCTCTATGCTTCCGCTCACTCTGAAGGCCACCTCGAGAGATACCGCGGAACGGGATGGAAAGGGTCTCGTCGATCTGGCAGAGCAGGTCAGCAGCTGCCGGCGCTGCCCACGTCTGGTGGAGTGGCGCGAGCAAGTCGCGCGCGAGCGCCGCGCCGCGTTTGCGCAGGAGCAATATTGGGGTCGGCCGCTGCCCGGCTTCGGCGATCCCGCGGCGAGCCTGCTCGTGTTCGGGCTGGCTCCGGCCGCGCACGGCGCCAACCGGACGGGGCGCATGTTCACGGGGGACCGCTCCGGCGATTTCCTGTTCGCGGCGCTGTTCCGCGCCGGTTTTGCAAATCAACCGACCTCGGTGGCCCGCGACGACGGCCTGCGGTTGCGCGGCGCCTGGATCAGCGCCGCGGTGCGCTGCGCACCGCCCGCGAACCGCCCGACGCCGGACGAGCGCGATCAGTGCCTGCCGTGGAGCGTGCGCGAGCTGCAGCTGCTGGGCGGTGTACGCACGATCCTCTGCCTGGGCGCCTTCGCCTGGGACGCGGCGCTGCGTCTGACTGCCGCGCTCGCCGATCCGCCGGCGGCGCTACCGCGGCCGCGACCCACGTTCGGCCACGCAGCCGAGTTTCAAGCGGGTCTCTACACGCTGCTCGGCTGCTACCACCCGAGCCAGCAGAACACGTTCACGGGCAAGCTCACCGAGCCGATGATCGACGCGGTCCTGGGGCGCGCACGAGAGCTCGCCGAGGGCACTTCGCCGGAGCGCTAGCCTTGGAGCTGTGCGCAGGTACCTGGCAGGTTCGGCGAAAATCCTGATTCCGGCCGCAATGGTCGCGGTGATTGCGCTGATCGCGGTTGGCATGCTGGGCGTTGCCTCCGCGGAAGCCCCGACGACGACCTCGCCGCCGCCCACCGTCAGCGTGCAGGGCGTCGCGATCGAGCCGATCGAACAGAGCGCGAGCTCCACGACGGCGACCACGGTCTACCGACAAGCAATGGCCGCCGCGGTCGCGGACGGCCAGGCGAAGGCACAGTTCCTGGCGAGCTCGGCCGGCGTCACTCTGGGGGCGGTGCAAAGCATCGTCGAAAACGGCGGCTACATCGGCTGTACCGGCAACGAAGTCGAATATACGGGAGAACAGCCCGACTTCGGCTCGCCCGACGTCGGATCCTACGAGGGCGAGGCGAGCGTGCCACGCGTCGCCGCCACGGCAGCTCCCGTCGCGAGCAGGCCGGCGGTGAAACACGCGAAGAAGAAAAAGCGCAAACAGGCTCCGGTCGCAAAACGCGCGAGTGCCGCCGGCTGCACGCTGACCGCCCAAGTCTCGCTCACCTACGCGGTCAATTGATCTCGCTCATGTCAAGCGCGCTCGAGCGGTTCACGCAAAAATCGCCCGCCCAGCGGTTCGCGGCTTTCGCGGTGCTCGTCGTATCGCTCGGTTTGGTCACGGCGGCAGAGCGAGACATCCAGCGCCGGCCGGCCGCTCAGGTGCGCGGCAACAGGCTGCTCTGGCGCATGATCTGCCTGAATGCGCTCGGCGCAGTCGGCTATCTACGGTGGGGGCGCCGGACGGCCCAGTGACGAGGTCCTTCGGCTGACGGGGCGATAGAGCGCGTGGCCGGTCTCTCGTCAGGTTTACATAACATACAGACCGGGGTTCTAGTGATGTATGATGGGGGTCGCCCGGGCCCCTGCTGTTGATCCGGCAAGATTTCGGCGAGGTGCCCGGGCGTTTTTCCGTCCGGCGGGTCTGTTTTGCTTCTCCGCGATGATCTTGCCGGATCACGTAGCAGCCAGTCGTTTGACGCGGCCCGAGGGGGTGGGTGCGTCTCCTGACGCGCCTGCTCCCTCGCTCGTGCTGTGTGTCCGGCCTCTAGACCTTGGAGGTCGTTATGCAGCGTTTGCCGTGGGACCGTGTTCTCGAGTTTCGAGGCCGGGAGGCTGAGGGCTACAGCTTCACAGCCAAAGACACGGGCGAGGTTGTTGAGCTCGCGCCGATGCTCCGCTTCGAGTTCGAGACAGACGACGGTGACGTCGGCCTGGTCGAGCTGAGGGGCTCCGCGTTCGATAAGGCCCGCGGGTCGATCGACTACAAGGACCTCAAGCGCGGGCAGAAGGTCCGCGTGCAGGGAGTCATCAACCTGCAGGACCGCGGGTCCGGCAAGGACTCCTACTTCTCCGTCACGGCGATCGACCTCGCCGCCGACGGGCGCCCAGCGGCGGCTCTCAAGTCCTAGTGAGCCTCTGCCGGTCAGACAGCGGGCGGGGCCATCTCAGGCCCCGCCCTGTTAGCTCAGCAGCTTCTAGCTGCGTCCAGAGCCTGCTCTGCCGCTACCTGGTCCTCCATCTCAAGCACCTCGTGCACTCCCGCTCGTTTGGCTTTCCGCAGGAAGTTGATGCCCTGAGCTGTGATTTTGTGCCCGCTCCGCTTTCGGTCGTTTCTGTCTGTCCACTCGCCGTAGTCCAGCCGCCCGCCGACGCCCAGCTCGTCCCCCTTCGTCAAGAAGTCGCCACACGCCTGCGCCAGCTTTCCCCAGACGACGACGTTGATGTACCCAGTTTCCTTACCCGCCTGGTCGTACGCCATTCTCATTTCGCACATGGGGTGGTTTTGTCCTGGGCCCACCGCTTTGATCACGGGGTTTGTCGTGAGCCGGCCGATAAGGTTGATGTTGTTCATGTCTTGGCCTTTCGTTGTAAGGGTTTTGTTCCAACAAAACCTGATCGAGGGTTTTGCGTAGCGGAGGGGTTCAGTCAAGTGAGGTCCGTCAGGATCGCGAAGCGACCCCGTAGGGGCCGGCTTGACGGGTTCCCGGAACGAAGCCATAGAGCGCCGAAGGGCGCGTTTAACGGCCGTAGGCCGGGACTCCGTATTTCAGGAGGCTCGCTGTGAGTCGTGCATCTGCTCATGCCAGGAGATTTCTTGTCGGGTTGGCCGTGGGGTTCTTCTTGGTTTTAGGTGTTCGTGTCGCGGACGCAGGCGCGTATGCTACGCCGGGCGTTCTGTCCGGTGAACGCTTCGCCGGGGTTTGTCCGCCTCGGCCAGCGGAATACGGTGGGACAGACGAAGGTGTTGCCGCGCAGGTCTTTCTTGCGCAGGCTGCTTCGGACGAATGTGTTCGCCGTGAACAGCTAAATCGTTACTACGCTGTCGCGGAAGCAGACGAAGGGGTTAGCGCCCGTCGCGCTGTTCTCACGGACGGTTGGTTCGTTGTCGGGGCCGTCGCAGGATTGCTCTTTTTCGGCTTTATGCTCGCCAAGGTGTTGTTGCCGTGACCGGCGCGTTCCTTGGCGGTTTTGGTCTTGTCGGCTCGGTCGCTGGCCTGGTGTGGGTCTTTGCGACGCCGATCATCCTCTTACGCCGCTTCGCGCGGCCGTAAGCAATGCGTTCTAAACGACAGCGAAGGGAGGTGAAACAGCATGTCTCGATTAAAGCGTTGCGCAATGGTCGCGGTTCCTCTCGGGGTCCTCGGCAGCGTTCTCGGTACCGCCGTTGCTATGGCGACGGAAACGCCGAAAACGTACTCCGTCGCCCCGGTGACGGAAAGCATCACCGACAACATCGAAGCGAATCTCCCCATCATCCTCGTGGTGGTGGGTGGTCTGATCGCTTTGGGTGTGATCATCACACTCGTTCGCAAATTCGCAAAGGCTCACTAGGTCTTCGCGACCTTGTCGCCGGAGCGGCCCGTAGGTCTTTGCGGGCCGCTCCGGGGGCAGGGGTTTTTCTCGCCGTGGTGTTGGTGTTGGTGTGCGGATGGTTCGCGTTTGGGGTCGGGGTCGCACACGCTGAAACGCCGTACGAATGCTCCTGGGTGTACGTGGGAAAACGTAGCTGGGGGTGGGAAAAAGCTGTTCGATTCGGCGGATGAGCTGATTCAGGAGTGGACGCCGGCGGAGTGGGCGGCAGAGGGAGCGGCGCTCGAAGGTGCCGCCGTAGAAATAGGTAACACAAATACGGTATCCGGCCTCGAAGGCGGGCGAATGAACCCGTACGTTGCTGAGGACATAGGCGACAGTGGGTACATAGATGGTCAAGAAGTGATAATGAAAGCGCGGTCTGAGGGAACCGATCTAGAGCCTGACGTGGCGGAGGGGTTAGATTTACTTGGGGAGGAGGGCGGGTCTATACCTGTCGGTGTAGGGGCAAGCGCGCTGGGGGTCGTCGGGCTTGGCGCAGGAGCATTTACACTGGGCCTATTCATAGGCCACGAAATCGACCCATTACTCGTGCAGCTGTTCGGGTTTCCTGGTTACGAAACGAGCGTAGACGAAGAAAAAGCAACCGAGAAAGGTTGCTCGCTGGTGCATCATGTAGAAACGTGGCATGACGGGGCATTTGACCGGGAACACGCACCCGGGTACTACGTCGAGTGCAATGGCACAGAGCGGGCAGGTGAGCTGAAGACATGCACGTGGATCGGCAGAGACGAAGGCGAAATAGCTGAACATTGTAAAGGCAGCTTTGAAGACAAAATAGCGGGCGCCCACGAAATCAGGAACTCGTATACGAAGGGGAAGGTTACTGCGGGCTTGGACCCTGCGAGGAAATCGTATATTTCACGTACGAGTGGTTCACGGCGGAATGCGAAGCGTTACCCGAACCCATTTCAGCGCCGGCAGGTTTTTGCGTTCCGGAGGGTATCCCTACACCGGCCACGCCCACGCAGGGTGACGAAATAGAGAAAGAGGACGATGGAACATGGATTCGGTGGGGCGCCTGATGTGGTCCAGGCGCCGAAGCCGACGAGTGTGCCGGTGCTGCCTGAAAAAGATAAGGAGAAAGCGCTCGAAATAACGCCGGTAAGGAAATACTTCGAAGAACACGGTAGTACGCATGAGAAAAAAGCAGAAGAAGAATCCGAACAGGGTCTGTTGCTGCCTGAGCCTGAACCGGACGAGACAGCAGAAGACTACAACGCAAGGATAAAATCTGATGGCTTTACCGATACGGAAATCCGGGTTCGTCCGGAAGACGATACTAATCCTGACGTTGGTCCTGATGGTGTCGCTGGCGTCGCACCTGATCCAGGGAGCAAGTACAAGCCCGACACCGATGTCGACGTGGAATCGAACCCGAGCGATGCACCTGAGCCTGAAGGCAAAGGAAGCCCTCCAGCTGGGCCGACAGTACCAAGCATCGAGCTTCCATCCGTGCCGACTCCCTGCGACGTGTTCCCGTTTGGCGCACCGTGCTGGCTCTACGACCAGCTCACACCGCTCGTCGTTACTGCAGCTGCACCCAAATTTGCGGTGAAAACACCATTCAAAGCGGAACTTGCGATTAACCTTGCGCCGTACGAAGGCATCATGGAAGTCGTCCGGCCCGTGCTTGTGTTCGTGAGCTTCATCGGTTTGATGTGGCTGATGGTCGGCGCAGCGAAAAGCGGCGGCGGCGGTACCGATGGAGGAGAGGACTCGTGATCGGCCTGCTCGAAGATATCCTTTCGGTCTTCGAGGATTTCGTGGTGTACGTGCTCGCTGGGTTGGTTGACGCGGTGAACCTTGTTTTCTCCGCGGTCGGGTCTGTTGTCAGCGCGATCTTTCTTCTGCTCCCGTCGATGGCTGACGCTCCCGCGCTTGGCTCGCCCGAATGGCTCGCGTGGGCGAACTGGTTTTACCCGATCGGTTCGGTGGTCGCAATTTTCCTCGCGCTTCTTGCTCTCTATATCGCCTATCTGGTTGTCAGGTGGGCGCTGCGTCTGGCGCGCGCTGCGTGATGTTCGCTTCCAGCCTCGTTACTTATCTTCTGCATTATGCGATCGCTCGTACGGTGTACGATTGGCTGTTTGACAGCGGGCGTGTGCAGGGCTCGCACGTTGCGATCGTCGTCGTCGGGCTCCTGGTGCTCCTTGTCCTGTATTCCTGCGGCGGCATGCTGACGGGCGGCGGTGTCTTCGAGGAGGAACGACGCGGCTATCGCCTCCAGAAAGGGCGCGAACGCGCACGCCGGCGCGAACGCGAAGAGCAGCGACGCAAGGAACGCCCGCGATGAGCATCTATCTCGTCACCGGGCCGCCCGGCACGGGCAAGAGCTGGTTTAGCGTACGCACAGCGTTCTCCGCCCTTGAATCCGGCAAGTGGCTCGCGAGCAACATCGAGTTCACCGAGGGCTGGGAGCAGAAGCTCGCTCGACACAACCCACTCCGATGGATCCGACCGCACGGCCGCGCAAAGGGCGCACGCCGCTACCGCGAACGTACATATGTCAGCGGCGACCTGGACGAGATGATGAGACTCCGGCTCCCGGGCTGCAAACGCTGCAACGCGTGCCGCGCCGGCGGAACGTGCCGCCGCGAGGAGCGCGGCGTGATGATCCTCGACGAGGCACACCTATGGCTGAACGCACGCACCTGGGACCAAGACGATACAGGCGCGAAAGCCGACAAGGCAAAGGCCGTCGCCAAACGACTCGCCGTTGTCAAGTTTTTCGCTGAGCACCGTAAGCTCGGCTGGCGCGTTTACCTCGTCACCCAGGACGAGAGCCGCATCGACAACCAGGTCCGAGGTAACGCCGAGTTTGCGATCAAACTCAAGAACCTCAAGAAGTACCGCGCGCTCGGGTTCATCCCGCTCATCCCGTTCAACCTGTTCGTCGCCATCACGACCTGGCACGGCACCGGCCGCGAACGCGTCGGCGTCTCGATGTACATGCTCGGCAAATTGAAGGACTGCTACGACACGATGGCTACCAGCGCACATGGGATGCAGCAGACCGGCGAAGGCCTGATTTTTCTCCCGCTGAGCGAGCAGGAGCGCCAGGAACGGGCTCGGGGAGGCGGGCCGCCCGCCAGGCCGGAGGCAGGAAGGGAGGACGGCCGGACGGGCGGCGCAGCCGCCCCGGACGACCGACCGCACCTGCCGACCCCCGCCCTGCCGGCCGGAGCCACCCCGCTCCGACCCGGCGAGCTCCCGATCCCCGCGATCGCCGGCATTACCGAGGAGCGTTCGTGACTCGTCTCGATCGTGGAGACCAGTTTGGCTCTGTAGAGCCAAATCGAGGGGCGGCTCCTCTAACAGCCGTTCTGGTCCGGAATTCCGGACTGACAGTTGTCTACAAGATGGGAGGGTCTCATGGCGACGCGGTTGAAGCTCTCTGACGAGTCATGTTTGTGGTGTCGAGGACCTGTCGTGGGGTTGCACGCCGATTCACGGCTCTGCGGCTCTGCGTGTCGTAGGCAGCGAGCTCGCTGGCTGCGGTTGCAAGGGTTGATGAGGATGGGCGCCGGCGAAGAGTTGCTGGAGCGGGTGTGGCGGTCGATCGACCGTGCTCAGGCGCGGATCGAGGCGGCGTGATGGCTCACACTGCAGGGTTGTGTAATTGTGAGGCATCCAATGTCGTCAAGACTAGATGCCTCTGCCTTACATGGATGGCGGCGTGATCGCGCAGGCCGGGATCGACTCGTGGTCGCCGGCGTGGTATGTCGATCGTGAGTCGATGGCCGCGAGGATGCTTGACGAGCTTGCTCACGTGCCGTCTGCGCGCGGGACGTTGATGCCCGAGTCGATTGCTGGCCATCGGGTCGGCTGGGTTGCCTCCAGCGGCCTTTTGTACGCGGAGGGCCGGCCCGGGGGGGATGATGGTCTCTTGTCCCCGGAGAAGCTCCCTCAGGCGCTTCAGGGCCTCGTTGAGGCGATGCTGGCTGCGGACGTGCCGGTCCCTAACGGCGTGATGCGTGTCGAGTCGTTCGGGGATGATGGTGCGCTCCCTCAGTTCCCGCAGCAGGACGGCTTCGCGGGCGTGCGCCGCTTCGACTCGACCGTCGATGTCGATACCGGGTCGCGGGCGCGCGGTCTTGCGATTCTTGCTGGTGTTGCTGGTGTCGCGACGTCTGCGACGCGGGCGCAGGCCGAGGTTCGTTTCGCGAAGGATGGCAGCGGGACTGTTGAGACTGTGTATCTACGTGGGTACTCGGGTGTAAAGGTTCTTGGCCGTTGGTACGACAAGGGGTTGGAGTCCGTAGGTCCGGGTCGTCGTGGTCTGTTGATCCGGGCTGAGGACCAGCGACGGTTCCCGAAGGGCCACCGCCGTGCGGTGGAGGAGCTCAGCGCCGAGTACGTACGATCGAAGTTCTGCGACCGCTTCCTGCCGCTGTGGCAGGCGACGAAAGGAGTGACCGTGGCCGGGCCGTTGGTGTTAGCTGGCCGAGTAGCAGAGTACGTTGCGGAGGGCGAGCTGAGCGTCGGCCAGGCCGAATTGCTCACCGGGTATCTCTTGCTGTCACGCCGTGGCGTCAAACCGCGCCGCACCGTCATGTATGACCGCCGTAAACGTCTCCGTGAGCTTGGTCTCGTCGTCGCAGACGGCGTGCTGGAGGAGGTCGAGGTCGACCTCCACGAGGTCCTTGAGCAAGCGTTAGACGGTGCGGTATGGCAGGGCTAGTTGAGCGTGCGTCTGCGTTCAGGCTCCAGGAGACCTGCCGCGTGACGTCTTCGATCACCTTGGCGAGCAGGCTGCGGCTGGACGTCTACGCGCGCTCGCGCGAAATGAGCCGTAGCTCTGCGATTAACGAAGCGATCGCGATCCGCATGATCGTGTGGGAACAGCGCATGGCGCGTGACCAGCGCTTGAAGGTCGATCAGCTCTTTCGAGAAGCGGATGAATGGGCGCCGCTCGATGATCTGCTCGCGTCCGCGAAAGAGCCCTGGGAAGAGTCGTTTTAGTTCTGTAGGATGGTCTAGTGCCGACGCACCGTGAAGAGCCGTGGCAGAGCGATCGTGAAGCCGCTGAGCGGTGGCGCCGTCGGGAAGAGTCTCCACGTTCTGGAGCTCTTGGACAACTGCAGAGTGATCGCGCTGCGCGTCGTTTTGTTGTTGGCGCGCGTCCTGAGTTCTGGCGCGCCGTACTGTTTGTCCTTCTCGTGGCGGGTGTTGTGGCGATGATGTACCTGGCGCATCCTGGTGCTGTCTGACCTATCTGCTAACTCCGCAAAACATAGGTTTTTGCAGGTCTTTTAGGTTTACATAACATACATTATCGAGCATTGAATATTGCGCAAGGCCTACAAACTGCGGATCTTCGGATGCCGGCTTCCATTACTCCCCAGTAGCCGGCAAAGAGCTCGAAGGTCCACTGCGGCCCCGAACAGGGAACGCGTCGGTGCGCTGGTTAGAGCTCGATGACAGAAGTCCGACGAGGCAGCTCCGTGCGGTTCAGTTGCGCAAGCGCCACGGCGGGTCGATCCGATTCTCGCCCGCGTGAAAGATGAAGATGCGATGTCCGTCGGGATCAGACAGAATCGCCTCGCGCCACAGGTATGGCTGATCGACGGGATCGCAAACAAAGTCGAATCCGGCCTGCTTGAGCTGCTGCACGGTCCGGTCGACATCCTCGACCTCGAAGTGGATGCTCGCGCTGCTACCCGCGATTCCATCAGCCTGATGCAGCGAGAGGGTCGTGTCTCCACGGGGGGCGAGCAGTCGAGCGTAGTGCGGATAGCTGGCGACGATCTGCGTGAGCCCGAGTCTGACGTAGAAGCTCGCCGAGTTCTCCACGTTGCGCGCGGGGAGCGTGATGTGGTTCAGGCGCACGTTGGCGACGATACAACCCGCCGTCTTGTGCAGCAGCCTTACGGTCGTCTCACATGGATGGGACGGTCAGGTCTCATATGAACGGGACTGGACCGTCTCAGATCGACGGGACGCCGCGGGATCGAAAAACAGCGAAGGTGACCAGGACGAAGCTGATCATGTGCCGCGTCTCACATGTCTGAGGCCGGCAACTCTGAAGAGTCGTCCTCAAGGTCGCTGTTCGGCCGGGTCAGCGCTGCGCGCCTCACGCCGGGCGACCGTCGTCAGCGCTGCGATGTCCTGAGGTCGCTTGGTCTTCCGGCTGTCTGCTTCATCCGAATGAGGTCGTCCACGCCGACGATAGACATGGCGATCCCGTCGAGGTCGATCGTCAGCGCCCGTGCGCGCATCGTGGCGTACTCGGTCGCACCGGGGACTTCGTTCAGGATGTGCAGCTCTCCATGTCGAGTGGCCAGCGGTGGCACGACCGGGGCGACACGGAGCTGCTCCGCTGTGGGAATCGGCGCGCCCGACCCGAGCTCCATCGGGTGGGCGTCGAGAGCCACAAGCGCAGCCGCAAGCCGCTTGAAGTTCTCTCTGCCGGGTGCCGGAGTGACGTCGAGATCCATGGTTGTTCGCCGCCGTCCATGCACCTGCGCGGCAACTCCGCCGATGATCAGGTAGTCCACACCATGCTCGGCGAGCACCCGAAACAGCTCTCGGAGGTCCAGTGGGTGCTCGGGACTGTCGCTCACGATCGTCCCGGACACGTCGCTGGATGGTCGGCCGCTCGTGCCTGTGCGCCCGTGATTTCAAGTGTGGTCGCAACCAGGTTCCACGATGCCGCCTCGCTCAGCCGCTCGCGGGCGGTACGCCACGGGACCTCGCTCTCCGCCTCGATCAGTGGCACGGCGTTGAGCTCGAGGCCCTCACCGAGCATCCTCAGCAGATGCGTGATCCGCTCGAGCGTCGGTGACTCGACGCCGCGCTCGATGCGGCTGATCGCGTCTTGACTGGTTCTCGCGCGCAAGGCCAGTCGTCGCTGGGAGATGCGATGTCGCATTCTCGCTTCGCGCAGCAACGCGGCCGCACTCGTTGTACACCGCATACGGTGTCAGAATAGCACCTCATATTCATTCTCGGCAGTGGCATCTCGATCTTCCCGCACCCCGCCGGCGGCCCTCTCCGATCCTGCGGTCACCGCGGCAGGTGGAATGGGACCGTCGTGATGACGATCCCCTCGTAGGCGACGAGCGCGGCGCGCAGGCGCGCGGCGATCCGGTTGTGCAGGATCCGCTGCCAGGCCTTGGCGACGACGATCTCGGGCACGACGAGCGTGAGCGTGACGTCGGGCCGCTGGCGGTGCAGCGCGGCGATGTAGTTGGCCAGCGGAGCGACCGTGGCGCGATACGGGGACACGACGATCTCCAGCGGCAGATGGTCGCCCCAGGCCTGCCAGGAGCGCTGGAAGCGCTCGGCCTCCTCGGCGGTGGGACTGACGTGCACCGCGAGCACCGGCTGCGCGAGCGAGGCGGCGTAGGCGAGCGCGTGCAGCGCGGCGAGATCGAGCACCGCGACCGGGACGACGGCGAAGCTGTGCACCTCGGACGGGTTGTAGCGCTCCTGAGCCAGACGCTCGGAGAGCTCCGCGGTCAGCCGCGACGGCGTCACGCGAGTGGATTGCCCGTTGCGCTCGCCGGCGCCGGAGTGCGGCGTCAGCGCTTCGCGGGCGCGCTCGTAGTGCGCGTGCACGCGCCGGCAGCCCAGCATGATCAGCGGGACCAGCACGACCACGACCCAGGCGCCCTCGGCGATCTTCGTGACCGCGGCGATCAGCACGACCAGCGCCGAGAGCGTGGCGCCGAGCAGGTTGGTGGCGAGCGCCCGCCGCCAGCCCCGCTCGCGGTGGCGCCACCAGTGCGCGACCATCCCGCTCTGCGCGAGCGTGAAGGCGAGGAACACGCCGATCGCGAACAGCGGGATCAGCGGCGCGGTACGACCGCCGAAGGCCGCGTAGATCACGGCCGCGGGCACGGCGAGCACGAGGATCCCGTTGCTGAAGGAGAGGCGGTCGCCCATGCGCAGGAACAGGCGCGGGACGTAGCCGTCGCGGGCCATGAAGTACAGCAGGCGCGGAAAGCCGTTGAACGCGGAGTTGGCGGCGACCAGCAGCACGAGCGTGGTCGCCACCTGCACGAAGCCGTAGGGAATGCCGCCGCCGACGCTGTCGTGCGCGATCTGCGAGAGCACCGTCTGGCTGCCACCGGGCGAGGCGCCGTCGAAGTGGGCGACGAGCACGACGCCGACGAACATCGCGATCAACAGGCCGATCATCACCGAGAGCGTCTGGCGGGCGTGTCGCGCCTGCGGCGGACGGAAGACCGGGACCGCGTTCGAGATCACCTCGATCCCGGTCATCGCCGTCGCCCCGGACGCGAACGCGCGCAGCAGGAGCAGCACCCCCACCGTCTCGGTCGCCCGATGGGGCAACGCGGCCGCGGGATGAAAGCCATGAGAGCCGGCCTTGATCAGACCGGCGATCACGACCAGCGCGATCGCGGCCACGAACAGGTAGGTGGGCGCCGCGAAGGCGGCGCCGGCGTCGCGCACCCCGCGCAGGTTGCCTGCCACCAGCAGCACGATCACGACCAGGCCGATCGCCACCCGCGCAGAGTCGAGTGAGGGAATCGCCGAGGTAACGGCTTCCACCCCCGACGCGACCGAGACCGCGACCGTGAGGATGTAGTCGACGATCAGCCCGGCGCCCGCGAGCAGACCCCACTGACGCCCCAGGGCGTCGCTGGCGACGATGTAGGAGCCGCCGCCGTGCGGGTAGGCCCGGATCACCTGGCGATAGCCGAGCCCCACGGACAGCATCAGCACCGCGAGTGCCGCCCCCAGCGGCAGCGAGAGCTTCAGCTCGGCCGAGCCGGCGAGCACGAGGATCGCCATCATCGCTTCCGGGCCGTAGGCCACCGATGACAGCGCGTCGGGCGAGAGCACGGCCAGCGCGAGCAGGCGCCCCATGCGCTCCTCGGCGATCGCCGTGCTGCGCAGCGCCGGGCCGATCAGCGCATGGCGGATCGCGTAGGTCAGGCGCCCCGGCTCCGAGTCGCCCTCCCCCGCCTCGGGCGTCGCTTCGAGCTCGTCCTCATCGTCGGCACCCTGGCGCGCGCTGCGAATGTGCAGGAAGCGCCCGGCGCGCGACTGCTGCGGGTCGGCGAACTCGAGCCGGCGATCGACCGGCAGCGCGCGCTCCAAGGTTTGCCGAGCCGGCAGGCATCCGCTCCAGCCCCGGCCGACTTCCCCCAACGCGACGAGCGCGCGCTCGTCGAGCTCGGGAAGTTGCGCGCTCGCGGTGACCGTCGCGTCGGGTGTCCCCTCCCCCGGTTCGCCACCGGCCGTCGCATCTGGCTGTCGAGCCGCCTCTCGACCCGGCCGCTTGCTGGCACCCATCTGCCGAAGATAACTGCATGGAGACGAACCACGAGAGTGCGAGAAAGATTCCGGCCCCGTCGCCCGCCGGTGACCGGCATGCCGCCAGGCCCATCTTTGATCGTCGATGAACTTGCGTAACCTCTCCCAGGACGGGTCATGCAGGCGATCGACGGCATCCACCACATCACGCTCATCACCGGCGATGCGCCTCGCAATGTCGACTTCTACGCGCGCGTGCTCGGGCTGCGGCTGGTCAAGAAGACGGTCAACCAGGACGACCCGAGCGTCTATCACCTGTTCTACTCCGACGAGCGCGGCTCGCCCGGCGCCGACATCACCTTCTTCGAGTATCCCGGAGCACGACCGGGTCGTGCCGGCGCCGGGATGATCGACCGCATCGTTCATCGAGTCTCCGGCGAGGAGGCGCTCGACTTCTGGAGCGGGCGCCTCGCCGGCGAGGACGTCGAAACCGTCCGCGAGCCCGGCCGGCTGCGGTTCGCCGACCCCGAGGGCATGAACCACGAGCTCGCGATCGACCAGACCAGCGACCCTGCGCTGACCGCACGCTCGAACGAGGTCCCCGAGCAGTTCGCGCTGCGCGGCTTCGACTCTGTCCATGCGCTCGTCGCCGACCTCGCACGTAGCGAGGCGCTGTTGCGAGACGTGCTCGGCTTCTCCGAGCAGGCCGAGCACGTCTGGCAGGCGCGCGGCGAGCACCGTGGCGGGCGGATTGTCTTCGCGCAGAGCGAGGAGCGCGGCATTCCCAGTGCCGGCACCGTGCACCACATCGCCTGGTCTGTCCCCAGCGCCGAGCAGGAGCAGTGGCGCGAGCGTCTGATCGCGGCCGGATCCCACCCCACTCCGATCATCGACCGCTTCTACTTCGAGTCGGTCTACTTCCGCGAGCCCGGCGGCATCCTCTACGAGCTCGCGACGCTCGACGGCGCCGGCTTCGCCGCCGACGAAGCGCCGGAGACGCTCGGGCAGCGGCTTGCCCTGCCGCCGCGATTCGAGCCGCTGCGCGAGCGGATCGAACCCCATCTGGAGCCGCTGCCCGATACCGGCCAATGGCGCCCGGCGCCGCTCGTCGAATAGGGCACGCACCGGCTGCCCTCCGCGACCAGGTTTGCCCTCCGCGCAGACCTGGTAGGCATTAGGGTCGTGTCCTCGCGCATGTCCTCCCAGCCCAGCCCCAGCCACGTCGCTCTCGCCCGCGTCTCGGTCCGGCGGGATCGAGCTCACAGGCCTGACGAAGTCCTTCGCGGGCTCGCAGGGGCCGGTGCGCGCGGTGCGTGGCATCGACGTGTCGATCGCCGCCGGCGAGACCGTCGCGCTGCTGGGCCCCAACGGTGCGGGCAAGTCGACCACGATCGACATGATCCTCGGGCTGCTCGAGCCCGACGCGGGCACCGTGTCGGTGTTCGGTCGGCCCCCGAGCGAGGCGGTCGATCAGGGCGCCGTCGGGGCGATGCTGCAGACGGGCGCTCTGATCAAAGACCTGTCGGTGCGCGAGCTGGTCACGATGATCGCCTCGCTGTACCCGGCGCCGCTCGGCGTGCAGGAGGTGCTGGAGCTGACCGGCACGAGCGAGTTCGCGGATCAGCGCACGAACAAGCTGTCCGGCGGTCAGACCCAGCGTGCGCGCTGCGCGATCGCCCTGGTCAGCAACCCCGAGCTGCTCGTCCTCGACGAGCCGACGGCCGCGATGGACGTCGAGGGACGGCATTCCTTCTGGGCGACGATGCGCGCGTTCGCCGCGCGCGGGAAGACGGTCCTGTTTGCGACCCACTACCTCGAGGAGGCCGACACCTACGCCGATCGCGCGGTGCTGATGGCCCACGGCCGGATCGTCGCCGACGGGCCGACGAACGAGATCAAGGCGATGGTCGGCACGCGCACGATCCGCGCGACCCTCCCCGATGTGCACCCGGACGAGCTCGCCACGCTGCCCGGCGTGAGCAACGCCGAGCGCCGCGGCGAGCTGGCGACGCTGAGCTGCACTGACTCCGACGCGGCGATCCGCGCGCTGCTCTCCGCTTATCCGGGCGCGCGCGACATCGAGATCACTGCCGCGGGGCTGGAGGAGGCGTTCCTGGAGCTGACCGGCGACGGCGCCGAGGAGCATGCGTCGGCAAGCCTGCCGCCCGCGCCCGGCTCGCCTGCAGACGCCGAGACGGTGCGCAACGGGCAGGCGGCACAGCAGGCGCGTCGATGAGCTCGCTCGTCTACACCCGCTACGAGCTGCTGCGGACGCTGCGCAACCGGCGCTTCTTCCTGCTCTCGCTCGGCTTTCCGCTGATCCTCTACTTCGTGATCGTCAGCCCCAATCGCCACGTACGCAACTTCGACGGGAGCGGCATCTCCTTCGCGCTCTACTACATGATTGGGCTCGCCTCGTTCGGCACGATGAGCGCGATGCTCTCCAGCGGCGCACGGATCGCCGGCGAGCGCGCGGTCGGCTGGAACCGTCAGCTGCGGATCAGCCCGCTGTCGACGCGCAGCTACTTCCGCGCGAAGGTCGTGACCGGGTACATGATGGCGGTGATCAGCCTGCTCGCGCTGTACCTCGCGGGCACCTCGCTCGGCGTCAGGCTCGGCGCGAGCGAATGGCTCGAAATGACCGGGCTGATCCTCGTCGGGCTGATCCCCTTCGCCGCGCTCGGGATCATGATCGGGCACCTGCTCACGCCCGATTCGATCGGCCCCGCGATGGGCGGCGGCATCTCGCTGCTCGCGCTGCTCGGAGGTACGTGGTTCCCGATCACAGGCGACGGCTTCCTGCACGACGTCGCCCAGTTGATTCCCTCCTACTGGCTCGTACAGGCCAGCCACGTCGCGATCGGCGGGCACGCCTGGCCGGCGAAGGGATGGATCGTGATGATCGCCTGGACCGTCGTCCTGAGCGTGCTCGCCGGACGCGCCTACCGGCGCGACACGGGTCGCGTGTAGAGACCCGGGCGTGGGTGTAGACACCTGGCTGGAGGGAACTGGCCAGTCGGACCCACGGACGCACCGGGAGGCCAGGCACGTGACGGGGGCCAGGCGTTCGGCCTCCCCGCCCCATCGATGCGGACGGTCTCCCCTACCCGCGCGCGCTCTGTTCAGCCGGCGACGGCCGAGGCCGGCGCTCCATCGCGCCGCTGCTCCCCCACCGGCATCGTCAGGCGCGCCGCGAGCGGCAGCCCGAGCAGCGCCACCGCCCCCATCGCGAGGAACGCGGCGAGCGGATGGTGCACGAGGATCTGCACGAGCAGCGCGACGACCAGCCCGCCGAGGTTGCCCGCCATCCACACGATCGCGCCGGCCGTGCCCGCGGCGGCGCCGGCGAGCTGCTCGGCGGCCGTGAGGATGATCGGCAGCGCCGGCAACAGCACGATCCCGATCGCCACGATCGCGAGCGCCTGCACTCCCAGCCAGGGCGCCACGCCCAGGACCACGCAGCCGCCGCAGCCGACGAGCACCGCGCCGCGCATGAAGCTGCGCTCGGCATGTCTGCCGGCGACGAGCGGTGGCAGCACGCCGCAGGCGATCGTGCCGGCGATCACCATCGCGACGAGCAGACCACCCGCGGTCTTTTCCGAAACGCCCGCGGGCGCCAGCAGCGTCTGCAGCCACGTCGCGATCGCGACGAAGATCCCGAAGCCGACGAACACCAGACCGCACAGCGTGCGCATCGTCGGCAGCGCCCACAGCGCGCGTGCCGCGCTGCCCTCGATCGCCGCGTGCTGGCCGATCTCGGACGATCGGTCGCTCTCCTGCCCGGGCCGCGCGCAGCACGATCGCCAGGCCGATCGCCGGGATCACGGCGAGCACCGCCTCGAGCACCAGCAGCCGCTCGAGCTGGCCGTGCGCCCCGACCGTCGGGCCCAGCAGCAGCGCGAGCAGCATCCCGACGAAGCTCCCCGCCGAGCCGACCGCGATCCCGTCGCGCGCTGCTCGGCGGGCAGGTACTCGCCGGCGAGCTTGCTCACGCCGCTGAGGACGACGGGCTGCGCGATCGCGACGAGCACCTGGCCGGCCATCGCCCACGCGAACGTCTCGCCGCCGAGCCGCACCACACCGCCGAGCGCGACGAGCGCCCCGCCGGCCGCCAGCGCCGGGCGAAACCAGCGATCGAGCAGGATTCCCGCCGGGATCGCGAGCACCACGTACAGCAGCGGGAAGATCTCCGCGAGCCAGCCCACCGCGCCGACGGACACGCCGTAGCGCCTGGCCGTTTCGGTCGTGATCGCCGCGTAGCTCAGCCACAGCACCTGCGTGGCCGCGCAGACGAGGCTGTAGGCGACGATCACCCTCCAGCCGCCTGTCTGCTTGGAGCTCTGTCTCATATCTGCATTCCGATTGCGCGTCCCAGCGCGATGGCTCCCACGCCGACCGACAGGCTGAGCAGAATATTGAACGCCGCGAAGGCGAGCTGGCCGTCCTCGGTCAGACGCTCCGTCTCGAGCATCCAGGTCGAGAAGGTCGTATAGGAGCCGAGCGTCGCCGTGCCGATCAGGACCAGCGCATCCCCTTCGACGGCAAGCCCCGCCACCAGGCCCAGCAGCAGCGCGCCAGTGATGTTGACGACGAACGTGCCGAGCGGGAACCTGCCGGCGGCGTGCGCGCTGACGAGCGCGACGAGCAGGAACCGCGCAAGCGCGGCGATCCCGCTGAGCAGCGCGACGCCGATCCAGACCCAGACGCTCATATCTCCTCTCCGCGCTCGCTGCGCACGAGCTGCGTTCCGAGCCGGATCGCGAGGTAGCCGGCGAGGATGCTCGCGAGCGCGTATCCCGCCGCGAGCGCGTAGCGGTCGTGCTGGAGCAGCACGAAGATCTCCAGTTGCATCGTCGAGAACGTGGTGTACGTGCCGCAGAAGCCGGCGGTCCACAGCGGGTGATGGAACCTCGATTCCGGCGGACGCTCCCTGAACCAGGTCGCGATGCAGGCGAGCGTGAACGAGCCGGAGACGTTGATCGCGAAGATCACCCATGGCCAGTCGGTCGCGCCGCTCGCGAAATGCCGGCTCAGCCAGACCCGCAGCAGCCCGCCGGCGGCGCCGCCGACGAAGACCGCCCCCAGCTCGTGTCGATTGATGCTCGGCAGAGCCTTTGTTGCCAGCGCAACTCTCGTGGGCATATCCGCTGCTCCTCTCGCGTGGGTATCTCGATTTCGCGAAAGGAGCCATCAGCCCTGCAAAGCGGGCGGTTCGGAAGGGATAAACCTCCCACCAGAGCCCCATCTGGCGCTCAGCAAGATATCGCACCTCAGCCTCGACAAGATCCACGCGGAGCATCCCCACCTCGGCCATACTGAGCCGTCGATGATCGCCGAACGTCTCACCGCACAGCTGCTCGCGGGAGAACCGGCGCGCGATCCTGTGGCCGTCACCGAGCGGCTGCTGGCGGTACAGGGCCAGGACCTGCGCGGAGCGCGCCTGGCGATCCGCGCGCGCAGCACGGGGCTCGCGGCGGCCGACGTCGACCGCGCGCTCAGCGAGGATCGCTCGCTGCTGATCACGTGGCTGAACCGCGGCACGCTGCACCTCGTGCGGCGCGAGGACTACCCGTGGCTGCAGGCGCTGACGACGCCGCCCCTGCGCACCGCCAACGCGCGGCGCCTGGCGCAGGAGGGCGTCACCCCCGAGGCCGCCGAGCGCGGCGTCGATCTGATCGCCCGCGCGCTCGCCGCGGAGGGCCCGCTCACGCGCGCGCAACTGCGCGAGCGCCTCGACGTCGCCGGGATACGCACCGAGGGCCAGGCGCTCGTGCATCTGCTGATGCTCGCCGCGCTGCGCGGGATCTCGGTGCGCGGGCCGATCGTCGGACGCGAGCAGGCGTTCGTGCTCGTCCGCGACTGGCTCGGCGAGCCGCAGCCCGTCGTTGACCGCGATCGCGCGCTGGCAGAGCTGGCGCGACGCTACCTGGCCGGCCACGGCCCCGCGGACGACCGCGACCTCGCCAAGTGGGCCGGCCTGGGGCTGCGCGACGCCCGGGCCGGGTTGCGCGCGATCGCTACCGAGTTCCACAAGCGCGAGGATGGGTTGCTCCAGCTCGCCGGGCGTCCCGCCCCGGCGCAGCTGCCCTCACCACGGCTGCTCGGTGCGTTCGACCCGATCCTGCTCGGCTGGGTCTCGCGCGAGTGGCTGCTCGACTCGCACAGGGCCGTGATCACCGTCAACGGGCTCTTCCGCCCGTTCGCGCTCGCCGACGCGCGCGCCGTGGCGACTTGGAGCATGCCCGCCGGCAAGGTCGTGCTCGACCCCTTCGATCGGCTCACGCGCAGGCACGTGGCCGCGTTGCGGGCCGACGCGCTGGATGTCGAACGCTACCTCGGCAATCGCCGGTAGGTTCTGGCACCGATGCCCCGCGAGATCCCGATCAAGGGCGAGACGATC
The DNA here is from genome assembly GCA_963789675.1 of uncultured Solirubrobacterales bacterium. Classification (GTDB taxonomy): domain Bacteria; phylum Actinomycetota; class Thermoleophilia; order Solirubrobacterales; family Solirubrobacteraceae; genus Palsa-744. The sequence continues at coordinate 249 of CAWBLR010000008.1, read as the reverse complement.
AGGCTCGGTCAGCTGCTGAAGCTCGCCGGTGTCGTCGACAGCGGCAGCGAGGTCAAAGCTCTGCTCGCCACCGAGCGGGTGCTCGTCAACGACGCGCCCGAGGCACGCCGCGGTCGGCAACTGCATCCCGGCGACACGGTGCGGACCGGAGATCACGAACTACGCCTGATCTCGGCGTCCTGAGCGCCACCTACGACCGGCGCCGGCCGCATCCGGGACGGCCCCTTCCGGGTCGCCGTCGCCACCGGC
>CAWBLR010000007.1:0-57823 GCA_963789675.1 uncultured Solirubrobacterales bacterium | reverse complement strand
TCGATAGCGGGTAAAGCGTCTACAGGGCGTCCTCCGGGCTTCCGTCTCAGGGTCCAGGCGTCGAACACGGTTCTGGCGGGTAGAACTCGGTGAGGCCTGCAGGTCCAGTTTGTGCGGGTTGTGCTCCAAACGGCAGGTGGCGCCGTACACAGTGTCGAACGTGTGTTCAGTGTCGAACGTGTGTTTTCAGAAGGTCTGAGCGGGTATACACAGAAAATCATTGACAACGCAACTATCGAGGAATATAATCCCGACTCCAAGCATCGGATTACGAAGGACAGCCATGTCAGACGCCCGCATAACCCCCATCACCCCAATCGACTCCCTCGCCGCGACGCGTGACGAGCGCGCCACGCACGCCCCTGGGCCGAGCGCCGTCGAGGAGCCTCGCGCGAAGACCGAGCGACTGGACAACCCCGCTCCCGAGACGCCCGCGCTGGCGGCCGCCGAGAGCTTCATCCCCGAGGCGGTCGACCAGCTGCTCGCGCATTCGCGCCGCTACCCCCTGCTCACGCCGGCCCAGGAGATCGACCTCGCCCAGCGGATCGAGCGCGGCGACCTGCACGCCAAGGAACTGCTCGTCAACTCCAACCTGCGCCTGGTCGCATCCAACGCACGGCGCTACCAGAACCAGGGCCTGCCGCTCGCCGACCTCGTCCAGGAGGGCCTGCTCGGCCTGATCCGGGCGAGCGAGAAGTTCGACTGGCGCAAGGGCTTTCGCTTCTCCACCTACGCCACCCTCTGGATCCGTCAGGCGATCCAGCGCGGCCTCGAGAACTCGGGACGCACGATCCGCCTGCCCGTCCACGTCGCCCAGCGCTCGCGCAAGGTCGGGCGCGTCGAGCGCGAGCTGTCGGTGCGCCTCGGACGCGAGCCCACGGTCGAGGAGCTGGCCAGGGAGACGGGCCTCGAGATCGAGCAGGTCGAGGAGGTGCGCCACCAGCGCGCCGCCCTCGTCAGCCTCGATCAGCAGATCGGCGAGGACGGCGACACCGCCCTCGGTGACCTGCTGCCCTCCGATCAGGAGGCGCCGGAGGACACGGCCTGGGACAACGAGCGCGAGCGCATCGTCCACGAGGCGATCGAGCAGCTGCCCGAAACCGAGCGGACCGTGCTGACGCTGCGCTTCGGCACCGGTCCCGAGGAGCCGCAGACGCTGACGGCGATCGGCAAACGGCTCGGGTTCTCCGCCGAGCGCGCCTCGCAGCTCGAGCAGCGCGCCCTGAAGAAGCTGGCCGAGCTGCCGGAGCTGGTCGCGCTGCGCGAGGCCGCCTGACAGCGTCCCTGCGAATTGATCCAACCACTGGCTAAGCTAGTTGCTTCGCTGACCCTCGAATCGGGGAGGAGTGGATGGACAAGTCAGTGTGGCAACGGACGGTCGATCTGACGATCGTCGTCGGCGAAAAGGTGCTCGCGCCGGTCGAGCGGTTCATCGGGAAGCGGTCGCTGGTGGGCGACGCGACCTTCTTCCCGAACGACCGCTTCCCCTGGATCGCGGAGATCGAGGCCAACTGGAAGACGATTCGCGAGGAGCTCGAGCGCGTGCTCGAGGACCGCGACGCGCTGCCCAACTTCCAGGACATCTCCAAGGACCAGATCGAGATCACCGACGACGACCGCTGGAAGACGTTCTTCCTCTACGGCTACGGCTTCGAAGCGAAGCTCGGCGTCGAGATCTGCCCCAAGACGGCGGAGCTGATGCGGCGGATCCCGGGGATGACGACGGCGATGTTCTCGATCCTCTCCCCGCGCAAGCACATCCTCGACCATCGCGGCCCCTACAAGGGCGTGCTGCGCTACCACCTCGGGCTGATCGTGCCGCAGGATGCCGAGGCCTGCCGGATCCGCGTCGGCGAGGACTTCCGCCACTGGGAGCAGGGCAAGAGCATGATCTTCGACGACACCTACAACCACGAGGTCTGGAACGACACCGACGAGACGCGCGTCGTGCTGTTCGTCGACGTGCTCCGCCCCCTGCCCTCCCCCTGGTCGCAGATCAACCGCGCGATCGTCAAGGCGATCGGCTACTCGCCGTTCGTGCTCGACGCGAAGCGCAACCAGGAGGCGTGGGAAGCGCGCTACCGGGCGCGCAAGCTGGGTGGCGGACAGGCGGCAGTGCCAACCTAGCGCTCTCCCGCGGGACGCGGAGAATCCACGACGGCGCTCCCGGGTTCTCAGCCGCCCACCGCTCCGCGCGGCCGGCCTCACTCATCTTCGGTGTGGATCGAGACGTCGAGCACCTCGGGATGCTCGGCTCTGATCTGCTCCTCCAGCTCATCCACGCAAGCGCGCGCCTCGGCGCGCGTGCGCTCGGGGGCGAAGTGCAGCGTGAGCATCGCCACGGGCCCGCGGACCGCGCCGTCGGGGCCGAGCTCGACGTCGGGCTCGACGTGCACGACCACGTCGCTGCCGGGCAGCGCCCGCTCGATCGCGTCCTCGATCGAGCTCGCCACCGCGTGACCGTGCGCGAGGCCCGCGCCGGGCTCCATCCCGACGACCACGTCGGCGAAGTGCCGCCCCCCGACCTCGCGCATGCGCAGGCGGCGCAGGTTGACCGGCTCCTCGATGCCGCCGATCGCGCGGCGCGCGATGCCCTCGGCGGCGCCGGAAGGCGCGCTGTCCATCAGCACCTGCACGCTGCTGCGCATCAGCCCTCCGGCGACCGCCAGCACCAGCGCGGCCACGAGCAGCGCCGCGATCGAGTCGGCCTCGGGATAGCCAGCGTGCACGAGCGCGAGGCCGATCAACACCGCGACCGAGCCGACCATGTCGAGCGTGAAGTGCAGCGCGTTCGCGTGCAGCGCCGCGCTGGAGTGCCGGTGGGCCGCACGGTGTGAGATCACCGAGCGGCTCGCGTCGATCACGATCACGACCGCGACGACCGCCAGCACGTACCACGACGCTTCGACCTGGTGCCTGCCGCCGCCGGTCAGCCGGGCGATCGCCTCGACGGCGATCGCGATGCTCGCGACGACCAGGATCGCCCCCTCGGCCAGCGCCGAGAGGTGCTCGGCCTTGCCGTGGCCCCAGGGATGGTCGCGATCGGCGGGGCGGCCGGCGACGCCGACGGCGAAGAACGTGAGCAGCGCCGCCGCCAGGTCGGTCGCGGAGTGGATCGCCTCGGCGATCAGCCCGAGGCTGTGCGCGAGCAGGCCGACGACGAGCTTGATCGCCACCAGCGCCGCCGCGGCGCCCACCGAGACGAGCGCCGTGCGCTGCTGGGCGGACAGCTTGCGGCGCATGATCAGATATTCGATACGTTCAGCCCGGTGCCCTGCAACAAGGCATTTGCCTTGGCGTTCAAGATTGTGAAATCCCCCGTGAGGATCAGCACGCCGAGGGCGATCATCACCGCGCCGCCGATGCCGATGATCACCGGGAAATGGCGCTTGACGATCGTCAGCGCGTTCGTCATCCGCTCGAACGCGAGCGCGATCAGCAGAAACGGGATCGCCAGGCCGGCCGAGTAGAAGGCGAGCAGCAGCGCGCCGTGCGCCGCCGAGCCCGAGATCGCCGCCTGCGTGAGGATCGCGCTGAGGGTGATGCTCGTGCAGGGCGTCCACGCGATCGCGAACGCGGCGCCGGCGACGAGTGGACCGCCGCGACCGGCGAGGCGCAGCAGCGTCTCGGAGTGCCACTCGCGGTTGAACATGCCGATGAACGGCGTCGCCAGAAAGACGAGGCCCATCGCGACGATCACGATGCCGCCGATCTTCTCCAGCTCTGCTTTGTGGGTCGTCAGCGCCGACCCGATCACCGTCGCGCTCATGCCGAGCAGGATGAAGATCAGCGAGAAGCTGGCGATGAACAGCAGGCTCGGGACGAGCACGCGGCGAGCGCTGACCCCCTCCTTCAGATCGACGGGCGTGACCCCGATCACCGTCGACAGGTAGCCGGGCACGAGCGGCAATACGCACGGCGAGAGGAACGACACGAGGCCGGCGGCGAGCGCGATCGGGATGCCGACGCCGGTGGCCGAATCGGATGCGGTCGCGAGGATCAGGTGGGCGTGGCTCATGACCATGCTCGCGGCGGCGCCGGCTCGTGCGAGGGCTCGGGGTCGATCTCGGGCGCGGAATCGGTATCGATCTCGGGCGTGGAATCGTATCTCGATACCGGTGTCGCTCGACAGCTCCTGAGGCTCCCCTTCGTGCTCTTGCGCACCGAGGCGAGCGCGCAGCTCAGCGACCTCGCGCTCCAGGCGCGCCACGCGCTCCTCCAAGCCGTCAGCTGGCGCGACCGCGCCGGCGCCGGGCGCTCGTCGTGTAAGAGGAGACCCCGGTCGCGGAACCGGCGGCTGGTATGAGTCGTGTGGCGAAAGCGCCACCCTCAGCCTCCTCCTGTGCCTCCCGGTCCTCGAGCAGCTGCGCGTAGCGGTCCTCCTTCTGCCCGGGCCGGCGCTCCAGGCAGGCGACGAGCCCGCGCGCGATCAGGCGGTCGAGCGTCTCGTGGACGGCGGCGAGCTCGGCGAAGGAGTGCATGCGATCCGCCCGCTGCTTGAGCTCTCCCGGCGTCTGCGGGCCGCGCAGCATCAGCACCGACATCACCGCCTGCTCGTCGCCTGCCATCGGCAGCGCCTCCGCGAGCAGGTGCCTGTACTTCGGGGCGCGGCCGCGGCCGCTTGCCAGCCGCGTGAAGCCGCGGCGCTCGAGGTGGTGCAGCGCGTCGCGCAGGATCGCGTCGTCGTAGTCGACCACGGGGTCGCGGTTGGTCGACTGGTTGCACGCCAGGCGCAGGCTGTTCAGCGTGAGCGGATAGATGTCGGGTGTCGTCAGCTGCTTTTCGAGCATGCAGCCGAGCACGCGCGTCTCCGAGGCGGATAGATTCATCGACCTTAAGCCTACGACCCGGCGGCTAAAGTCAGCGCGGTGAGCAGTCAGCCATTCTCCCAGGGACATGGCGGTGGTGGTGGCGGCGGGGGTGGACGCCGCTCCCGGCAACCAGAGCCCCGACCCGAGGACATTCCCGGGGCGGGCGGGCCTCGGGTCTCCCTGCGACGGATCGGGCGGCTGTTCGTCCCCTACCGGGTGCGTCTCGGCCTGCTGCTGGGGCTGATCGTGTTCGGCTCGATCCTCAGCGTCGCCTCGCCATTCCTGCTGCGCGAAGCGGTCGACGAAGGCATCATCGGGCACAACCTCACGCTGTTGACGTGGCTGGTCGCCGGGATGATCGCGCTGGCGATCATCAACGGCGTGATCAGCGTCGCGCAGACGTGGATCTCCAACGAGGTCGGCCAGCGCGTGATGCACGACCTGCGCGCCGCCGTCTATGCCCACCTGCAGCGCATGTCGCTGGCGTTCTTCACGCGCACCCGCTCGGGCGAGGTGCAGGCGCGGATCGCGTACGACATCGGCGGTATCGACGACGTCGTCACCTCGACCGCGACCTCGACCGTGTCGACGGTCGCGACCGTCACCGCGACGATCGTGGCGATGTTCGCGCTCAGCTGGCAACTGACCGTGTTCTCGCTGATCCTGCTGCCGTTCTTCGTGTGGCTGACCCGCCGCGTCGGCAACGAGCGCCGGCGCATCCAGTCGGTGCGCCAGAGCCGGCTGGCGGACATGTCCACGCTCGTCGAGGAGTCGCTCTCGGTTTCGGGAATCCTGCTCGGCAAAACGATGGGCCGCTCCTCCGAGCTGGTCAATCGCTTCTCCTCGGAGTCCAGCGAACTGGCGGACCTGGAGGTGCGCGCGCGGATGGCGGGCCGCTGGCGGATGGCCTCGGTGCAGATGAGCTTCGCGATCATGCCCGCCGCGGTCTACTGGTTCTCCGGCTACTCGATCGTCCACGGCGAGGACGTGATCTCGATCGGTACCGTCGTCGCGTTCACGACGCTGCAGACGCGGCTGCTGTTCCCGATGCAGCAGCTGCTGTCGGTCGGGCTGGAAGTGCAGACCTCGCTCGCGCTGTTCGGGCGAATCTTCGAGTACCTCGACCTGCCCGTCGACATCGTCGAGCGACCCGACGCACGCACGCTGAGCGGGGTGCGCGGCGACGTGCGCCTGGAGGATGTGTCGTTTCGCTACGACACCGATGCGCCCTGGACGCTCGAGGAGATCTCGGCGGAGATCCCCGCCGGCACGCGCACGGCGCTCGTCGGCGAGACCGGCTCGGGCAAGACCACGCTCGCGTATCTGGTGGCGCGGCTGTATGAGCCCCAGCGCGGCTGCGTGTCGATCGACGGCGTCGACATCCGCGACCTGACGCAGGAGTCGCTCGCCGCCACGGTCGGGCTCGTCTCCCAGGAAACGTATCTGTTCCACGCCTCGATCCGCGAGAACCTGCGCTTCGCCTGCCCCGACGCCAGCGACGAGCAGATCGAAGACGCCGCCCGCGCGGCGCAGATCCACGAGCTGATCTCGGGGCTGCCCGAGGGCTATGACACGCCCGTCGGCGAGCGCGGCTACCGCTTCTCCGGCGGTGAGCAGCAGCGCATGGCGATCGCGCGCACGGTCCTGCGCAACCCGCCCGTGCTGATCCTCGACGAGGCCACCTCCGCGCTGGACACCGAGACCGAGCGCGCGGTCCAGCTGGCTCTGGACGAGCTCTCGCGGGGGCGCACGACGATCGCGATCGCCCATCGCCTGTCCACGATCCGCGACTCCGACCAGATCCTCGTGCTCGACGCCGGGCGGATCGTCGAGCGCGGCACGCACGACGAACTGCTCGAGCAGGGCGGGCGCTACGCGGCTTTGTTGAGCGGGGCCGAGGTCGGCGAGGACCGGATCGCGGGCTCGGGCGCGGCGCTGGCCTGAGCAACGGCCCGGAAAACCACGGTGTCCTGCTCGGCGGTGCTAGAACGCGAACTGAGGGGTTTCCAGCAGATACCAATTACAGCCGCCAGCCGTGGGGACTACGCCACGGTGTCCACCAACCGTGAGGGCTATGCCACGGCGTCGATGTTCAGGCGGATGTAGTCGACCATCAACTCGGACTCCCCCACCCTCTCCAGGACCTCGTCCAGAAACGGGTCACGCAGGTTCTCCGGCAGGCGCTGCACGTGCGGGCCGAGGATCACCTTCGCGAGGAACTCGCGCGGCTGCTCCGGATACTGCGGCGCCGGCGCCAGCCAGCACTCCGCCGCGGTGAAGCCGGCCGCGAGCAGGCGCTCGCGCGTGGGCTCGGGGGCCGCGTAGTACCAGGGGCTGCGCCAGTCGCGGAAATGCTCGGCGTATGGCTCGCAGGCCAGCACCGACCTGGCGATTCCACGCACGCGGTCGATGTTGCCCTCTCCCCCGCACTGCGCGACGAGCTGCCCGCCGGGGCGCAGCGCGGCGTGCAGACGGCGAAACAGGGCGTCGTGGTCGAGCACCCAGTGAAAGGTCGCGGTCGAGAGGATCGCGTCCACCGGCTGCGCGAGCTCCAGCTCGAGCAGATCCATCTGGTGGATCTCCACCCGCTCGCTGCCGAGTCGCCGGCGGGCCTGCTCGCACCATCGACGGCGACGCGTCCACGGCGATCACCCGCCCGCGCGGCAGGCGCTCCAGCAGTGCCTCGGTGACACGCCCGGACCCGCAGCCGGCGTCCAGCACGGTCTCGTCTCCGCGCAGATCCATGCGGGCCAGCACCGCGCGGCCGAGCGCCTCCTGGGGCGCCGAGATACGGTCGTAGCTGGCACCATCCCAATCACGTGCTTGCATACGAACGTACGTTATCACGTATATATCTAAAGGGCTTACGGCCGTTGTTATTCTTTCAAAAGTGCGTGTAACTATAGTATATTGGTAGCGAGTTCGGCCAGGACCTTCGAGAGCTGCCCTCCCTGCCACGCAATCGGCGATCGCAGTGGTGGGGTGGGCGAGCTCGGATCCTCGACCACGAGCCGCGCGGCCGGGATCGTGCGGGCGTAGCGTTCTCCGATCGCCAGCGGATGACCTGGATCGGCCTCGTCGCGACTTGCCACCACGACCGTCGGCACCTCGATGCCCGCCAGGTCGGCGATTCGCTCGAACGGCCGCGAGCGTGGCACTACTTCGAGCGCATCGGCCACCGCCTCGGGGTGCTCGTGCGCGGCGAGCCGCTGGCGCACGACCTGCTCGACGGTGCCGCGCCACTCGCCGGGCAGCGCGGAGAAGTCGTAGGCGTCGACGAACCCCTCGACGCCGCGCTCGCGCAGTCCCTCCGCCAGGGCATCCCAGTTCGCCAGCGTCTGCGCGTCCGGCGGTCGCTCGGGATCGAAGGATGGCGTGATCAGCCCCAGCGCCAGCGACCCGCGCCGGGTTGCGCAGGGCAAAGCGCAGCGCGGTGTGCGCGCCCATCGAGGCACCCGCGAGGACCGCGCGCTCCAGGCCGAGCGTGTCGAGTACTGCTTCCAGGTCGCGGGCGAGGTCCTCGTAGTCGTAGCCCGTCGGATCGGGGGCCGCCGTCGAGTGTCCGTGTCCGCGCGCGTCATAGCCAATCACTCGAAATCCCGAGCGCTCGAGCGTCCGCGAGCCCATCACGACGTAACGACGCGTCGCGGTCAGGCCGTGCAGCAGGACGATCGGCGTGCCCTCCCCCGGACGGGCGGACGGGCGGGCGGGGCCGAATTCCTCGCCGGCCAGCTCGACCCCGATCGTCGGTGGCGACGCTCAGCTTGGTCGTGGCGCCGGGACGGTCAGGCATGCACGGCTGCGTGCGCGCGGACCAGCTCGGCCGAGCGCGTCGGGCTGCTCCCAGAAGAACAGGTGGCCGATCCCGTCGAGGATCTCCAGGCGCGAGTCGGGTATCAGCCCGGCGATCATGTGCCCGTTCTGGACGGGGAGCATCTCGTCGAGCGTGCCGTGGATGACGAGCGTCGGCAGTCGGAGCTGGGGCAGCCGGGTCGAGGTGTCGTGTCCGGCGATCGCGCGCATCTGCGCCATGATCACCTCGACCGACACGGCTCGGCGAAGGCCGATCTCCAGGAAGCGCGCGTACGCCTCCTCGTTCGCCGCGAAGGCCGGGGAGACGTTCGCCTCCCAGGAGGCGCGGATCGCGCGCTCGCGCACGCCGGAGGACATTCCCTCGGCGAGCCTGCGCATGACGTCTTCGCCGCTCAGCGCGCTGCCCTCGCCGCCGCAGTAGGTGCAGCCGAGCGCCAGCGTGCGGACCCGATTAGTGCCCGCCAGCCCGGCCAGCGCGAGCTCCTGGGCGACCATCCCGCCCATCGAGATGCCCAGCACATGGGCGGAGTCGACCTCGAGGGCGGCGAGCAGCCCGGCGGCATCCTCGGCGAGTTGGGCGATCGTGAGCCGCCCCTGCTCCAGACGGCTGCTCGCGCCGACGCCGCGATGGTCGTAGACGATCACGTCGAAGTCGCGGCGCAGATCCTCGAGGAAGCTCGGGTCCCAGTGGTCGAACGTGCCGCTCATCCCCATGATCAGCAGCATCGGCGGGCCCGAGCCGGCGCGCTCGTAGCTGAGCTCGATCTCTCCGACGCGTGCGAGCGGCATCCGTCGATCCTATACCTGCAGCAGCAGCTGGTCCGGGTGCCCGGGCTGCGGCCTGGCCGGCGCGGCCACCGTCGGAGCTCCGTGGCTCAGCCCCGCGACGCGCACGCCGAGCAGCCGCACCGGCCGCGCGGGCGCGTAATTCTCGAGCAGGCGCAGCGCCACCGTCGTCACCAGCTCGGCGTCGCACGTGGGTGCGCCGACCGTATGCGCGCGCGTGACCGTCGTGAAGTCGTCGAGACGGACCTTGATCCCGATCGTGCGCCCGCGGCGCTCGTGGGCGAGCGAGGCTCGCGCACAGCTCTCCGGCCATCGTGCGCAGCGACTCGCGCAGCCGGTCGGGGTCGTTGACGTCGTGGTCGAAGGTCCGCTCGCGCGACTCGGATACGACCTTGCGATCCGCGCCGACGATGCCGTCGTGTTCGAAGCGCGCGCGACGTCCCAGCTCGAGGCCGAGGTTCGGTCCGAAGCGCTCGACGAGCACCCGCTCGGGCGCGGCGCCGACGGCGGCGAGCGTCGTCAGCCCCAGCGCCGCCAGGCGCGCGGCGGTCTTCGGCCCGATGCCCGGCACCAGCCCCGGCGGGGACTCGGCAAAGCGCGCACACGCCTGCTCGCGCGTGAGCACGACGAAGCCTGCCGGCTTCTCCGCGTCGGAGGCGACCTTCGCGACGAGCTTGTTCGGCCCGATGCCGACCGAGCAGACGAGCTGCGTGGCCGCCCTGATCTCCGCGAGCAGCCGGCGCATCGCCGCGCGCGGCGAGTACAGGCCGGTCAGATCGAGATACGCCTCGTCCAGGCCAACTACCTCGACGCGCTCGACGTGCGCGCGCACGAGGTCCATCACCTGGCGGGAGACCTCCCTGTAGGTCGGGAAGTCCGGCGGCAGCACGATCGCCTCCGGGCACAGCCGCCGCGCTCGCGCGGCCGGCATCGCCGAGCCGACGCCGAAGCGCCTGGCCTCGTAGCTGGCCGTGGTGACGACGGCGCGCGGGCCGCTGCCCGCGACGACCACGGGCTTGCCCTTCAGCTCCGGGTGGCGGCGCAGCTCGATCGAGACGTAGAAGGCGTCCATATCTATCACTGCGATGCTATAGTCCTCGGGTGGCATCGGTCTCAAATCTAGATCGAGGAACGGACGTTGCAGGAGCGCCGTTCGATGGCTACATCCGCGTCTCGCGGGTCGGCGATCGCTCCGGCGAGAGCTACATCTCCCCCGCCACGCAGGAGAAGGCGATCCGCGATTGGGCGCAGCGCCGCGGCGAGCGCCTGGAGCTCAACCCACCCGAGGAGAACGTGTCCGGCGGCACGATGGACAGGCCGATCCTCAACGCGATCATGGAGCGCATTCGTCGCGGGGAGAGCAAGGGCATCGTCGTCTACCGGCTCGACCGCTTCGCCCGCACGCTCATCGGCGGCTACACGGCGCTCAGCGAACTGGTGGAGCACGGCGGCGAGTTCGCCAGCGCGAGCGAGCCCCAGTTCGACTTCACGATGCCGCAGGGGCGGCTGTTCCTGCAGCTGTCGCTGGGCATGGCGGAGTACTTCCGCGAGCTGAACAAGGAGAACTGGGAGACGGCGGCCCGCTCGGCCGTCGAGCGCGGCGTCCACGTCGCTCCCTACGGCGCCTTCGGATATGACCGCGGGGCGGACGGACGCTTCACGCCCAACGACGACGCCCCGTTCCTCGTCAAGAGGCGTTTCGCCTGAGAGGCGAGCAGAAGACGCACATGGGGCGCCATCGCGAAGTGGCTGCAAGAGGTCGCACCACAACCGGAACCGAGATGTGGACCGCCACGGCGGTCCAGCGCCTCTGCGCTCGCCGGTCTATCTCGGCGAGGCCTTCTGGTCTGCCAATCAAAACAAAGGCAGACGAGCCCCGGCGATCAACCCGAACGCCCACCCTGCGCTCGTCAGCCCGAAGCTGTGGGAGTCCGCCCAGATGGACCCCTCCAACGCCTTCGGCGGCCCTGGCAACGCCAAGCCCTCCACCCCCCTGCCGCTGCTCAGCGGCTTGATCCGGTGCTCGGGCTGCCGCTATCTCATGTCTCAGGGCTGGGCCAAAACCGGCGAGAAGACGCAGCGGGTCTATCGTTGCCGCCGCAAGCACGCGGCCGGACGCTGTCCCAGCCCGTCGGCGGTCATCGCGAACAACGCAGAGCAGTACGTCGAAGACGCGATCTGCGACGAACTCCAGCGCCTGCGCCCAGAGTTCGAGGGAACGTCGGTCGACGAGGAGATGGCCGCCGCGCTCGGCGCTCTCCAGGACGCTCAAGAGAACCTGAATGCCTTCCGTGAAAACACCGAAGCGATACGCCTGCTCGGAGATGACTGGAGCACATGGCTGGCGCAGTACGTCGATGCGGTCTCGCAGGCCGAGCAGCGGATTGACGCGCTCGGCGCTCGTGCGGCGGTCGGTGCGCATGGACTGACTGCAGAAGCGCTGATGTCCCTGCCACGCGAGGAAAAGCAGCAGGTGGTCAGGGCGTTCGTGGACGTCGTCTTCCTACGACCGGCGCAGGGAGGTCGCGGTCGCCATGCCTCGCCGGTGAGCAACCGTGCGCTCATTCTCTGGAAGGGCACCGGGCCGTCGGACCTTCCGCGCCCTCGCCGGCGCGGCGGACCGATTCAACCGTTCCCCTGGCCGGACGAACGCGAACTGCACGCCGGGGTTGACGCGGCGTAGCGACCGGGCAAGCTGAGCCAGCCCCAACCGCAGCGCCTGCTCGGACATAGGTATGCGCCATGCCGATATTGACCACGAGCCGGTCAGACCGGCCAACGGATTCAGAAGAAGTATCCACGTCGTAATAGGTCCACACCGTGATCGCCTGTGGCGTGGCGGTTGCCGCTCGCTCAGTGCTTCCGTGCCTCGATGACTACTGTGTACTGTGAACCCGTTTCCGATCTTGTCGTCGGGATCTTGCGTGTCAAGGACGACCATACCGGGACACATCTCTACAAAAGTCTCGCATGTCCACACACTCCAGTACTTATCCTCATTTGACGCGAAGTGAGAGGCGTGACGATCAAGCAGTTCGGTAACGGGGGTGAGTGGCCGCTCAGCATCGAATGTTCGGTCGCGGTGGGGCGCGATGACTACGACGTAGATGCGAGCCACGCGGCACCACTCATAAAGTAAGATAGAAGCGGTTATGACTCGCCGCCCCAATCTCCACTCCTTTTTAAGCTTTTGAGATACCCTGTTACGAACGGAGATCGCTTCCGCCGAAGAATGTCCCAGCGCAGCTTCGTGTTATAAAAGATCTCTCCGACGCGATGGACCGTGCGGTCCGGCAGCACTTGAGCGAGCAGGTTGCGAGCACGACTTGGGGTTTGGGCGGCGGTTTGGTTCATGGGAGTTCGGAGGCTATCAGAAGAAAAGTCCGCCCAGTCCTGTTGTGCAGAAGTGGATAAAGTGGATAAGCGAACGGGGTAGGTCAGTGTTATCTCTACGCACGAGACACGCTGAGCCCGTCAAAGAACTCGCTGCGCCTACCTCGCGTTAGGCGCAATGCGAAGCACGACAGTGCCGCTCGATTCGATAAGCGCTCCAGGCTTAATACTTTGCGCCGCGACACGAGCATCCCTCCTCGACCGCCCCCCGCCCTGTCGCGGCCGTATCACGATGTGCAAGGATCTACAACTGCTTGGCTTGTGCAGCAGTCGCACGGCCGCCTGCAGCCTGCGCCCTATCACTCTCGCTACCTGGCATTTACGAAAGATTGGCAGCGTCGCGCCACCTGCCGGTATGGTCTTAAATGAGACCGGCTGTCCCAACACGACCCCACCGTGTTCGTTAACAACCAGTCGGTAGATGTAAGCGAGGCCGGCTGCCGACGAGGCAGAAAACGCATATACCCTTTGCATCACCCGAACTTCGGCAGAAGACGGGACAGCTTCGGTCACGGACTGCTCAACGTGCTGGGGCATTTCATCCCACCAAAATTCGAAATGGAATGTACTCCCAGGAGCCACACCGCTCGCGATACCAGTGAGCGTGGCCGTGTCGCTGGCGATGTCTTCCGCCGGTCCCGTGGTAACCGTAGCCGCGTGACACGCTGCTACAAAGACCAGTGACGAAGCACCAGCTACGAGGAAGGCAGACAGTCGCCGATGCATCGATCTCATATCACTCCTGCCACATCTGGAGGCCCGAACCGCTTGACACAAGATTGTAGCACCTGGAACCTGTCCCCCGTGGTCTCGCGCTGGGACTCGCCGAGTTCATGGACAGTCTGGGTTGCTCCAGCCTTTCCCACCATAGTGTACGGTGCCCGTATGGGGTTCTGTTTCCCCCTCCTTGTAGTTCGGATAGCCCTCCTCGAAATACGATGTCGGGTAGAGGTAGCTGGTCCCCTCTGTAGTCCCTTCCGTCCAAACATAGCTCGCGTGATTCACGTTGGCAGAGCCAGATTCTTGACCTGTAGCACCCGTCCCCATCCAGATACACGGCTCCGACTTCGACGCCGACGCGACCTCCCCACCGACGTACAATTCGTTGTCGGAAAGTGGGAACCCGTGGTTGAAGTTCGCTTCGGTCATATGGCCCATCCAATATCCGTTTATGTAGAACCACCAGTTGTATCCGCCACTGCCGTTTGGATACCGTTCAACTGCGAAAAAGGCTTCACTAAGCTGACCCGGTTCGGATACGATGTTGTCTGGTGCGTACGGTGATTCAGAATTGCCAATCCAGAACGGGTATGGAGGGTTATATGGATAAGGATACGCTCCGCCGTCTGAGTAACTTACGAAGAGATGACTATAGACACCACCAAAAGCAGCCGGGTTGGCTCCATATCCGAACTCGACGTCCGAATTATTGTTAGTGTCAACCGCCCAGAGCTGGGTGAGCGAATGCTCCGATGGATCATCGCCCGCCGGTTCCTCGGGCGGGTCGTCTACGATCAGATTAGCTCCGAACCCGATGGTTCTCTTCGATGAAAACGCTCGTCGCTCGAAGGAGTGGCAATAGTAGGCGCCAGCAGACGAATAGTATTGGCACGGATAGGATGCTTCCTCTTCGATACCGCTAAGGGTGGGCGGCGCGACCGGGTTGCCGGCCAGGGAGAAACGGCGCCCCGACGCTTCGGGCGCTTCTCTTACCTGTACGCGAGGGACTCCCTTATCGCGGTCGGGATCGATCGGTTCGGCAACTTGACCGCCACTGCAGAGAGGAGGCGGGCTACCGACGCGTTCACGTTCCGCTGCAGCTTGTGACGGCAACGGTGGCACAGGTTCTTTGTTGGTCGACTGTTCGACGCAGCGATAGTACGGCGCACTCGAGACTTGGAATTGTGGGCGCACGACTGCGGCCGCCGAAGCTCCCGTGGCACCGATGAACACTATTGTTGCAGTCCAACCAGCGATCTTCGCCATCTTCCTGAGTACGTGCATTCTCGCCTCCAAAAGTAGTGCAGCCCAATGAAGAGTCTTGGTAACTGTTTAGGTGGTGTTCAGCGTGCCCCGGTCCAGCGATGGTATGCGGCGATGAGGCGTGAGGTGGCTGCGTCCGCATCGATGTTCTCGACATCGAGCAAGGAGACCTCGTGAGTGTGATCGCCGCGTCTGCAGGTGGCGATGAGTGCGGGCCGATTTTCGGCGATGCCGATGGATGTCAGCTCGACCTCTTGTCCGATGACGCGGCCGCTGCACGGGAAGCTCGCCTGCTCATCGAAGAAGCCCTCGAACCCCATCATGACCTCGTCGTCGTCCTTGGCGTCGACTGTGATCTCCCAGAGCAGGCTGTCGAGCTCCTCGTCGGGACTCTTGGCGCGAGACACGGTTGGATCGTCTCCTTCTCTGCTGTCAGGCAGCCTTGCTCAGCTTCTGGAGGGTCAGCGGCGGGCAGCGGATCTCACCACTCGTGAAGCGTCCCACGGGCCGGTGCACGCAGATCGTGACACGCTCGTCGTCGATCTCGAGACGTTGCCTCGCAGCCCGCGCAGGTACTGGGGGCGGACCGTGTTGTCGATCTGCACCTCATCGCCGACGCACAGTTGCGCGAGCGCGGTCTGTGTGGCAACCGTGTGCAGCAGATGACGACGCGCGTGGATCGCCTCGGCGAGTGCCTGCAGGTGAGAGTCGAGCGCACCGTCGGCGATCTGGTGGAGCAGCATGCTCTCAGGCGTAGGCGGCTCGCCGCTCCGCATCGATGGTGCTGACAGTTGGGGTCGGCGTTCTCGCCGACGACCACGCTTGCTCATGAGTCGAAAGGATCGCGTCCGGGTCGGATGGAGCGTTCAGCCCGGTGCCGGTGCCGGCATCCACGCCTGCCCACCAGCCAGCTTGGCGAGCACAGCGAGCGGGGGCTGACCGTGCTTGCGTGCGGTGGATAGGTAAGAGCGCACGCGCAGGTAGTGCTCTGCGCCCTCCTTGGTGCGCCAGCAGCCGGAGATCTTCTGCTGCAGCTTCACCATCCTGATGTCGTTCTCGGCGAGGTTGTTCGTAAACGGGACACGGAAGTCGTGGGCGAACCGCAGCGCCTCCTCTTCCTGGCGGTCCAGGCGCATAAGTAGGTTCTCGGCCTTCGTGCGCTTCATGCGCTGATCGGCGCCCTCAGCCAGCCCCGGATGCTCCTCGTAGCCTATCGCGATCAGCTCCCGGTAACTCTCGTGAAGCTCATCCAGCACGTCTTTGGAGAGCTCCTGCACGCCTGTTGCCTTGGCCTTCTCGACCGTGTCATGAGTGTCGAGCAACAGGCAGTTCATGCCCGCCGCCCAGAGCTCGCCGGCTTCCTGCGCGGCGATCAGCTCCCGCAGATGGTGAGCGGCGCAGAGCGCGTGGATCGCATCGAGGTAGGTCTGGTAGGCCTTCCAGCCATCGTGCACCGCCACGCCACTGAAGCCGGGGAGCACACCGGCGGCGTCCATCGCGACAGTGCCGCGCCTCTCGTGCGCGGTATAGCGAGTGAGCGTCTCGGTCGAGGCGCTATGGATCCAGCCAAGGCGCCCGGCGATGCGTGCACCGGTCTCGTCGAAATGAACCACCTCAGACTTCGCCAGCAGTAAGCGCAGCTCCTCGTCGAAGTCGGTGAGCTCTTCCGCGGCCTGAACGACCCACGCCTTCAGCGTGCCAGTCGAGACCTCCGCACCGACCAAATCAAAGATCACCTGGCGTGCACGGTCATAGGGGATGTGCTGGAAGACGTGCAGGTAGGTACCGAGCGCCTTGACATCGGGACCGTATTGGACGGGCGCCTTCACGTCTTCAGGGAAAGAGCCCACGTTTTCCAGGCCGCAGTCACCACAGAGCCGGTTCACCGCGACGTGCTGAGTCACGCGCAGCACGATCTCCTTGGGCAGGTCGAAGACCTGGCGGGACTCCTCGCGCTCCTCGATCCGCTCGGCGTCGATCAGGTCAGAGCCGCAGTCCGTGCACGCCTTCGGCTCATGCAGAACCTCGTGATGCGGTACCTCCACACGCTCCAGGTGAGCACCCTCGTGACCCTCCTGCCCACCAGGCTTTCTCTGCGAACGCCGCCGCAGGCTGCGATCCTTCTTGACCGGCAGCTTGGAGTAGCCATCGGAGGACGGCGGCTTCGAGCTGTTACGCGAGTTCATGCCGAGCCCCTGGCGCAGCTCGGCGATCAACTGATCCTGCTCGGCGATGTGGGCCCGAAGCTCAACTACCACCGCCTCGAGCTCCGTATAGCTCGGCCGCCCTGCATCTTCGCCTGCACCCGCCACGGTTGCAAACTTCCCTGCAAAACAACCAAATCCTGCTCAGATCGGCACCGTCCCGGCGTCTCGACAGCCAACTACCTCACCACCACCAGTCGCCGAGCCGCCACAGACCTGAACAGTTACGAGTCTTGATCTAAGCTCAGGGTCCAGCGTGTCCCTGTTGTTAGAAACATCCATATCAGATGTTGAGACTGTTTGTCAACCACATCCTAATTTTTGGTGAAGGGCTCTACGAGTACTTCGTCTGCCCGCGCAAACAGCGCGCGAGGAATGCCGGCAGCGCTCATCGCATTCGCTCCGGTGTCCGATCAGGCTGGGTAATGCGATAGATGGCGCGGGCGATCCCCGGTATTCGACTTTGGTGGCTGGGCGCGATTGGGTGGTGGAAGCCCGGCCCGTAGTCTAGGTCGGGTAGTTCGGGGTGCGCGAGCGATGGGGTTTGGGCGTGGCTGCCGCGCATGCGCTGGGCGAGCCGTGTGATGCGCTGGGGGTCTTGTCCTTCGTTGCCGAGGTCGTCGCGGGCGATGAACCAGTCGGTGCCGTTGCGGGCTCGTGTTGCCTCGACGTAGGCTGTCTCCTTGCTGGTCTGCCAGCCGCCAGTGAGCACGACGGAGCGCTCGACGGTCGCGCCCTGCTGACGGTAGACGTGCTGCGCGTAACGCCAGTCTCATACTAAATCGCAGTCAAGTGGAGTGATGTTATCCATGGATGGCTGGTGAGGGATTGAATTGTGGATTGGTCTTGCTCGAGGGTATGTAGCTCCTCGGCGAGTTCGTCCTCGACCTCATCGAGGGTGTCGTAGGCCTTGTTGGCGAAGCGTCGCTCGCGGATTAGGTCCCAGAGCTGCTCGGCGGGGTTCAGCTCAGGGCTGTAGGGCGGCAGGGTGAGGATGCGGATATTGGCCGGTAGTGACAGGTCGTTGGCGGTGTGCGATCCCGCTCCGTCGCAGACCATGATTATGAGCTCGTTGGGGTGGCGCTTTGAGATCTCGGCGGCGAACAGCTCGAAGCATTTGCTGTGCATGGTCGGCAGGATCAGCGAGTCCAGGACGCCGTCGTGTGGGCATACCCCGCCGTAGGCGTAGGTGTACTCGCGCACGGTCTGGCAGTCCACGACTGGACGGATGTGCGCCGGCGCCCAACAACGCACGGGACGGTTGATCCGCCCGAAGCGCGCCTCGTCCATGAACATCAGCCTCAGCCGGCGTGGATCTCCTGCGTGGGTGGACGCCAGGAGCGCTGGAAAGTTTGCTTGAACGCCTCCTGGCGTTCGGGATCGGCATCGGGGTGGCGCGGTCGTGGCACGACCTTCCGCCACCCGTGGCGTTTCAGGATCCGGTAAAGCGTCGAGGGTCCCACCGGCCTCCCGCTACGCTGCGCCAGCTCGCGCGAGCATCTTGGTGGCCGTCACCATTTCCCCTTCGCGTGCCGCGTCTTCGAAGTGAGCAACGAACTCGGCCTCTTCGGTCGTGGTGAGAATCTCGTTACGCCGCCCGCCCCAGCCATCGACGAACAACACGGTCTCGCCTTGGTCGAGGAATTCGGCCTTGCGCCGGTAGACAGTGCTACGAGTGCAGCCCACCGCCTCCGCCACATCTTGGGCCTCCCACCCCAACGCCAACAAGCGAATACACCTCACCCGCCCCTGCCCCCTGGCCGACAACCCCTTGTCGGCCAGCAACTCATCCATACGCCCAACAGTGCCCTCTGGAAACGGAATTGAAGTAGCCATACACCACAATTCGACGCCGACCACAAATCACCTACCTTGACTTCCAAATGGTATCAGCGACTCCAGACCAGCGCCGGCGCGCTGGTGCCGCTCTCAACCCGTGGCCGCCCCGGCGGGTGGTGCTGCGCGGTGAACGCGATAAGGTCCCCTTCGCGCAGGCCGTAATGAACGCCGGGCAACGAAATCTCGTGGTGTCCAAGTGCCCCCGCTATACTCAACATCACGTCCTGCTGGCCCGGCCGGATTGGGTCAGCCCGGCGCGGATGCCGGCAGCCATGGTTGTCCGGCCGCGAGTTGGGCGAGCGCTTGTAGTGGGCGCTGGCCTTGCTTTTTGGAGCTATACCCAGATGTTGTGGATGCGCGTGAGGAGGAAGGCGGCGTACCTTCCCGGTTGATCAAGACCGACCGCCTGAGGCGGGAAAGGAAGGCACGCCATGCTGGATGTTCGCATGCTCCCCGTCGGGGAGGACATGAGGGCTCGGTCACGCTCGATGAGCTTGCGCGGGAGGGCGCGCGGCGGATGATCGCCGCGGCGCTTGAGGCCGAGGTCGACGAGTACGTCGGCGCGTTCACCGAGGAGGTCGGTGAGGACGGCAAGCGGCTGGTCGTTCGTAATGGCCGTGCGCGGGAGCGCAGGGTGACGGTCGGGTCGGGCACGGTCCCGGTCCGGGCGCCGCGCGTGAACGACAAGCGCGTCGACGAGGAGGGTGAGCGCAAGCGGTTCAGCTCGCGGATCCTGCCGAAGTACGCACGCCGCTCACCGAAGGTCACCGAGGTGCTCCCGATCCTCTACCTGCACGGGCTCTCGACCGGGGACTTCAGGCCCGCGCTGAGGGATCTGCTCGGCGAGGACGCCTCGGGCCTCTCGGCGAGCTCGATCCAGCGCCTGACCGAGCAGTGGCAGGCCGAGCACGCCGCGTTCCGCGAGCGGGAGCTGCGCTTTCACCGCTACGCCTATCTGTTCGTCGACGGGGTGAACGTCAGCGTCCGCCTCGGTGAGGACCCGAAGGTGTGCTTGCTGGTCGTGATCGGTGTCCGCGAGGACGGCTGCAAGGAGCTGCTCGCGGTCGAGGACGGCTACCGCGAGAGCGAGGACTCGTGGGCGAGCGTGTTCCGTGATCTCCGCGACCGTGGCCTGGGCGAGCCGAAGCTCGTGACCGGGGACGGCGCGCTCGGCGCGTGGGCCGCGCTGCGCGAACGTGTTCCCGCACGCCGCCGAGCAGACGTTGCTGGGTGCACAAGACAGCGAACGTGCTCGACTGCTTGCCGAAGCGGCTGCAGCCCAGGGCGAAGGGCCTGCTGCACGAGATGGCCGAGGCGCCCTCACGAGCTGACGCCCGCAAAGCACTGGAGCGGTTTCGGGAGGAGTTCGACGCGAAGTATCCCAAGGCCGTCGCCAAGCTCGACAAGGACTGGAAGACGCTCACCACGTTCTACGATTTCCCCGCCGAGCACTGGCGTCACCTACGGACTACGAACCCGATCGAGTGCAGTTTCGCGACCGTGAAGCTCCGCACGAAGGTCACGAAGGGCGCCGGCTCGAAGAAGGCCGCGCTCGCGATGGCCTACAAGCTCCTCGACGCCGCCCAGGAACGCTGGCGCAGGTTCAACGGCCACGAACTCGTCACCGACGTACTCGATGGACGTGAAGTTCAAGGACGGAATCAAGATCACAGACGACGAAACCACGACAACAGACGAGAAGGTCGCCGCCTAATAACTTCACCTACTCATCCACAACATCTTGACAATTGCTCTGCTTTTTGGCGGTGGAGATGTAGGAGCGGACTTGTCAGGTAGCGCTCGGCGCCTTGCTCGGTGCGCCAGCTGCCCGGAGATCTTCTGTTGCAGCTTGACCATCCTGATGTCCTGCTCGGCGAGATTATTCGTGAACGGCACCTCGAAAGTCGTGCGCGAAGAGCGTCATCTTCCCGCTCTCTCCTATCCAGGCGCAGCAGCAGGTTCTGCGCCTTTGGTCGCTTGATCCTCTGCTCCGCCGAGGCTGTGCCAGGCCAGGGTTCTGCTCGTACCCCGGCGATCACCGTTGCGGTAGCTGCGCTGAAGCTCTGCCAAGCGGCCTTGGTGTCCAGCGCTTGGCGACCGGCCGCCTTGGCCTGATCGACCATATCCTCGGTGTCCAGCAAAAAGCACTCATTCCCGATGCCCACGATATGTCCTGCTTCTTTGGCGGCCATCAGCTCCCGGAGGTGGTGTGCGCCGCACAGAGCGTGGATCGCCTCGCTGTAGGATCGGTAGGGCTTCCAGCCATCATGCACCGCCACGCCGGTGAATTCGGGCAGCACACCCGCGTCGTCCATCGCCTCTGTGCCGCGTCTTCGCGTGCGCGGTGTAGCGCGTCAGCGTTTCGGTTGACGCCCAATGCATCCAGCCAAGCCGCTCAGCGATCCGTAGGCCCGTCTCATCGAAGTTGACCACCGGCTGCTTGCCTAGCAGCGAGCGCAACTGCTCATCAAACTCGCTCAGACCCTGCGCAGCCTTATCCACCCACGCCTTCAGCGTGCCGGTCGAGATCTTCGGCCCGGTCATATCGCGATCAGCTGCCGTGCACGGTCGTAGGGGATGTGCTGGAAGACTATGAGGTAGACACCCAACGCACGCAGCGTAGTCCCATACTGCGCGTCAGCGGCCACACCGTCGGGGAATCGTCCCTCATTCACTCGCCCACAAGCATTGCAGCGCCTGGCTTTCGCGACGTGCTCGATCACTTCCAGCGCGAGCTTCTCCGGGATATCGAAAACCTGGCGGGACTCCCCGCCCTCAAATTCCTCCCCGTCATCCAGATCGCGCCCACAGCCCTCGCAAGCATCGGGCTCGTGCACGACCCGACGGTCGGGACCTCCACGCGCTCCAAGTGTGCACCCTCATGACCCTTCTGGCCGCCCGGTTTTCGTCCCGAGCGCTCCCGCAGGCTGCGCTTCTTCGGCGACAGGTTTGCGTAACCATCCGAGGACGGCGGCTTGCTTCAGTTCCTTGAGTTCTCATCCAGCTTGCCCTGCAACTCGACGATCTCTGCCCTCACTTCGGCTATCATCTCCTGCTGCTCTACGCTCTGCCCCCGCAGCGCCGCGATCACCGCATCCTGATCAGTGATCCGCGCTTCAAGCTCCTCACCACTGAGCTGCCCTGCATCGGCCACGCCCGCAAGATTCCCTGCAACCAAGCGGAATCCTGCTCACATCACCCCCACGCTGCACACCCCAACCCGAATCTGCGCTCACCCCTGACTAACGAAACCAGCAGGACCTAAATAGTTACCTCTTGTCGCAGGTGTTGTGCGCGGGCGTTGAGACGGTCGATCTCCGTGTTCGCCGCGTCGGCGATCAACGCGACCTCGCGGACATCGCGCCCCTCAGTGAGCGCAACCCATGCTTGTACGGCTTGCTCTGCGACCTGACTCTCGCGTGTCGGAGAGGTGTAGCTGGCCGCGTGAGGCGTAGTGCGCCATCGCGCGCTCTGGTTCTACTGCGCGTAGTGCTTGCCACGCGCGCTGCTCGGCGGGGTCTTTGGTGCGGTGGATGTCGGCCAGTTCTGCGCCGAAGCGAGCGCCAGCCGTCGAACATGCCGCCGAGACCGATCGACAGAGTTGCTTGCCGTCACGACCGCATCAGCTTTGCTCCGAGCGCTCCACGAGCCCGTCAGCGCGTCGAGGCGCTTGTGTCTACCATCCCAGCCTCGTCGAGATACCGTCGTGTCCCTGCCCACGTAGACGTGCCAGTGTTTGCTCGTGCACCAGCGCGTCCAGGTGAGCGTGCGTCCAGATAGCGCGGGCTGTCCGTGCCGAGGCGCTCAGCTGTGGAGCCACACGCACCCCATCGTCTCGCGTCGCGCGCCGCTCTGCACAGCGCGCGTCACCACCACACCCTTCCCGTCCCAGCGAGCCACATACCGCGCACACAAGCCTGTGAGCACTTTGAGCGCATAGCGCCGCTCGTGGAGCACCCGCCAATGCGCTCTACTACCTCACACAGCGTCATCGCGTGCAACCTCACCGACATCGCCTGCGGCTGCGCGAGCTGGTGGCGCGCGTTCTATCGCCTGCTCCTAAGCGCGCACCGCAATCCCACCGTCCGCCCTCACGAGCACTCACCTTGTACCATCGCCCAGCACCACAGCATCTCCGGTGCGATCTCCCCGGGGCCTGCTCCAGCACGACCGTGCGAAGTCACGTTCCTCGAAACGCCGTGCTGTTTGGTCAGCTTCGTCTCTACCCGATCCTCATCGTGCCCCGCTCAATCGCGTATCCCTCTCGCACCAGCTCGTCGGCGAGCGCGGAGCGGTAGAACGCGCCGATCTCTCGCGCGGAGCGGAGATCGGCCTGCCGCTACCGCCACGATCCTGTCGTCCTCACGGACAGCACCCGTGATGATGACATGGCTGTGCAGCTGCGGGTCCGGCGCCTAGGCGCCAAGACGCCGCGGGCGGTGGTGTGCCGGTACTCGGTCGCGATCACGTCCTTGGCTTGCTCTTCTACGACCTGGCCGCTGTAGCGGCGCACGACCGGCACCTGCGCTCGCAGGTGATGGACCGTCTGCTCGACCGCCCGTCCGTGGGCCTGTTCGATCTGTTTGCGCTGCCACGGGTCACCGAGCGCCCACACCGTCGAGACGGACTTTGGAGCGCTGAACGTCACATCGATCCCGCCACCCCGGCCGCCGCCGGCGCCCTCGGGTCGCAGCCAACGACCTGTGCTGCGATGTCGGCCCTCCATCAAAGCGATGAAATCAGCGCCGTCGAGCGGCCCGTCCGTCTCGACCCCCAGCCGTTCCAGGGTCTCGGCATCGGCAAGCCACCGGCCAGGAGCTTGGGCCATCTCCCCGTCCGGGGGTGAGGTAGTAGTCCTCGCGCTCGGGCTCCACCGTCTTGCTCTCCAGGTAGCGCGCGTACCCGCCGCCTCGGCACGCACCTATGCTCGCCGCAGTCATCACATGAGTGATGACCGTCAGCACCCCGAAGCGGCCACCCAGTTACACAGCGCTCGCACACCGGCGGCACCGCCGTGCATGTTGTCTGTCCGGGCATTTGTCCGGACGTTTTGTTGCGAGGTGGACGGCGTGTTGTGGCGCCAGGAGACGCGTAGACGCCGGAGTTGCGCCGGGTGCTTCGGGGTGCGATCATTCGTGGTGGTGCGGGCGACTGACTGAAGCGAAGTGCAGGCGTCAGGGGCTTATGGCCTGCCGCGCGGCTTTGCCCTCTTTGGGCTTGTTGGATGCGCGTCCCGGTGTCACGCCCGCACCTTCGTTCCTCCTCCCTTTACCCTGTATGGAAGCGTCGATAGAATTTTCTCATGGCGACGATGCCCAGGCCGATACGCCTTAAGCGCAGAACTTTCGAGCGGCTCGCCGAGGATGCGGCTCGCCATCACGAGGACATCGACAGTGCGGCTGAGCGCATCTTGCGCGACCATCTACCCGCCAAGGTCCCGATACGGCGAGCGCGCTCGCGACACTCGGACGCATCAAGACGTTGCGGGCGAAGATGAAGCCCGGCACGGGAGCGGTCAAGCTGATCCTCGAGGGACGCGCCGAGCTTGAACGCCGAGCCTCCTGACGACGCCGCCAAGAGCGTCGTCATCGACGCCAACGCGCTGATTGCGCTAATCGCTCGCGAGCCTGAGAGCGATGCCGTCACCGTCCATTTCGCTGGATGGATTAGCGATCGTGTCGAGCTGCATGCTCCCGAACTGGCACGCTATGAGATCGCCAACGCCCTGACTCGCAAGGTAAGCCACGGCGAGGTACAGGCCGATGATCTCCCCGCCGTGTGGGCCGAGCTCGATGCCCTGCCGATCGTCTACCACCCGCTCACCGACGGAGTCGACACGATCTCACTTGCCATCAGCCTGGAACGGCGCAGCGCATTCGACGCCGCCTATGTCGCTCTCGCACGCGGGCTCAACGCCGAGTTGTGGACATTGGACGGGCCGCTCGCACGCAACGCCGCCAGCCGAGGGTTCCCGGTCAGTCTGATCGAATCGCCGTCGGATGATGATGAGGGCGACGACAATCAGGGCTCCGCTTCGTAGCTATCAGCAGTCGGGCGTGCGGCGCGACGAGCAGTCGCCTACCACGGCAGACGCATCCCCATCCCTTCGGGGAACATCTCGGACGCGGGGATCAGGAGACCCATTAGCACGACCTTGGCAGCATGTCGCAAGCACTTCGATCACCGGCTCCCGTCCGTCGCTGAGCGCTATATCGATGAGAGCGTGCGTTTCCACATCCACATTGGGGTCAGGAGGCGAAGTGCTCTGCGCGGCGACGAGAACCTCCATCACATATGTGTCGCCCTCGAAGTATCCGGGAGGCTGGGCAACCAGCAATGAATTTGTGAGCTTGATCTCAGGGACGGGACCCCACAGGATCGTTGGTATGAGGGTTTCGTGCTTGTCGGTGTTCCAGAGGTCACGGAGCTGGCGGAGCCGCGCTCCATTCGGTCCCTTGTACGGCTGACAACTCTCGATCAATGCTGTCGCGTCGTCGCTGACGCCGAACAGCGGGCCGTGGCGCGGATGACCGCGCTTGTCGGTCCACTCCCTGCGCATTTCGACCTCGAACGCTTTCGATGGGTTTTCGATGAGCCCTACATTCACGTCCATGCACCGTGCACGACCGCGCGATTATGAGCACCGCATGTTATTATTCAAATGCGTATGGGAGTGCTCGTTCAGGTTCGTGACGTTCCAGAGGATGTGCATCGCACATTGAAGGCGCGCGCGGCCGCCGCGGGCGTGTCGCTGTCCGAGTACGTACGAGGCATGCTGGCCCGTTTCGCTGCTCGCCCGACGCCGGTCGAGTTGTCTGAGCGCATCCGAGCGCGCGGCGCGGTCAAGCTCGATCAGCCGAGCGAGATCGCCGTCCGCGCGATTCGCGACCGGGGCGAGTGACGGTACTCGATACCTCTGGCGTCGTCGACTACCTGCTCGGCATCGGAGCCGCGGAGCAGGTACAGGAGTTGATGAGCGCCGAGGGTGAGCTGGCCGCGCCGGACATACTCGTGTTCGAGGTGCTCGCCGTACTGCGACGCGAGTCACACCGTGGAGCGATTGCCGATGACCGTGCCGCCCAGGCCGTCGAAGATCTGGGCGACCTCTCGATCGAGCTGTTTCCCTCGCTGCCCCTACGCGAACGTGTGTGGGCACTGCGTCGCAACTTTGCGGCAGCCGACGCGCTGTTCGTCACGCTTGCCGAGAACCTGGACGAGCCCTTCGCAACCAAGGACGATGCCCTTGCGAGGGAGATCGCCAAGCACGCGAACATCACCGTGCTCAGGCTCGGGTGACGACCTCCCGCGCGAGGTCGTCGATAGATACTCAGTTGCAAAAGCAAGCCCGACCTACTCGATGAGGGCGGAGATGATGTCCGTGTGTTGAAAGTCCTCGCCCTTGAACAGCACTGACTCTCCCGTGTCCTTGGCGAGCGCATAGGAGAAGCAGTCCCCGAAATTCAGTCCGGCTGGGTGTCCACTGCCCTTGCCGAAATCGCGATAAGCCTCCCGCGCGATCTGCACCTGGCTGGCCGTCACCGGTTCGATCTCGATCCCGGCGACAGCAAGCAGCTCGTCAACGCGACGGCTGGCGATCGCATCACCCGCGCGGTCGATGACGGCCCCAACCTCGACGTAGCTCGCCGCGGACAGACGGCGTACGCCTGCGGACTCGATCGCATCTGCGCATGCCGACGCCTCCGGCTCGGCGCGCAGGATCGCGATGATGGCCGAAGTGTCGACGATCACGCCGGCAGGCCATGCTCGTCATAGAGCAGCTCGCCGTGGTCGATCATCCGCAGATGTGTGGGCAGTCGTCCAGCACAATCCCTGCCGATCGCGAGCATCCGCTCCGTCAGGCTGCCCGACCGACCGGCAAGGATCCTGTCACGCCGCTCCCGCACCGCAATCGTGACGGCCGAGCTCATGCTTTCTCCGGTCAGCCCGGCGAGCTCGCGGGCAAGCTGGTGAGCCTCTGGATTCTTCACGTTCAAAGACATAAGCCGAAGTCTACCATGTCTAGGTACCCTTCTACCTAGGTGCACCGATCTATGTGCACTCAGACGCCGAGCTCGGCGGCGACTTCGCCGGCGGCGACCATCTCGGCCAGCCGGTGGTGGTCGCGCTCGTTCTGATCGGCGTACGCCGCCGAGAAGCGCGCGATCGCCTGATCGAACTTCGCGCCCGCTCCGAGATACGCGGCGATCGCGAGGCGGTCGCCGGAGCGGGCGTGCGCACGCGCCAGCGACCATCCGCAGGCGCGCGTGTAGGCGTGCAGACCCGCCTCGCTGAGAGTCGACAGATCGGCGGACGCCTTCCAATCCCAGAGCTGGCGGACGTAGAAATCGTGCGTTCCGCCCTCGAGGCCGACGCTGCGCTGCCAGCCGAGGAAGATGTCGCTCACCGCCTGGGAGATCTGCTGGCCGCGGACGACCCGCTCGCCGCTGTTCTCGAACTCGCTCGCGCCCAGGTATGGCTCGAGCACCGAGGGCTGTGCCTCCTTCGCCTGCAGCACCAGCGGATCCCTGCCTTCGCGACCGACGAGCAGGAACACCCAGGCGCGCGTGCCGACGCTGCCGACGCCGACGACCTTGCGGGCCATGTCGACGAACCGGTAGGTGGAGAAGAGGTAGCGATGGTCGGCCTCGAGGCTTGCGGCATACCCCTCCAGCAGCCCCCGCACCCAGTCGGTCTCATCGCGGGCGTCGGCGGGATCGAGCAGCTCGCGCAGCGGCACCAGCAGCGGCGGCACGCTGCGAAAGCGCAGCTCGCCGTCGACGCGCTCGGTGAGCTTCCTGACCGCCCGCAGGCTCGTCTTGCGACGCGCCCGCGCAAACGGCTTGGCGAACTCGATCCGGCCCTTCGCGCCCAGCCTGCCGCCGAAGCGATCGACGAGCTCGCTCGCGTTCAAGCGCTCGTACCAGACGTCGAGATGGCTCTCCCGCGCGAACGCCCGCATCCCCTCGCGGTACTCGCGCACGCAGTCGCGCACGATCCAGCGGCGCCGGTCGGGCGCCAGCCCGACGTCGCGACCGGCGATCTCCGCGCTCGCGGCCAGGCGCTTCAGGTCCCACTCCCACGGGCCGGGCAGCGTCTCGTCGAAGTCGTTCGGACCGAAGATCAGCCTGCGGTCCGGCGCCGCGAACCCGCCGAAGTTCGAGATGTGCGCATCGCCGCAGGCCTGCACGACGATGCCCGAATCCGGGGTCCTCGCGAGGTCGGCCGCCATGATCGCGGCGGCGCCGCGGTAGAACGTGAACGGCGAGACGAGCATCCGCCCGTAGCGGATCGGCACGAGCTCCTGCACGCGCGAGGCCGCCTGGTCGGTGAGCACCGCGACCGGATCGGGCCGGTCCGGCGCCGGCGCCCAGTCTCCGTGTGCCGATCGGGGCGCGGTTGCGCGCGCGAGACGCCCGCGCTCGGCGGACTCTCCGGACTGCAGACTTGCGCGTGGTGCCGGTCACAGGAACACCTGAAGCTCATGTCGAGGACAACATGTTGAGCAAGTCGATCTGTGACACAGGAGCACACTCTACGGCTCTTTGTTGGCGCTCGTCCGCCGTCAACCACTCGGTGCCGTGGCGATCCGATCGAGCAGCTCCGCGAGCGGACCCGGCAGCGAGAACATCGACCAGTGCCCGGTCGGCAGCTCGTGCAGCTCCCACGACGGGATCGGCGAAGGCATCGGCGCGCGGGTCGTGCTGCTCGATCAGCTCGCGCAGAAGCGCGAGGCTCATCCCGCCCTCGGAGCAGAAGATCGCCGCCCGTCGCGGACCCGTCGGCGTTGCGCCCGATAGGCGCAGCGGCGTCGTGAAGGTCGCGTATGGCTGTGGCGTCGCCCGCGCCGCGATCAGCTCGAAGTCAGCGGACTGCAAGCCAGCTCGCGCTGCCGTAGGCACCGGAGAGCGAGTGTGTCGCGGTCCGGGACGGGCCACAGCCAGCCATCGCCGCCCTGCTCGGCCTCGCGGCGCTGGCGCTCGCGCTGCTCGGGCGTCTGCACGTCGACGATCGCAATCCCATCTGGCAGCGGTCCTGTGTCGAGGTAGACGACCGCCCGCAGTCGCTCCGGCCGCCGGTCGGCGACGGCCGTGACGACGACCCCCGCGTAGCTGTGGCCGACGAGGACGGCGTCGCTGAGGTCCTCGTAGTCGAGCAGGTTGACGACATCGGCGATGTGCGTCTCCAGGTCGACCTCCCTGCTTGCGAGATGCACGCGCTCGCCGAGGCCGGTCAGCGTGACCGGGTAGACCTCGTGCCCGAGCGCGCGAAGCCTGGCGGCCACCTCCCGCCACGCCCAGCCACCGAGGCAGGCGCCGGGGACGAGGACGATCGGGCACGGCCCGTCGCTCCTGGACATTGATGTCGTTACGTCGTGGTTCGCCATCGATCGACGATCCGACCTCGCTACTCGCTATCCACCGCTACCGCCGGCGACCGGCGCGCCCGCCCGCCGCGCCAGGATCTCCGCCAGCCGCGCGCGGTGGCGCTTGGCGCCGCCGAGCAGCGCGGCGTCGAGCTGGGCGCGCTTGTACAGCCAGTGCACGTCGGCCTCCCAGGTGAAGCCGATGCCACCGTGCATCTGGATCGCGCCGGCGGTCACCTCGCGGCCCGCGTCGGAGGCTGCCGCCTTGGCCATCGCCGCGGCCTCGGCGAGCCGCTCCGGGTCCGCGTCGGCCGTCCACGCGGCGAATGCCGCGGTCGAGCGCGCCTTCTCGGTGTCCAGCAGCATCTGCGCGCAGCGGTGCGAGACCGCCTGAAAGGAGCCGACCGGCACGCCGAACTGCCTGCGGTCCTTGACGTACTCGACGGTCATCTCCAGCGCCCGCTCGCAGACCCCGACGAGCTCCGAGCTGACCGAGACGAGCGCCCGTCCCAGGCCCGCACAGGCACCCTCGCCGAGCGCCTCGCCCACGCCGCGCCGGGGCGGCTGGATCGAATTCAACACGCGCCGCCGAGCGGGTCGGGTCGATCGCCGCGACCGGCGACATCTCAGCCTCCTCGGCGCTCACCAGCACGGCGCCGCTGCCGTCGTCTTCGATCAGCACGAACACGTCGCGCCTCCCCGCCGCCGATCACGAGCTCCGCCGTGCCGTCGATCGCCGCGCCGAGCGCGCCGATCGTCTCGCCCGAGGCCAGCCCGCGCAGCCAGCGCTCGCGCTGCTCCGCCGAGCCGCCGTGCTCGATCACCGTCGCCGCCATCGCGCTTCCCAGGAACGGCACCGGCGCCAGCGAGCGGCCCAGCTCCTCGCAGAGGATCGACAGCTCGATCTGGCCCAGGCCCTGGCCGCCGTACTCGCTCGGAGATCGCGATCCCCGGCCAGCCCAGCTCGCTCAGCTCGCCCCACAGCGCCGCATCGATGCTGCCCGCCTCGGCGTGCTCGCGCACGCGCTCCGGCTTGGCGCGCGTCGGCCAGCAGCTCGCGTGCCGTGCGCTGGATCTCGCGCTGGTCGTCTGTGAGGCCGAAGTCCATCAGGCCAAACCTCCAGCGGAGCCCGCAGGGCGGAGCTCTATATCAATCATGTCGCCACCTTCAGGCGCGGCAGCCCGAGCACGCGCTCGGCGACGATGTTCTTCAGCACCTCGGTCGTGCCGCCCTCGATCGTGTTGCCGCGGGCGCGCAGCAACTCGTAGCTCCAGCTCTCGCCCGCCGTCAGCGCCTCGGGGCCGACGATCTCGACCGCCAGCTGCGTCAGGCGCTGGTTGGTGTCCGACCACAGCCACTTCACGAGCGACCCCTCCGGGCCGGGCTGGCCGTACTTCTCGACGTCGGTCAGGCCCTTCCAGGCGAGCAGCCGGATCGACTCGCAGCGCACGTGCAGCTCGGCCAGCGCGTCGGCGTAGAGCGCGTCCTGCAGCAGACCCTTCTCGGCCGCGACGGCGAGCACGTCGTCGAGCAGCTGACGCAGGCGCACCTGCAGTGCGAAGCCGAGGCCGGCGCGCTCGTTCATCAGCGTCGTCAGCGCGACCTTCCAGCCGTTGCCGACGCCGCCCACGACGTTCGCGTCGGGGATCCGCGCCTCCTCGATGAACAGCTCGTTGAACTCGGCCTCGCCGGTGATCTGGCGCAGCGGGCGGACCTGCACGGCGTCCTGCTCCATATCCATCAGGAAGTACGTCAGGCCCTTGTGCTTGGCGGCCTCCGCAGTCGGTGCGCGCGACGAGCATGCACCACTTCGAGTACTGCGCGCCGCTCGTCCACACCTTCTGCCCGGTCACGACCCACTCATCCCCGTCCTTCACCGCGCGCGTCTTCAGCGCGGCGAGATCCGAGCCGGCGTCGGGCTCGGAGAAGCCCTGGCACCAGATCTCCTCGGCCGAGAGGATCGGCGCGAGGTGGCGCTGCTTCTGCTCGTCGGTGCCCCACACCATCAGCGTCGGGCCGCCGAGCAACAGGCCGAGCACGTTCGCCGCCATCGGCACGCGCGCGCGGCCGAGCTCCTCGAAGTAGATCGCCGACTCCGTCAGCGTCGCGCCGCGGCCGCCGTACTCCGCCGGCCACGAGGGCGCCGCCCAGCCGCCGTCGTACAGGCGCCGCTGCCAGTCGCGCCGCCACGCGTAGTGCGCCTCCTCCCCACCCTCGCGCGGCTCGGGCGCGGGCGGGTTCTCGGCGAGCCAGCCGCGCAGCTCGTCGCGAAAAGCGGTCTCGCGCTCGTTGAACGTCAGGTCCATCGGACTGCTCCGATCGCGGGCATGCAGCCGACGATAGCCACTATCGCAATGCGCCGGCTTGCCCGGTAGGGGATGATGGAGGCATGTCGAGCACTCCCTCCGTACGCAGCGTCAAGATCGGCGCCGACGAGCGTGGTGGTTGGACCACCGATCGTCCGCCCCGCGAGGGCGACGCGCCGCCGCGCCCGGTCGACGTCTCGGCGCGCTGTCGCGTGCTCGCCCCCTCCGACCGCCTGCGCTACTCGCCGGGCAGCCTCCTGCTGATCGTCTCGCCCGACGCGGGCGTCGCCGGACGCTTCGCCGAGCGCGTCGTCGAGGAGCGTGGCGCCGTGCTCTCGCTCGCGAAGGTGCGCACGCTGCTGGCCGGCCGTGTCGCCGAGGAGGAGATCGAGACGCGGGCGCGCGAGCTGCTCGACGCCGCCGTCGTCAAGCGCCTGGGCGAGCGCCAGACGATCGTGCTCACGCTCGAGGGCCTCGACGCCGCCGAACGCGAGCGCTACGTGCGGCTCGCCCATGCCTCCAAGCGTCCGCGACACCTGATCCTGCTGGAGGTCTCGCGCGAGCTCGTGCCCGAGGAGCAGCGCGCGCAGCTCAACGAGCTGCGCAAGGCGCTCGACTCCGGCGAGGTCGGCCAGGAGGGCTTCCAGACCGCGCTGCGCCTCGGCGGCGGCGCGACGGGCGAGCTCAAGCGGATCGTCTTCCAGCCGCCGCCGCGCGAAGACTGAAGCGGCCAGACCGCCTGCCCGGGATCGCCTGCCGGCAGCGCCATCGTCGGGAGACTCTGTGGTCTATCATCCCGCGACGTCCCAGGCCCCCGAGCGGCGCCCTCGCCGAACCCAAGCTTCGTGTGGACGCCCGGCTTCCCTGTTACTACTCTTCGCTCCGTCGATCATGCCGCCGTTCGATCCGTGAGCGTGTCGGGCTGGCCGTCGCGTTCCTCGACGCGGCGCTGCGCTACTGGCTGACCGTCTTCCCGCGCGCCACTCGAGAGATCGGGCACTGGCAGCGACGTGCCGCGCAGATCCCCGATCCGACGCTGCGGCGGCTGGGGATCGACTCGTTGCGCGAGCGCTCCAACATCGAGGGCGCGGCCGCGTTCGCCGCGTTCGCGCCGCGCGCGCATCGCGCCGCGGTGGTGCGGGCGCTGGTCGCCTTCCAGGCCGCCTACAACTACGCCGACCTGCTCTCCGAGCAGCCCCACGAGGACGCGATCGCGAACGGGCGCTGCCTGCACGAAGCGCTGCCCGCGGCGCTCGAAGCGACGCCCGACCGCGACGCGCCGCAGCTCGACTACTACGCGCTGCACCCGCAAAGCGACGACGGCGGCTACCTGCGCGAGCTCGTCGCCACCGCGCGCGCGGCGCTGAGCACGCTGCCCTCGTTCCCGGTCGTCGCCGGATCGGCGCGGATCGCCGCCGAGCGGATCGTCGTCTTTCAGAGCCTCAACGTCGGCACCGAGCAGGGCGATCACGTCGCGCTGGCCGAGTGGGCGCGCGAGCGGACGCCGGCGGGCACGGAGCTCGAGTGGTGGGAGGTGGCGGCCGCGGCCGGCTCCTCGCTCGGCGTCCACGTGCTGATCGCGGCCGCCGCCGAGGACGAGCTGCCGCAGGAGGATGTCGCCATGCTCGATCGCGCCTACTTCCCCTGGATCGGAGCGCTGCACTCGCTGCTCGACAACCTCGTCGACCGCAAGGAGGACGTCAGGACCGATCAGCCGAGCCTGGTCTCCTACTACTCCTCGCCGGCGCAGGAGGCGGCCCGCATGCGGGCCCTCGCGGTCGAGTCCGTCGGCCGTGCCCGGGCGCTGCCGAGGGGACGCCGGCACCTGCTGATCCTCGCCGCGATGGCCGGCAACTACCTGTCCAACCCCGAGGCGAACGAGCCCGAGGTCAGCGACGTCGCCCGCAGCGTGCTCGACACGATCGGCGACGACCTCGCCAGGCCGACGCTGCTCGTCTTCCGGCTGAGGGCGCTGCTCGACGGTTGAGGGGACTGTTCGGCGGTGACGGCGCAAGCGCATCGGCAGGGATGCCGCGCGCGAGCAATTTGGGATAGGGTTGCCGCTCGAATCGGGGAGAGGGAAGTCGGGTCAAGATGTTGGAGCTGCGCGATCTCGTTAAGCATTACCCCACCGTGGGGGAGGAGCCCGTGCGCGCCGTCGACGGCGTCTCGCTGTCGGTCGACCCGGGCGAGATGGTCGCGCTGTACGGGCCGAGCGGCTCGGGCAAGACGACGCTGCTGTTGATGGTCGCGGCGCTGCTCGAGCCGACGAGCGGCTCGGTGCTCGTCAACGGCCGCGACATCTCCTCGCTGTCCGAGCGCGAAGCCTCCAACTTCAGGCTCTCGGAGATGGGCTTCGTGCGCCAGAACTTCGACCTGCTGCCCGGCGTCACCGCGATCGACAACGCGGTGCTGAAGCTGCTCAAGCACACGCGCTGGCGCGAGGCCCACAGCCAGATCCAGCCGTTGCTCGAGCGCCTCGGCCTGGGCGAGCGGCTGAACCATCGCGCGGAGACGCTCTCGATGGGCGAGCGCCAGCGCGTGATGATCGCCCGCGCGCTCTCCAGCGAGCCGAAGCTGCTGCTCGCCGACGAGCCGACCGGGAGCCTCGACTCCCAGCGCAGCCTCGAAGTGCTCGAGCTGCTGCGCGAGCTCTGCCGGGAACGGGAGGTCGCGGTCGTGCTCGTCAGCCACGACCCCCAGGCCGCCGCCTACGCCGACCGCGTGCTCGCGCTGCGCGACGGCAAGCTCACCGGCTATGACCCCGAGCAGGGCTTCGCGCCGGCTCCCGTGAGCTGAAGGATCGGCTCCCCGCCCCCGCCCGGCGCCCGGCATGAAGTTCGCGAACGTCATCCACCTGTATCGCGTGCGGCTGCGCGCGCGGGCGCTGCAGGAGCTGTTCGCGATCGTCGGCATCGCCGCCGGCGTCGGGCTGCTGTTCGCCTCCCAGATCGCGAGCTCCAGCCTGTCGAGCTCGGTCGGCAAGCTCAACAGCGGGATCGTCGGGCGGGCCAGCCTGCAGGTCACCGCGCGCGACCCGCACGGCTTCGAAGAACAGGTTCTCGAAGCAGGTGCGTCACCTGCAGGGCGTGCGCCTCGCGGCCGGGCTGATCGAAGCCACCGCGAACGCCGTCGGGCCGCAGGGCAGCGAGTCCGTGGAGCTCGTCGGCGCCGATTCGAGCCTCACCCAGCTCGGCGGCGCGCTCGTCAAGCGCGCCGCGCTGACGCCCTTCGCGGGCCTCGGCGCGGTGGTGCTGCCGGCGCCGGTCGCGAAGCAGATCGGCGTGACCACCTTCGGCAAGATGGTCACCTTCCAGGTCGGCGGCCAGAGCTCCGAAGCCGCGCTCTTCGCGCAGCTGCACGAAAAGCAGATCGGGGCGCTGATCGACAGCCCGATCGCGCTCGCGCCGCTGGAATACGCGCAGGAACTGACCGGCCTGCAGGGCCGCCTGAACCGCATCCTCGTCGAGCCCGCTCCAGGCCAGGAAGCCCAGGTGCGGGCGGCCCTGCAGCGGATCGCGGGCGGCCGGCTGGACGTCGAGTCCTCCGACCAGGACGAAAAGCTGTTCGCGAAAGCCGCGGCGGCGACCAACCAGTCGACCGCGCTGTTCGCGGTGATCAGCGCGCTCGTCGGGTTCCTGTTCGCGTTCAACGCGATGCTGCTCACGGTGCCCCAGCGGCGCCGGCTGATCGTCGACCTGCGCCGCGACGGCTACGCGCCCGGGGCCGTGATCGCGGTGCTGCTGCTCGACGCGGTCGTGCTCGGGCTGATCGCGACGGCGCTCGGGCTCGTGCTCGGCGACGAGCTCTCGATCCACCTCTTCCACTCCAACCCCGGCTACCTCTCCTCGGCCTTCTCGCTCGCCTCCGAGCGCGTCGTCAGCACTCAGAGCATCGCGATCGCCGCGGGCGGCGGGATGCTCGCCGCCTGCGTCGCGGTGCTCAGCCCCCTGCGCGACATCCTCTCGCGCGATCCGCTCGCCGCGACCGCGCTCAAGGAGGACTCCGGCGGCGGCTCGCAGAGCAGGTGGCTGCTGCTGGCCGGCCTCGCCGCGCTCGCGCTGAGCGTCGGCATCCTGGTGCTCGCCCCCGCGGCGGCGATCGCCGGGATGGTCAGCCTGATCGTCGCGCTGCTGTTGCTGCTGCCGATCCCCCTCAACGCGACGCTCGCGCTCGTCAAGCGCGCCGCCCCGACGGTCACGAGCGTCGTCCCGCACATCGCCGTGATGGAGCTGCGCTCCGGGCGCTCGCGGGCGGTCGCGATCGCCGCCACCGGCGCGGTCGCGGTGTTCGGCGCGGTCTCGATCCAGGGCGCCCACGGCGACCTGCTGAAGGGCCTCGAGAACGCCGCGCGGGACACGAACGCCTCGACCGACGTGTGGGTCTCGGCGGCCGGCAGCTCGAACCTGCTGATGACCACGCCGTTCGCGCCGACCGAGCAGGGCAAGCTCGAAAAGCTCCCCGGCGTGAAGTCGGTCGGCCTCTATCGCGGCGGGCTGCTCGACGAAGGCGCCCGGCGCATCTGGGTGATCGCGCCACCGGCCGACTCCTCGCCGCTGGTGCCGCCGACGCAGCTGATCGAAGGCAACGTCGCCACGGCCGACGCGCGGCTGCGCGAAGGCGGCTGGGCGGTCGTCTCGCAGGCGATCGTCGAAGAACGCCACCTGCACATCGGCCAGCCCTTCGTGCTCCACTCCCCCCGCCCCACGACGATGCGCCTCGCGGCCGTCAGCACGAACATCGGCTGGGCGCCGGGGGCGATCGTGATCAGCGCCGCGGACTACGCGCGCGCCTGGGAAAGCGACGAAGTGGCCGCGTTCAGCGTGCGTGTGGGCGGGCGGGCGGGTCTCAGCACGCCCGCGCAGGTGCGCGACGAGATCCAGACCGCGCTGGGTCCGCACACGGGGCTCGCGGCGCAGACCGCCGCGCAGCACGAAGCCAAACTCGTCGAAATCACCCGCCAGGGGCTCACCCGCCTGTCGCAGATCGCGACGCTGATCCTGATCGCCGCGATCCTCGCGATGGCGGCGGCGATGGGCGCGCTGATCTGGCAGCGCCGCCCGCGGCTGGCCAAGCTCAAGCTCGAGGGCTTCGCGCACGTCGAACTGTGGCAGACGATCGTGCTCGAGAGCTTCCTTCTGGTGGGCGTCGGCTGCACGACCGGCGCGATCTTCGGGCTGCTCGGCCAGCAGCTGCTCGACCACGCCCTCAGCACCGTGATCAACTACCCGGTCGTCAGCTCGCTCGGCTTCGTCGGGGCGATCGTCAGCCTCGCGCTCGTGACCGCGGCCGCCGTCGTGATCGTCGCCGCGCCGGGCTACTTCGCCGCCGACGTGCCCGCCGCGCTCGCGCTACAGGATTAAGCGGGAGGGGGCAGGCCCCCCTCCCGACCACCCCCGCCGTGGCAGTATTGGCGTCGGGCCGGCAAAGCCGGCCCTTGTGGCACGGTTGGGCGTTCTGGCGCACCCTCGATGGATGACGAGCGCTACTTGTGTGTGAGCGCTACTTGTGCCGGCGCCGTGTCGGCGGCGGGCAGGGCACGACGCTTTTCGCTTCTGTGCTCGTGCCGTCGGTAAAGCCGAAGGTCGCGGAGAACTGAAAGCCCCCGCGCGGGCAGTGCTGCGGCAGCGAGACGCCCTGCGGGTGAAACGCGACGGTTTTGCCGTGGGAGTGGGTGTAGTAGGTCAGATGGCTCGGCCCGATCGTCGACTGGACGCTGAGGATCGAGACGGGCGGCCCGTTTGGCACGCTCGCAATCAGCGGCACGGCGGCGTCGAGGCTACCGCCGAGCGTTTCCGAGCCGGAGACGAGTTCGCCTTGGAAGACGATCTGGGCGTAGACCGGCTCATCCCCGTTGGCGTAGAACAGCACGACGATGTTGCCGTTGTGAGGAGGCCCCATCAGCGCTTGGATTTCGGGGATCTCGTGACCCGAGCCCGTGCCGAACGGCACTTCCACCAACGCGCTCCCAAACCCGAGGCGCGAATTGGGCGGGCAGCCAGCCAGTCCCTTCGCGAGCAGGGTCGCGGGCTGGCAGATCGAGAGCCCGAGCGTCGTCGTCACGTAGTCGATGCCGGGCGGTAGACGCAGGCTGAGGCTGGACAGCGGCGCGGGCAGCCCGCCTTCCGTGCTGGCGATCTGAAAGCCGAACCCGATTGTGGTACTGGCGCCGAGCTTGTCCGGTGAGAACGACGTCTGCAGCGTCGCCGTCTCCGCCGCGCCGGCACTGGCCGGCAGCACACAGCAGACGAGCAGCGCGACCGTTACGGCTCTGAGTCTCGACATTCTGTTTTCCCCCGCGCTTTCTCAGGTTGACATGCTGCCGCTCAGGTGAACGCTCACCGAGCCGCTCAGGCGCTGGATCGTGCCACTGAAGCTCAAGCCCGACCCGTGTGCGCCGGCGTAGCTGCCGGTGCCGCGGTCGATCGTGAGCGTGCCGTTGAAGCTCGCGGTGCCGCCGTTCACGCGATAGTCGGCTGAGCCGCTCCCCGTGAGCGAGCCGCCGCTCGGGTAGATGCTCACTTCGGCCGTCACGCGACTGGGCGAGACGACGTCGAGGTGGATGTAGATCGTGCCCTTGATCGTCCCCGACGCCGAGCCCTGCTCGTTGAGCTTCAGCCCCGAGTGGCTCGTCCGGTGCAGCTGCCCGGACTCGTTCAGCGAGATCGTCCTCGCCGCGTGGGCCGATCGGGATCCAATCGATCTCGCCGCGCTGGACACGCCCGTCCCGAGCGTGGCAACGCCCGCGAACACGCCCGCGGACATCATCCCGGCGGCCAGTGCCGCCCGGGCGCGTGACGACCTTCTCAAAGTATCGCTACCGATCTTGCGTGTCATCTGACAGGACCCCTCTCCTCATACGGACTACCTCAAGTGGAACAAACCCGAACCGATCAATGACCCATACATGAATGAGCGATTTGAGCCTAGGAACACATACTAGATCACTTGGCGCAGCGGTGAGCCGGTTGCCCCCGGTGAAGGCTCCGTCGCACCGCTCGCTGGTAAGGCCGAGCGACGCTCTACGACTAACTACGAACGTCAGAGCGGCCGCCGGCAGGCGGCTTCATCAAAACATCTCCCCCACCCCTCTTGATTCACGGTCTGAGGGAGAGGGAGCGTCCCGCGTAGACGAGCATGCTCGCGAGGTGCGCTTCGACCGTCGCGAGGTTGTGTTCGCCGGGATAGACGGCGCCGTGGGCGTCGGCGCCCGCGGCTCGCAGCGCCGCGGCGAAGGGCGCGTCCTCGTCGGGATTGGCGATGTGATCTTGTTCGCCGCCGTAGACGAACGCGTGCAGGCCAAGGCGCTCGATGATCGGCCGGTCGGCACGGAGGTCGGGCCCGAGCCCGTTGAAGAAGCTGATCCAGCTCTCGACCACGCCGAACCGATACGGGTTGGTCAGCGCGACGTTCATCGCCCCGTAGCCGCCCATCGAGTCGCCGACGATCGCGCGCGCGCCACGCTCCGCGATCGTCGGGAGCGTGCGATCGACGAGCTGCTGCGTTTCGAGGATGTAGCTTTCGTAGCGCGTCGCGCCCTCGTTGCGCCAGTTGTTCGATCCCGGACCGCCCTGGATCATCACGGCGATCAGTGGCGGGATCGCACGCTGGGCGATCAGCCGGTCGAGTTCGCTCTGCAGCCCGACCTGCAGGAACGCCGTGTTCGACTGGTCGTCGCCGGTCAGCATGTACAGCACCGGGTAGTGGCTCGCTGTGCTCGCATAGCCGGCGGGCAGGTAGACGAGGAACGACCCCGTCCCGTGCACCGCCGCCGAGGGGAAGTTGGCTTCGTCGATCGAGCTGCCGGCCGCGTCCTCGCTGACCGGCGTCAGCGTCACCGGCGGCGGCCCCGGGGTCGCGGGCGAGTCGACCGCCGCGGTTTCGGGGGCGGGCGTCGCGGTGTGCACGCCGACGAGGCGCTCGAGGCTGAGCGGGCCATGCAGCACGAGCATCGCGCAGACCGCCGCGACGGCGCTCAGCAGCGCCCCCAGACCGAAGCGGCGGCGCGGGATCGCCCACGGCGACTGCTGCCACGCGCCGCCCGCCGCGCCCGCGGTGGCGAACGCCTCCAGGCGCGGCGGAAAGGCCGGCACCCAGGACGGCGGCAGCGCTTCGAGCGCTGCTTCCCCTCCGCCCTGGCCCCCGCCGCCCTGCCCCGGCCAGCTCCAATCGCCGAGGCTCTCCAGCCAGAGTTGTGCTCGCGACGTCTTGCTCATTCCCGCTGACATTCGGCAGATTCAAGGACGCACTCGACCGAAAGCCAACCCCTGCATGAAGGTTCCCATGCAAATCCTCGGGTCCGCTGGGTTGGGGCCGTCTCGAA
The DNA here is from genome assembly GCA_963789675.1 of uncultured Solirubrobacterales bacterium. Lineage (GTDB taxonomy): Bacteria > Actinomycetota > Thermoleophilia > Solirubrobacterales > Solirubrobacteraceae > Palsa-744. The sequence continues at coordinate 18,001 of CAWBLR010000007.1, read as the reverse complement.
GCCTGCTCGCCACCTTGCTCAGCGCATCCTCAACACCTCGTTCAGCGCATGTTCCATGCCTCGCTCAGCGCGTGCTCCAGACCTCCCCCACGCCGCCGAACCCGAGCGCCTGCTTCGTCGCTTCGGTCAGGTCGAATTCGCGCCCGGCCACATATGGCCCGCGGTCGATCACCGCGACGCGCACCGTGCGCCCGTCGTAACGGAGCGTCACCTCGGTGCCACACGGCAGCGTCTTGTTCGCCACGCCCATCGTCGCGCTCGTCAGCTCACCTCCGCAGGCAAGCTCGCCGCCGCCGCCGTACCACGAAGCCTCGGCCATGCGGTACACGTTCAGGTCGCCGAGACGCCGGTGCGCGGGCAGGTCCTCGGCGTCGCCGCCGAACCGCAGCCTGACCTGCTCGCTCGCGGTCACGCGCGGCACGTAGCGCAGGCGGAAGCGGCCGTTCGCGCCGGTGCGCGTGTGCGCCAGCGTCCGCCAGCCATGCGCGCCGAGTGCCTGCAGCTGCACCTCCTGCCCCGCCACGCCGGCGGTGTGGAGCGTTGCCGTCGCCGGCGTCGCTGCCGATGCGGGCGTTGATGCCGTGGTCGCGCCGCCGGCCAGGGACTCCAGGCTGGAGCTGGAGCCAGAGCCGGCCGAGCGCGCCGTGAGCCTGCCGGTGACGCTCGTCGTGTGGCCCTCGAGCACGTTCAGCTCGGTGCGCAGCGCGCTCAGCGAAGTGTGCGCCGGAGCCTGCAGCGGCGGTGTCGCGCTCGCGGCGATCACGAGTGGCGTCAATGCCGTCGCAGGCTGCGCGAGGGTCGCGGGGACGTACATACTTGTGGGGAACCTCCTTGTTTTCCGCCTACGGGGTTAGCTGTCGGGCTCACGGCCGGTCCGGCACGCGAAACGGACGCGTGCCTCCCGGGCGTTACGGCCGTAACAACGGCCGATTCGCCCCATCCAGGTCGTCTTTCTCGCGACCTGGCAGTGGGTCCCCCGTTCGCCTCCATCCACGGAAGCGACTCGGCAGGGTCGAACAATTGTTCGTAGCTTAGGGGGTTCTTGCGGAGGCTATGTGTGATGGGGGACACACATGGTCAATCGCTGTAATGAGCGAGCGTTGACGTTCACCCAGTTGCTGATGGGAGCCGCTCAGGCGTAGACCAGCTCAGAGCTGGCCTCCATGGCGACGGGCGCATGTCGCAGTGGCGCCAGCGTAACCTTGGGTGGCTCAACATCCGGAGGGGCGAGAACCAGAGCAATCCCTTCCGCGAGGCTCTCGCGCAGCTCGTCCAAGTTGTCGCCCGTGGCGAACACGCCGGGGAACTCATCAACGGTAGCCCAATACACGTCGTCCTCCAGACGAACACGGACATTCAGTGGTTGAGGCTCAGGCATCACCTGCATCATCACAGATATCGGGCCAATCCTAGTCGCTCTGTAGATTCGCTTGACGACGTAGTTCTGCCTCGAAGCCCTTGGAGTAGGCGCTGCGCTTGTTCTCCGGCAGAGTGATCGGCCGGTGCCCCGGCTTCGTCATCTTGACCTGGTGCTTGCCGCCCCGGTCCAGTGTCCAGCCCGCTCGCTGCAACCTCTTGATCCATTCCTTCTGTGTTGCCGGCACTCCAGCAGCATAGGCAGCGACCTGGCATCCAGCGCGTCGAGCAGAAACACGATGATCTCAAGGAGCGCCGATAGCCGTAGAACCAGGCATCCGTCCATCCACGTTGACGTGGGCCGCCCGACCGCGACAATCAAGCGAATGGCCAACCCCGACCGCCTGTCCGCGCTGGACTCGACCTTCCTGCACCTGGAGGACGACTCGACCGCGCACATGCACGTCGCGTCGGTGATGGTGTTCGAGGGCAAGGCGCCGACGCCGCAGGAGCTCGTCGATCACATCCTCAGCCGCCTGCACCTCGTGCCGCGCTACCGCCAGCGCCTCGCCTACGTGCCGCTCGGGCAGGGCCGGCCGGTGTGGACCGACGACCCGCACTTCAACCCGCGCTACCACATCCGCCACACCGCCCTGCCGCGCCCGGCCGACGACGCCGCGCTGAAGCAGCTCGCCGGCCGGCTGTTCTCCCAGCGCCTCGATCGCTCCAAGCCGCTGTGGGAGATCTGGCTGGTGCAGCGCATGGCCGGGGAACGCTTCGCGCTGATCGCGAAGACCCACCACGCGCTCGTCGACGGGATCTCCGGGGTGGACATCACCACCGTCCTGTTCGACACCGTCTCCCGAGCCGATGGCCACCGGGCGCCCGCCGGTGCCGTGGACCGCGCGTCCGCTGCCGGGCTCGGCGAAGCTGCTCGGCGAGGCGCTGCTGGAGCGCACGACCGTGCCCGGCGAGATGACCCGCGGCGCCCGCGCGCTGCTGCGCGCCCCGCGCCGCGCGGCGGCCCAGCTGAAGGACGGCCTCGTCGAGCATCGGCGCGACGGCCCTCGCCGGCATCAACGCACCGGCGCCGCCGAGCCCGTTCAACGTCGACATCGGCCCGCACCGCCGCTACACCTTCCACGACGGCGACCTCGCCCAGTTCAAGGCGATCAAGGACGCGCTCGGCGGCACGCTCAACGATGTCGTGCTCGCGTCGGTCAGCCTCGCCCTGGGCCGCTACCTGCGCGCGCAGGGCGAGGACACGGAGGGCCTCGTGCTGAAGGCGATGGTGCCCGTCTCCGTGCGCGCCGACTCGATCGAAGCGCGGACCGCGCTCGGCAATCAGGTCGCGGCGATGTGGGCGCCGCTGCCGGTCGGCGTCGAGGACCCGGCCGACTGCCTGCGGCAGATCAGCGTCGAGATGGAGAGCCTGAAGGAGTCCGGCCAGGCCGTCGGCGCGCAGGCGCTCGTCAACCTCGCCGGCTTCGCGCCGCCGACGATCCTCAGCCAGGCGGCGCGGCTTGCAGGCGCGCCAGCGCTTCTTCAACCTCGTCGTCACGAACGTCCCCGGGCCGCAGTTCCCGCTGTATCTGCTCGGCCACCGGCTGCAGGTGCTCTACCCGGTCGTGCCGCTTGCCCGCCGCCAGGCGCTCGGGATCGCCGTGATGAGCTACGACGGCCATCTCGGCTTCGGTCTGCTCGCCGACTACGACGCGCTGCCCGGCCTCGAGGGGATCGTGCGCGACCTGCGCCTGGCGATCGCCTCGCTGGCTCGCGCGGCGGGCATCCCGGCCAAGCGCCCGCAAGCTCGCGGCACGACGAGCCGTGCCGGCGCCGCTCAGCGCAACGGCGCAAGGTCTCCACGCAAGGCCGCCGCCGGAGCCCGGGCAAACGGCGCCAAGCACACTGCGCGCAAAGCTGCCGGATCTCGTGCCGACGGCGCCAAGCCTCGGGCGGGTAATAAAGTCGCCGCCGCATCGCCTGCCAACAGCGCCAAGCCCGCGTCAAGCAAAGCCGCTGCCGCGTCGCCGGCCAATGGCGCCAAACCGCGGCGCAAGGCGACTGCGAGCGGCAATGACCGTGCCTCGCTGGGCAAGTCCTCCCGCCGTGCAGAGCTGACCGGATAGGCTCGCTTGCAAGTGCGGCTGGCACTCTGCCAGATGAATCCCACGGTGGGCGATATCGCCGGCAACGCGGCGCGCATCCGCGTGGGCCTCGATGACGCTCGGCGAGGCCGGCGCCGAGCTCGTGCTGTTCGGTGAGCTTGCCCTGACCGGCTACCCGCCCGGAGGATCTGCTGCTGCGCGAGCACTTCCTCGCGGACGCCCGCACCGCACTAACGGAGCTGGCCGGCGAAACGCACGGTGCGGTCGCGATCGTCGGCTTCCCCGAGCACGCCGACGGCACGTCTACAACGCCGCGGCCGTGCTCGCCGACGGGGCCGTCCAGGCGATCTACCGCAAGGTCCACCTGCCCAACTACGGCGTCTTCGACGAGCGACGCTACTTCCAGCCCGGTAGCTCGGGCGCGACGATCGAGCTCGGCGGACGGCTGATCGGGTTGACCGTCTGCGAGGACATCTGGCTGCCCGGCCCGCCGGCTTCGCAGGAGGCGGCCGACGGCGCGCGGTTGATCGTGAACATCTCCGCCTCCCCCTACCACGCCGGCAAGGGCCTCGAGCGGGAGCGCATGTTCGGCCGGCGCGCGCGCGAAGACGGGGTTCCGATCGCGTTCTGCGGGCTCGTCGGCGGCCAGGACGAGCTGCTGTTCGACGGCCACTCCTTCGTCGTCGACCACACCGGCGAGACGCTCGCCCGTGCGGCGCAGTTCGAGGAGGACCTGCTGCTGTGCGACCTCGACCTCGACCTGGGTCTGAACCGGGTCTGGACACCGCCGCCGCCGGCCCGCTGCAGGGCGCCGGCCCGTTGCCGCATGCGGGCGCTCGACCGGCCGCGGCGCAAAGCGCAAAACAGCCCCCCCTGGTCGTGCTTCCCGCTCACCCTCCAACCCCGCAGCTCGACGCGATCTCCCCGCGTCTGACCGAGCCGCTCGCGCCCGAGGAGGCGGAGATCTACGCGGCGCTGATGCTCGGACTGCGCGACTACGTCGAGAAGAACGGCTTCTCCCACGTCGTCCTCGGCCTCTCCGGAGGGATCGACTCCGCGCTCGTCGCCTGCCTGGCCGCCGACGCGCTCGGCGCCGAGCGGGTGAGCGCGGCGATCATGCCCTCCCCCTACTCCTCCGCCGCCACCCAGGACGACGCGCGCGCGCTCGCCGCCGCGCTCGGCATTCGCACGCACGAGCTGCGGATCGAGCCCGTCATGGACGCCTACACCGAGGCGCTCCACACCGAGTTCGCCGGCCGCGAGGCCGACCTGACCGAGGAGAACCTCCAGGCCCGGATCCGCGGCAACCTGCTGATGGCGCTCTCGAACAAGTTTGGCTGGCTCGTGCTCACGACCGGCAACAAGTCGGAGATGTCGGTCGGCTACACGACCCTCTACGGCGATCTCGCCGGCGGCCTCGCCGTGATCAAGGACGTGCCGAAGACGCTCGTCTACCGCCTCTGCGAGTGGCGCAACTCGGCCGCCGCCGCGGCGGCGGTGACAACGACCACCACCGGCGCGCGGCCGCTCGCGCGTGCGCGCGCCCCGATCCCGCCGTCGATCATCGCGCGCGCGCCGTCGGCCGAGCTCCGCCACGACCAGCGCGACGAGGACTCGCTGCCCCCCTACGAGCTGCTCGACCGCATCCTCTCCGGCTACATCGAGCTCGACCAGGGCCGTGAGCAGCTGATCGCCGAGGGCCTGCCCGAGCAGGAGGTCGATCGCACGATCCGGCTCGTCGACCTCGCCGAGTACAAGCGCCGCCAGGCGCCCCCCGGCATCAAGGTCACCACGCGCGCCTTCGGCCGCGACCGGCGGATGCCGATCACCAACATGTACAGAAGCCCGCCCACCCCATGATGCGTCGAGCCAATCGTCTCGCGCAACCGCCCGCTCGCGCTGCTCGCGCTGGGCCTCTGCGCGCTCCTGCTCGGAGGCTGCGGCAACACCCTCCAGGACCAGCCGATCTCCCACACCACGCTCGAGGGCCTCGTCCTCGCGCCCTACCCCGTCTACTGGCTGGGCGGCTCCTTCCAGCGGATGGCGATCACCGAAGCCTCCGAGGATCCCAGCGGCGCGTACACCGTCCAGTACGGGGACTGCGCCGAGGGCGGTCAGAACACCTGCGTCGCGCGCCTGCGGGTGGTCACCTCCCCCGACAACAGCTTCATCCCGGCCGGCTCACAGCCGCACCGCGCGATTCGCATCCGCGGCGTCACCGGGGTGGCGGCGCAGGGCGAGCGAGACGATCGAGCTGCCGACGGCCGGCGTCGTGGTCGACATCTACGCCGACAGCCCCGCGCTTGCCCGCGCCGCCGCGGAAACGGCCGTGCCGATCAACGACGTCGGCGCTCCCGCCGCGCCGCTGCCCGCGCCGCTGCCGGACACCGGCTTTGGCGAGGAGCCGCTGCCCGGCCAGGCTCCGACGCTCCTGCGCGCGCCGAACTAAGCCGGCGGCGCCGCGGCGGCGCGGGGCGCACCGCGATCGTCATCCGCGTCAGCGCGCACAGGCGCCCGGCGTCGTCGCTGGAAGCGCACGTCCCATACCCACGTCGTGCGACCCTTGTGCAGGCGCGTCGCGTGGGCGTGCACGGCGCCCTCGGTCACGGGCCGCAGGAAGCTGGTGTTGTTCGACAGGCCCATCGCGACCTCGCCCCGCTCGAGCACCCCCATGGCCGTCGCGAGCGAGGCCACGGACTCCGCGATCGCGGCGTATACGCCCCCGTGCAGCAGGCCCATCGGCTGCTTGAGCTCGTCGCGCAGTTGCACCCGGGCGCGGACCTCCTCCGCCGAGAACTCCACCAGCTCGAGGCCGTACAGACGGTCGAAACCGACCCTGAACTCGTTCAGCTGCTCTGCTGTCGGCGTGGCCATCCCGGCGCCACGATAGCCTACGCACCCTGCGCCCATGAGCCGACTAGACGACCTTCCTCCCGACCAGCGCGCGGTGCTGCTGCTGCTCGTCCGCCAGGGCAAGAGCCACGCCGAGATCGCGGAGATGCTCGGCATTCCCCAGCACACCGTCAGCGATCGCGCCAGCGCCGCGCTCGACGCGCTCGCACAGGAGCCGCGCGCGCCACGCGGGCAGCCCGCGCATCGGCAGGGGACAGCGGCGCGGCTGGCGCACAGGCGGGGGATGACCCCGCGCAAGCGCGTGCCTCCCTCGGCGCGCGATCGCCCACGGCCGGCGGTCCCCCCACCGCCTGCGGGGACGCCCGCCAGCCAGATGCGGGACGCGAGCCCCTCCAGCTCGCTGCCGAGCTCCAGGCGGGGTGGCGCGCTGCTGCTCGCGGCGCTCGTCGTGATCGTCGTCGTCGCCGTGATCCTGATCACGAGCGGCGGCGGCTCGCACAAAGCCTCGAGCACGCAGAGCACCGGCACGGGTACGAGTACCAGCGCCACAACGACGACGCCGAGCGGATCGAAAACCTCGACGACCTCGACCTCTGGCGCCTCCTCGAAGGCCGGCAAGCCGACCCTCGACAAGCAGATCGCCCTCACCTCGCCCGAACCGAACAGCAAGACGGTCGGCCTGGCCGAGGTCCTCTCCGAAGGCTCCAAGCGCGCCTTCTACATCGCCGCCGAACACCTGCCGCCGTCGAACGGCTTCTTCTACGCCGTCTGGCTCTACAACTCCCCGACGAGCTCCGTGGCGCTGGGCAAGATCCCCCCCGTCAGCTCCAACGGGCAGGCGCAGGGCGGCGCACTGCTACCCGCCAATGCCGGTGAATACCACGAGCTGCTGCTCACGCGCGAGACGAACGAACACGCGAGCAAACCCGGCCCGGTCGTCCTCAGCGGCGCGTTCAGCCTCGGCGGGCACTGACGTCAGGCGCCGCGCTACGCGCTGCCAGCCGGCTCAGAGCTCTTGCGGCATACGGTCACCTCTGACGACAGACCGCGCTCGTCAGCGCTCCAGATACCGCAGCACGACCCGGCCGAGCACGAGCACGTCGCCGTCGCGCAGGTCGGCCTGCGTGATGCGCCGGCCGTTGACGAACGTGCCGTTGGAGCTGCGATCGTCGAGGATGCGCGAGCCGGAGCGGCGGTATACGAAGATCGCGTGGCGGCGGGAGACGGAGTCCTCGTCGAGGCGCAGGTCGGCGGCGAGACCGCGGCCGATGTGCGTCACGCCCTGCCCGAGCGGTATCAGCAGCCGCTCGCCGGCCCCCTGGACCTCGATGTAGCAGCCCGTCTCGCTGGGGCGCTCGGACAGCTCTTCTTGCGCAGTCGCCGGCATCGCCTGACGGCGGACGCGCTCGTCGAGGCACGCGATCCCGTCGAAGATCTCGGTCATGCCCTCCGTCGGGGCGAAAACGGGGCGGGTGGGTGTCTGAGTAGCCATACGAACAGCTAACTGCAGGGTACTCAGGCGAACCTCAACGACGGTGAAGAAATATTGAAGCCTTCGATTGCCCCGAAAGCGCCTCGACAGACGGCCGGTCCTGTCGCTACTCTGAGCACATGTGCGCGGGTTGTGCAATGGCGGCGGCGTCGTGTGCGACGGGCTTCCGCTCGTGGCTTCAGACCCACAACTTCACCTGGCTGACACCGCGCCGGCTGCGGGGCCTGACGATCGGCGCGATGTGCGCCGCGGGGCTCGTCGCGACGGTCGGCGTCAGCGGCGCCACGCCGAGCACCGCCGCCCGGACCGCACCACCGGCAGCCGCCCACGTGGCAGCGCCCGCCGGCACTGCGACCGCGACTGCGCGCTAGTCAGCCTCCCGCAACCGCGGGAAGAATCGTCAGCTCGGCGCCGTCAGGCACCGGCGTGGCCAGGCCGTCCAGGAAGCGGATGTCCTCGCCGGCGAGGTAGACGTTGACGAAGCGCCGCAGCGAGCCGTCCTCGTTGGCGATGCGCTCGCGCAGCTCGCCGTAGCGCTCGTAGAGGCCGTTCAGTGCCTCGGCCACGGTCGCGCCGGAGACCTCGGTCTCGGCGGTGCCCTCGGCGGCGGCGCGCAGCTGCGTGGGGATCTTGACGAGCACCGCCATCAGACCGCGACGGCCTCGGGCACAGCGCTCTCGAACGACTCGACGCTGGCGTCGATCTTGTAGGTCTCGAACGAGTCGCGTACCGCGTCGAGCGTCTTCAGGCCGTCGCCGGTGATCACCAGCACGACGCGCTCGTCGGGATCGATCTCGCCGCGCGCGGCGAGCTTCGCCAGCACGGCCGTGGTGACGCCCCCGGCGGTCTCGGTGAAGACGCCGGTCGTTTCGGCCAGCAGTTTGATGCCCGCGCGGATCTCCTCGTCTGAGACCGCGTCCACGCCGCCGCCCGTGCGCCGCGCCAGATCGAGCGCGTAGGGACCGTCGGCGGGGTTGCCGATCGCCAGCGACTTCGCGATCGTGTCGGGCTTGACCGGACGGCAGACGTCGTGGCCGTCGGCGTAGGCGCTGGCCACGGGCGAGCAGCCCTCGGCCTGGGCGCCGTTCATGCGCGGCAGCGGGCGGTCGGTGGGGTTCTCGATCAGCCCGAGCTCGCTCCATTCCTCGAAGCCGGCGGCGATTTTCGTGAACAGCGAGCCCGAGGCGACGGGCACGACGCAGCGGTCGGGCAGCTCCCAGCCGAGCTGCTCGGCGATCTCGAACGCGAGCGTCTTCGAGCCCTCGGCGTAGTAGGGGCGCAGGTTGATGTTCACGAACGCCCAGTCGCGCTCGGCGCACAGCTCCGTGCAGAGGCGGTTGACGTCGTCGTAGCTGCCGTCGACGCCGACGAGCTTCGTCCCGTAGATGCCCGTCGCGAGGATCTTCTGCTCCTCGAGGTTCGCCGGGATGAACACGTAGGAGTCCATGCCCAGCGCCGCGCCGTGGGCGGCCACCGAGTTGGCCAGGTTGCCGGTCGAAGCGCACGCGATCGTCTCGAAGCCCAGCTCCCGCGCGCGCGTGACGGCGACCGAGACGACGCGGTCCTTGAACGAGTGGGTCGGGTTGGCGGCGTCGTTCTTGACCCACACCTCGCGCAGGCCGAGGCGCTCGGCGAGCCGGTCGGCGCGGATCAGCGGCGTGCAGCCCGCCGGCAGGCCGACGCGCGAGGCGAGCCGCCCGGACGGACCGGGAGGCCCACCCGCCAGGGGCAGGAAGTCGGCGTAGCGCCAGATGTTCTGCGGGCCGCCCTGGATGCGGCGGCGCAGCTCGCCGACGTCGAGGCTGCAGCGGCTGTGGTCATAGGCGACCTCCAGCGGCCCGAAGCACTGCTCGCAAACGTACAGCGCCTCCAGCGGATACTGGGTCTTGCACTCCTTGCACTGCAGATGACTGACAGCCATGTTCGGGGCTCCTTCGCTCTAGTCTTCGCCGTGTCACGTGTGGCGAAGAGCGCGAAGCCCGCCACACATCGCCTGGAATTGGCACCTTCCCGCCTGTGACTTTGACGGTGGTTGCCGGGGTTTCGTAGGGCCAGGCCCTCCACCCCTCTGGATGTGTCCAGCTATGTTCTGCACGCGCAGTATAGCGAGCGCTCGGACGTTTGCAAGAGCCGCATCGCGGGACCCGGTAACGCTCTCGCCGGCGCGGTGTAGGGCCTTGCGATGGGCTCCCCCGTGCACGAGCAGGACCGGCGGCTGGCCGCGCTGCAGGACTTCGAGCCGCTGCAGGCGGCAGAGCAAGCGGCGCATGCTGATCATCGTCAACCCCTACGCGACGACGGTCTCCGACCGCCTGCGCCATCTCGTCGTCTACGCGCTGCAGGGCCGCTTCGAGGTCGATGCCGTCGACACCGAGGCCCAGGGCCACGCCACCGAGCTGTGCCGCGAGGCCGCGCACGAGGGCTATGACGTGGTCGTCGCCTTCGGCGGCGACGGGACCGTCAACGAAGCCGCCAACGGGCTGATCGGCTCACCCTCGCAATGGGCGGGCGCCAACCCCACGCCGCTGACCTGCCTGCCGGGCGGCTCGGCGAACGTGTTCGGCAAGATGCTCGGCATCCCCGGCGAGCTCGTCGACGCGACCGAGCACCTGCTCGCGATGGCCGACGACTGGCGCCCGCGCACGGTCGACCTGGGCGTCGTCAACGGGCGCTGCTTCACCTTCGCCTCGGGCCTCGGCGTCGACGCGAGCGTGGTCGAGCGGGTCGACTCCAACCCCCGCCTGAAGGCGCGGCTGGGCGCCTACTACTTCACGTGGGCGGCGATCAGCACGTTCGCCCGCCGCTATCTCGTGCACCCGCCGCGGATGGTCGCGCACGCCGGCGAGCAGACGCTCGAGGGCGTCACCACGATCGTGCAGAACGGATCGCCCTTCACCTACTTCCACGAACCGCCCGATCGAGGTCGCCGAGGGCGCGGCGCTCGACTCGGGTGCGCTCGCGGCCGCGGTCCTGCACCGCGCGCGGCCGCTGGACATGCCCTCGATCGCCTGGCGCGCCTTCTCTCCCGGCGCGCGCATCGCCCGTCATCGCCAGGTCTCGAGCTTCCCCGCGCTGAACGAGCTGACGGTGCAGAGCGCCGACGGGCGCCCGCTGCCGCTGCAGGTCGACGGCGACTTCATCGGCGAGGTCGACGAGGCGCGCTACTCGATCCTCCCGCGCGCGCTCAACGTCGTCAGCTGAGCGCCTCAGCCGCGTTGGACCCCAGCTTTCCTGTGGTCTGCTACCCGGCTATCCGCCGGCGCCGGGCGTGACGCGGTAGGCGTCGAACACCGACTCGATGTTGCGCAGGCGCGTGACCGCGCCCTTCAGCGTGTGCGTGTCGGCGACCTCGACGACGAAGCGGTTCTTGACCATCGGCGGCGTCGACAGGCAGCGCGCTTCGAGGATGTTCGCGCCGGACTCGGAGAACACGCGCGAGAGGTCCTCGAGCAGGCGGTGGCGATCCCATGCGTCGATCTGGATTTCGACGACGAACGCGGTCGTCTGGTCGCCCTCCCAGGAGACGCTCGTGAAGCGTTCGGGGTCCTTGCGCAGGAGCACCGAGTTGGGGCAGTCCTCGCGGTGGATCGTGATCCCGCGGCCGAGCGAGATGTAGCCGACGATCTCATCGCCCGGCACCGGCCGGCAGCACTTGGCCAGGCGCAGCATCACGTCCTCGACGCCGTCCACGCGGATCCCGTACTGGCCGGAGGACTTCGTCGGGCGCCGCCGCGCGCGCCCGACGCGCAGCAGGTCGGCGGCGGTCGCCTCGCCGTCGGCGGCCTCGCCCTGCTTGAGGCGCTGCATCACCTTGTTGACGACCACCTTCGGCGAGACCTTCGCGGCGCCGAGGGCGATGTAGAAGTCGTCGGCCTTGCGGTAGCCCATCTCCCTGATCACGTCCGCCAGCAGCGCCGAGCCGGTGATCTTCTGCGCCGGCAGGCCCTGCTTGCGCAGGTGCTCCTGCAGCAGCTCGCGCCCGGTGTGCTCGGTGTCCTGCCGGGACTCCGCCTTGAACCAGGCCTTGATCTTGTTGCGCGCGCGCGTGGTCTTGACCATCGCCAGCCAGTCGCGCGAGGGCCCGCGCTCGCGCTTGGCGGTGAGGATCTCGACGATGTCGCCGGAGTGCAGCTCGCAGTGCAGCGGCACGATCTTCCCGTTCACGCGCGCGCCCACGCAGCGGTGGCCGATCTCGGTGTGCACCTCGTAGGCGAAGTCCAGCGGCGTGGCGCCGGCCGCGAGCGACTTGACCTCGCCCTTGGGCGTGAACACGTAGACCTCGTCCTCGAACAGGTCGGTGCGCAGCGTCTCCATGAACTCCTGCGGGTCGAGCAGGTCCTTCTGCCAGTCGAGCATCGAGCGCAGCCACTGCAGCTTCGCGTCCTCGCCGGAGTTCCCGGCCCGGCGACGACTGCCCGCGCTCGGCGGGGTCCTGGCCGGGCGTCGTCTTGTACATCCAGTGGGCGGCCACCCCGTACTCCGCCATTTCGTGCATCTCCTGGGTGCGCAGCTGGATCTCCAGCGGCCGGCCCTCGGGGCCGATGATCGTCGTGTGCAGCGACTGGTACATGTTGAACTTGGGCATCGCGATGAAGTCCTTGAAGCGCCCGGGCAGCGGCTTCCACAGCGAGTGGATCACGCCGACGGTGCCGTAGCAGTCCTTCACCGAGTCGACGATCACGCGCATCGCGGTGAGGTCGTAGATCTCGTTGAACTCGCGGCCCTTCTTCGTCATCTTCGAATAAATTGAATAAAAGTGCTTGGCGCGACCGGCGATCCGCGCCTCGATCCCCATCGCCTGCAGTTCGCGCGCGAGGTACTCGCCGGCCTCCGCGACATAGCGCTCGCGCTCGTCGCGCTGCTGGGCGACGAGGCCCTTGATCTCCTGGTACTTGCGCGGGTGCAGGGTCGCGAAGGCGAGGTCCTCGAGCTCCCACTTGATCGCGTGGATCCCCAGCCGGTGGGCGAGCGGCGCGTAGATGTCGAGCGTCTCGCGCGCCTTCTCGAGCTGCTTCTGCTTGGGCATCGCGTCGATCGTGCGCATGTTGTGCAGGCGGTCGGCGAGCTTGATCAGGATCACCCGCACGTCGGTGGCCATCGCGACCATCATCTTGCGGTAGTTCTCGGCCTGCGCCTCGTCGCGCGACTGGAAGGTGATCCCGGTCAGCTTCGTCACGCCGTCGACGATCGCGGCGATCTGCTCGCCGAAGCGCGCGCGCACCTCCTCGATCGAGGCGGAGGTGTCCTCGACCGTGTCGTGCAGCAGCGCCGCGCACAGCGTCTCCGTGTCCAGGCGCATGCCCGCGCAGATCCGCGCGACGCCGACGGGGTGCACGATGAAGTCCTCGCCGGACTTGCGCCGCTGGTCGGCGTGGTGCTCGCAGGCGAACACGAACGCGTCGCCGCACGCGGGCGCGGTCGATCTCGACCGCGGAGTCCTCGGCGTGCTCGGAGACGATCGCGAACAGGTCGTCGAGCAGGCGCCGCTCGAACTCGTTCAGGTCCAGGCGCTCGTCGGCGCGGGCTCGGGGCGAGCGGCCTCCCCGGGCGCAGGCGGCCGGCTCGTCGAGCTCGAGCGACAGGCGGGCTGGTGGATGAATCCTTTGCGATCGCCATCCTCTAAGGGTAGGGGACGGACCACCCGGATTGAAGTGGATCGCCCGCGGGGCGACTCGCGAGCGGCCTCAGCTCAGGCGAACAGCATGAGCTCCTCCGTCCTCGACGGGCGCTCGCCGGCGTCGCGACCGGCTGCCCGGCGACGAGCTCGCTCGCGGGCCGCCGCGCCTGGCGCAGCACCAGGCGGGGCTCGCTGACGCCGTTCCACTCGTTGATCTCCAGCGTGAACGTCGCTTCGGCCGGCTCGCCCGCGGCGACGGGCAGGCGGGAGCCGGTCCGAAGGCGACGCCGCGCGCTGCGCGCGCGCCGCCGGACTCGAGCGTGAAGCGCAGGTGCTTGCCCTCCCCCATCGGGCGCAGGTCGCGAAACGTGGCGTCCTGCACGAGCAGCGAGACGCCGGGGTTGCCGCGCCCGAACGGCGCCAGCGCGAGCAGCTCCTCGGCGAGCTCCATCCCGAGCTGCTCGCACTGCCACGATGGCGTCGACGCGCTCCAGCGGCGCCGTGTCGCCCGGGTCGAGCACCTCCTCGGCGTGCGCGGCGAACGCCTGCGCGAACTCCTCCACGCGCCCGCGCTCGATCTCCAGGCCGGCGGCGGCGCGGTGGCCGCCGAAGCGGCGCAGGTGCCCGCCGCAGGCGGTCAGGCCCCCGAGCAGGTCGAACGCGTCGATGCTGCGCCCCGAGCCCTTGCCGGTATCCCCGTCGAGGGCGATCAGCACGACCGGGCGGTGGTGGCGCTCGGCCAGCCGCGAGGCGACGATCCCGATCACGCCCGCGTGCCAGTCCTCGCCCGCGAGCACGTAGGCGGAGCGCGGGTGGGCGGGATCCAATGCCGCGATCTGCGCTTCGGCTTCGTAGCGGATGCGCGTCTCGACCTGCGCGGCGCTCGTGGTTGGCGCGGTCGAGCTCCTCGGCGACCTGCGCCGCGCGCAGCGGATCCTCGGTCAGGATCAGCTCGAGCCCCGCGTCGGCGCGGTAGAGCCGCCCGGCGGCGTTCAGCCGCGGCGCCAGCGCGAAGGCGACCGAGCGCTCGGTCAGCTTGCCGGGATCGACCCGCGCGACCGACATCAGCGCGCGCAGCCCCGGCTTGGCGGTGCCCGCGAGCGCGCGCAGGCCGCGCCGCACGAGCGTGCGGTTCTCGCCCGTGAGCGACACCACGTCGGCGATCGTCGCCAGCGCCACGAGGTCGAGGTCCTCCTCCAGCGCGCGGCGGCGGGCACGCGCCGTGCCCCGAGGCCCGCATCCGGCGCGCGCCGCGGTCGCGCCCGCGCGGCGGCGGCGTGCTCGAGCGCCAGGGCGAGCTTGTAGGCGACGGCCGTGGCGCAGAGATCGGGGCACGGGTAGCCGCAGACCGCGGGATGCACGATCGGGGCGTCGGGCAGCACGCCGTCGGCGCGGGGCGCGTGGTGGTCGGTGACGACCACCTCCATGCCCGAGCGCCTTCGCCTGCGCGACCTCCGCGACGGCGGTGATCGCGCAGTCGACGGTCACGAGCAGGCGCGTGCCCCGCTGCGCGAGCCGCTGGACCGTCGCGCAGGTTCAGCCCGTAGCCGTCGCTGCGCGGTCGGGCAGGTACCAGTCGACGTTCGCCCCCAGCCGCCGCAGCGAGCGCACGAGCACGGCCGTGGAGCAGATCCCGTCGACGTCGTAGTCGCCGTGGATCGTGATCCGCTCGCCGCTGCGCGACGTGCCGCAGGATCGGCTCGATCGCCCGCTCGATGCCGGCGAACGCCGGCGGCGAATGCTCCTCGTCGGCCGCGAGAAACGCGCGCGCCGCCGCCGGCTCGGCCAGCCCGCGCCGCACGAGGATCTGCGCGAGCGGCCCGCTCACGCCGAGCTCGCGCTGCAGCCGCTCGACGTCGCCGCGGGGCAATCGGCGATCTCAAAGCGGGGCCTCTCCACCCGGCCAGGCTACGGCCCGGACGGGACGGAACTACTTCTTCCAGTGCGCCTTCTTGGTCTTGGCTTGTTTCTTCGCCTTCTTCGCCGGCGCGGTCGTGCGCAGCGGGGTCACCACAGACCGTTACGACGATGTTGCGCGGTTCGACTTTCGCGATATCGGGTGTCGTAACGGTCAGCCCGAGAGGTCCAGCAGCTGTGCGGGGGTACAGGTCGGGACGGCGGTGTTGCTCGCGGTGAAACCGGCCGGGAGTCCACTTCGATCGTGCGGACATCGTTATGCGTCTGCCCGTTCGCTTCGTGCGCGAAATCAAACGACGTGACCCAGGTGGAGTGCGCCGCCGCCTGGTCGGTCGAAGGCGTGAAATGAAACGTACCCGGTTCGATCATAAACGGGTCCGGGCTCGGCTCGGCCTGAGCCGACCCGACAAGCACAAAAAGAGACAAAAGCAAAGCCAGCAGGCAAGACCCTAAAACCCTCGGTAGATCTCTCATCGGTAGAATTCTCATCGTCCCGCCCTCCGGCTGGCCTTCGCAGCCTTCCTGGTTTTAGCCTTCCCGGCTCTCTTGCCCTTCTTCGCCTCGACACATCTGCCTTTCTTCTTCACATCGCCCTTCTTGCAGGCCACCGCCTTCTTCACCGTCGTCTTCGTGGGGGATGCCGGTGCGATAGGTGTGAGGTTCCCTGGACCTGAGAATGTGAAGCTCGATGGTGTCGTGTCGACGGGCGCGCTTGCCGGCGTTGAGCAGGCGGCGCCTTCGCATTCCACCGGGCGTGGTGGTGGTGGCGGGAAGCCACCACCGATCCGCGCATCGTAAACATCGCCCGCGGTGTCCGTGTCCTGGGCCACGAGTTGCGAGGTGGTATACAAGAACACGTCACGGCCTTCGTCCGCGCTACCAATCAAAAACGTCATATAAGTACCCCGCCCCGAGGAGATCAAGGACAAGCAGCCCCCACTGTTGGAGCATCCTTCGAGTCCTACGCGTCGCCATTCATATACATCGCTCGATGGCGACCAGTCATTCCCCGAAGTATCATATTCACTCGTGGCTAAGTACGATGGTGTGATTTCACCGTCGACATCGGCTGGGGTCAACGCGGCCGGCGTTTCAAAGAACGCGCGCGAGCCGTCGCCCGAGATCAGTGTGACACGCGGGTCACCGTCTCGTGTCGACCCGATTAGGGGATTGTCGAAGACGGAGTCCAGCTTTGGTTCCGGGTCCGACGGCGACGCACACGAGATGCACTGCACCACATTCTGCACGCTGTCATAACGGTAAAGCTGGAGGGTGCGCTGCAAATGATTCCCTTCGGCTATGCGCCCTTCCGATTCGGCGCCACCGCCGGGCACGGCCGCACCGCCGGGCAGGCCCCCAACTTGTCGCGATTCGAAATAATAGTAGCGGCCGTCGGGGCTGACCTGCAGCGTGGTTGCTTCTTCGGTGTCCTCCTGACCCACGAAGCCAAGGGTTCCGCTGGGAATATCGTACCGGTAGATATTCGTCACGCCACTGACACTGCTGTGCTGTTCGACGGGGAAACCGTCGTTTTCGGCTGTCGGAGATGGCGCTTCGGTCCCGGCGAGCTGTTCGGTGGAAGTGAAATAGATCGCCGTCAATGCCCCGGATACAGCGATATCGCCGGGCAAGATCGAGCCGGCGGGCACGGTCAACAGCTGCGTGAAGCTACCCGGATGTTCGGGTTCATAGGAGAAGAACTCCTGGACCCCGTTCGTGACCTTTTCGAGCAGCAGCTTCGAGCCTTCGGCGTTCGCGGCGACAAACTTATAAGCCCCAATCTCGACCGTCTTCGAACCATCTTCACGAACATACAGATCGGCGGGTTCCGCGCAGTTCGCGCTGGGCACGGCTTCGAAGAAGACACGCGACCCGTCAGCCGAAACATCGTGAGGACCCCTGGCGTCTCCACTCGGATGCGGTTCTCCATAGCCTTCGGCGATCTTGGCTCCGCAGGCTCCGAGTTTCTTGCCTTCGCTGTTGACGTTCACACGGTGCAACGCGCCATCTGCGTATTCATAGAGGTCTTCACCGGTGACGGTGCCGCTCGCGCCTGCCAGCGTGTGATCTTCGCTCTGCAAGATCGCCTTCGAGAAATCCGCGGAGGCCGCCACCCAACCCAGGCCGGCCTCTTTACGTGGGATCACGGCAACGGTCGTGTAAGCGGCGCCGGGGACACCGGCCTTGAATTCGATATCCGTGGATTCCCCGCCGGGAGTCGGCGATGTCAACACCTCCGATTCAAACCCAAACTGCGTCAAATCGGAACCAAAGACCTCGGGGATCACGTTCTTCACTCCCGTCGCGGGCTGCGTCGCGGCCGCGACCATCCGCCAACCACCAGGGGTGCGAGAGAAGAAATAGGGGCTCTGGCCCGAGCTCGACCCCGAACCAGAACCGAAAACGGTCACGGGCGCTTCGAGCTCCAAATGTTCGCCATCTTCACCAACAGCAGCATTCTGCAACGCGCCGGTGGAATATTTGAAGAGTTCCATCGCGCCTTCCTTTTCCACCGGCGTGACCTGCTCATACGCCCGACAACCAGAAAGATCCGCCGACGCGCCCACACGAAACGCTTCATTCGAACACCCCGGCGGCGCTTGCACCTCAACCAGCGGGACGGTCAGAGAGTGCGTCGCACCGTCGATCACCGGATCG
>CAWBLR010000006.1:0-64337 GCA_963789675.1 uncultured Solirubrobacterales bacterium | reverse complement strand
CGAAGCCAAGTCGATCCTCGCCGGGGCGATGCGGATCGACGCGCTGTCGCTGCTGCTGAACATGATCCTGATCGCCGGCGGCGCGGCGACGGTGCTGCTCGCGTGGCGCTCGCGCGCGGCCGAAAGCACCGCCCACGGTGAGTGGCACGCGCTGCTTCTGACCTCGGTCGCCGGCATGTTCCTGCTCGCGAGCGCCCAGAACACGGTGCTCGTGTTCCTCGGCCTGGAGCTCCTCTCGATCCCGCTGTACGTGCTCTGCGCGACGGGAATGGCCAAACGCGGCCAGCACGAGGAGCGCTCGCTGGAGTCTGGCTTGAAGTACCTGATCATCGGCTCCGTCGGCTCGGCCACGCTGCTCTACGGGCTGGCGCTGATCTACGGCGCGACCGGCGCGACCGACTTCTCCTCGATCTCCTCGGCGCTCTCGACCGGCAACCTCGCGACCGACCCGCTGACGCTGACGGGGATCGCGCTGTGCGTCGCCGGCCTCTGCTTCAAGGCCTCGGTCGCGCCCTTCCACCAGTGGACCCCCGACGTCTACGAGGGCGCGCCGACGCCTGTGACGGCGTTCATGGCGGTCGCCACGAAGGTCGCCGCGCTCGGCGTCTTCCTGCGGCTGTTCGACGTCGCGTTCATCAACGCCCAGACCAGCTGGGCCCCGGCGGTGGCGGTGCTCGCGACGATCACGATCCTCGTCGGTAACGTCGGCGCGCTCGGGCAGTCCTCGCTGAAGCGGATGCTCGCCTACTCCTCCGTCGCCCAGGCCGGCTACATGCTCGCCGGCGTCGTCGTCGCCACCAAGCTGGGCGTCGAGGCGACCGTCTTCTACCTCGCGATCTACGTCGCGATGAACATGGCCTCGTTCGCCGTGATCGTCGCGCGTGAGCGCGAAACCACGTACGGCGACTCGATCGACGCGGTCGCCGGGCTCGGCCGCGAGCGGCCGTGGCTGGCCTGGCCGATGACGATCTCGATGCTCGCCCTCGCGGGAATCCCGGCCACCGCAGGGTTCATCGGCAAGTTCTACCTGATCGATGCGGCCGTCGCGGGCGGCTACACCTGGCTCGGCGTGGCGATCGTCGTCGGCTCGATGATCTCGCTCGGCTACTACCTGCCGGTGATCGCGGCGATCTGGATGCGCGAGGCGCCGGCGGGAGCCGGCGTGGGCGCCGGCGCCGGCGATACCGGATCCTCGCCGGCGCAGCCTCCCACCACCGGGCCCGGCGGGCTGCCGGCGCTGGCGGGCGGATCTCCCGAGCTCGACGTGGAGACGCCCGTTCCCCTCGCGACCCGCCCGCAACCCGAGGTCGTGTTCGTCGCCGTGCTCGCCGGAGCGGTGACGGTCTTCTTCGGGATCGTTCCGCAGCCGCTATTCAACCTCGTCGCACACGCCGGCAGCGCGCTCGGCGGGCTGTTCTGAGCCGTAACAACACTGTGCCAGTCATGGCCAGGGGAGCCCGAGCTCTCGGGCCGCAGTGCTGAGCTTCATGACAAGGCGGCAAGCCTCCGCAGGAGAGGACTGGAAGCTGCGAGCGCGGTAGAAGCTCGCGGCGGTCTCGTCGATTGCATCCACCACAACGAGCTTCCCGCCGGCCACGCGCGCAGCGGTCACGATCTTGGTAAGCGCATGCACAAGCAGCTCCTCGCCAAGACCCTGGCCTTGAAAGCGACGATCTAAGGCGAGCTTCGCGAGCAGGATCGCGGGGATCGCACGCGGAGCACCGCGGCCAATCCGGCGTGGCGCTTCGTCACGTGCAAGGGTGTGCGGGGCGATCGCAAAGTAGCCGACGACCGCTTCCGAGTCTCCCTCAACCAATAGGTATGTGCGAGTGCCCTGGCGCGTCGCCTGCCGCGCGTGCAGGCTGAGCCACTCGTCGAGGTCGGAATTACCACAGCTGAAGGAGTCGAGGGCGTGGTAATCGCCCAGCGGCTCTATGTGGTAGCTCACGCCGCCTGAATCCGCTTCCGCCGACGCGCGTTCCGAACTGCTCGAGCAAGCCCAGGCGCCTCGTCCGGCTCGTCCAATGACGCCACGAGTCGATCAAAGTAAGCAGCAGGCACAATCGTTGAGGCGTGCTCGGCGACAAGTGCCTCGGCACGCTGCACAGCCGCAGTCACCACAAACGACGAAACCGACTCGCTCGCCAGCGTCGCAGCACGCTCGATCTCCAGCCGTTGCGCCGAGGTCAAGCGAGCCTCCAGACGATCCGACTTCGCTGCCATACCGATCCCTTCAACTCGCTCACGTACAACTGTACGGTAGATCGAGAGAATCCGCAAGGCCGCTCGCCGGCTTTGTACTACACGGGCCTTGTACTACACGAGCCTTGTACTACACGAGCCTTGTACTACACGAGCCTTGTACTACACGAGCCTTGTAGTACAAGGGCTGCGCATGTTAGATACCAGCCGACCCTATTGCCCGAGCACGACCTCCGCGGCCGCTTCGGCATCCTCGAGCTGCCGCTCCACAAGGTCCAGCCCGGCCTCCCAGAAGCCCGGATCGGCGAGGTCGATGCCGACGATCTGACCGAGCTCCTCGGGGCTTTTCGAGCCGCCGGCGGCGAGCATCTTCAGGTAGCGGGGCACGAGCTCCGGGCCCTGCTGCTCGTAGCGTTGGTAGACGGACAGCGCCAGCAGCTGGCCGTAGGCGTAGGCGTAGACGTAGCCGGGCGAGCCGATGAAGTGCGGCACGTAGGACCACCACGAGCGGTAGCCATCGGTGATCTGCACCGAATCGCCGAGCAGCTCTGACTGGCTCTCGGCCCACAGCTCGCCGAAGCGGTCGACCGACAGCTCGCCGCGCTCGCGCCGCTCGGTGTGGACGAGCTCCTCGAAGCGGTTCATCGCGACCTGGCGGAAGACCGTCGCGATCGTGTCCTCGAGGTTGCTCGCGAGCAGGGCCAGGCGCGAGGCCGGCGAGGAGTCCTCGGCGAGCAGCCGCCCGAAGACGACGGTCTCGGCAAACACCGACGCGGTCTCGGCGAGCGTCAGCGGCGTGCCCTGGTGGAAGACGCCCTGGCGGGCGGCGAGCGCGAAGTGGACGCCGTGGCCGAGCTCGTGCGCGAGCGTCAGCACGTCGCGCCGGCGAGCGGTGTAGTTGAGCAGCACGTAGGGATGCACCGAGGGGACCGCCGAGGCGCAGAAGGCGCCGCCGCGCTTGGCGGGCCGCACGGGCGCGTCGATGTAGCGCCCGTCGAAGAACCCCTTGGCGAGATCGCCGAGCTCGGGGGAGAAGGAGGAGTAGCAGTCGAGCACGATCTCGCGCGCCTGCGCGAACGGGTATGTGACCTCGTCCTCGCTGACCGCCGCCATGCGGTCGTAGTCGGCCAGTTGCTCGAGGCCGAGCAGCCGCGCCTTCAGGCGGTACCAGCGGCGCGCGATCTCAAAGCGCCCGCGGACGGCGTCGATCAGCGCCTGCACCGACTCGTCGGAGGCCTCGTTGGCGAGGTTGCGCGCCGCCAGCCAGCTCGGGTAGCGGCGCAGACGATCGTCGGTCGCCTTGTCGGCGAGCAGCGTGTTGAACAGGAACGCGCGCGTGCGCAGCCCCGGCGCGAGCGCCGCGCTGACCGCCTCGGCGGTGCCGCGCCGGACCTCGCGGTCGGCGTCCATCAGTTTGCTCAAGGCGACGTCGAGCGCGACGGTCGCGGCGGGCACGGCGGGCACGGCGGGCACGGTTGACGATGCTCCGGCCTCGCCGGCCGCGGTATCCCCGGCGGCCTCACCCAACGTCGCGGCGGCCTCACTGGCCTCACCATCCGGGAGCGTGACCTCGATCGCCGAAGTGAGCTCCTCGAACAGGCGCGACCAGGCGCTCGCGCCGGTGAGCGCCTTCTCGGCGAGGATCTTCTCCTCGGGCTCTGTCAGCAGGTGCTCGCGGTAACGGCGCGCGTTGCGCAGGTAGTGGCGGCAGAAATCGAGGCCCTCGCCGGCGAGCATCTGCTCGGCGCGCTCGTCGCTCAGAGCGGCCCACTCGAGCTCGAAGAACAGCAGCGTCGTCGCGATCTGCGTCTCGCCCTCCTGCACCTTCTGTAGCAGCGCTCCGTTCTCGGGCGCGGCCGTGTCGGTGGAGAAGCGCAGGACGGCATAGGTGCCGGCGCGGCCGACGAGCTCGTAGATCTCGGCGAGCTCCGCCATCGCCTCCGCCAGGCCCGCGCCGTCGAGTCCCGTCGAGCTTGCCGGCGTAGCGCTCGGCGAACGCCTGCGCGCGGGTCAACGCATCCTCGAGCCGGCGCTCGACCCCGGCCTCGCCCTCGCCGCTGACGATCGGCTCGAGATCCCAAGCGGTCTCCGCCAGCTCGGGGTCGGTGAGGGCGGAAGGGCTCATCCGCGGGGGACGGTAGCATCGCCGACCCGTGCACGAGACGACCCCGCAAGTCTTCCTGATCGCCCGCCCCTCGATCGATGTCGAAGGCATGCGCGCCTACCTGGAGGCAGTCGGCGGGGAGTCGTGGCTCGACCTGCGCGAGGGCGAGCAGGAGGGGCCGACCGCCGGCGAACTGCTGCTCGAGTTCGGCGGGCGCGCCTGCTATCGCAGCTGGGAGCCGGGCCTGAACCCGAACGTCTCGCGGATCCGCACCGACCGCCAGCAGTATTTCGCCAACATCCTGCGCAGCGGCCACGGCAGCGTGCTCGAGCACGCCAACTACTCGTTCGTCTTCCGCAACGTGAGCCGCGTATTCACGCACGAGATTGTCAGGCACCGCGCCGGCTCGGCCTTCAGCCAGGAGAGCCTGCGCTACGTGCGCCTGACCGACATCGGCTTCCGCGTACCGCCGGCTTTGGAGCCCGTGCGCGAGCAGGTGCTCTCGATCGTCGAGCAACTCGAGGAGTTTCAGGTCAGCACCGCGAAAGAGCTCGGGATCGACGCCGACGGGGTGCCGTTCCACGTCAAGAAGGAGGTCACCTCCGCCCTGCGCCGGCTGGCGCCGATCGGACTCTCGACCGACATCGTCTGGACCGCGAACGCGCGCACGCTGCGCCACGTGATCGAGATGCGCACCTCGGAGGGCGCCGAGGAGGAGCTGCGCAGCGTGTTCGACGTCGTCGCACGCCTCATGCAGGCCGAGGCCCCCAACCTGTTCCAGGACTTCGTCCAGCAGGACGACGGTTCGTGGGTGCCCGAGTACCGCAAGGTTTGAGACGGGCGAGGAAGGTGCTTGAGCTTTGCATCGGCCCGAGATACCCTCAGTGAGATGGCTGCCACCGCATCGTCCGTCACGATCGCTCCAGTTACGACCGCCGAGGAGCTGTTGCACATGCCCGACGACGGCATGCGCCACGAGCTCATCCGTGGAGAGCTGACAACGATGACACCGCCGGGCGCCGAGCATGGACGTGTGGCCGCGACGGTAGGCTTCTTTCTCAGCGCGCACGCACGCAAAACCGGTAGTGGCGTGACGATCGGCGAGGCCGGCTTCGTGCTGGCCCACGACCCGGATACCGTGCGCGGCCCTGACGCTGCGTTCATCTCCAAGGAGCGCGCCGAGGCGATTGGCAGAACCCCGAAGTACTGGCCCGAGGCGCCGGCGCTCGCCGTGGAGGTCATCTCTCCCGACGACACCTATCGCGAGGTTCACGACAAGGCGCTCGAATGGCTTGCGGCCGGCAGCACAATCGTGCTCGTGCTCGACCCGCCCAGGCGGACCGCGACCGCGTACAGCGGTGAGGGCGAGACGCACGTGTATGGCGAGCAGGACACGCTGGACCTGAGCGACGCCGTGCCGGGCTTCAGCGTGGCGGTCGCCGAGCTGTTCGCCTGAGCGGACCCCGGGGATCTCGGCCGGCGCCGTCCGGAGACTCCTGCCGAAGACTCCTGCTCAGGCGTCCATCGTGCGCGTGCGCCAGGCGCCGAGCGCGAGGAACACAGCCACCCAGACCACGACCACGAGCAGAGCGGTGCCCTCGCTCATCGTGACGCTCGCACCGTGACCACCTTCGCCGACGTGGACGGGGCTGAAGTGAGCGAGTGCCTGGCTGAGGATTGCCCTGCGTGAGCTGCCCAGCGAGCTGATGCTGGCAAGCAATGGGCTGGCAACTACCTGCCAGGCGATCATCACGATGATCGCCGCGGGCTTGGAGGTCGTGAGCGACGCAAGGCCGACCGCGATCACACACAGCACGCCGGTTCCGAGCAGCGCGAAGCCGAGGCCGTTGAGGATCAGGGCGCCGCTGGGCGTGGGCAGATTAGAGGCGAATATCAGGCTGCCGGCAAGCAGCAGCACGAAGGCAGCGATTATCACGATCCAGCAGACGGCGAGCGCAGCTGGTACGCGCGAAGCGAACAGTGCCAGCCGTGAGCGGCCTGTGACGACCAGATCGCGAAAGACGCCCGCGGAGGCGTCCCCGGTGCCGGCCTCGACGCCGATCAGGATCGCCGCCAGCGGCCCAAAGAACAGGGTCACCACGCGCAGGCCGTCGCTGAAGTTCTTCACGCCGCCGGCGGGTCCATAGCCTTCGAGGCCATGCGGTCCGTATTTGAGCGGCTCGGAGGCGTGCTGGATCGCCGACACTAGAAAGAAGATCAGGATCGGCGCGACCGCCAGTACCAGCGCCCAGATCATGATCCCACGCTTGCGTCGCAGCTTGAGGAAGTCCGCGCCGAACATCTGCGAAGCGACCGTGAGCGACGAACCGCCCTGGTGGGGAGGGCTGGGAGCGCTCGCGGTGGGCGCCGCCGGGGCGACAGCACTCACGTTCTCACCTCCGCGCCGTCGACGAGCTCTGCCGGCACATCGTTCGCCGGCTCCGCATCCAACCGCGATGTGACCTCCAGAAAGCGCTGCTCGAGGCTATGGCGCACCGGCTCCAAGCGCGTCACACCAACACCCGCGCGCACGAGCGTCGCGTTGACTTCGGACGCCGTCTGCGGCTCGCCCGTGAGCTCCACGCGCAGCCCCTCGTCGGAGCGGTGCGCATTGCTCACGAGCTCACTGCCGCCGAGCGTCGTGAGCGCCAGCTCGATGTCGTCGACGCCCAGGATCAGCTCGTTGCGCACGCCCCCGCCCTGGGCGAGCTCGGCGATCGAGCCCTGCACGATCACCTTGCCGCGATCGACGATCGCGGCGGCATCGCAGGTCTTTTCGACCTCGTCGAGCAGGTGCGAGGAGATGAACACGGTGCGTCCCTCCTGCTCGACCATCGCGCGGATCATTTCCCGGAACTCCTGGATACCACCGGGATCGAGCCCATTCGTGGGCTCGTCGAGGATCAGCAGCAGCGGATCGGCCAGCAGGCAGCGCGCGACGCCGAGCCGCTGGCGCATGCCCATCGAGTAGCTCTTGACCTTGTTGCCGGCGCGATCGGACAGGCCTACGCGCGCCAGCGCCGGCTCGATCCGCGCGCGTGTCTCGGGGCCGCGCACGGCCGCAACGATGTGCAGGTTCTCGCGACCGGTCAAATTTGGATGAAAACGTGGCTCCTCGACGATCGCGCCGACCCGCCGCAGCGCCTGCGCCGCCTGGTGGGGCACGGGGTATCCGAGCACCTCCATCGTCCCGGCGTTGGCCGCGGTCAGCCCGAGCAGCGTGCGGATGATCGTCGTCTTGCCCGCCCCGTTGGGGCCGAGGAAGCCGAATGCGCTGCCGCGCGGCACGTGCAGGTCGATGCCGTCGAGCGCCGTGCGCGCGCCGAAGCGCTTGGTCAGGCCGGTCGTCTCGATCGCGAACTCCACGGCGGCAGCCTTCCAGACGCACCTAAAGATTCGATTAGAGTCCCGCTCTCTGCAACGCGACGACCGGGGAACGCCGATGACCGAGCTGGCGACATACGAGCTGAACGACGGGATCGCGACGATCGCGATGGACGACGGGAAGGTGAACGCGTTCTCGATCCCGATGCTGCAGGCCGTCCACGCCGCCTTCGACCGGGCCGAGCGCGACGGCGCGATCGTGATCCTGACCGGCCGCGAGGGCTACTTCTCCGCGGGCTTCGACCTGAAGGTCTTCGCCGGCGGCGACGTCGATCGGGTGATCGAGATGCTGACGCTCGGCGCCACGCTCGCCGAGCGGATCCTGGGATTTGAGCGGCCGGTGATCACCGCCTGCCCGGGACACACCGTCGCCGCCGGGGCCTTCATGGCGCTGGCCGCCGATCTGCGGATCGGCACGGACGGCCCCTTCAAAATCGGCCTGAACGAGGTGAAGATCGGGCTGACCGTCCCCTGGTTCGTGATCGAGCTCGCCCGCCAGCGCCTGAACCCCGCTCACTTCAACCGCGCCGTCGTCAGCGCCACGATGTACGGCCCGGCCGAGGCGGTCGCGGCGGGCTTCCTCGACGAGGTCGTCCCGGCGGATGAGCTGCGTGCGGCGAGCCTCGCCGCCGCCGCGACCCTGGCCGAGCTCAACCCCCAGGCGCACGCGGCCACGAAGCTGCGTGCTCGCGGAGATTCACTGCGGGCGATCCGCACGGCGATCGAGACGGAGCTCACGGTCGAGGGCCTGGGCGGCACACAGCCGCCCGCCTGACCGAGCTCAGTCCTCGCTTGCCTGCAGCTCCTTCACGCGCCCCTCCAACTGGGCCATCACGTCGGGGTCACGCAGCGTCGTCACATCCCCCAGCGCGCGGCCCTCGGCGATGTCTCGCAAGAGGCGGCGCATGATCTTGCCCGAGCGCGTCTTCGGCAGGTCGTCGGCCCAGATGATGCGCTTCGGGCGCGCGAACTTGCCGATCCGCTCGGCGACCGTTTCCCGAATCCCTTCGACGGTCGCCTCGTCGCCCTCGAGATCGCCCTGCAAAGTCACGAACGCGACGATCGCCTGGCCGGAGTCCTCGTCGTGCTGGCCGATCACGGCGGCCTCCGCCACGTCGGGGTGGGCGACGATCGCGGACTCGACCTCGGCCGTCGAGAGCCGGTGGCCGGAGACGTTGACGACGTCGTCGATCCGCCCGATCACCCACAGGTAGCCGTCCTTGTCGCGGCGGGCGGCGTCGCCGACGAGGTAGGTCTCGTTGCCGAACCTCGAGAAGTAGGTCTCGATGAAACGGTCGTCCTCCCGGTAGAGCGTGCGCAGCATCGACGGCCAGGGCCGCGTCAGGACGAGCAGACCCTGGCCCTCCTCGACGACCTCTCCGGTGGACTCGTCGCGCACCTCGGCCTCGATCCCCGGGAAGGGATGGGTCGCCGAGCCGGGCTTCGTGGCGGTGATGCCGGGCAGCGGCGTGATCAGGATCGCTCCGGTCTCGGTCTGCCACCAGGTATCGACGATCGGGCAGCGCCCTGACCCGATCACCTCGTGGTACCAGAGCCAGGCCTTCGGGTTGATCGGCTCTCCGACCGAGCCGAGCAGGCGCAAAGACGAGAGGTCGTGCTCGCCGGGCCATTGCGCGCCCCACTTGATGCAGGCGCGGATCGCGGTCGGCGCGCAGTAGAGGATCGTGACGCCGTAGCGCTCGACGAGCTCCCACCAGATGCCCTTGTTGGGGTAGTCCGGGGCGCCCTCCCACATCACCGAGGTCGCGCCGTTGGCCAGGGGTCCGTAGACGATGTAGGAGTGGCCCGTCACCCAGCCGACGTCGGCGGCGCACCAGTAGACGTCCTCCTCGGGCTTCACATCAAACACGTAGCGATGGGTGGCGGAAACGCCCGTCAGATAGCCGCCGGTCGTGTGCAGGATCCCCTTCGGCTTGGCGGTCGAGCCAGAGGTGTAGAGGATGTACAGCGGGTGCTCGGCGTCGAGTTCCTCGGCCGGGCACTCGGGATCGGCCGCCGCGCAGATCTCGTCGTAGTAGACGTCGCGCCCGTCGCGCATCTCACAGGGCGTGCCCTTCGACCGCACGACGACGATTTTCTGGAGCGTCTCCAGACCGCTCATCACCTCGTCGACGCGGTCCTTGACCGGCGCGGTCTTGCCCTTGCGCGCGGCGCCGTCGACCGTGACCAGGACCTTCGCCCGAGAGAACTCCATCCGCTCGCGCACGGCCTCGGCGGAGAAGCCGCCGAAGACGACGTTGTGCGGAGCGCCGATCCGCGCGCAGGCGAGCATCGCGACGAGCACCTCGGGGATCATCGGCAGGTAGATCCCGACCACGTCGCCCGGCTTGACACCCAGTTCCTTCAGCGCACTGGCGAAGCGCTTGACATCGGACAGCAGCTCGGCGTAGGTGATGTCGCGCTCGGAGCCGTCCTCCCCGCGCCAGTGAAACGCGACGCGCTCGCCCCGCCCTGCCTCGACGTGGCGGTCGAGGCAGTTGTAGGAGACGTTCAGCTTGCCGCCGGTGAACCATTTGTAGAACGGCGGATTGGAGTCGTCGAGCACCGTGTCCCACTTCTGAAACCAATCCAGCCGCTCGGCCTGCTCGACCCACCACCCCTGCGGGTCGCGCGCCGCCCGCTCGTAGACCGCGGGATCTTTCAGCAGCGCCCGCTCGCGGAACTCCGCGGGCGGGTCGAACGTCTCGACGTCGAGCAGTCCCGCGAGCTCGCGGTCGAGCACGTCTCCGGTGGACGGCTCCGATCCAATCGCCATCGCCGAACCCTACCGCCCGCTCAACGGGAACACGGGCAGAACCGTGCGGCCGAAGGTCGAGTTCGTCACCGCCGCAAACGACGCGTACCAGGCCGCGGCAGCGGTCGCCAGGCCGAGGTAGCCGCCCCAGTGGGTGACGCTTTCGTGCGCGCCGGAGGCGCCGATCGCGAGCAGCACGAACGTGATCGTCAAGAGCACGAACACGAGCAGCACCGCCCCGCTGACGCGCAGCGCGGCGACGGTCATGTAGCAGGTGAAGATCGCCCATGCCCACAGGTACACGCCGACCGCGTGGCCCGCGTTGCCGGTGATGTCCTTCGCATAGAACACGTTCAGCGCCCAGAACGAGAGCCAGAAGGCGCCGAACGAGCAGAACGCGACCGCGCCGAACGTGTTGCCGGTGCGGAACTCCCAGATGCCGGCGATCAACTGCACGAGCCCGCCGTAGGCCAGGGCCAGGCCGAGCACGACCGGCAGTCCCTTGGCGTCGACGAGGTTCGAGTTGAACATCGAAAGCACGAACGTCGTCATCGCGAACGCGCCAAGCCCCAGCGGGCCGGGGTCGGCCGGCGACCATCCGCTCGCTCGCTCCCCCTCACCGCGTGTCGGATCCTGCCCTCGCGCCGCGTCCTGACGCTGGATTGTCGCTGCCTCCATGGAAGTCCTCCTCCCGGACCGCGCCCGCTGACGGGGCGGAATCGACGATGCCTATGTCGCTGCTCAACTGCTGACCCGAATCGCGGAAGAGACGCTCGTGGCGGTTTCCCGCGCTCTTTCAATTTATTCCCGAAAGGGCGGGAAACGAACCGGCCGAACGCAAGATCATCCGTTCGGGCCAGCGATCGGGGGCGCCGTAGGCCGTTATGGCCCAAAGCCCGTCAGCGGCCTGCTACTCCCGCTGCCCTTCGCCGCTGCGCGCGCCGCGCTTGCGCCGGCGCTTGCCCGAGGAGGTTCCGTTGGTGCCCGACAGCGCCGGAGCGCTGCCGCTGCCGCCACCGGCGCCGGCGCCGGCGAGCGCCTCGCCTCCGCCGCCCTGCTGCGCGATGCGTTGCTCCGCTCGCGACGGCCACGGTCGCGCTTCGCCGGTGGTCCAGGCCGGCGGGTCGCCACCCGGCCAGCGCCCTCCGCAGAGCATGCCCATCATGACCAACCAGAAGGCGGGCACGAGCTCGAGCGTCGCCCCGCCGATCGGCAGGAAGATCAGCACGCCGGTGACGATCCCGAGCACACCGACCCAGCGGACGAGCAGGCCGACGCGCATCGCGCCGAGCATCGTCACGATCATCCCCGCCGCGAGCGCGAACCCCGCCAGCAGGTCGAGATAGTCGCTGACGACGTTGGCGGTGCCATTCGTGAGCGCGTGTTCGACCGCGTGCCCGGAGAAATCGTGGCCGACGACGAAATGGTGGGCGAGCAGCGCACCGACCACCTGGTGGCCGACGCTGACGAGCGCCACCGCCACCCCGCCGAACAGCACCAGCGGCCGGGCCAAGCGCCAGGTCTCGGGGCGGCGAAAGCGGGTCGCGTTGACGAGCAGCAGCAGCACCAGCGTGAGGCCGACGATCGCGACCGCGGCGACGATGCTGCCGGCGATCAGCGGCAGGGAGTGGTGGCTGATGAACCTGACCTCGGCCGCGCGCGGGCTGACGGCCGGGTTGGCGACGCCCGAGAGCGCCGGTTCGATGCCCTGCAGCAGGCCCACCGTGGGCGCGCCTTTGAGCGTCTCCGAGATCGTGATCCCGCTCAGCAGGTAGAGGAACCCACAGGCGAACGCGGGCACGCTGAGGCGACGGCGCCAATCGGCCTCGCGGGCCAGCTGCTCGGTGATCTCGCTTTTGCTCGGCATCGGCAGGGCAGTCTACGGGGATGGGACCTGGCCCGCACCGCGTCATTCCTGCTCAGAGGCTCCGTTATTGAAGGTGGGGGGCCCATGGGGGGAGCCTGCTCCCCCCATGCCTCGCTAGGATGACCACATGGAGGGCAGCGGCTTTGGCGATCTATTCGGCGATCCCGAGGAGCTGCAGCGGCGTTTGGCCGAATTCGCCGAGCAGATGCAGGGCAACCAGAAACTTGCCTGGGCCGACAACGCGATCAAGCTGGCGGTCGATATGACGGTCGCCGCCGTCGAGCGGATCAACCTGCAGGGCAATGCCGAGGCACAGGCGGAGCAGATCCGCACGGTGATGGCGCGCGTGTTCCCCGAGGCCGTCACGCTCGTGCGCGAGGCGCGCGAGGGGCTTCAGTAGCGCGTCGGCAGGCTGGGCCGAGCACGCGGATCCGGCGGCGGCTCGTCGTACGGAGGGTCCTCGTCGTCCAGCGGCACCCCCGCGCGCTCCGCGGCGCGCTCGGCATCGCGCGAGGCACGGCCGGCGTGGAGCACTTCCCCGAACGAGCGGAAGCGGAAGATGAAGATCACCGCGCCGAGGCCGACGAGCGCGGTGAAGACGGCGATCGCGAGCTGCTGGCCGACCGAGTAGGCCGCGACCACCGCGGTCGGGGCCGACGTCGCGAAGACCTTCACGAGCAGCGCCTGCTGCACGCCGGCGCCGCCCGGCGTGAACGGCACCGCGCCCGCGACCTGGTTGACGCCGAACACGAGCAGCACGTTCGTGACCGAGCCGCCGACGCGGAACGCGTCGAGCATGAACCAGAAGGCGGCCGCCCGGCAGAGCCAGCCGAGTGCCTGCAGCGAGGCGACCTCGCGCAGGTAGCGGGGCCGGTCGGAGAGGATCGTCATGCCCTGGCGCACGCGCGCCCAGAACGCGCGCGCACGGACGGACAGCACCGCGAAGGCGACGATCGCGAGGATCGCGAGGGCGGTGATCAGGAACAGCGTGAAGCGCAAGTGCGCGGCCAGGTAGGAGATGTCGAAGGAGTTCAGCTTGGAGAAGTCCGGCGGCTTCGGGAACACGCCCCGCGTGAACGCGAAGATCAGCACGAACACGCCGACGGTCACGTCGAACACCGCCTCGACGAAGAACGCCGCCGCGACCGTCGGATAGCTCGAGCCCGGAACCGAGGAGCGCGCGAGGAACAGCTTGATGATGTCGCCCCCGCGCGCCGGGACGATGTTGTTGAAGCCGACCGCCGCGAAGTAGGCGCCCCAGATCCGTCGCCATTTGATCACCGACGCCGGGTAGGCGGCGCGCAGGCTGTTGAAGAACGCGCGCGAGCGCAGCGTCAGGTTCAGCCCGAAGAACAGCAGGCCCAATGCGAGCGCCCCCCAGTGCACCGCCTCGAGATCGGCGAAGAACTGGCCGACGGCGGCGAAGAACGAGCTGAGGCTCTGGCCGATCGAGGTCGAGGCGAACAGCGGGATGACGGGCTGAGGCACAGGCTCAAGCGTACGGAGACTCCTGACCGGTCGCGCAAATCAAGCGGCCTGCGCGAGCCCGCAAGAGCGCCTCACCACCTCGGACCACGCCCGGATCCTCACGGCGAGGATCCACGACCCTACGCCGCCGGCTGCTCCAATCGATCCAATGCCTTCAACACCAGCTCGTCGTGCTCGGCCGGCTTGACCTTGCGCAGCACCTCTGCAACTTTCCCGCCGGCATCGATCACGAACGTCGTGCGCTCGTTGCCTTTATACGATTTCCCGTACATCGACTTCTCGGCCCAGACGCCGTAGGCGCCGGCCACGTGATGGCCCTCGTCGGCCAGGAGGGCGAAGTTCAGCCCCTCCTTGTCGTGAAACGAAGTCGGGGGCCTGGTCTCCTGGTTCGATCATCCTTGGATCCTAGCCAGCGGAGTGCTCGACTCCGACCGCCGCCCACGCGCTCGCGACGGCCTGCGACAGCGCCGGGGCGCCGAGCTTGGCGTAGATCTGCTGGAGGTGCTTGTCGAGGGTGCGCCGCGCGATCCCCATCTCCGCCGCCGCCTGGACCGGGGCGCGGCCGAGGGCGAGCAGGCGCAGCGTCTCGGCCTGTCGGGGCGTGAGCCCGATACCGCGCAGCGCCGCGACGCTCAGCTCTCCCGGGGCGCCCTCGATCAGCAGCACCCGGCGGCGATCCTCACGATCGCCCGGCAGCAGCCGTATGAGCACACCGCCACCCGCGCCCTGGAGCAGATACGGCGCGGCCGCCGGCCGGGGGCCGTGTTGTTGGCCGGCGATCCACGCGCTCACCTCCGCCGCCAACGCTCCACGCATCCGAAACGACTCGCCGAGCAGCCGCCGAGCACCGTCGGTGGCGAACTCGACCCGCCCGTGACGATCGAGCACGACGACATGTTGCCCAAGCGCGCCGAGGCCGGCTTCGAGCGCGGCGAGTGTCGCCACCCGCGCACCCCGCAGCTGGGCGTTGCGGTATGCCTGCATCAGGTGGGGGCGCGCCATCGCGAGCAGCTGCACCTCACGGTCCGAGAAGTCTTCGCGCTCGCGCGTAAGCGCAAGGCCGACGACGAGCTGCGGGCGCGATGGAAGCGTGAACGCGACCTGGGTCTCAATCCCCATCGGACGGTAGAACTCTTTGTAGAGGGCCGTTGCGTGAAAGGTCTGCTGATCGATCATGTCGGAGATGCGGTAGGGGCGGCCGTCCCCTGTCCGCTGGTAGCGCTCGATCAGCGGGTTTTCGTGCGCCAGCGCCGTGAAGGTAGGGGTCAGACTCGCGTCGTACTCCGGGATCATCACCGCGAAGGTCTCATCGGGGGCGATCTCGTTGTAGCCAACCCTGTCTGAGGGCACCACACGGTTGAGGACCTCGACCACCCCCGAGCGGAACTCGCCGAGATCCTCAAAGCTGTAAGCCTCGCCGACGAGCTCCAGCACCAGCTCCGTGTCCGTGAGCGTCTGACCGTCCATTGCCCGGGCAAGTATGCAGGAGATGCGTAGCGATGCGTAGGAAGGAGGGGGCCGCGACTCGAAACCCCTGGTAGACAGATGCCATGAGATCACAACGAGGCCTGCTTTTGACCTGCATCGCGTGCGCGGCCGCCTTCGCGACGTTCCTACCCGCGAGCGCCACCGCGCAAAGCGCGCCTACCGTCACCGGTACCTGGAGCTGCTGCGGTGAAGGCGGCGCCGGCCCTCAGATCTGGACGATCACGGAATCCAATGGCACCCTGTCGGGCAGCGGACCCACCGTCGGGCCGATCCATGGCTCGATCAGCGGCACGTCGGTGACGATCGTCACGGGTCCGTATCCCAACGGGAGCTACGAAGCGACGTTCGTGGGGACGATCGCCGCCGATGGCGAATCGATGTCCGGAACGTGGATCGGCGAGCAAGGCGGCCCCGGGCAGGAAGGCACCTGGACCGCCACCCGGACGTCCGGAAGCCCCACCAAGACTGTCTCCGAAGAAGAAGCAACCAAGAAGACCGAAGAAGCACGGAAGAAAAAGGAAGAAGAAGAAAAGGCTGGTAAGCGCGCAAGCGCCGTGTCCGTGAGCTGCTACTACGAATTCCTCACCACGCTCGACATCTGCACCGCGCAGGTGGGCGACGCGAGCGGCCAGCAACCGGCGAAGATCCCGACTGGGAACGTCGCGTTCACGATCAACCCCGGTGGCGTGGGCGGCTTCCAGGGATCGAGCACGTGCGCGCTCGCGCCCTCCCAGACCGGTGGCGCAAGCAGCTTTTGCGCGGTTGACTACAAATCGCCGTCGCTTGAAGTTCCGATCGGTCAGCAGCCGCCGATCACCGCCACCTACTCCGGTGACAGCAACTTCACCGCGTCCAGCTCTTCGCCCAAAGATGTCAAGGGCGAAAATCCGCTCGAAGAAATCCCAGAGCTGTGTCTTGCGGCCGACGTGAACTGCGAGGGGATCGACCTCACCCTCCCAGCTGAGCCGACCATCAACGAGCTCGACGAAACCGAACTCTCGCTCGGATGCTATGACCAGCAGTCCTCGCCGCCACCGGCAAACGACGCCTCTGCCGCCTCCGCGCACGCTGGCCCCTCCGCGTACATCGGCCCCTCCGCGCCCGCCAGCCCCCTTGCGTATGCCAGTCCCTTTGCGCACATCAGCGAGACATCGATCGGTAGCGGCATCCCGGTCCCGGCAGTTCCTCCGCTGACCCCGCCCAAGAACAGCGCCACCTGCAAGGTCCGGGCCCAGATCGAGGCGACCAAGAAGGCGCAGACGAAGATCGTGAAGAAGCTCAACCTGTTGCAGCAGAAGCTCGACGTCGAGATCAAACTCGAACCGCTCAACCAGAAGAAGCAACAGCTCGATAAGGCGCTCAAGGAGGTCAGCGACGCTTGGGGGAACGAAGAACCAGAAGCGGTAGAGGCTTCGCTGGCGGGCCGCAAGCACAGCAAGCACAAGGTGAGCAAGCCCGCGATCCCATTCGGCGCCGTCACGGTCGAAGTGCCAGATCACGATAGTCGCAACGTCAAGGTCGCGGTCCCGAACTCAGACCGGATCTTTGTGACTGTCCTGCGGGACGCGCACATAAGTGTTCTGCACCTGCAGATCCGGATCACGGTCGTGCGTACCGCAGACAAGAAGGCGACGTCCTTTACGAAGACGGCCGCCTACAAACTGAGCAAGAAGTAGCCCTCACCGCAACAACCGCGACAGCCGCCGATCCTTCAGCGTCCGCCCGTCCGTCTGACAGGCGGGGCAGTAGGCGATCACGTAGTCCTCGAAGTGCACCGCCTCGAGCGTCGTCCCGCAGCGCGGACAGGGCTCGCCCTCGTGGCGGTGCACGCGCAGCGGCATCGGCAGCTTGTCGGGGATCGGCAGCGTGACGAGCTCCTCGTAGTGGACGATCGCGCGTGTGAGCGTCGCCACGATCGCCTCCCGCAACGTGGCCAGCTCGTCCGGGTCCAGGTCGGCGCCGCGCTTGTACGGCGACAGCCGCGCCTCCCAGAGGATCTCGTCGACCCACGAGCGGCCGATCCCGGCGATCGTGCGCTGGTCGCGCAGGAGCGCGTGCAGCGGACGCGGCGCGTCGAGTAGCTCGCCCAGATCGGCCGGCGGATCCGGCCACGCTTCGGGGCCGAGCGTCGCGAGCGCCGGATCCTCGTCGAGCTCGGCGGCACGCAGCAGCTTCACCCAGGCGGCCTGCTTGGAGCCGAACTCGCGCAGACGCAGCTCGCGGCTGTCGGCGATCCGCACCAGCAGCCGCGACGTGCGGTCGCGCGGGCCCGCGCGCTTGTCATACAGCTGCAGACGGCCCGCGGACATCAGGTGGATCAGCAGCACCAGCGGCTCGGGCGGCCCGTCGATCTTCACCACGAACTGCTTGCCCCGCCGTTCGACGCCCGCGATCTTCTGTCCGGCCAGGACCGAGAGCGGCGGGTCGAACGTCTTCAGCGCGTTGATCCCGGGCGCGAGCACGGACTCGATCTCGGCGCCGGCGAGCGCGCGGTCGAGCAGACGCGCCGTGATCTCGACCTCGGGCAGCTCGGGCATAGATCATTCATCGTAGGCACAGGCAGAGGTAGATCCTCGATCGCGCCGGCCGTCCCAAGCGTGGGATAGCGTTGCTGGGACATGAGCACCGCAATCGCCCCGGACGACATCGTCGAGACCTTCGCCCAGGCGGAGGGCAACGACCGCCCGCCGCTGCTCGTGCTGGAGCCGCTCGCACAGTTCCTCGACGAGCACGGGATCGGCGTAGGCGGCGAGATCGCGGCGAGCCCGATCGGCGAGGGACACTCGAACGTCACCTATCTGATCGAGAGAGATTCGAATCCCGCCCACCCCGAGGTCGTCCTGCGCCGCCCTCCCCGTGGGCCGCTGCCGCCGAGCGCGCACGACGTGCTGCGCGAGGCGCGCCTGCTCACGGCGCTCGCCCCCACGCCCGCGCGCGTGCCGGCGGTGCTCGCGGTCTGCGACGACGAGGCGGTGATCGGCTGTCCGTTCTACGTGATGGAGCGGATCCCGGGCGAGGTGATCGTCTCGAGCGTGCCCACCGCGCTCGATTCGCCGGCGCAGCGCCGGCGGATCGGCGAGCAGCTGATCGAGGCGCTCGTCGAGATCCACGCGGTCGACTGGCAGGCCGCCGGGCTGGAGGGATTCGGCAAGCCGACCGGCTACCTCGAGCGCCAGCTGCGCCGCTTCGGCGGGCTGTGGGAGATCAACAAGACGCGCGAGATCCCCGCCGTCGAGCGCGTCGGCGCGTGGCTGGCCGAGCACCTGCCGAACCCGCACCCACCGACGCAGGCGACGATCGTGCACGGCGACTACCGCCTCGGCAACACGATCTTCGCGGCCGGCGCCCCCGCACGCCTGGAGAGCGTGCTCGACTGGGAGATGGCGACGATCGGCGATCCGCTCGCGGACCTCGGCTACCTGTGCATGATGTGGACCGAGGGCGGCGACCCGAAGGGCGGGATGCGCGAGTACCTCGGCGGGGTCACGCGCCGCGAGGGCTTTCCCACGCGCGCGGAACTGATCGACCTCTACGAGCAGCGCTCGGGCCGCTCGATGCAGGACATCCGCTGGTACACGACGTTGGCGCTGTGGAAGTCGGTCGTGTTCATGGAGGGCAACTACAAGCGCGCCGTCGCCGGCGCAACCGACGATCCGTATCTGAAGCAGTTCGGCGAGGGCGTCGTGGAGCTCGCGAAGCAGGCGGAGGGGGTGGCGCTGAGCGATGACTGACGGCCCTGTGGAGAATGACGCGGATGGAGAGCCGGAGAGCGGCGGGTCGGAGTCCGTGGCAACAGCGGTACAGACGGGCTCGAGTGGCGCCCCCGCACTCCGCACAGGCCTCCTGATCGACTGGGGCGGGGTACTGACGACGAACCTGTTCGCCTCCTTCCACGCCTACTGCCTGCGCGTCGAGCTCGATCCTGAGGTGCTCGCGGGGCGTTTTCGCAAGGACCCGGAGGCGCGCGAGCTGCTGATCGCGCTGGAGAAGGGGCAGATCGACGAGCCGGCCTTCGAGCAACACTTCGCGAAGCTGCTCGGCGTGGCGCCCGACGGGTTGATCGACGGGCTGTTCACCGAGGTGGCGCCGGACGTGGAGATGCTCGACGCCGTGCGCCGCGCCCACGCCGCCGGGATTCGCACGGGGCTCGTGTCGAACTCCTGGGGCGTGCACCGTTATCCACACGAGCTGTTCGACGAACTGTTCGACGGCGTCGTGATCTCCGGCGAGCTCGGCATCCGCAAGCCCTCGCGGCGCATGTACGAGCTCGGCGCCGAGCGCGCGGGGGTACCGGCGGAGGAGTGCGTCTACGTCGACGACCTGCCGTTCAACCTCGCGCCGGCCGAGGAGATGGGGATGGCGACCGTCCACCACACGAGCGCGGAGACGACGATCCCCGAGCTGGAACGCCAGCTCGGGGTGCCGCTACAGGATCAGTCTCTCTTGCCGCGGCCGTAGAGCAGCTTGAAGGCGCCCGCGAGCAGCTTCGACGTGCGCGCCTTGTAGGGGAACATCGTCAGGTCCTTCTTGCGCGCGAGCGCGCGCGGGGTGACGAGCAGTGCCTGCTGGGAGCAGTACTTGCGGATCCCGCCCGCGCCGTGGCGCGAGCCGAGACCCGAGGCCTTCGCGCCACCCATCGGCAGCTCGAGCGCGAAGTAGTTGACGAGCGCGTCGTTCACGCACACCGCGCCCGTATCCAGTCGGCGGGCGACCGATTCGGCGTGCGCTGTGTCGCGGCCGAAGACCGAGCCGCTCAACCCATAGATCGAGTCGTTGGCCAGCCGCACCGCCTCGTCCTCGTCGGCGACCTTCATGATCGGGAGCGTCGGGCCAAAGGTCTCCTCCACCATGATCTTCATCGTGTGGTCGACGTCGACCAAAACCGTCGGCTGGAAGAAGTCCCCCCCGCCGGCGCCCTCCCCGCCGCGCTTGCCCCCGACGAGCACGCGCGCACCCTTATCGACAGCGTCGCCCACGTGGTCCTCGAGCACATCCAGCTGCGGCGGGAACGTCACGGCGCCGACATCGACGCTGCCCGGAGCGCCACTCTGGCCCTGGCGCAGCGCGCGCACCTTCTCCGCGACCTTCGCGACGAACTCGTCGTACACGGGCTCCTCGACGTAGGCGCGCTCGATCGAGATGCACGTCTGCCCCGCGTTCATCATCGAGGCCCACACGGCGGTGTTCGCGGCGCGCTCCAGATCGGCGTCGCGCAGCACGAGGAGCGGGTCCTTGCCGCCGAGCTCGAGCGAGGCCGGGATCAGGCGCCGCGCAGCGGCTTCTGCGACCTTGCGCCCGGTCCGCGTCGAGCCCGTGAACATGATCATGTCGACCTGCTCGATCAGCGCGGCTCCCGTCTCGCCGCGGCCGGTCGCGATCTGCAGCACGTCGGCGGGCAGGCCGCTCTCGCGCAACCCTTCGGCCAGCAGCAGCGAGGTCAGCGGGGTGACCTCCGAGGGCTTGCAGATCACGCTGTTCCCGGCCGCGAGCGCGGGTATACAGTCGCCGAAGGAGTTCATCAGCGGGTAGTTCCACGGCCCGATCACGCCGATCAACCCGAGCGGGCGGTGGCGCAGGATCAGCTTCTTGCCCTTCACCGCGACCGCCGCTGAGCTCACGCGCTCGTCCTCGAGGTATTTCTCGGCGTTCTTCGCCCAGAAGCCGAACGCGGCGCCGCCATAGGCGATCTCGGCAAGGCGCGCGTCCTCGTAGGTCTTGCCCGTCTCCGACACGATCGTCTCGGTCACGCGGTCGGCATTGTCCATCAGCCACTTCTGCATCCGCCGCAGGACCTGCGCGCGACCCTCGAAGCCGTACGCGTCCCAGCCGACCTGCGCGGCACGCCCACGTTTCGCCAGCTCGACCACCGCGGCGGCGTCGAGATCGGGGACGGTGGCGATCTGCTCGCCCGTGCCCGGGTTGATCACGGGAATCTCCGCGGCGCCGTGGGCCACGCCGTTGGAGGTCTCGGGTGCCTGTTGCTCGACGGTCGCCATCTCTATCTCCCCTGCTCGTTCTCGCTCTTACGAACAGGCTACTCCGAGATCGCGACCGTGACGATCCCGACCGGGTCGGCCGGGCGGTCGCCGCCGTCGGTGCTCACGCCGTCGAGCTTGTCGACGACGTCCATCCCACTCGTGACCTCGCCGAAGACCGTGTGCTTGCCGTCCAGCCACGGGCACGAGTCGGCGGTGACGATGAAGAACTGCGAGCCGTTCGTGTTCGGCCCCGCGTTCGCCATCGCGAGCGCGCCGCGGACGACCTTGTGGTCGTTGAACTCGTCCTCGAACGTGTACCCCGGACCGCCGGTGCCCGTGCCCTGCGGGCAGCCGCCCTGGATCATGAAGTCCTTGATGATGCGGTGGAACGTCAGCCCGTCATAGAACCCGTCGCCGGTGAGCTTCTTGAAGTTCTCGACCGTCTTCGGCGCGTCCTCGTCGAACAGCTCAAACGTGATCGTGCCTTCGGTCGTCTGCATCGTGGCGGTGGACATTCGTCTCCTCTGTCGCTTCGGTCGGGCGGGTCTGCGGGCCACGATAGCGAGCCCAAACGGCCTACGGGCATCAATTGAACTGCGTATCTCGCTCGGTGTTACCATGCGATACAGAGATGGCCGCCGTACCAATCAGCATCCGTCCTCCCCGAGCAGACCGTCGGCCGGCTCGCCGACCGCGCCGACCTTATCTCGAACCTGCCCTCGCGCACGCTCGCGCAGCGCTACGTCTTGAGGAGGGTCTGCGTTTTTTATGGGTATGAACACCCGCTGATCCGCTTCGCGGACGGCCCCTCGGGTCGCCGTGCGCGGCTCTTTCTCGGCGGTCCGGACGTGTGGGAGGGTGGTAGCCATCTTGCACGCGATAACGACGGCGACCTCGCCGAGATCGGCGGTCATATTTTCTAGAGCTTTCGCTGGGTCTTCGTGCAGGCTGCCTGCCTTTCTTATTTCACTTCGGACGATCCTCACGACGGTTGCACGCCCGGACTACCGCGAAGATGACCCGCGGCCGGGACGCGAGCGCTTCTATCGCCAAAACGCTTTCACACCGGGACGGTGGATGCGGGTTGTCGTAGACTGCAATGATGTCCCAGGCTGGGTTGTCACCGTCCTGATTCAGGACAACGATCCAAGACCACGGCAAACTCGATGAGCCTCACAATCGCCGGCACCACATTCGAGAACCATCACTACGATCAGCGCGGAGACGTGCTGTACCTCAGCGTGGCCCACTACGACGGCCCGCCCGCGAAGGCGTTGTCGACCCCAGAGGGCCACAACATCGAGTACGACGCAGCCGGCCGAGTCGTCGCGATGACCCTCACGAACGTCTCCTGGCTGCTGGACCGTGACGGAGAGATCACGATCACGCTACCCGCCGGCCACGTCAGCTCAGAAGATCTCGCGCAAGCGCTGCGGCCGGCCGCTAAACCTCAGCGCGCGACGCGCTCGAGGCTCAGCGTCCTGCGGCTCGCGGGTCCCGATCTTCGTCCCGTCGAGCGCCTCGATCACGCGCTCGGCCTCGCCCTCGGGGACCGACAGGAAGGAGAAGCGGTCGAGCACCAGCACGTCGCGCACGGCCTCGCCGTCGAGACCGGCCTTCGCGGTCACCGCGCCGACGATGTCGGCGACGCGCAGACCCGCGGCGCGGCCACCGCCGAGCACGAGCTTCGCGTAGGTCGCGTCCTTGCTCTCCGGCCGCTTCACGCCCGGCTTGGAGTGCCGGCGCGGGCGCTCTTTGACCGGCGTCGGCTCGCTCTTCGCGCCCGGCTCCCAGGCGGCGATCGACATCCCGATGTGCTTCTCGATCGCCTCCAGCTCGCGCTTCTGGCGCGCCTCGACGAACGTGATCGCGCGGCCCGAGCGCCCCACCCGCCCGGTGCGCCCGATCCGGTGCACGTACGTGTCGGGGCTCGTCGGCACGTCGTAGTTGACGACGTGCGTCACGGTCGAGATGTCCAGTCCGCGCGCGGCCACGTCGGTCGCGACCAGGATCGGCACGCGCCCGCCCTTGAACGCGAGCATCACGCCGTCGCGCGAGCCCTGGCTCATGTCGCCGTGCAGCGCCCGCACGTTCATGCCGCGGTCGCGCAGGATCTTGAACAGCTGGTCGCAGCGGATCTTCGTCCGCACGAACACGATCGCCTGGTCGGGCTTCTCCGCGCGCAGCACTTCGACGAGCTTGTCGGCCTTCTCCCGCGTCTCCACCGGCAGCTGGAACTGCGCGACGGTGTCGATCGTCAGCGTCGCCGCCTTGACCTGGATCGTCACCGGGTCGTACAGGTAGCGATCCGCGAGCGCCCTGATCGGCGGCGGCATCGTGCGCTGAGAACAGCGCCGTCTGGCGTCCCGAGGGGGTCAGCGAGAGGATCTTCTCGACATCCTCCAGGAAACCCAGGTCGAGCATCTCATCGGCCTCGTCGAGCACCACGAAGCGGCAGTCGTGCAGCACCAGCGAGTGGCGCGAGATCAGGTCGAGCACGCGGCCGACGGTCCCGACGACGACGTGCCCGCCGGCGCGCAGCTGCGCCTGCTGGGTGCGGATCGGCGCGCCGCCGAAGACCGCGACGACGTCGATCCCCTTGTGCGCGCCGTACGTGCGCAGCGCCTGCGTGACCTGGATGCAGAGCTCGCGCGTCGGCGTCAGCACCAGCGCCTGCACCTCGGAGACCTCGGGATCGATGTACTCGGCGATCGGCAGGCCGAACGCCGCCGTCTTGCCGGTCCCCGTCTGCGCCTGGCCGATCACGTCCCTGCCTTCGAGCACCGACGGGATCGCCTGCTCCTGGATCGGGCTCGGCGACTCGTAGCCCACGTCGCTGAGGGCCTTCAGGGTGGACTCGGACAGGCCGAGCTCGGCAAACGTCTTTGGCATCGTCGCGCATGAGCTTACGGACTTTCCGTCTCCTCCCTGTTACCGCCTCGCCCGATTCGAGCCCGCCAAGCCGATTCCAACCCGTCGAGCCCCTTCGGCGATCCTTCGC
This sequence comes from uncultured Solirubrobacterales bacterium, assembly GCA_963789675.1. Taxonomy (GTDB): domain Bacteria; phylum Actinomycetota; class Thermoleophilia; order Solirubrobacterales; family Solirubrobacteraceae; genus Palsa-744. The sequence continues at coordinate 40,070 of CAWBLR010000006.1, read as the reverse complement.
GATCCCGGCTCGCCGCCGCCTCGCCCCGCCTCGCCCCCTCACCATCGGATCGTCCGTTGGATAAGGTCCCCGCCGATGTCGATCACCGTTGTCGGATCAATCGCCTATGACGCCGTCAAGACCCCGTTCGGGGAGCGCGAGCGGATGCTCGGCGGCGCCGCCGTGCACTTCGCGCTGGCCGCCTCGTTCTTCGATCGGGTCCACGTCGTCGGCCCCGTCGGCGACGATTTCGGCGAGGCCGAGCTGCAGGTGCTGCGCGATCGCGACGTGGACGTCGCCGACGTCGAGCGCGTCGCCGGCGGCAAGACCTTCTTCTGGCGCGGCGAGTATGGCTGGGATCTGAACTCGCGCGAGACGCTCGACACGCAGCTCGGCGTGTTCGAGGGCTTTGCAGCCGAAGCTCTCCGACGCCTCGCGCGCCAGCGACGTGCTGTTCCTCGCGAACATCCAGCCCGACCTCCAGCGCGAGGTCCGCGCGCAGCTCCCGGCCGCGAAGTTCGTCGCGCTCGACTCGATGAACCTGTGGATCGACATCGCCCGCGACTCGCTCGTCGCGGCGATCGAGTCGGTCGACTGCGTGATCCTCAACGACGCCGAGCTGCGCCAGCTGACGGGCAAGCCGAACCTGTTCTCCGCCGCGCGCGAGGTGCTCTCCTGGGCTCCTCCGCCGGATCCGTCGGGCGGCTACGGCGCTCGACCGAGCGTCATCGTCGCCAAGCAGGGCGAGTACGGCGCGGCGCTCGTCACGGCGCGAGCGTTTCTTCTCGCTGCCCGCCTATCCGCTCGAGACCGTCGTCGACCCGACCGGCGCGGGCGACACCTTCGCCGGCGGCTTCGTCGGCCACATCGCGGCCCACCTCGGCGACGGACAGCTCTCGGACGAGCTGCTGCGCGCGGCGATGGCCCACGGCACCGCGCTGGCCTCGTTCAACGTCGAGGAGTTCGGCACCGAGCGCGTCGTGCGCCTCGGCGACGATGAGATCGGCGCGCGCGTGCGGGAGCTGCGCGAGATCACCCACTTCGACTGAAGGCGACCCGGAACCAACTCAAGAGGACGAGGAACGTAGAGGGACCCGGGAACGCCGAGAGGGAGGCCGCTCGAAAGCGGCCTCCCTCGTGAAGCGCCCTACGGGTGGGGGTCCCGGAGGCTTGTTGTTCGGCTGCGGGCGCTTTCTTCAGGCGATGAAGCCCGTCCCTTCGACGGCCTTCAGCACCGCGGCGGCGCTCAGCGGCGTGTCGAACGGGCCGCTCGGGGTCATTTCCGTGCCGGCCGGCGAGGCGCCTTCGTTCAGCAGGCCGATCACGCTGGCGTGACGCGCCTCGATCGTGAGGATCGAGATCGCGGCCTTCACGTAGGCGGCTGACTTGATGTTCAGCGCCTGGCCGGAGTAGGCGTGCACGCCCGTGTTCTCGAGCACCGCGGCGGTCTTCATGAACATTTCCGTGCTCGTGTTGGCGCCTTTGAAGTTGAACGTCGGTTCCTTCGCGGCCTTCGCGCCGAGCGCCTTCTTCAGGAACGCCACGTGGGCGTTCTCGTCCCGGGTGGCGATTTTCAGGAACGCCCCGGCCTGCGCGCTGAGCGACAGGTTCGCCGCGGTCGCGCCGTTGTAGAAGGCCGCCTCCAGGTACTCGAGCGTGAGCGCGTAGTTGAGGATGCCGATATCGCCCTTGCCGAACTTGGCCGGGGGCCGACCGCCGCCCGCCGCCGCAAACGCGCTCGGGGCGAGCGCTCCGAGCAGCGCGCCGCCGCTGACGGCCGCGCCGCCGGCGATCGCGGACTTGCGCAGGAACGACGCTCGCGTGTCGCCCTCGGGCAGGCCGTCGAGGGCCGCTTCGTGCGCCTCCGCGACGGCGCCGTCGGGGTTGATCTCCTTGAGGTTGATTCGCATGGCTCATGGTGGTGTGTCTCCTAGGTCATCTGCGGATGGTCGGATGAGCGGCCCCCTGTCCAACTCGCCCAATGACTTACTTACTGCCGACCTATTCGCAGCGCGGGCCGCCTGTGGATCAACGGCGTGCGAGAATCGGCGCCGATGAGCGCACTCTCCCGTCTCCTCCGTCCTCTCCGATGGCACGATCGCGCGGCTCGTCGGCGAGGGCAAGATCCAGATCGACCCGTGGGACGAGGGCCTGATCCAGCCGGCGAGCGTCGATCTGCGCCTGGGCGACTCCTTCCGGGTCTTCCACAACCACAAGATCACCGCGATCGACCTGCGCGAGCCCCCGCGCGAGCTGACCGAGCAGGTCAGCCCCCCGCCGGGCGAGCCGTTCGTGATCCATCCCGGCGAGTTCTGCCTCGGCCGCACGCTCGAGCACGTCGAGCTGCCGGACGACATCGTCGCGCGGATCGAGGGCAAGAGCTCGCTCGGCCGCCTCGGGCTGATCGTGCACGCCACCGCCGGCTTCTGCGACCCCGGCTGGAAGGGCACGCTGACGCTCGAGCTCAACAACCTCACGCGCGTGCCGATCAAGCTCTACCCGGGCCTGCCGATCGCGCAGCTGTCGTTCATGACGCTCGACGCGCCCGCCCTGCGGCCCTACGGCCACGAGGATCTCGGCAGCCACTACCAGGGGCAGGTCGACGCGACGGAGAGCCGCTACGGAGCCCGCGCATAAAACATCGATAAACAGGCGGCCCAGGGTCTGGGATCGCGCATAATCGGGTAAGAACCCATTCGATAGGAGACAGCCTCATGAGCACCCCGGAGACACAGGCACAGGGACAGCGATCGGGATCGCCGTCGGACAACGGCGCCGGCTCGCGGGAGACGCTCAGCGTGACCGACAACCGCACGGGCACGACCTACGAGCTGCCGATCGAGGACGGCACCGTGCGCGCCAGCGACCTGCGCCAGATCAAGGTCGACCCCGGCGAATTCGGGACGATGTCCTACGACCCGGCGTTCATGAACACCGCCTCCTGCCGCTCGTCGATCACCTACATCGACGGCGAGGCGGGGATCCTGCAGCACCGCGGCTACCCGATCGAGCAGCTCTGCGAGCACTCGACCTACCTCGAGGTCGCCTACCTGCTGATCAACGGCCGCCTCCCGAACAAGGTCGAGCTCGAGGGCTGGGTCGACGAGATCACGATCCACACGTTCGTGCACGAGAACGTCAAGGACTTCATGCAGGGCTTCCGCTACGACGCCAACCCGATGGGCATGCTCGTCGCCTCCGTCGGCGCGCTCTCGACCTTCTACCCGGACGCGAACAAGATCCACGAGGAGCGCGTGCGCGCGATCCAGATCATCCGCCTGCTCGCGAAGATGCCGACGCTGGCCGCCTTCGCCTTCCGCCACAACATGGGCCAGCCCTACGTCTACCCCGACAACGAGCTCAACTACGCGGGCAACTTCCTCGGGATGATGTACAAAATGACCGAGCTCAAGTACGAGCCCGATCCGCGCCTGGAGCGTGCCCTGGATGTCCTCTTCATCCTCCACGCCGACCACGAACAGAACGCCTCCACGAGCGCCGTACGCGCCGTCGGCTCGACCCAGGTCGACCCCTATTCCGCCGTCGCCGCGGGCGTCGCCGCGCTCTACGGCCCGCTGCACGGCGGCGCCAACGAGCAGGCGCTGCGGATGCTCGCGCGGATCGAGACGGTCGAGAACATCCCCGCCTTCCTCGATGGCGTGAAGGCCGGCGATGAGCGCTTGATGGGCTTCGGCCACCGCGTCTACAAGAACTACGACCCACGCGCGCGGATCATCAAGAAATACCTCGACGACGTGTTCGAGGTGCGCGGCAAGAGCCCGCTGCTGCACGTCGCCACCGAGCTCGAGAAGCGGGCGCTCGACGACGACTACTTCACCTCGCGCAAGCTGTATCCGAACGTCGACTTCTACTCCGGCCTGATCTACGAGGCGCTGGGACTGCCGGTCGCGATGTTCCCGGTGATGTTCGCGATCGGGCGCACCTCCGGGTGGATCGCGCAGTGGAAGGAGATGGTCGAGGACCCCGAGCAGAAGATCGCCCGGCCGCGGCAGATCTACACGGGCGAGCGCGATCTGGACTACGTGCCGATCGGGGAGCGCGGCTAGTTTGCACGTTCCCAGGAAAAGACCGCAAATAGCGATAGTTTCGCGGGATCTCCTTGGTAAGCTTGACTAGCTTAGGTGTCCTAGGTAGCGATGGATCGCTGAAGACGATCCCGAACCGTCGTCCGAATCAACACTGAATCAATGCCTATACGGATCAAGCTCACCGAGGATCAGACGCTCCTAATCAGGGCAAATGGCGATGAGTGGGCCAAGGCGTACAAAAACGCCCTCGACAACAACAGCATGATTCAGGTGCACGAAGACGGTCGTACCCTGGCGATCAATCCTCGCCAGATTCTGTTCTGGGAGGAGGTTCCAGAGGAGCCGGGCCCAGTCGCAGAGGCGCGCCAAGCTCAGCCTGCGTAGCTTCCGCAAACGGATCTCCGAATTCTCCGCCGAGCGACGAACCGCCGCCGCTCTGCCAGCCAAACCGGCCCTTCATGCGGGGCGATATGCCCATGAACACAGCGGCAACCAGCACAGGAACAGTAATCAGAGCGCTGCGATTTTCGACGAGGCAGTACGCAAAGGAGATGACGAACAAGAGCGTCAGCCAGTCAGTGCGCGACGGAGGCCAAGTCAGTCGGTTGGGATCTTCCATATGGCAAACCGTACCGGGGCGTGAGACGGATGCGCCCCGAAATCAGAGAACCAGCGTCGCGCCATTGCGGCTGAGCCACGCGCGCTCCTCGCGGTAGCTCGGCCAGTGGCGCTCGACGAGCGCCCAGAAGCGGGGCGAGTGGTCGAGGACACGCAGGTGGCAGACCTCGTGCCAGACGACGTATTCGAGCACGCGCTCGGGCGCGAGCAGCAGCCGCCAGTTGAAGCTCACGTGCCCGCCGGCCGAGCACGAGCCCCAGCGCGTGCGCTGGCCGCGGATGCTGAGGTCGCGGTACTCGACGCCCGCGAGCGCCGTGGCGCGGTCCAGGCGCGGCGCGATCTCCGCCCGCGCGGCGCGGCGGTAGAAGCGCTCGAGCGCCGGGCGGGCATCTCCGGCGGGGACCAGCAAGCGCTCGCCGCGGCGGTGCACGCGCGTGCGGCCGGGCTCGGGGACGAGCTCCAGCGGGGTTCCCAGGTAGGGCGCCGTGCCCGCGCGCGCGGCGATCCGGGCGAGCACCTCCTGGGCGTCGGACAGCCGGCGCTCGATCCACGGGCGCAGCTCGCTGACGGCGGCCGCGGCGGCACGCTCGGGCGCGCGCGTCGGCAGCACGACCTCGACCCCGGTGTGTGCGTGCACGTTCACGCGCACCCGCCGCGCGCGGGCGGAGCGACGGACGGTGTAGGGGATCTCCTCGGTCACACAGCCGAGGGTACGGACACCGCCGGCTTCCATGGCTCCGCGAGCTTCAGCGCGCTCACGATCGCGCGCGTGGCGGGCGATCGGTTGAGCGTGATGAAGTGGATGCCGGGCACGCCCGCGCTCAACAGCTCTTGACACTGGAGCGTGGCGTAGGCCACGCCGAAGTCCAGCACCGCCTCCGGGTCCTCTTCGCGAGCGTGCAGCTCGCGGCGCAGCCCGTCGGGGATCGACGCCTTGCACAGCTTGGCCATGCGCTCGACCTGCCCAACCTGCGTGATCGGCATGATCCCGGGGATGATCGGCACGTCCACGCCGGCTGCGCGAGCACGATCGACGAAGTCGAAGTACAGCGCGTTGTCGAAGAACAGCTGCGTGATCAGGAAGTCCACCCCGGCCGCCACCTTCTCGGCCAGGTGTTCCAGATCCTCCTCGGGGCTGACCGCGTGGATGTGGGTCTCCGGGAAGCAGGCGCCGCCGATCGCAAACGGATAGTCGGCGGCGATCAGTTCCACCAGTTCGCGAGAGTACTCCAGGCCCCCCTCCGTCTTGCGCCAGTCCTCCTGCCCGGCCGGCGGGTCGCCGCGCAGCGCCAGCACGTTGTCGATCCCCGCGCTCTGCATCTCGTCGAGCGTGGCGCGCAGTTCGTCCACGGTGGCGCCGACGCAGGTGAAGTGCGCCATCGCCTCGAGGCCGTACCGATCGCGGATGTGCTTGACGATCTCGATCGTTTTGTCGCGCGTCGAGCCGCCCGCGCCGTAGGTGACGGACACGAACGACGGTTCCAGCTTGCGCAGCTCGCCGAGCGCCTCGCGCAGGTTGCCCTCGCCCACCTCCGTCTTCGGCGGGAAGAACTCGAACGAAAACGAAGGCCCGCCCGGCCCAGGGCCGGCGCCGGCGGCGAGGATCTGATCGATGCGCATCAGGGAATTATGCAGTCCAGCGCTCGGGCTCACCGGCGATCCGCCGCGCGCGGCCGGTGACCTCCAGGTGCAGCAGCATCGCGAGCGTCTCCGTCAGCAGCCACTGCGCGGTCAGCGGCGTCAGGTGGGATCCGTACATGCGCGGCAGGATCTCGAACGCCGTCAGCGGCGCGCCCGCCTCGGCCTCGCCCTCGCGCGCGACGGCCACGATCTTCGCGAGGTGCTCGGCGACGAGCTCGCGGTTGCCCTCGATGTGGGCCTCGACGTCGGTGAAGGTGCGCCCGTGGCCGGCCAGGCAGAGGCGCGCGTTCAGGCCCTCGACGACGTCGAGCGAGCCGAGGAACTCGCCGACGGGGTCGGGCGAGTAGCCGAAGTCGAAGAACGGGAAGACGCGCCCGAGCAGGTGATCGCCGGAGATCAGCAGGCGGCGCTCGGGCTGGAACAGGCACACGTGCGAGGGCGCGTGGCCGGGGGTCTCATAAACGGTCCAGGGGCCGAGGTCGGTCTCGACCACGACGCCCGCGACCAGCTCGCGGTCGGGCTCGATCACGGCGGCGATCCCCGATTCGCGCGCGCCGCGCTCCGCGGCGTAGCGGCGCAGCGGCTCCTCGGGCACGCCGCTCTGGCGCGCGACCTCGAGGCGGCGTTCGAGCGCGGCGCCGGGATCTTCGGCCCCCAGCCTCATGTGCGCGTCGTTGGGGTGCATCCACAGCTCGCAGCCGGTGCGCCGCACGATCGTCGCGGCCTGGCCGTAGTGGTCGGAGTGCGCGTGCGTGCAGACGACCAGGCGCACGTCCTCGATGCGCAGCCCGCACATCTGCAGCGCCCGTTCCAGCTGCTCGAGCGAGCCGGGCTGGTGCATCCCGGTGTCGAACAGCACGACCCCGTCGCCGGCCGCTACCGCCCAGGCGTTGCAGTGGGGAACGCCCGGCCAGGGCAGCGGCAGGCGCAGGCGAAAGACGCCGGGCAGGATCCGTTCGCCCCGGCCCAGCTCGGGCTTACGGTTTGCCTCGGCCATCGGGCGAGAGACTAAACTACGAGGATGGCCGAGGACGAGAGCGCCAGCGAGGCCGCCGCGAAGGTGCAGGAGGTCGCGGCCAACGTTCGCCAGGCCTCGAAACGGCGCAAACGCGCGACCGGCAGCGAGGCCGAGACGATCGCACGAGCGTATTTCGAGGCGATCAACGCGCACGATCTCGAGCGGGCAGTGGGAACCTGGGCGCCGGGTGGCCGCGAGAATGTCCGCGGTCAGGTGGACGCGACGGCGCCGGAGGGCGTGCGCGATTTCATCGGCGGCATGCTCGCGGCCTTTCCCGACCTGCACTTCGAGGTCTTGAACACGACAACCGAGGATCAGCGCTGCGGCGTGCAGTGGCGATTGAGCGCGACCTTCGCAGGTCCAGCGCACTTCAACGGCGTGGCCCCGACGGGCGACCGGATCGAGCTCGAGGGCCTGGATCTGCTGACGGTGAGGGACGGCCTGATCCAGGCAAACGACGCGTTCGCGGACTCGATGACGTTCGCGCGCCAGATCGGGATGATGCCGCCGCAGGGATCCGCGGCCGAGCAGCGGTTGACGGGCGCCTTCAACGTGAAGACGCGCCTCACGCAGAGCCTCGGCGCGGGCGAGGCCGAGCTCGTCGCGACCGGCGTGTGGGTCGTGCAGGGCCGGCCGGGGCGTTGCAACGTGTTCCTGATCGAGAACGGCGAGCAGAACGGCGGCGGCGTGACGCTCTACGACGCGGGCGCGCGCACGATGGCGCGCGCGGTCGCGAGCGCCGGCGCGAAGCTCGGCGGGATCACGCGGGTCGTGCTCGGCCACGGCCACACCGACCATCGCGGGGTTGCGCCGGCGCTGGGCGTGCCGGTGCTGTGCCACCCGGACGAGGTGCGGGACGCGGAGGGCAGCGGCGGCTGGCGCTACTGGCCGGCCGATCTCGCGGGGCTGCCGCAGGGCTCCAAACAGGTCCAGAAACTGCTCCACCGCTACGTCTGGGACGGCGGGCCGGTGCAGATCGCCGGCACCGTCAGCGAGGGCGACGAGGTGTCGGGCTTTCGCGTGATCGACCTCCCCGGCCACTCCCCCGGCCTGATCGCGCTGTGGCGCGAGTCCGACCGGCTGGCGCTCGTGAGCGACCTGATCTACATGATCGACATGTTCGGCCGCGACAGTCCACCGCACGTGCCGGTGCAGACGTACAACTACGACACCGAGCAGGCGCGCGCGAGCATCCGCAGGCTCGCCGAGATGGAGCCCGCCGCGGTGTGGTCGGGACACGCGAAACCGGTCACGGGCGACGTACGCGGGCAGCTGCTGAAGGCCGCAAACGCAACCTGACGTGGGGAAGCGGAATCGTCAGCGGGAGCGGCTGACTGCCCCGAACAGCGACTACACCGACGCGGACGGCTCCGTGCTGACCCTGCGCGGGGCGCTCAGCCCGGCCTCGCGGCGCGAGTACGCGCGGGTGCTCGCCGGCGAGGACGGGCGGCCGGCGGCGAATCGCGAGGACACGTGGCAGCGCGCGGTCGAGCTGCTGTTCGAGCGCTTGGCGGTGCGCTGGACGATCGCGGGGGCGCCGCTCGAGCGCCAGCGCGAGCTGCTGCGGCGCTTCCGCGCGGCCTCGCCGCAGGAGCGCGTGTGGATCAGGACGGTCCTGCGCGAGCACTGCGCTGAGCACTTCCCCGACGTCGAGGCGCCCTGACGGGCGTTATTCGCTGGCCCTGACCGCCGGGGCGTTGGCGGTTTGCAGGGTGCCGGTGAGGATCGCCTCGTTGCCGCCCGCGGCGACCGGCAGGGCGAGCGCGGCGTTGATCGCCGGTTCGACCAGGAACGCGAGCGGGCCGCCGCAACCGCTCGCGCGCGGCGCCGGGAAGGAGTCGTTGACGAGCACGTCTTCGTCGAGCGTGATCAGGTTGTATTCGTCCTCGAAGTGGGCGTGGCCCGGTTTGCCCGTGAGCGGGGAGCGCGACGGTGAGGGCGAGCGGGCGGTCGCGCCCGTCGTGAGCGGGATCAGGACCGGGTCGGCGTCCGAGCCGATGTAACAGCCTTCGCCGAGCAGCCGGCTGCCGAGCTCGATCTTCACCGGCAGCGACAGCCCGCCGCCCTTGGCTTCGACGAGGTCCTGCGTGTCGATCCGGACCGCGCTCGGGGGCGCGGCGAATTCGGTCGTGGCCGTCAGCGGGGTGGCTTCGCGCGCGACGAATTCGTCGAAGATCGCCCGCACGTAGCCCGGCAGCGAGCGCGGGGCCGCGATCGCGAAGCGCCCTCCGGGGATCTTCTGGGGGACCCGCGAGAGCGTTTCGCCGCCTTCGGCCCCGATGAATTCCTGGCGGCCGCGCGCCCGGTCTTCGTGGATCCCGCCTTGAATCGTGAGCGTCTCGGTGAGCGGGATCGCCCGATGGCCGATTCGCAGCTCGCCGCCTGCGGTGCGAGCGAAGAAGCACACGTCGGTCCGCGGGTTGCCGAGCGGACAGCCCGCGAACTGAGCGAAGTCGCCGCTCGGGTGGTGGACCGCCGCCGCCGCGGGCGCGGGCGCGGGCGCGGCGCCGAGCAACAGTGCGGCCGCCGACAGCCCGAGCAACCACCCGATCGCGGGCCGGGAACGTCCGCGCGCGGTCATCGCCGCGCGGCCTTCCGCTCAGCGCGCCCGGCCCGCTTCCCCCGCGCGGCCCGCCGCTTCCGCTTGACGCGCTTCGGCTGCGCGCGGGTGGGTGGGCATCCGGTGATCCCGATCCGCATAGTCCGTTTGAGCTGCGCGCCGTTCTGGCCGGTGATCGCGATCGGCATCCGCAGCGCCTGCCCGCAAAGGCCGCCCTTCGCCCCGGCCGCGGGGTTCGCCGCGAAGAAGGAGTGCGGGCCGACCGGGAAGACGAGGTCGAGCGTGTCGAGCGGCACGTCGGGCAGCGAGCGGAACGCGCCCGAGGCGATGCCCTTGCGGATGTCCGTCTGCCCTTCCAGTTCGATCCGCACCCCTTCGCCCTGGAGCACGAGCACGAGCGCGGGGAACGCGGCGCCGCCGTGGGAGACGAGGTAGGCGGGTCCGCGCAGCGCGCCCGCGAGCAGCGGCGTGATGACCGTCGCGGTTCCCACGATCGAGCCCGCCGGACAGGCCGCGGGGTCGGCCGCGAAGACCGCCGCGACGCAGGCTTTGCGCAGCGTCGTCAGCCGCAAGGGCAGCTGCTTGGGGAGGTCGATCTTGACCTTGCCGATGTCCGCCTGGCCGGGAGCCGAGGCGAGCTTCACGTGCAGGTAGGCGCCGCCGGCTTTGCTCGCGCGCGCGTGCGTCAGCGCGGTGAGCCGCGGCGCGAACGGCAGGCTCGCGCAGTTGGCGGCCTGGAACGGGCTCGACACCGACGCGTTCACGCCGGAGGCCGAGGCGACCGTGGCGGCGACCGTCTGCCGCGCGCAGCTGGTCGGGTTGACGATCAAGCCAGGCCGGTCGATCGACAGCGCGAGCGTGCGCAGATCGAGCGGGATGCCTTCCAGAATCGCCGGCAGCGGACCGCTCGAGATCGCGAGCTGCGCGGTGCGGGAATCGACTTCGACCCGCGCGCGCACGACGACGGTGCCGAGGTCAAACGGCCCGGCAATCGCCGGTACGACGATGCTGAGCCCGAAGGGAGCGCCCTGGTAGGGACCCGTTAAGAAGATCTCGCTCGCCTGCCGGCCAGGCTCGGGGAGGTAGAGCGGATTTGCCCCGGGCCCGACGCCGATTGTCGCTGCGCCGATCGCGGAGGACGGCGGGCATTCCCCGGTCGACGCCTGCGGTTCCGGGCAGCGCGCGACACCGCCGAGGATCCCCGACAGGCCCGCGGGCAGCTCGACGGTGAACGCGCCGAAGCGCTGTTCGCCGTCCTGGCGCGTGAGCGTGAGCGTGAACGCGCTCGACGCCCCCGCCTGGTTGTTGACCGTTCCCGCCGTGAACGCGGGGCTGAAGCCCCCGCTCGGGCACGCGCCGCCGCCCGGCCCCGAGTCGACCGCGAGGTTCGAGCTCTGCGTCACCGCGGGCGTGCCGCTCCACGGCGTCAGCGTCGTGCTCGCCGTGTAGGAGCCGCACGAAGCGGGCGTCACGAGCAGCCCCCGTTCGCCACCGTAGAGGCTCAGCTGCAGTTCCGCGATCGGCAGCTGCGGGAGGTCCGTCCACCTGACCGTCAGCTGCCCCGTGCCCGGATCCGCTTCGACGCGGCCCGCGAGCTTGAGCAGCACGCCGCCGCCTTCCGCGACGAGGTAGAGCGCGAGCAGCGACCCGCCCGGGTGCGCGGGCGAGCCGAAGGCCGGTTCGTTCGCGTAGGGCTGCGCGAGGTAGAGCGAGCCTTCGAGCGGCCCTGCGACGAGCGGCGTCGAGATCTTCGCCGTGCCGACCTGCGCCGCTTCGGGGCAGGTCGGAGCCGTGGCGTCGTGCAGTTCGATCTGCGCGGGCGTGCACGCTTCGCGCCCGTCGGCCGCGGACGGCGAGATCGCGAACCCCGCGGGCAGGGCCACCGCCGCTTCCTTCAGGTCCGCGCCCGCCGCCACGCTGACGCTTTCTTCGAACGGCAGCTTCAGGTCGATGCTCAGCCCGCTCGCCGATTCCGCGTGCGCGGCTTGCGGTTCGGCCGGGCTGACGGTTAGTTTCGGGTTGAAATTGAGGCTCGTGCAGCCCGTCAGCGGCGGCGAGGATGCTATCGCCGTCTGCCAGCGTGGATCGCCGAGGTCCGGTGTCCCATCGGGGTTAAAGGCGCCCGGTTCCTGCCATGAGTCCGTGCTGACCGTCGTTGTCAGCGGTTCGCCCGTGCACGAGGTCGGCAGCGTCAAGAACGGCTTGGCGGTCCTTTCCACGGGGCAGCTTTCGTGGATGCCCGTTTTCTCGAAGCTCTGTTTGGCTTTTTCGTCGGCGCAGAGGCCGCGTTCTTCGTCGTGGCTCGCGGCGGAGGGGTCCCCCCACAGCGTGAGCTCGAGTCCGTAGATCGGGCGTCCTTGAGATATTTCGAAGATGTCCGCCGACAGACCGTAATCGGTGCCGGTGCGCAACCTGCCGCCAACGTGCATGATGACCCCGACCCCCGCGGCGTCGAAGCCCAGCTCGGCCGGCACGCCCGCCGGCGGCGCCATGTTGTAGACCGGTTCGTCGAGCACTTCGGCGCCGTCGAGGTAGATCGAGAAGACCCCCACGGCGGCGCCGTTTGGACAACCGGCCGGCCCGTCTCCACTCTCGAGCTCGGCCTCGGTGCACTCCGTCTCGGTCGCGCGAGGGTCGAAGATCACACCCTGGGGCAGGTTCACCACGATGTCCCTCGGATCGCCGTAGGTGCGAACGCGCGGAGGTTTTCCTTCTTCGACTCGCCGTGACGACGTGGTTGAAGACGATTGCCGTCGTCAGCGCATATGGGTGTGAGCCGGCCTGGGTCGCCGGCGCACCTTCGGCGTTGCTCGCGATCGAGCCGGCAAAGCTTTCCATCCCGAAGCTTTCCACCCCAGATGTTTCGCTCGCCCACGCAGGACCGGCAAGCACAAACGCCACGACCATCGCCAATGATGCCATCAGCAATCCGACGGCAAAACCCTTCCGGCTCCAGCGAACGATCATCGTCCGTGATGCTTCCGTACGGGTTTATTTACATGCGCAGCCTTCGCCGCCCGCTTGCCGTTTTGCTTCCTTGCAGCACGTTTCCCGTACCGCTTCCTCGCTCGCGCTTCGCATGTGACTCGATTTTTCCTCCGCTGCTTCTTACATGTCTTCAGCGCACGCGCGAGCTGCTGTGCGCGCGTCAGTGGCTTCGGATCGCCCTTCGGCGCAGGAGCGAGGTTGCCAACCCCCGCAAACGTAGCGCTGGATGGCACCGCAAACACAGGCGAGGAGGCGGCTGGATCGAGACAACCTTCCTCCGTGCAATCCACCGAGGGGCGGCGGGTTCTGGGCGGCGATCCCGCCTTCGACGCGCGCGTCATAAACGTCGTAGTTTTCGTCCTGATCCTGATCGACGAGCGCTTGACGGGTGAAGAAGAAGACGTTGTTGCCGCTGGCGCTCGCATCGCCGAAGTAAGACGGGCTGGCGCTTTCTCCGGTCGAGATCAGATACAGGCAGCCACCCGAGCTTGCGCTGAACGTCGCGCTCAAACGGGTGCAGCCGTCGGCTCCACCGGCGCCTTCGCGCTCCCACTCGTAGACATCGGTCTGTTCGTTCGTGTCTTGCGGCACGAGCGCTTCCTTCGTCTGAAAGAAGACGCGGCTGCCAGTCTTCGGAGAGGTTGCGCGTAAGAAGGCACGAGGACCGGGCTGAATGCTCAGTTCTTGATTGTTTGCGAGGTACGCTTCGTTGGTGGCTGGGACACCATCGGGATTGCACGACACACACACGAGCCTGCCGCTCAGCGCTTCGTACAGATAAAGCTCATCGTTTTTGGCATTGTCGTAGCTCGTCAGCTGGGCCTGCGAAGTAAAGAGCACCGTCGTGCCATCGGGGGTGACACGCGAGCCCTTCTCTCCCTGCGCCGGCCCTTCGAATTCGCCGTTCTGGAGAAAGTCGCGCCAGTCAGTCGGATCGGAGCCTTCCGTACTCTAACTGAGCGATGAAAGCTGTTTCACCTTCATGCCATTTATATAGATTGGCCTTATCCAGTTCTGCTATTTCCCCATTATCATTTTCGTTGTCCGCAAGGACACCTGTGGCGACGAAATAGGCGTAGGAGCCGTTTTCGGTTGAGATCCCCGAGCGTCCCCAGCACGCCCGCGGCGCCGCTCGTGAGCGCTTCGCGTGCTTCCGCAAGCGACTTCGATTCGGGCTTTTTCTTCTCGTTGAAGCTTTCTTCGAACTTTTCGAAGTTAAACCGCCAGAGATTTTCGCCTTCTGTGTAGAAGACCATCGAGCCATCGACGGTCGCGGCTCGCCAATATGCCGGCTCGATCCCCGCCGAAACCGGGATCGTCCGTCGCGGCCTCCGGTTCGCGCATGTAGATCTGCCCGGTTCCGCCATCGCTGAAGAACACGCGCGAACCGTCTCACGGAAATCGTGTCCTGCGTGTAGAATTTGCCCGTCGCGCCGCCTTTGGGTCTGCCAAGAGCAGGTCCGCCCGGGCCGGCGACCGACCCATCGACGGGCGCTTCGCCGTCCGGCAAGACCCCGGCCAGGCTCAGTTCTTCACCGGGCGGCTTGCTCCCGTCCCACTCGTACAAGTTGACGACGTTGGGGGTGGCGCTTGGCAGGATCTGTTCACGGGACTCGAAGATGATGCGCGAATCGTCGGCCGCGGCATCCGCGAACGCGGCGGTGCCGGGGCCGAGCAGCCGGAAGGCGCCGGTGGCGCTGTCGCGGAGATACGAATAGGAGCCGGGCGCCATCCCCGCTTCGAGGCCAGGTTCCACGAGGACAACTGCCTCGGCAAGGTCTTCGGTCAAGCCCTCGGTCGAGTCCTCCTCAGAGCCACCCGCCGCGGAGAGGATGGCAGGAGGCGCGAGCCCTTCGGTCGACCACCCGCCACCGCCGCGGCTACTGAGATAGGTCGGGATGCTCGCGGCACTCAGTACCCCGGGGAACGGCACCAGCGAAAAGAAAGTGACCCCTTCGCCCAACAGAGCGCTCTGTACCGAGCCGGGGATGCCGGCGGCATCCGCGAAGTTCTTCTCGACGGGCGAGACCTGCTCGTACGCGCGGCAGTCGGGGAGCCGCAGCGCGTAGCCGTCCCGTTCACGGAGCCGTTCGTTGGGACAGCCTTCCGCCTGGGCATACGCCGCAGAGGCAGCAACCCATAGCCCATACAGACATTATCAGACAGACAAAGGTCAGCAGCACCAAAGACAGTGGCGCCGGACCGGCACTGCCGGCCCGCGACGACAGGCTTCCTCCCCCGACCCCGAACACTGAGCAAGCCTACACAAAGCCCAGCGACCCTATGCCACCTTCGGTCAACCATGCTAGGGAGCGGGATTCTCCCGCTCCCTAGTATGCGTGCAGCTACTGCATGCCGTCGCCTAAGTTTCTTTGATGCTCCATTTTTTGCCCGACGTCAGTTTGACGTTTGTTTCGCTTGTTATTTCAACAGGAGCGCTGCTCGTGCCGAATTCAAGGCCGCTACTGCCCGAGCTCTTACAAATCATCTTGTGTGTGACTTCTTCTTTTTCCGCTTCGGTATTATTTTTGTCGATTTCACAGGCCTGAAACCCTCTCACGGAGACTATAATTTCTTCCCCAACATTGGCAATCACACACGAAGATTCTTTGCCTTCTAGGCCGATCCCAGCAACGACCGTGCCCGATTTCGGTTTGAGCTTGTCTTCCACCCTCCCCGAAGGCAACGTCAGTTCGCCCACAAGCGATTCTGTTTTGATTTCATTGTCATCTACCCCAGCCATCTCACAATTCGATGGTACGGCAAGATTACATTTTTCAAATGTCTCCGTCATCGTCGACTTGCCCACCGCCCCGGCGGCTCCACCTTCGATCATCCCTTTGGATTTACCTTTTTCGCATTTGATTTCCGTTTCAACGGACGCGACCGTAGCTTTGAAGTACGGACGTGCCAATGTTCGTGCCTTCGATTGCTGCCGAGGCGTTTTCCAGCGGCACCCCTTCGACACAGTAGCTTGCCGCCGTTTTCACTTTCGAACAGCTCCCCGACGCCGAAGCGGGCGTCGAGGTCGACGTCGTCGCGATCACGCTCACGGCAACCACGGCCAGCAGGCCCAGCAGGCCCAGCCTAATTCTGGACATCGGCAAGCAGCCTCCAATCGCCCCGGCCACGGCCGCGGCGCTCGTCGTTATCGGGCATCGATCCCCGTCGCGCGGCGCGCCCAGCGGGTGAGTTCAATAGGTTCCGGCGAAGCATCTGCTGGAACCATACAGCATCGAGCCGAAAAGCGCTACCTATATCTCGAAAGATCCCCTCGTCCCCTCGCGCGCGGCTCTCAGATGCACGTGAGGGCCCATGGAATCGGTGCAGTCGGGGCTGATCGGGCTCGAAGCCGGGGGGTGGTCGGGAGGGGGGCCTGCCCCCCTCCCGTTACGATGCCGGCATGCGCCGCACGAAGATCGTCGCCACGATCGGCCCCGCCTCCCGCGACCCCGCGATCCTGCTGCGGATGGTCCAGGCGGGGATGGACGTCGCGCGGCTGAACTACTCCCACGGCACGCTCGACGAGCACGCGGAGACCGTCCGGCGCGTGCGCGACGCCGCCGGGCGGGCCGGACGGCCCGTCGCGATCCTGCAGGACCTGCCCGGCCCGAAGCTGCGGATCGGGCCGCTGCGCGACGGCGTCGTCGAGCTCAAGCCCGGCGACCGCGTCACGTTCGCCTGCGGACCGGGCGACGGCGAGGAAAGCCTCGGCGACGCCGCGCACATGAGCATCACCTGGCCCGGCCTCGCCGACGCGCTCGCGCCGCAGGCCGTGATCTACCTCGCCGACGGCTCCGTGCGCCTGCGCGTGACGGAGGTGCGCGCGGGTGCGGGCGAGGTCGAAGCGGAGGTCGAGATCGGCGGCGCCGTCGCCTCGCGCCAGGGGCTCAACATCCCCGGGCCGACCGTCGGGCTGCCGTCGGTGCCCGAGGAGGATCTCGAGCTGCTGCGCCACGGCGAGTCGATCGGCGTCGACATGGTCGCGCTGTCGTTCGTGCGCAGCCCCGAGGACGTGCGGCTCGTGCGCGAACACACGCGCCTGCCGCTGATCGCGAAGATGGAGAAGCCCGAGGCGGTCGAGCGCGCCGAGGAGATCCTGCAGGCGGCCGACTGCGTGATGGTCGCGCGCGGCGACCTTGGCATCGAGCTGCCGATCGAGCAGGTCCCGCTCGCGCAGAAGAAGCTCCTGAAACTGGCCGGTTGGATGGCGCGCCCGTCGATCACCGCGACGCAGATGCTCGACTCGATGGTCGTCTCCTCGCGCCCCACGCGCGCGGAGGTGGCCGACGTCGCGAACGCGATCCTCGACGGCACCGACGCGGTGATGCTCTCGCAGGAGACCGCCGTCGGCGCCTACCCCGTCGGCGCCGTCGAAATGATGGCGGCGGTCGCGATCCAGGCGGAGTCGATCGCGCCGTATGAGGACTGGAACAACTCGCGCGTGCGCCGCACCGACGCCGACACCGCCTACACGGTCGCGCACAATCTCTGCCTGGCCGCGCGCGAGCTCAAGCTCGACGCGCTGATCGTGCCGACGCTCTCCGGGCGCTCCGCGCGCCTGGTCTCCGCGCACCGCCCCACGGTCCCGATCTACGCGCTCTCGCCGGGCAAAGAGACCGTCCGGCGCTGCTCGCTGATGTGGGGCGTGCAGGCCGCCTCGATGCGCCGCCACGAGACGACCGAGGCGCTGATCGCCGACGCCGCGCGGCGCGTCGTCGAGCTCGGCTGGTGCGAGCGCGGCCAGCGCGTCGGCATCACCGCCGGCCTGCCCTCCGGGCGGCCGGGCACCACGAGCCTCGTGCAGATCCAGGTCGTGTGAATCGCCGAGTAGGCTTGCAGCGCGAGACACTCTAAGAAGGGGGAAATCGATGGCGGCACCCGAGTCCGGCAGCGCGCCGGCCCGTCAGGGCCTCGTCCTGACGACCCTGATCCTCGTCGCGGCCGTCGCCAACCTCAACCTCACGGTCGCCAACACGGCGCTGCCCGACATCGGCAAGTCGCTCGAAGCCTCGCAGACCGCGCTCGACCTGATCGCGGTCGGCTTCTCGCTCGGGCTCGCCGCCTCGGTGCTCTACCTCGGCGCGCTCGGCGACCGCTACGGGCGCAAGCTGATGCTCGTGCTCGGCACCGCCCTCTCGATCCCCGCGACGATCCTCGCGGCGACCGCCTCGAGCGTCGGGGTATTGGTCGGCGCGCGGATCTTCGGCGGGCTCGCGGCCGGCATGGCGTTCCCGACGACGCTCGCGCTGATCACCGCGCTGTGGTCCGGGCCGGGCCGCACGAAGGCGATCGCGCTGTGGTCGGGCATCGGCGCCTCGATGTCGGCGCTCGGACCGCTGCTCTCGGGCGCGATCCTCGAGCACCACGCCTGGGGCTCGGTGTTCCTGCTGACGCTGCCGTTCGCGGTGCTCGCGCTCGTGCTCGCGATCCTGTTCGTGCCGAACCACGTCAACGAGACCACCGACCCCGTCGACAACCTCGGCGGGATCCTCTCGATCGTGCTCGTCGCCGGGCTCGTGCTCGCGATCAACTTCGCGCCGGTCCCGGAAAAGGGGACGCTCGCCCTGATCCTCGCGGCGATCGCGCTCGTCGCGTTGATCGGCTTCTATCTGCGCCAGCGACGCACGAAGTTCCCGCTGTACGACCTCGCGGTCGCCTCGCGTCGCGTCTTCTGGATCGCGGCGCTCGGCGGGATCGTCGTCTTCGGCAGCCTGATGGGCGCGATCTTCGTCGGCCAGCAGTTCCTCCAGAACGTGCTCCACTACTCGACGCTCGGCGCCGGCGCCTCGATCCTGCCGGCGGCCGTGCTGCTGGTCGCGATCGCGCCGCGCTCGGCCAAGCTCGTCGAGACGCGCGGGGCGCGCTTCACGCTGCTCGTCGGCTACCTCTTCTGCCTGCTCGGGTTCCTCACGATGCTGCTGCTGTGGCGCGCGGGCATCCCCTACTGGAAGGTCGGGCTCGCCTACGCCTTCGTCGGCGCCGGCGTCGGCTTCGCCGGCACGCCCGCCTCGCACTCGCTGACGGGCTCGGTCCCGGTCAAGCGCGCGGGCATGGCCTCGGGCACCTCCGACCTGCAGCGCGACCTCGGCGGCGCGATCATGCAATCGATCATGGGCGCGCTGCTGACCGCCGGCTTCGCCTCGTCGGTCTCCAGCGCGATCGCCGCGGCACCGAACAAAGCGCTGATCACGACCAACATCGAAAACGCGCTGACCAAGTCCTTCTCCAGCGCCGAAGCGCTCGCCCACCAGTACCCCCACTACGCGGCCCCGATCACCGCCGCCGCGAGCTCCTCGTTCGTGTCCGGCTCGAACTGGGCCTACGGCGCCGGCGCGATCGCGATCGTCGTCGGCGCCGTGCTGATCTTCTTCATGTTCCCGGGCAAGGAGGATGAGCGGCGGCTGCTGGCCGAGTATCAGGCCGAAGACACCGCGCCGGCATCGTAGAACGCCGCCTCCTCGCGCCCCAGCTCGGTCACCGGCTCGTCCCCGTAGATCCACTCGCGCGCGATCCGGTTCCAGTTCGCCTTCGCGCGCAGCTGGCTGAGCACGGCCAGCGTCAGCACCTCCAGGCGGCGGCCGAACAGGTGGTCGGGCGGCAGCGTCTCGTGGCGCATCGTCCCGAAGTGGCGCGAGCGCGGGTCGCTCATCTGGATCAGCACTTCGCTCGCGATCTCGGGGTCGAGCGCGATCTCGCGGTCCTGCGTGTACCACCAGGTCATGTCGTCGACCATCGCCATCGCCTTCTCCTCGGTGTAGTACTTCGGGTCGCCGACCCAACCGCCCGCGTACATGTGCTGCACGAGATCGCCCGCGCGGCGCTCGATCGCCAGGCGCTGGGCCTGCAGCTCGAACTCCGCCGCCTCCGCGTCGATCGTCTTGAACAGCCCGAAGTCGAGGAACGCCATCCGCCCGTCGTCGAGCAGGATGCAGTTGCCCGGGTGCGGATCGCCGGAGAACTGGCGGTGGCGGTACATGCACTCGAAGTAGAAGCGAAACACGATCTCCCCCAGCCGGTCGCGCTCGGCCTGGGGCAGCTGCTTCATCTCCTCGAAGCCCCTGCCCCGCACGAACTCGCTGACGATCACGCGCTCGCGCGAGAGCTCGCCGACGACGCCGGGCACGACGATGAACGGGTGGCCGTCGTAGATCCGCGCGATCCGCCGCTGGTTCTGCGCCTCGAGCTCGTAGTCGAGCTCCTCCTCCATCCGCTCCCTGATCTCCCCCGTCAGCGCCTTCACGTCCATGCCCGGCGCGATCCGCTTCATCAGCCGCATGATCATCCCCAGGTTCTGCATGTCCGCGCGCACTGCCCCGGCGACGCCCGGGTACTGAACCTTCACGGCGACCTCGCGGCCGTCCTCTCTGAGCGTCGCCCGGTAGACTTGGCCGATCGAGGCCGCCGCGACCGGCTCCTCCTCGAACGCGGAGAAGACCTCCTTGATCGGAGCTTCGAGGTCCTCCTCGATCACCTTGCGCATCTGCTTGAACGAGACCGTCGGCGCGGCGTCGCGCAGCTTCGCCAGCTCGCGCTGGAACTCCTCGCGGTGCTCCTCCGGCACGAGCCCGACGTCGAGAAAGCTCAGCACCTGCCCGAGCTTCATCGCGGCGCCCTTCATCGTCCCGAGCGCGGCGACGATCTGCTTGGCCGTCTCCAGCTGCCGCCGCCCCATCGCCTCCTCCGCGGCCTGCTCCCCGCGCGTCGTGTTCGCCGCGCGCGTGCCGAACTGCTTCACGGCCTCGCTCGCGGCGAGCTTGCCGACGGTTGCGGTGCGGCGCACGCGCGAGGTTGGGATCTTGCTGTTGCTTTCGCGCGGCATAGCCCCCATGTTAAGGCCCAGCGTGCCGGTGCCCGTAATGCGGGCAGCGGATCAACCCGACCAGTTGTTACTCAGATACCTCCAGGTGGCGGGCTGAGCAAGCGGGGCAAAGACGCACCGTTCAGCGCGTCACCTGAGACCCGGGGACGATGTCGTCCTTCCCATCCTCCCAGCGCACCCAGGCCTTCTTGCCGCCGTCGTAGTCCTCGCCGAGCAGGATCAGCGTCGCCGGCTCGCCCAGCGCCTCGCAGCGCTCGCGCCCCTCCGGGTCGAGGCCGCGCCAGATGCGGATGAAGCCGTTCTGCTCCCACTCGCGCGCGACCGTCGTCGGGTCGGCGTGCCCGGGGTGGATGACCGTGTCTCCGGGCAGCTCCATCAGCGTGCCCATGATCGAGTCGCGCAGATCGGTGTAGGTCGTGTGCCCGGGCGCGCGCACGCCGCCGACCGAACCCTTGAACAGCGTGTCGCCGGTGAACACCGCTCCCGTCGCGGCGGGCCGGTCGCGCTCGCTGAGCAGGAACGACAGCATCCCGGCGGTGTGCCCCGGCGTGTGCAGCGCCCGCACCTCCAGCGCACCGAAGCTGAGCCGCTCCCCCGCCTCGACCGTATCCGCCGCGATCCCGTCCAGCGACCCCAGCTCGAGCGGGTCGATCAGCACCTTCAACTCCGGCCAGCGCCCGCGCAGCTTGGGAACCTCGCTGACGTGGTCGAAGTGATGGTGGGTCAGCAGCACGTGCGTCGGCTCGAGCCCGAGCCGCTCGGCCGTCGCGATCAGGCCCTCGACCGGGCCACCGGCGTCGACGAAGAACGCGGGCCCGCCCGCGCCGTCGGCAACGAGGTACGTGTTCGAGAGGAACTGCTGGTGGGTCGCGTGCTCGACGATCATGCGCTCATCCTCTCACGAAGTTACTTGCGCGGTGCGCTTACACTCTCGATATGGCCCTCCTCCACACCTGCTACCGGATCACCGACATCGACCGCTCGGTTGCGTTCTACAACGCGCTCGATCCCGACGGGTACAGGGTCGAGATTTTGGAGACGTAGGTCAGTCGAGAGGCATGACCGCCAGGAGCGGGCGTAGCAACCCAAGGAGTCCGAGCTAGTGCGCGTAGATCGCGGGCCGATAGCGCGGCTCAGGAATCGCCCGGCCGGCCTCTCGTGCAACGGCGAGCCAGGCTCGCTTGGCCTGCTCAACCTCGGCTAGAGCCTCCTCCGCAGTGGCGCCGAACGCCGAGCACGCCTCCAGATCGGGGATGTCGGCCACGTAGGCCGCATCCTCCTCGCTATAGAAGACGTTGATGTGATAGTCGCTCATGGCCTGTCCTTCAGACGTAGATCGTAGCGCTCGACCAGCCTCAGGAGCTGGCGAACCTGGTACGGCTTGGCCTGTCCATGCAACGACTGAAGATTGATGAGCTGAGGTACTTCGGGATGCGCAAAGACATGGTGGCTCCCGCTGACCCGGCGCAATTCGAAGCCAAGCGCTTCGGCTAGCTTGCACAGGTCGGCAAAAGGCCACATTGGTCACCGTCCCGCGGGCGAGACGCATTAGGAGCTTCCGCTCGTTCATGGGGTTTAGGAGAGAACCCGCCCTCTGAATTTGCTCAACCCCAGCGTGAGGAACACCGCGCAGAAGCCGAGCAGCACCGGGTAGACGACGTAGAGGTGCATGTGCGAGGCGTGGGTGAGGCCGGCGCGCAGGCCCTCGTTGATGTAGACGAGCGGGTTGATTAGCACGACGATCTGCAGCCAGTGGATGCCGGCGAGCTGGACGGGCGCGAGCTTCGTCCACTGGTAGTAGGTGCCGCCGAGGAACGTCAACGGCAGCACGACGAAGCCGAACATCAGGCCGAGGTTGCGCGCTTCGAACGCTGTCCCCAAGAGCAGGCCGAGCGAGCTCATCGTGATGCACGCGAGCGGCAGCAGCGTGATCACGATCGGCCAGTGGACCGAGAGGTGCGCGTGCACACCGGGCGCGTGGACGACCGCGGCGATCGGGAACACGATCAGCGCCGCGAGCAGACCCTGCATCGCGCCCGAGAGCACCTTCGCCGCGGCGACCAGCCAGATCGGGCAGGGCGCCTGCACGCGATCCTCGATCTCGCGCGTGTAGCCGAACTCCTGGGCCATCACCATCGCGACGGCCTGGATGCCCTGGAACATGATCGAGATCCCGACGACGCCGGGGACAAGCACGGTGGCGAACGCCGACTCCGCGACCTTGCCGCCACCGCCGCCGACGCCCTGGCCGATCGTGGGGAACACGTAGAGGAACACGAACACGAGCAGGAACGGCTGGATCAGCACGCGGATCACGAACTCGAGCGAGTGCTTTCTGAGCACCGTCAGGTCGCGCAGCACGAGCGCGAGCAGCGCGGTGCGGCTCGCGGCCATCGTCGAGCGCGCCGGCTCGATCGTGATGCGGCCGGGCGTGGACCCGGAAGTGGCTGTTGAGGTGTGTACAGGGACGGTGGTCGTGGCCATCAGTCGCGCAGCTCCTTCCCGTGGAAATCGAAGGACGCGACGGCAAAGGAGGCGGCGGGCACCGGTACAGCGATCGTCAACATCAGTCGCGCAGCTCCTTGCCGGTGAGGCTGATGAACACGGTCTCGAGGCTCGGCTCGGCGATCGACAGGTCGGCCAGTTCGAAGCCGGCCTCCTCGGTCGCGCCCACCAGGCGCGGCACGAGCCGCTCGGCCTCTTTGACGTGGAGCTCGACGCCGCCCTCGATCACGCGCGTGTTGCTCACCTCGGGGATCGCGCTCGACAGCCGCTCGGCGAGCGTCTGCAGCTCGCCGCCCGTCGCCTTGACCGTGGCGATCGTGTCCGCCCCCACCGACTTCTTCAGATCGGCCGGCGTGTCGAGCGCGAGGATCTTGCCGTGGTCCATGATCGCCAGCCGATCGCAGAGCTCGTCGGCCTCCTCCATGTAGTGCGTCGTCAGCAGGATCGTCTGTCCCGCTCCGTTCAGCTCGCCGAGAATCTCCCACAGCGCCAGGCGGCTCTGCGGGTCGAGGCCGGCGGTCGGCTCGTCGAGAAACAGCACCGCCGGGCGGTGGAAGATCGCGCGCGCCATCATCAGCCGCTGCGCCATCCCGCCCGAGAGCGCGTAGACCGATGCCTTCGCCCATTTCGTCAGGTGCAGCTGCTCGAGCAGCTCGTCGGACTTCCGCCGCGAATCCGCTGCGGAGATCCCGAACAGGCGGCCGTGGAAGTAGAGGTTCTCCCACACGGTCAGCTGGCGATCGAGCGTGTTCTGCTGGGAGACGATCCCGATCAGCTGCTTCGCGAGCGCCGGGTGGGCGACGACGTCGACCGCGCCGACGTAGGCGGTGCCCGAGGTCGGGATCACGCGCGTCGTGAGCATCCCTGCGGTGGTCGTCTTGCCGGCGCCGTTCGGGCCGAGCAGGCCGAAGATCTCGCCCGCGTAGACGCTCAGGTCGAGCGCGTTGACCGCGGCGACGTCCATCCCCGGGTAGACCTTCGTCAGCGCGATCGTGCGGATCACCTCGCGGCGATCTCCGCCGTCGTCCGTGTCTACCAGCAACGGATCAATCGTCGGCGCGTCGACTGACTGGGCGCTGGACACGCTTCCCAATGTATAACGCCCGCGCTACCCTCCCCGAAGAGATGGCGGACACGACCGGGAAGATCGCGACCGGCAGCCGAGCTGCGATCGCCACGAGCCCGGCAGCAACGGCGAAGCCGCAGCCCTCTGTCTGGAACGGATGCGGCGCGGCGCCGAGCTCGGGGACGCACAGTGGGCAGAGCTGCTCACGGAACCCCCCTCTCCTCGTAGACCAAGGAACTCACCACCGGCACCGGCCCCTACGCCGGTCTGCCGACCGCGCTCCACGCAGCAACCTGCCCTCCAAATGGTTCGGCTCGGATCGGGGGAGGACCGGGTGCTTTAACCAGGCCCTGCGGCGTCAACCGCAAGGGGGGTGCCGCAGCCTGGGGAGGGGATCCAGCTGCGGCACCCGCTACAGAGAGGCCCGACACCGGAAGGGGCATCCTGTGCAGGGTCCCCTTGAAACGCCCACGAAAGGAACCGACGTCGGCGCCCAAGCTCGATCGGCGCGAACTCCCACTCACCTACCGTTTAGTTTTCTTCGTTGACCGCTTGCTTTTCTTCTTCGCCTTTGCCCCATCCTTCTTTCTAGCTTCCTTTTCGCAGGCGAGCCTCTTCTTCTTACTGCTGTTTTTCTTGCATTGCTTGAGGGCTTTCGTCAACTTCTGAGCTCTCGTAAGGGGCTTGGGTTTGGATTCGGCCGGTGGGGGAAAGCTGGTTGAGCCAGGCACCAAGTTGCCGACCGCCGGCGCGCCGCCGCTGCCCACAAGCGGCGATGAGATTGGGCTGCTCAACGGTCCCTGGCACGCTTCGCCACTGCAGCCGGCTGCTACTTTGGGAGCGGGAAAGCCTCCGTCGATCCGCGCATCGTACACGTCGACGCTTTCGTCGACGTCCTGGCCGACGAGCTTGTCCGCCGTGGTAAAGAACACGTTCTGCCCAGAAGCATCCATCCCGATCAGCCCCGTATTTTGCCGCGTGTCCGTCCCGTCGGAGATCAGCGAGACGTTGCCGTCGTGCCACTCGTAGACGTTCTGAGCGTAGATGGCTTCGCCGGAAGGGCCGGTCCCGAGCTTGACTTCGTTGAGCGCGGCGCGGGGGGTCAGCGCGACCGGGCTCTCGAAGACGACATAGGCGCCGTCTTCGGATACCGTGATGCCGCGCCGCCCCAAGGCGTCTTCGGACAGGGGCGCCAGGCTCGCCGGGGCGCCGGTCGTGTTCCCGTTGGCGTTGAAGCCGTTCTGGCCGACTGAGACGCGGATCAATTCGCTGTCGTTCGCGTCGTAGCGGAAGACCTGCGCGGCCGTGCTTGTGTCATCGGGGGTCAGGTCGGCCGCAGTGGTGAACACAAGGTATTCGCCGTTCGGCGTGATCTGCGCTCCTTGGAGACTCGAGGTGGGCAGCGTCGCTATGAACGCCGTCCTGTACTGGCCGGGGTGCGCCGGGTCGGGCTCGTAGACATACAGGTTGTCCTTGCCTGCCTGCGCGGTCTGGCCTTGGCTGTTCGGCGGCGCGCTCGTCACCACGCCGGTGGCGATGTAGTAGACGCGCGAGCCTTCTTCGGAGACGCTCACCACGCTCTGCACACTCGCGCCCGCGCTCGTGCCGGTGACCGAGATCGCCTTGAGGGTCGGGCAGGCGTTGACCTTCCCCGAGGGCGCCGGGGTCGCGCCCGCGTCGCCGGGCAGTTCGCACTCGTACAGCGCGTTTGTAGCGTCCGCGTCGCCGCTGACCAGTCCGGCCTGCGCCCCGGTGAAGAACACCTTCGACCCGTTCATGGCAGCGCCTTGGTAGCTGACAGGACTCGTCACACCGCATGAGGTCGAGCTCGCGCATTCAGACTGAGACTTGGCGGCCGCGTTGACCGTCGCCTGGGTGCCAGGAGCGCCGATGCGGGCGTAGAGCTGCTGGACGGCCGGGCCGGTCGCTCCCGATCTGCAGCCGCCCGCGCTAGCCGAGAAGAAGACGGTCGAACCCGGCGGCGGAGACCGCGTTGTGCGCGTTGCTCCCTCCCAGGCTGGTCCCGCACTGGGTGATCTGCGCACCCGTGTTGTCGCGGCCGACCAGCTGCGGCACGTCAGATCCTTCGCCGGTGTGACCGGTGCCGACGTATTCGTAGAGCGAGGGCAGGTTGCCGGGCACGGTTCCCACAGGCAGAGCCGTCAGATCGCCCGGCCACAGCCAGCTCGCTTGTCCTTCGCTGGACGGCGAGCGGAGGATGAACGCGATTCGGCTCGTGTCCGCCGACACTCCCACTCCCGTTACGGAGCTAATGAGCCCTCCCACGGAGAAGCCGCGGGGCGGCTGACCGGCGCTGTCCGCAGGCGGTGTGACCGGGCCGACCGCGGTGAACGCGCCGGTCGCCGTGCGCAGGTAGAGATCGCTGGCCGTAATAGGTTGCGAAGGCGTCGCCGCCAGCCATATTCCCGCTTGCGAATCGATGGCGCTTGCCAGAGGGGCCGAGAGGGGCAACTGCGAGCCCGGCGGGCTCAGGGAGCTGAAGCCCCAGCCGCCGGCGTTTCGCGTGAGCGCATAGTACGCGCCATCGGCCAGGTTCGCGATGTCGTGACCGGGCGTCCCCCACAGCGATGTTGAGCTGAACGTTAGCGGCGAGCCGGCACTCGAGATCGCCTGCACCCCTGACTGCGAGATGCCGGGGGTGAGCGTGATGAACGCGCCGTCCTTGAACGGCGGCGTCACCTGCTCGTAGGCGCGGCAATCGGGCAGCTGCGTCGAGTATGGGTTTTGGGTGATGGGGTTGATGTTGCTTTCTGAGCGGAGCTGCTCGTTGGGACAGGTGGCGGGTGTTTCGGTGTTGGGGTAGGTGGTGAAAGTCTGATCGGGTGTGCTCGTGGGCGTCCCGACGCCGTTGTTGGCGACGAGACGGAAGTGGTAGGTCGTGTCGGGCGTGAGGCCCTTGATCGCCTGGGAGACCTGGGATGGCGCGCTACCGACGTGCCCTTCCCCGACGGGTACGGTCGTGCCGTAGGCGTTCGTCGTCCCGAATTCAAAGCGATAGGCGGCGGGCGCGTCTTCGGGATAGATCGTCGCGTATAGCGTCGCTTCACCGGCGGTGATGTCTGTCGCGGCGGTGCCGGACACCTTGGGCGGTCCGGCCAGGGTCGTGAATGGTTCTTCGGTGGAGGTGGTCGTGCCGCCGCTGTTGTGCGCGACCAGGCGCACGTGGTAGGTCGTGTTGCCGGTCAATCCGGTCGCGTTCTGGGTGACGTGCACCGCGCTAGGCCCATTTCCGGCGCTCTGTTCGGCGAGCGCTGTCCAGTGGACCGCGTCGGTGGAGTATTCGAAATGGTAGGCGGTCTGTGCTTCGTGGGGGTTGACTTCGCCGTTGAACGTCGCGGAGTTCTGCGCGACTGCGCTGGCCGTGTGGATCACGGCAGACGGCCGTGGCGCGGCCTGCGTCGTGAACGTTTCGTCGCTGCCGTGTCCCGGCCCTTTGGCGCCAGTTCCCGTGAGGCGGTAGTGATAGGTGGTATTCGGTTCCAGCCCGGTGAGGTTCGCGCTGACCGCGACCTTGCTCGTGCCTTCGCCGATCGTCGCCTTGCTTTGTTCGCAGGGTTCGGGGTGGCCGTAGGAGTTGCTGGTGCCGTATTCGAATTCGCAGGCGGTGACCGCGCCGCCTTCCGGGTTCACAGTGCCCTTGAGCGTCGCCATCGTGACGCCGACGCTGCTCGCGGCTTCGGTGACCCACTGCGGTTCGTTTACGATTTCATGCGGTGCGCTGTAGATGTCGACTGTATGGTTTCCGCCGTCGGCGACGTAGACTTCGCCGCTGGCGTTGACGGCGAGCGCGGCGATGTAGGAGAACGCTTCGCTGCCACCGAGCTGCGCTTGGTATTCGCCGCTTTCGCTGTACCGGTCGACTACCTCGTTTGCGTTATCGGCGACATACACTTCGCCGCTGGGGGCGACCGCGACAGCTCCTAAGGAGACCGATTCGCCTTTTTCTTCCTGCGGCGTTCCCGCGCCGGAGAACGCCATCGGGGTGCCGTCGGGTTCAAACTCATGCAGGACCCCGTCATAACCGCTCACATATATATCCCCGGTGGTGGGAGCGATCGCGAGATACGCCGGTTCATTGACGGGGATTTCAAGTTCGGGTTCGCCGGTCGTAGCCGCTTCGTAGGCGGCCGGCGTGAACACATCCACCACTCCGCCGTCATAGTCGGCGACATACAGGTCGCCGCCCGGCCCCAACGCGACGCCGATCGGCAGAAACGATTTCGCTCCCGTTTCCACGCCCGTGATTTCTCGCAACAGGGTCCCGTCGGGTTCGAACTCATACACCGCGTCCGTGTACTCGTCCGCCACAAACAGGTCACCACTGCTGTTCACAGCAATGCCTTCCGAATAGAACCCTGCCGCCGCGGTCCCATCGCCATTGATTTCCTTCAACGGCACCGGTTCACCACTCGGCCCCGCTTCAAACCGATCCACCACACTATGTTCGCCATCAGAGACATAAACTTCGCCGCCGCCATCAAACGCCAACGCACCAGGATAGAAACCCCCACCCGCCGTTTTAGCACCATCGAACCGCCCCTTATAGACGTTACTCGCCGCCGCCAACGCCGGCGCAGCACCCAGCAAGAGCACTGCCACGACAGACACCGGCAAGATGCGCACCGCCCCAGCACCACGACCCCTCAACCAGCGGGCCACGAAAAGCAGGATGTCGCATGCGGTTCTCATAACAGTCATGGCTACCTACCCTTCCTGTTGTGAGTCCTGCCGGCCTTCTTCGTCTTCGGCTCGTACTGCTTCCTGGCTCGCTTCTCGCACGCCGCGGACCTCTTCTTGCTATGCTTCCAGCGCTTTTTGCACTGCTTCAGCGTCCTCTGGAGCTTCTGCGCCCTTGTGATCGGCTTGGACGCCTTGCAGCCGGTCACGGCGATCTTGGTGGTCTGTTTGACCACCGCACCGTTCTGGCCGGTGATCTTGGTCGGCATCGCGAGGCTCGTGCCGCACAGGCTGTAGTTCGTCTTGGCGGGCACGTTGGCCGTGAGGATTGAGTGCGGGCCGGCCGGCAATTCCGTTTCGAAGGTCGTGAATGGCGCATCCGGGGTTGCTTCGAAGTTCGAGTACGTGATGCCCTTTTTGATGGCCGTCTTGCCGTCCAGGACGAGCGTGACGCCTTCGCCCTGGAGCACGAACTCGACGTCCGGGAACGCCGCGCCACCGTGGGAGACGAGGTACGCCGGGCCCGTGAGGGAACTGTCGAGCACCGGCGTGTGGATCGTGGCTTTCCCGATCACCGATTCCGGACCGCACGCCGCGGGGTTGGCGTTGAACACGGCTTCGAGGCACGCTTTGTGGAGGGTCGTCAGACGCGAGGGCAGCGTCTTGGGCAGCTGCAGGTCGACCTTGGCGATGTTCGCCTGCCCCAGCCCCGCAGATTCGAGCTTGACATTCAGGCTCGCCCCGTCGGCTTTGCTGGCCTTGCCCCCCGCCGAGGCCGTCAGCTTCGGCTTGAACGGCAGGTTCGCACAGCCACTGGCCGCGTACGGGCTGCCCGGCGACGAGGCGGCGCCCTGCGCGGATGTGATCGTCGAGGAGATCGACTGCACGGTGCAGTTGGTCGCGTTGAACATGAAGTCCGGGCGGTTTACTTCCACGGTCACCGAGCGCAGACGGATCGGCACGCCGTCGACGATCTGGGGCAGCGAGTTGGAGGTGATCGTCACCGCCGCGGTGCTCGGGTTGATCGCGATCGAGGCTCTCACGATCACGTTGCCGAGGTTGAACGGCCCCGCGACCGCCGGAACCACGATGCTCAAGCCGAACGGCTGGCCGTTGTACGGGCCGGTGAGGTAGACCCGCCCGCCGGTGATCGTGTATGGATTGCTGCCCGGTCCCGCCGTGACCGCCGTCGTGCCGATCTGGCTGGCGGCCACGCATGTGCCAGCATTCGCTTCCGCTTCGCCGCAGCGGGGGATGCCGGCGATCCTGCCCAGCAGGCCGGGTGGGGTGGTCACGGTGATGCCGCCGAGATCCTGTTCGCCGTCGCTACGCGAGAAGGTCACCGAGAGCGGGCTGTAAGCGCCCGCGGCCGGGGAGGCCGTGCCCGCACTGAACGTCGGCGCGAACGGCAGCGTGGAGGGGCAGCCGGTAATCGAGAACGGGGATTCGGAGACAGCGGTCGGCGTGGCCGGAGCGCTCCACGGTTCCAGGTTGCTGACCGTCGTGAACGTGCCGCAGCTCTGCGGGTTGGCGAGCGCCGCGCGCGGGCCGTTCTTGAAGTGCAGTTCCAGGTCGCTGAACGGCAGCTGC
Source organism: uncultured Solirubrobacterales bacterium (assembly GCA_963789675.1). Lineage (GTDB taxonomy): Bacteria > Actinomycetota > Thermoleophilia > Solirubrobacterales > Solirubrobacteraceae > Palsa-744. The sequence continues at coordinate 9,536 of CAWBLR010000006.1, read as the reverse complement.
GGGTTTTCCTTGAATGTCGCGGTCAGCTGTCCCGTGGCTGGGTCGGCGCTGACCGAGCCGGGCAGCTTGATCGTGATCCCCAGCGCCTGCGAGTGCACCTGGATGAACAGCCGGAAGATGCGTCCCGCTTCGGCGTCCGCGACGCTGCACGGCGCGCATTCCGGCTGGCCCAGGAAGACCTCACCTTCGAGCGCTTCTTCCAGCAGAGGAGTCGTGACCTTCACGGTCCCCAGCTGCGAGCCGGTGGGACATTTGCCGGGTTCGTTGGATTCCAAGTCGATCTGTTCGTTGCTGCACGCTTCGAGCCCACCGGCCGCGGACGGAGAAATCGACAGGCCCGCCGGCAGCGTCACCTTCGCGGTCTTCAGCTCCGGAGTCGCCAACTTGGCGTATTCCTCGTTCTGCGGCACTTCCACGTTGACGTTGTAGCCAGACGGCTGGTCGGCCTGCGTGGTGCCGCCTTCAGCTTCCGAGGCGGGCTGGAAGGAGAGGGACGGGTGGAAGGCCAGCGCACCGCATCCTTCGAACGGCGGCAACGTCGCGCTCGCCGCAAGCCAGTTGGGATCGGAAAATTCAGGGCTGAACGGGTCCCCGACGCCGGGGTTGGGCCACGAGTCGGCGTGAAGCTGCAAGGTCCGTGCTGCTTCGCCTGCCGCGCAGTCGACCGGGTTGGTCAGGAACGCCGTTTCCTTCGCTTCTTCGGATTCCTTGGCAGAGAACGCTTCCGCGAACGCGGCGGCCGGATCGCCGTAGAACGTGACCGACAGCGCGTAGATTATCGCCTGGGGCACCAGCGAGCTGACGCGGAGCACATACGTGCCGTGGGAGCGCACGACATCCCCGTAGAGCACGATCGGGAAAGAGGCGACTCTGATCCCGAACTCGGCGGCGTGCCCCGGTTCAGGGACGAGGTTGAACAGCTGGTATGGACCTTCATAACTGCCGGTCGATCCACGGTTCACGTACACGACTCCGGCACGCGTATCAGGGGGGCAGGCGGTTACGTTGGCGCCCGCGCTTTCGCCGGGTTTGAGGCCTTCGTTGTACGTGCGCACAGGGCACTTCGGCGCCGCCTGCGGATCTCCGATCAGCCCGAGCGGCAGGTCGGCCAGCACGGTTCTTAGTTCGGCACCGCCAGGATTCCCAACGTATAGGGGTTCCAAGGGCGCATTCAGCCCGCCCGGCGCCTGGTTGAGCTCCAGGTCGGTCGTGACCGCATAGGGATGCCCGCCCGCCTGCGTGAACGGCGCGCCCTGCGCCGCGATCGCCTGGAAGCTCAGCGACGCGACCCCGAACGTCTGAGCGGCCCCGTTGACCGGGTTGGTGACGCTGCCCGTGGCGGGGTTGAGCGCCCCGCCACCGGAGACCGTCACCGAGTTGGTGAGGACCTCCGCGCCGCCCGGCGCGACGGCAACCGGTATCAAGATCGGTTCGAGGCCTACGTTGGGAGTTCCCGGGCCGGGGGTTTCAAAGTTGAAGAACGTGGTGGCCGGTTTGACAGTGGCTGTGGATTCGCACGTCACAACGTTCTGGCCGGCGCCTTCGCTGCACTTCCACTCTTCGAACGGAAATATCGTCATGGGCGTCTGCGTCGTTTCGACCCCCGGCGGGAGGTGATCGACGAGCCTGGTCGTCCCGCTCGACGTGGTGTCGCCGAGGTTCTCGACCTTGATTTCGTACCCGTCTTCGCTGGCCAGCGCGACCGTCGCGGTGTGCAGGCCACCGCTCAGCAACGTACTGTCGGCCCTCATCTGCGGCACGCCCGGCCCATGCAGCGTGCCTCCGAACGTCACGACGTACTGGCCGTTCAGCGGCTGGCGGCTTCCCGGCTGCGTGACACTCACGCTGCCGCCTGCGCCGCCGATCTTGGTCAGCGCGTTCAGGGCGCTCTGCACCGTCGCCGCTGGAGCTCCGTAGGTGATCGCAGCCGTCGGTTCCCCTTCGAAGATCAACTTGAAGCTGCCGCCCACGGCGTTCACCGCGACGTTCTGGACTTCGCCGCTGGCCCCCGGCGAGACCAGATTCGACGGATAGGCCAGCACCTGCGGGTGCCAAGCGGGGGCGGCGGACGCGGACGCGGCAAGCGACGCTACTAGCAGAGCTAGGGGGGCGAGGATAAGCGCGGTGGAACGACAGATCCCGCGTCCATAGGCCCGGCTGGCGAGAAATGACGTTCCACTACGTCCTCCTAGTGCGTGCACTAGTCCCCGGTCGCCTTGCATCCGATCGTCTCCTCCTCATGTCGGCGCGTGCTCGCCCAGACCAAGCGCACGTCATCCAGGCGCTGCAGTGGACGATAGTCGCGTTCTACCGACGGCAGAAGCATGCGGTACGCAGAAGCATGCGGTACGCAATGGTGCATCCTCGACGCACATGTGGGGGCCACGATCGATCGTGGCCCCCACACTTTCTTCGGTACTGCTGACTTCGGTTTGGTACTGCTGACTTCGGTTTGGCGTGAATCAGTTGATCAGGACCCGATTTGCACCCACTTCGGTCACCGTTTCGTCAGAACCAGTGATGTTCGCTGCGTCGGTGCCCAATTCTAGGCCCGTTGCTTTGTTGAACACGAGGTCATTGCTGCCGACGGCCACGGTCCCCGTCGCATGACCTTTGACCGTACCGAGCTGCACACCCGACGGGCACCCTACTGGGGTTCCGTCCGTTTCGAGTTTGAAACCGCCCGTGACCGTTACCTTGACCGTGGTTTCACTGGTAACTTCGTCCGTAACCGTGCCTTCGATTACATCGGACGCGGCCCCCGGCGTTTTGACGCTGCAGCCCACTACCGCGGGTTCGGGCGGGAACGCGGTGATCGTGCAGTCGTCGAACTTCAGCGTGAGACTGCTGTGGCCGACGCCGCCTTCGTTCGTCACCGTCCCTGCGTCTGAGAACGTGGTACATGTGATCGTTCCACCGGTTACTTCGTCAACGAGCACGAACGTCTCTTCGGGCGCTAGTTTGCTCAGCACTTTTTCTGCTTTCCCGTTGGCGAATGCTACGAACCCTTGGCCAGCGGGACAGTTGCTCGTGTGCGGTACTCCAGTTTTACAGATTCCATATGCTGTGGTCGCCGATGCCATCGCCGGCATAACCGCAAACGCGGCGACCGCCAGCAGCGGCGCGAAACCGATGAGGATCTTCTTGGACATGAGCTATCATCTCCTGTGTAGTAATCGGTGCCCCGGAGTGCTGGTCTTGTCCAAAGCAAGCGCTCCGGGGCTTTGTCTTGACGCTCGCTTTCACGGGCGCTTGACGCGGCATCGTAGCGCCTGCGTTCGGGCGTGTCGCGTTGCCGGCGGGGAGCTACTCCGGCGAAGTGACGTGTATTTTTCGGACGTGCGTCTGCGTTTGGCCCCGTTGAAGGGCTCGAGATGCGTAGTTTTGTTGCGGGTTGGCCGCTAGCCGGGCGCGCGCCGCGCCCTGCGGCGGCGCAGAGCTACTCCGCCAAGTTGACCAGCATTTTGCTCGATTGGCCGGCGTTCGCGGGTTTCGCGGGCGCGTCAGGGCCGCTTGCCGGCGGCCGGAGAAGGGGGCGTTAGCCTGCGGTCACGCGACCAGGAGCGGCTCCGGCTCCCGGTCGCGGGGTGCGCTGGGCGGTTGTGCGGTCATGGCGCGGCGGCGCTGTGTGCCGGGTGCCTGGTGTGCGCGCGGTGTGCGCGGCGGATCGCGTGGATGGCGTTCTCGGCGCCGATCGCGGGGGCGAGCGCGAGGTAGGAGACCTGGCCGGCTAGGGCGGGCAGCTGGCGGGTCTTGCCATGGGTGACATGGTGGTGGATGATGCCCCAGATCGCGCCGACGATCGCCTCGGCCGCCAGCGGCGCGGGCCGCTGGTCCTTCGGCAGAGCGGTCGTGAGCGTCTGCCTGAACGTGGCGAGCAGCGCCTCGCGGTGCGGGATCGCGGATGGGCCGAGCTTGAAGATCTCCACGAACGCGAGCTGGCACGGCGTCTGGTCTCGCGCGAGGCGCTGCATCAGCGCTGTGATGGCGAGGTGTACGCCCGCGGGCCGGTCGCGGGTCCGGCGTGCCGCTTGGCCGGCGCAGATCAGCGCTTCGTTGCTGAGCAGCTCGAGCGCGTCCAGGAAGCACTGCCTGGGATCCTCGCCGCAGAGCTCTCGCGCCTGCCGCGTGGGGATTTCCGCGTAGCTGGCGATGCGCGCGGGGGTCAGCTCTTCCCAGCCGCCCGCCGCTGCCATCTGCGCTGCCATGCGCAGCAGATGGATGCGCAGGTCTCGGGATTGCTGCCGCGAGACGCCGCCTGTGGGTGCCAGCGTCTGCTGTGCCTGGGAGAGCTCGGCGAGCGTCGGCGAGTGGTAGGAGAGCGTCCAGGCCAGCAGCTCGTCGGCGAGCGCGGGCAGCTCGTGCTCGCGTCCACTCAACAGCCGCTGGCGGATGATCCGCTCGACGCCGCGGACGATGCCCTTGACGATCATCGGCGGCAGCGCGGGCGCCTGGAAGCTCGCGCCGACGATCGCCTCGAAGACGCTCCTGGTCTCCTCCAGCCGTTCCAGGCCGGCCGGGCCAGCGCCGAACACCTCCGAGAGCGCCAGCCGCGCGGCCTTGGGCTGCTCGACAACCTCGGCGGCCAGCGCGCCAAAGGCGCACCGCAGGCGCTGCTGCCAGTCCTCCTCGCCGGCGTAGGCGGCGCCGACCCGTTCGATCGCGCGGGCGACGATCATCTCGCAGGTCGCCACGAAGTAGCTCTCCTTGTTGGGGAAGCGCTTGTACATGTCCTGCTTGGACATGCACGCGAGCCGGGCGAGCTCTCTTGTGCTCGCAGCCGCGTAGCCGCGCTCTGCGACGAGCTCGATCATCGCGCCGTAGAGACGGCGGCGCTGATCGGCGGCGACCTGCTCCTCGGTCAGCCAGTCGGCGGCGTGCCGGGCGTGTCCCAGCGGACGGTATGGCGGCTCCAGCTCGGCCATCGTTGGCACGTCTGTCAGCGTGACGGCCACGGTCTCCCCTTGTTCCTTCTGCTGCGCGGGAACCAATCGCTTCGCCGGTCCCTGAGCTCGTCGCGCTCGCCGAGTCGATCGAGACCGGCGACCGCAAGCCGCTGGACCGTCCGCTCGATCCCAAACCGTGACGCCGTGCCCGCCCTCTCCATAACTTGAGAGATTATACAATCGGCGTAGACCGGCATCAAAGAGGGTTCGACCCTCATGCCCGTCAGCCCCGACCCCCAGGTAGCGCTCGGTCGCGCGATCCGCTTGCGCCGCGAGGAACTCGGCCTCGAACAGCACTCCGTAGCGCTCGACGCCGGCATCCAAGCGTCATGGCTCTCGCACATCGAGAACGGCCGCCAGAACCCCGCGTGGGGCACCGTCGACCGCATCGCCCGCGCGCTTGGATTGGCCCACTGGGAACTCGCGAAGCTCGCCGATGAGCTGGAGACCGCCGACCGGCGGCCCACCAACGAGCCGCTGCGACCACGCAACTGAGTCGAGCCGAGTTCCCGATCCACGCCGCTCGTCGATTCGCCCCGCGTTGGGGGCGTGTAGCGGAGGGGTGCAACGGCGAGCTAGCTGCTTCACGCGCGTGGGCAGGCGTTGAGCACTGTGTTAATCACAGCCAGCAGGGTGTGGGCGAGCGGCACATAGCCTTCGATCTCGACCCCGGTCAGATCCCCGTCCAGAACGGCGTCCCACCATGCGACCGGCAGCGCGCGTGCGCTGGCACGTGGCTGGCCGGTGCCGGGCCTGCGTTGCGAGATGCGCCCGTGCTCCAGCGCGATCTCGACGTCGGGCCAGCCGCGCTCGCCCTCGGCGGGGATGACGTGCAGCAGCACCGCGCCGCGAGCGTCGCCGGGTGCGCGCAGCGCGGGCGCAAGCTCTAGCAGTCGCAGGAAGCTCGGCAAATCGCCGGTCAGCCACGGCGCGTCCTCGGGAGTCATGCGCAGGCGAAGGCGTGCGGCGAGCGCCAACGCGCGTGCGAGTGCCGGCGCCAGCTCGGTGAGCGTGTAGGTGTGCTCATCCGGGCGCGACCCTGGCTGCACGCGCACGAGCCCGCAGCCGGTGAGCAGGGCGAGGTGCTTTGCGAACGTGCTGTCCGAGAGCTCGGGCAGCCGCGAGCACAGCTCGATGTAAGGCAGTGGCCCGTCGACGAGCTCGCGTGGGATCATCCGCGCGTGTTCGTCGGCGAGCGCGCTCATCAACGATTCCGCTTCTGGGCCGCGGAGCGCTGGTGGCGCCCACGCTTCGACGGCGATGACTTCATGCGCGATCTGCAGCAGTTCGTGTGCGGCCGGCGTCAACTCGTAAAGCCTGCGCCGCCCGTCGCCCGCCAGCGGCCGGCTTGCGACGAGCCCCGCCAGCGCCAGACGATGTAGCGCGCGCTCAAAGGTGGACGGCGAGATGTAGGGGGCGCAGTCCTTGAGCTTGCCGCGCTGCATCGGGCCGTGCCCAAGCAGCGCTACCAAGAGCGTACGCCTGGTCTCGTCCGCCACCAGGCCCAGGTAGCCCTCGGGCGGCACAGAGAACTGACCCGGCGATCGGATCGAAGATGCGCGTAGCACCGTCCTCGTGCGGACGCGACGTTCCAACGGACCTGTCGGCGATCGCGCCATCTCGACTTCCCTGTTGACCTGCCCTTTGCCTCGGCTTGGACGCTGACGGACAAAACACTACCGGAAAGATTCTGAGAACGCGAAGCATCACGAAGTGGATCTGCCGCTTCGCGAATAGGTATCGGTGAGCGGTCAGCGTGCTTCGCCGCCGGTGCCTGGCACGAGCGCGACGAGGCGCAGCGTGTCCTCGCTCAGGGTGAGGATCGCGCCGATCGGGGTGCCGTAAAGGAACGCTTCCAGGCGCAGGTTGCCGTCGGGTGTGTGGGTGAGGCGGCCGTGCTCGAAGGCGGGCCGCAGGAGTGCCACGATGCGAGCGGTCGACGGGCTCTCAGGCGTCTCCCTGGCGAGCCTGAGCTGATACTCGATGGCTGTCAGGTTCAGGAGCGAGACCAGCGCTTGCCGGTCGATGCGCAGGTGGTAGCGGGCCAGCAGCGCAACCGCGCTGTCGAGCGGCGTGCCCTCGACCAGGTGGGCGGGCGGGTGCAGCTCGCCGCTGCTCGGCGTCTGGACGGCGTGAACCTCGAGGTGCCGGCCGGCGGGGCAGAGCAGCGCGGTCAGCCCCGCACCGGAGAATCTGAGCCCAAGTCCGCCCGGCGCGCTTGGCAGATCGAGCAGACGGCACTCGCCGAGGTAGCGGTGCCGCGCCGCCGGCGAGGGGTGTCCTGGCAGCCGTGTGCAGGCAAGCACGGCACGCCGGCCGATCGGCAGCAGCGACCTGACATGGTCGCGGTCTGTGAGGTGCAGCTCCAGGTCGGTGAGCAACAGATGACCGTCGCGCTCGGTCGCGCGGGCGCTGATCGCCGCCGGCTGGCCGCCGATCCTCGCCCACGCGGTCGCGATCAAGCGCAGTGGGTCCGCCGCTCGCTGGGGCGGCGGGATCAGCGAGATCTCGACGTTTTCAAGCAGCGCAGCGGCGAGCTCGCCGCGCTCGCGCCTGCTCAACGGCGTCGGCATCTTGCCCAACAGCGGCCCGAGCGCATAGGCGGGCACCTCTATTGGCAGCGCGCGCAGATGCACAAGCAGATCGCCGGGCACCGGCCTGGGCGGCGGCCTCAGCGAGGGAGCGACCTTGTAGGAGGAGGCGTGAATCGTGCGGCGCGGCCCAGGGTTCGGGCGCACGACCACACAAGCCGATGGATTGACCTCGCCCTCTCTGCGTATCGGCAGGTAGCCGAGATCGCTTTCGTGGCGGCGCAGCCACTGCGGCGGGGTCGAGTCAAGTCCCTGCGCGGAAAGCCGACGGCGTAGATCCTCCAGGGCCTCCTGGTCGCTGAGCGTCAGCGGATGGGACTCGTGCCGCGCCAGATGCCAGGCGTGCCAGCTACAGGCGCGCGGCATGATCCCGACCAGCTCCGCAAGCAGCCACGCAGGCATCTCCGCGGCCGGCGGCGGATCGACAGACACCGTCATCCTTGCCAGCGAAAGCGGATGCTGAGCCGTAGCGCAGATCGCGCCGCACGCCCAATCGAAGACCGACACGTAGGCGACCGCGTTGACCGGAACCTCCGAGGAGGCCACCCACTCGCGCGGCTGATCGCGCACGTTGCCGTGCTCGCTCAACAGCCGCCGCAGCACCCCGACCACCTCCTGCTCGCCGCCCGTGAACCCCATGCGCTCCGCGGCGCCGTGCGCCGCAGCCGTCGAGATATACAACGGTGCGCCCGCTCGCCGTTCGAGCGCGTCCAGCTCATCTCCTGCGGAGCGGGACGCCCTCGATCTATCAAAGACCGAAAGGATGGACCGCATCCCACCAACACTAGCCCGCGCACGGGGTCACACAGGTCGCAGGAGCAAAGCGCCGTCCGGGTGCTCGGCGAGCTGCTCTACCTCGTACATGCCGACCTCGCCTTCGCGCACAGCCGCGCTACCCTCCCCGAAGAGATGGCGGACACGACCGGGAAGATCGCGAAGAACCTCGAGCGCTTCGCCCAGGCGGTGGCCGCACACGACCGCGAGAACCCGACGCACACCGCCAACGGCATCGGCCTCGCGCACTTCGACCTCGAGCGCCTCGGGCTGGAGGAGGGCGAGGAGATCCTGCCCGGCATCACGATCCACGCCGACAGCGGCGTGACCGGAAACTTCCGGGTGCTTTGCGACGGCGAGCACGACGAGGGCAAGACCGAGTCCGAGGTGCAGGTCGTCGAGGCGGTCGCCACCGAGGCCGTGCCGGTCGGGGCGCCCGGCGTCTCGCCTTCGGAAATCCCCTTCGGGTCCTAGGGCTGCTGCTGGCCGACGAGGGAGCCAAGGTCGCTCTGCTGCCGCCTTCGACCCGATCGTCCGGGAGAGAGGCAGTGAGGATTCGGCCTTCGAGTCTGGCATCCATCTTCCGTTATGCGCTTGACAACATATGTGCTGGACGGTATGGTTCTCAGGTGTGGGACGTCGGTGGCGACAAGCGAGACCGCTGGCAAGACTTCTACGCCGACATGATCCCGCTCGCCGACGATCTCTTCGACGAGCACCTCAAAGAGCTTGAAGGGAACGAGCACTCCTGATGCCCAAAACCAAATTCAGCGAGCTGGCTGAGCGGGCGCGCCAGCGCGATCCCGCCACATTGGACGCCAACGTCGCCGAGCACCGGCGCGCGATGGAAGACGCGCTCGCGCTAGCCGAGTTGCGCAACTCGCGGAACGTCACCCAGATTCAGCTTGCCGCTCAGCTCGGGATAACCCAAGGCAACGTCTCCCGCCTGGAGGCCCGCAGCGAGATCTACCTTTCCACCCTGCGCTCCTATATCGAGGCGCTCGGCGGTCGCCTGGAGATCGCTGCCGTCTTCGGCAATGAGCGGGTACCCGTAGCCGTTGGCCCGGGCGAGGGCGAGGGCGAGTAACGAGTAGTGCACTCGCATTGCGGTGGCAGGCGGAGCCTGGAGTGCCCCCGCCTTGTGGACACCTTGGTGTGCCCCGGGTTTCGTGGAGTCGGCGGCGCAACCGAAACGCGCTCAGACGACCGGCGCAGGAACACCGGC